>JAZQEK010000052.1:0-34263 GCA_045538995.1 Acetatifactor sp. | reverse complement strand
TGCATTAACTTCATAAAGTATGAGGCTTATTAAAGTGCGTCTGAACTATCCACACAGCCAGTTTTTCTTTGTAATCTTGTCAACACTCTTTCTTTTCTGTTTAAAACCGAGATTATAAATCTGTTTCGCAATCACCTATTTACATGAATAACCGTTAGTTTTTGATTTGTTTAGCTCTGCATCTGCTGCATTCAAATAGTCTGTTCTATTTACATTATTTTCACCTACAGACTTCTGTACATTAACAACATTCTCCTTAATGCCGCAAGATCTGTATTAAATGAAATTTTTTTCCTAATATATAATGTAATATCTATTCTCCAAGTTCTTTACGATTGATGAACTGCTCATATACTTTTTCAGAATTTAGTATTTTTGCAGAATGATTTTCTATCTCATAAATGAAATCACCATCTGATGTAGAGATAAAATAGGTTACTTCTTCAGAATTCTCACCAAAAGCTTTTTCTTCAATTACTTTCTTAAATGCAGAAATAACTGTATCAAAAAATAAAGACTTATATTTTGCATATTCGTCGGAATTAGATTCTGCCTTTTTACATAATACTTGGCTAATTTTAGTTAATTCACTATTCTCACCGTCTGAATATCCCCACTCATCCGGAAGCCACTTCGTCAAACATACCTCTCCGTTTTCTATCTGTCTAATATCTTCTTCTGACAAATCCTCTTCAACCATTTCCAGATACTCTTCATCCGCTGTTTCTAAATATTCATATGTATTTAATGCCATAAACAGAGTAATGCAATCACTATCTGTCACTAGAGCAACCGAATACAGTTCCTCGCCTTCCATTTCTTTTAATACTCTCTTTGTATCCTTTTTAATTGCCTTATATAACTTTTTGCTAATTTTATCAAAAAACTTTTCCATTACTTTAATCTCCTTAATCTTATTATAAAATTAATAACATGAAAAAACATCATCACCAATGACTTGTAATTCTTTTTTCATTGCTGATTGTGCTTGTTCAAAGGACATCGCACCATTCTCTAATTGAGTAGCTAATTTTGTTTGCATTGTTTTCAGTCTGTCTAATACAAGTTTCGCATTCTTAGTTGTATGAACACCTTTTGTATTTGAAGCCCACATCAAATTCGCAGGATCATTAATATCTATATTAAAATATTTAAGTATCGCTTGGCTTTCACTAACATATATACCTCTTTTTCCTTTAAATTGTCCCTTAAATACAATATGATGTCCATGCGGATTCGTCAATCCATTAGGCTGAACTATTCCAAGTGCCCTTAAAAAATCTGACCAAGACAATCCCGTTTCATCAACTTGGACGTTCGTATCCCACACATACCCATACAACGTAGGATTTCCACCCACCAATCCAATCGGATCCTGCTGGGTATACTGCCCCGTCTCAGGGTCGTAGTAACGGAAGCGGTTATAGTATAGACCGATTTCTTCGTCCTCGTACTGTCCCTGGAAACGGAACGGTATGAAAGTCTTCTCGCCTACGTCCTGCAAAGTTCTGCCATAGTTGTCCTTACCTGTAGGCATTACTTTTCCATTAATGTCAAGCTCCCGCTCCCAGACAAGCTTGCCGCCCTCATCATACGCACCTACCGGTGTCCCCAAATAATCCGTCATGATGCTGTAGCAGCCGCCCTTGGTTAGCTTGAGGAATTTCAGGCTTGGCTGGATGAGAGTAAGTGTAGTAAATAATTTATCTCTCTATCCTTTTTTCCATACGTTCAGGTCACCAAAGCGTTTGACATTGCAAACGCTTTGGTGACCTGTTAAATATTCATACTTGAGACTTTTCTTATTTGTGTGATACTCATTTCAAAGTTCACAAATCTAGGAAATCATCGTTTTCTCTATAATAATTCAAAGCTAACACAAAGTCATTTATTGTACTTTCCGCTCCTTTTTGGCTTAACACATTTCCTATTACATCTTCAAACTGTTCACCAGAGTATACATTGTATAGATTATTAGTTTTCACAAAATCCGAGTATTCTTCTTCATCAAGTTCATTAATATCTGGATAATCATCTATATAACAAACTAATCCCTCTGATAAAACATCCACATATTCTTTTGTAAAAATACAAAAATCCATTTCTTCCTCTGAAAGTAAATTGTCAACTCCATTTCTTTGAATCGCTATTGATACCTCTGTTATTATCTCTCTTAAATTGTAAGCTTTTTCCTTTTTTAATTCTACCATCTTATTGCTTTCCTTTCACTAATAATTATTGTTACCTACAAACTTTTCCTCCGCCCCATTTTTCTCGTCCTCCTTGTCCATCAGGATGATACAATCCATGGTTATTTCTGTGATCCAATCTATCTACAAGTTGCAGTTGCCCTGGAACATTTGGATCATGATGCCACGTTAATCCAGCAGGACTTCTGCTCAATTTAGGATTATCTAGCCAATCTAACAAAGCAGGATATCTTCCTAACATATCCCTTCTAAACACTTGATCAGTATTCATTCTTTGAATAAATGCTTTATTTGCTCTATTAAACTGTACACCATCACTTGACAACCACAAATTTTCATCTAATGGAAAAACATCAAAAACATGATATAAACCATTATTTGGTCGTGTAGCCAATCCAAACCAATCAACCTCACCAAGCGGATCGAACACATACCCATACAACGTAGGATTTCCACCAGCCAATCCTATCGGATCCTGCTGGGTATACTGTCCTGTCTGAGGGTCGTAGTAACGGAAGCGGTTATAATACAAACCGATTTCTTCATCCTCATACTGTCCCTGGAAACGGAACGGTATGAAAACCTTCTCGCCTACATCCTGCAAGGTTCTGCCATAACTGTCCTTACCCACAGGCATTACCTTACCGTTAATGTCAAGTTCACGCTCCCAGACCAGATTACCTGTTTCATCATATGCACCTACCGGCGTTCCCAGATAATCCGTCATGATGCTGTAGCAGCCATCTTGGGTTATCTTGGCTCTAGGGATGAAATCATCCTGAAAAATCCATGTAACCAGACTTTCCGATGTAGCTTCTCCCTTGGCAGTCTTTTCTTTCGCTTCCTGCTTCTTTTTCTCAGATAGCTTCACCACATAGTCTGCCTGATAGTCTATCTTTTGCTGAGGCTTTTTACTACTGGTTGCATCATCTTCCCACTCATGAAGAATGGTATTGCCATCCCACAGGAAGTGAACTACCTTTTCTACCATCCAAGTTTCCTGACCAGAATTGTTTCCTATAGCACTTTCTCCTGCATATATAGACGGATTATCCCCCTGCACCATATGAGAATTCTTTGGTTCTGCATTAGGTCTGCGAATTTTGACACCACCGATAGTTTCCCATGTACTCTCTTCCATAAGAGACTTTCTGGTCGTCATGGTAGTTCCTATCATAACCGGTTCCTTGAAAGCTAATGTACTATCTTTTTCACTTCCAGCCCCCATTATGCACTTCTCAATTCGTCTACCAAAAGCATCATATTTGAAGATAACAGCACTTTTATCCGGACGTACCACCTTGCGTAGCATTCCACTTCCATAATAAGAATATTCCCAGACACTTCCGTCTGCTTCCACCTTCCTTGCAAGGTTTCCTTCCTCATCATAGCAGTATTCCACACCCTTGGTGACAAGCTTTCCATAGCCTCCTTGGAAGGTATTCCGCTTCTCCTTCAAGTCAATTCCCGAAGTTTCCAGACGACTTCCTGCTCCATAGATACGGTCACTTCTGTCCTCCGTACCATAGACATTTCCCACCTCGTCAAAAGTTCTAAACACAGACATCATATCCGTTCCCTTGGCACTGACCAAGTTGCTGAAGCGATCATAGGAATAAATAATGCTTCCTTTCGTCAGCTCATTGGTCATCTTTTTCAGGCGATAATTTACATCCCATTCATAGCGACGATGACGGTGAAGTCTTTCCCTTTCTCCGCTTATTTTGTGACTTACGGGACGCCCTACTTCATCATAGGAAAAGCTGCTAACCACTCCACCGGACACCTGACGTAGTATCTCCTGCCCCATGACATTGTATTCCATCTTCGCTACCCATGGTTTTTCCTTATCAAGGTACGCCACCATATGGGTAACCTGTCCCATCTTATCACGCTTGGACAGGATATTGGCACCAAGGCTACTGTATACCTGCAAACGGTTGCCAGCTGTGTCATACGCACTGGATACCCAATGCTCATCCTGCCACTCTTTCAATATCCTGCCAGCCTTGTCACGCTCCAGCTTGATGGTAGTATACTGGTTTTTCGCCTCGGTAAGCAGACCATTTTTGTTATACACATATTCCTCATAGCTCTTGTCCTGATAATCTGCACGGATTACACGACACAGCTTGTCATAAGAATATTTGGTATATCTTCCTCCGGGACGCTTCACCTTTTTCACCAGCCCGGAGTAATCCAGTTCATAAATACAAACCTGCTTATCATAACCGGTTTCCTTTATTACATTTCCCTTGACATCACGTTCGAACTGGTAAACTTCACCCTTTTCATTGATGATGGATAACAGCTGCCCTTGACTGTTGTACCGATACTGAAGCTTTCGCTCACCTTCGGTTCGAGATGTTATATTACCAAGAATATCATAAGTAAACGCTATCTGGGAATACTTATCTTTTGCCAGAACTACATCTTCATACGCATTATACGCAAAGGTGACCACGTTTCCATCTGATAAATTTGCCTTAACGAGACGGTTTAGTTTATCGTATGTATAGCACTCCACTGCTCCCAACGGTCCGGTATGGCTAATACAATTGCCTCTGTAATCGTAATTCCACTCACTAGCACCACCATTTGGCAATACAACTTTACTTAGGTTTTTGTGCTTGTCATAGGTAAGAGAAATTTCTTCACCCTCTGCATTCCGTACTTTTTCCACCAGTTTATCTTGATTGTATGCAAATGTTGATTCCGCACCATTTTCATCGACTATTTTCCGCAGGGTATCATCCTCATTATACACCCACTCTACACAATCTCCTTCCGGATTCTGTTGCTTTATCAGACGTCCCACTCCATCATACACAAACTGGATTTTGCTGGAATCTGCCTGTGTTATCTCTGTAATACGTGAATACTCATCATATTTGTATTTCGTGAAGCGACCTTCCTCATCTATTGTGCTTTCCAGCTGGTATAAATCATTGTACGCCTCTCTTGTTTCTGTTAAATCCGGATATACAATTCTCGTACAGAGCATTTTGTCATTATAATGGTATTCCGTAGGCTTACTATTGGTATTTGTTCTTACTGCATTATATCCGGCAGCCCTATGGTATTCCATCCACAGACTGAGGACACCTCCGTCTCCCCATGTCCGAGTTGCTTTTGCACCATCCTCATAACAATCATACTCCCAATAAAACGCATTCTTGTTTCGGTCTACCTTCTTTATCATGAGATGATTACGATATGTCAATGATGCATCCGCACCAACAGCGTCTGTAATGGTACATAAATCCTATGGCAGCATTTCTGCTATGAAATATATAAGAGCTTTATATATTGTGTTATTAACTTTTGTTCTAAATAATAGCGCCATTCATCTTTCTTAATATAGAAAAACACTTACCTATCAATAATTATAAAAGAATGATAAAAAGAATACAATATTCTAATTACCATTCTTTTACATCAAGTGTTTCTTATGTCACCTCTATTACTTCATACATTTTTTATTCACCAATTTAACAAAACTACATCCCAGCTACATTAAAATCATAACCCTCTTCTCTTGGATTTTTGAATCCTGAAAACTCATCTACAGCAACAAGAGAAAATAGGAATCCATAGTTCGGATTGGGTTTTTCCAATTTTTCCTTGCGTGTATACCCCTTAATTGATAACAAATATTTTCCTGCTGGAACATCATATTTAAAGTCTGAATATATTGTATTTCCATCTAATGTCTGATAAGAGATTTCACTTCCACAAAAATCCTTTGCATTAAAAGAATATAACGAACCAATATCTGAAATCCAAAGACCATCCTTAATTTCAATATTAAATCCTCTATACTCAAACTTTTCTTCCCACTCCTCATCAAAAGGTGTATCATAACCTTCTAATTTAATAAGGTACTTTATCGAATTAATTTGTGCAAAAGGAATCCAAATGCCCTTCTCTTGTGTCATCAGATACTCTTTTTTATCTTTTTGAAAAAACGCTAAAAGTTTCTTTGTTCTGATTTTTTCTTTTTTTAAAAATTCTTGTAGTACCTCTAATGAAAATAAACAAATCCCGTTACTACCTGTTGTTAAAATCTTATCCATAATTATTTTCTCCTTTTCTTACCCTTTACATTTTGTAGGGAGTTCTCCTTTTTCATATAATTCTTTAATTTTTTCTAAAGCCTCTTTAGGTGTTAAGTCTTCAAACAATATTTTTTTAGTTCCAGGAATTTTCAAGTAACCTTTGTCATCTATACCATCATATGCCTTGAATGCTTTCTCCCAGAATTCATCCAAATTTCCTGTAAATTTACTACCATGAAATGGAATTCCATTTTCTTTAAAAAGTGCATGTAGCTTCTGATGAAGTTCGCCTGATCCTACGGTATTACTTGGATACCACGAAAGAGCTGTTAACTTAGCCAACTCGTTTATACCTAACTTCTTGGCAATGGACCTTGGAAATACATGATGCCCTAAACCACTATCCAAAAGATCTTTCCATGTTAATCCATATGGATCAATTTCACCCAATGTATCGAATACATACCCATACAACGTGGGATTTCCACCAGAAAGTCCTATTGGATCCTGCTGTGTATACTGGCCCAATTCCGGGTCATAATACCGGTATCGGTTATAGTACAATCCACTTTCCTCATCCTCATACTGTCCTTGGAAACGGAAAGGAATGAAGGTCTTCTCACCGATTTCTTTTTCAGTTTTTCCGTAGATATCCTTTCGTGCAGGCTTCACCCGACCATAAATATCCAGTTCTCGCTCCCAGACCTTCTTACCATTTTCATCATAGGCTTCTACCGGAGTTCCCAGATAGTCACTGATGATGCTGTAGTTTCCATCCTTGGTAATTTTTCCTCTAGGGATAAAGTCATCTTGGAACACCCATGTAATCAGGCTATCCGGAGGGGATTGTCCTCTTTCAGCTTTCTGTACCGTTTCTTGAGCTTCTTTCTTCTCCTGCTTTAGTACAAAGTCTGCCTTGTAATCCACTTTGGGTTGGAGGTTTAAACAATTCTTCTTTTCCTCCTCCCATTCATGTAACAGAGTATTCCCATCCCAAAGGTATCTTACCACCTTTTCAATCTTTTCTTTCTGTGAAGACTTACGACTACAACCTTCTTCCTCATAAACTGACTGGTTGTTTCCTTGCACTATATGTAACTGTTTCCGTTCGATAGCAGGCTTTCGTATTCGCACGCCGCCTACTACCTGCCATGCTTTTTCTGCTATGACCTGAGTGTCCTCTTTCCGTAGTGCAGCCCTCTCACTGCCTGACTTAGTAACAGTTTTTTCGATGCGTCTGCCCAATGGGTCGTATTTGAAGCTGACACCACTTCCGTCCGGTCGGATGACTTTTCTCAGCATGCCCGTACCGAAGTAGAAATAGCTCCAGATGGCACCATCCGGCTCTATTTTTTTCGCCAGATTGCCCTCCTCGTCATAAAAGAATTCTACACCCTTAGTAACCAGTTTTCCATAACCGCCTTGGAAGGTATTCCGTTTCTCCTTCAAATCAATGCCTGACCTCTCCAATCGGCTTCCCGCACCATAAATACGGTCACTGTTATCCTGAGTAGTATACAGATTTCCTACGCTGTCCGTGGTTCGAAATATGGCTTCCAGACCGTTTTCTCTTGCACTAATGAGATTGCTGAACTGGTCATAGGAAAAAGTGGTTACTCCTTTGGTCAGTTCATTCGTCACCTTCTTCAAGCGGTAGTTCATGTCCCATTCATACTTGCGTTTTCGGAGTGTTTCAGAGTAACCTATGCCATGCCTCAACTCATGACAAATAGGTCTGCCCATAGGGTCATATTCCCAACTGCTGCTAATTCCTCCGGGTAACAACCTTTGTACTTCCTGACCGGCAACATCGTATTCCATCTTGGCAACCCATGGCTTAGCTTTATCCAGATATGCTACCAAATGGCTTGCCTGTCCCTGCTCATTGTACTTGGTCAGGATATTTGCACCGAAGCTACTGGTGACTTGTGTACGGTTACCTAACTCGTCATAGGTACTGGCAATCCAACGGTTATCCAGCCACTCCCTGACAATCCTGTCAGCTTTATCACGCTCAAATCGCAGCTTCGTATACTGGTTCTCCATCTCCACCAAAGCACCATTCCGATTGTAGACAAAGCTTTCGTAGCTCTTGTCATGATAATCTGCTCGAATAACACGCCCCAGCTTGTCATAACGGTATTGCGAAAATCTACCACCCGGACGTTTAATCTTGGTCACCAAACCGGAGTAATCTCTTTCATAGACACGAGTTAAATTATCATAACCTACTTCTTTGATGATATTTCCCTTCACATCCCGTTCAAACCGATAGACCTCGCCTTTTTCATTGGTGATGGATACCAGCTGCTCCTCACTATTGTAAGCATATGTCACCTTGCGGTTACCCTGTGATTTGGATGCCACACTTCCTAAGATGGTATAGGTAAACTCCACCTCTGTCTGCTTGTCCTTTGCCCGTACCACATCCTCATAGGCATTATACGTAAGAATGATTTCGTTTCCATCCGCAAGAGACGCCTTCACTAAGCGGTTCAGCTTGTCATAGCTATACGCATTCACCGCTCCTAAAGGATTGGTTTCCGTCAGACAGTTGCCTCTCTGGTCGTATTCCCAAATGATAGTACCGCCGTTGGGTAAGGTCATCTTACTTAAGTTTAATTGCTTGTCATACTCAAGTTCAATCACTTCCCCTTTTGCATTTATCACCTTTTCCACCAGCTTGTGTAGGTTGTACTGGTAGATGGTTTCTGCACCGACTTCATCCACCAGCTTTTCCAGTGTATCATCTGCACGATAAAGCCACTTCCGACTGTTTCCTTCGGGATTTACCACCTCCGTAAGACGTCCTTCCTCATCATAGTAAAAGAATATCTTGCTTGCATCTGCCCGTGTCAACACTGTGATTTGTGACCAGTCGTTGTACTGATAAGAGGTCTGACGACCTTCCTCATCTACACGACACACCAGTTGATATCGATCATCATAACGCTCTCTGGTTTCTGTTAAATCCGGATAAACAATTCGGGTACAGAGCATCCTTTCATCATAATAGTATTCACTGGGTTTGTTCTTCTTTCCAGTTCTGACGGAGTTGTAGCCGGCCTCGTCATGGTAGTCTATCCATAAGCTCAATACACCACCATCACCCCAACTTCGAACAGCTCTGGCACCATCCTCATATTTGTCGTACTCCCAGTAGAAAGAATTTCGGTTGCGGTCCTTCTTTCTTACCATCAAGTGATTTCGATAGGTCAGGTAGGTATCTGCCCCTAAAGCATCCGTAATGGTTTCCAAATCCTGCTCGGGGTTGTATCCATAACTCACCAGTACATGGGAATTACGTTCCTCCTTTAATGCGACCTCCGTAATGCGTCCCTGAGAATTGATTGTTACCTCCAGTTCTCTTCCGACACTATCGATTACTCCACACAGGTAGCCATTACCATCATAAGAAAACTGTATAGCATGTCCCTGAGGATTCTGTATTCTGGTCAACTTGTAGGGTAAATAACCATTGGGGCTAGGAGAAAGCAAGTAACTGTATCTGCTTTCCGGGTCAAATAGCTGGTAATGTTCTTCTCTTCTTCGTAGGAGTAACTTATTTTCATAGCTAAAAGCCTCTTCTCCCACCAAAAGCTGAGGAAATATACCAACTCGTCCATCATTTAGGAACACCGCAACTGCATACTCGTCTTCTAATATTTCCAAACCCATCTCATAGCTATATCGAGTTCCATGTCCCAGATGCCCTAAAATACGGCTGGCACTACACCAGATACGCCGCCATTGTAGTGGTAGTGGTCCCGGCAATTCGAAGTCGACGGTATCGTAGATTACGTTTCCGCTGATTACATCCACTGGATCACCACTTAGTTTACAGAATGCGTCTCTTAACCACTGAGGCATTTTTTTACCAAGCTTGTCATACAATTTATTCATACCTGTTCGAATTCCTTCAGATACAGCCGGCATAATAAATCCTATTCCAAAGGACAACAAGCCTCTCTTCCAGTCATAAGTTCCACCGCCATGATACAGGATTTCCAATCCCTGAGAGATTGCATCTGTCAAAAACGATACACCTCCACTGGCAAGCATTTTTCCAATCAATGTTGCTCCCTGTAGTGCCTTTACTCCAAGTAATGCTCCCGATACAGCTCCTTCTACAGCTCCTTTAAACCCTGCAAATGCATAATCCTGCCAGTCGCTCACTTCTCCTGACGCTATATCCGACACAGCCATCATACCAACAGCAATTGTTCCACTTATCGCTCCACCAATAACCACAGCCCCCACCGTAGCCGCCGCTGCTCCCGCAGCTACCGCAAACGCTCCGGCAGTCGCAACTGTCAATGCCACCGCCGCCAACCCAATCAGCACATTACAGACAAGCTTACCCCAGTCGAACTTTTTCTCTTCATAGGCAATTGCCTGATTTAGACGGTCTTCAAAGATTTCCTTCCTCCGTCCTTCATATATCAGGTTATTTCCAGCCTTGATGTGGGTATCACCGTCCGGTCCGCCCAACAGATAGAGGGAGGATGCCTCCTTAGCTCCCACGATGATATTTCCTGTTCTGGCAAAGACCTTTACCAGTTCCTTGGCTTCTAACAGGAGCTTCTGCTTGGTGAAGATGTTTAAATCCTCATGGCTTTGGATTAGCACACCCCCGCTGTCCTTCATGGTCAAAAACAGCCTCTCGTGTGCGGTAAAGTCCATATCGGTTACTCCCAGCTTCAGTTCCTTCCCTTCCGGGTTTCCCATGTATTTTAGCTTCGGATCAGACGTTTTCGCACAGCTGCCACCATTTCTTCGTACTGCATTCATGGCGATGCCACCGTTCTCCTCACTATCGGGGAAATACAGGGAAATGGTAGTACCGATTTCCGGCATGCAGTAAAACAGGTTATTGGCTTGGGAAGCATAGGGGAACCAACAGGCAGAATCCACCTCTTGTTCTCTGTCGATTTCCAGCTGCAGCTTCACTCGTTGGTTTTCTGTTTTTAGTACCTTACCCAACAATGAAATACCTTGTATACGCGGATTGGTTTCTCGGGGTATTGCTAAAGAAGCCTCCCAGCCCAGTACATAGGCATAACAGAGCACACCCTTTTCCAAAAACAGCTTACGTGCCTCTATCACCATAGGGTATCCTGCATATTCCACCAGACTGCCCGGCTCCAAACGTGCTTTGCTTCGGATATGATATTTAACAAACATCTCCTCCGGCAACCATGCCCCGGCTGCCACCGCTTGATAATACGCTGCGGTATCTCGCTCCACTGTCACCTGCTCTACCGCGTTCAGTTCTCCATGATGCTTTGGTAAGCCAAACCAAAATCTCGGTGCTTCGCCCATCACATCTGCTACCAGCTGGGTTTGGAAATGACTTGCCAGACGTTTGCAAAATGCCCAGTCCGTTTCCCGATACTGCAGTAGAAACTGTCCAGTTGGCTGCTTTACCATATCTGCTTCTCCGAGGAACATCCCTCCCGGATAGTCGCTGATTACCTGCTCCAACAGCGCCGAATAGCTCATTTCCTTATTCTGGAAGGAACGGTTCTTTTCCTCATAGTCTAACAGACTGCTCCAAGACAAACCTCTGATTTCCACATAATAAATACCACCCTGATGTACTACCTCCGCTTCTTTTATAATACCACGAAACAGCAATACTTCACCAGACTCCTTTATTCCATAAACGGCAATGGTTTCCTGGCTTCCGAATGGTCGGATCCCTTTCCTGACCACTTCTTCCTCCAAGATACCTTTTACCAGCACCTGTCCGTGTTCATTCAGCCTTTCGCTAATCTCCAGCTCTTGGAGGATTTGAATCGGATAGGGACTTTTCACTTTTATCTGTCCATGAGTAAATTCATAGGGTAGCGACACCCTTTTCTTTTCGTTCATTCACACACCTCCCTTTGCGGAAGCTTTTCCTTCATCTTGTGCTTAATATACTTCTTGTCCTGCATCCATGAAGCCGATGGTTCCGCCATAGCTACAGGTGATGGTACAGTTCACGGTAAGAGCCGCCTTCCCGTCCACCAAGGTATCCTCCTGTGCGTCAGCCCATTCTGCTGCCAGCTTCGGCTCGCACAGTTTGCCTTCTATAGGGAGCTGTGGCGGTATGGGCTGACCATTCTCATCTGTATAAGGAACCAAATCCTTTGCATCTTCGATTTTAATGTCAATTCCATCCTTTTTCTCTGAATGGCAGGCTCCAAAGGGCGCTATGTTCTGGTCGATACCCACCTTACAATCTGCCTTGTTCATCATTGCCTTATCCCGGATAAAGGAGCCATGGGATACCGGCATATCCAGCTTTCGCATGTGACTTCCGCAGGAACAATATATAGTTGCTCCACGCACCACATAGGGATACTGTATTTCCTCCTCCGGGTTCTGTGCTCCCTCGTTCACTACATCTGACATATTATGTACTCCTTCCTGCCATCTTCACCGGCTCAAACCAAATTCCATTAGGTTCCCGACGCAAAATACTTTCTGCTACATCCAGCCGCACCAGCAATTGTCTGCCATAATCTTTTGCCAAAAAGATTTTCTGCGTTCCAATCTTCTCTACATCTAGTACAAACTCCTGTATATTCCCGGCAGCATCCATTCCGGCAGCTTGTTCATGTACACAGGCAATCTCCGGCGGCAGCATGAGATGATAAGCCTTTTGTGCTCCACTCTTCTTCTCAATCAGCATAACCCGGTGTAATATCATATCCGGCTGATACTTCTGCAAAATCCTTTGAAATTTATCTGCTATCAAAGGAAGCGGCTTTTCAAAATAGTCCGGATACACTGTATCCATTCCTATATTCTCTTTCACATAAACCATAGAAGCGGTTCCCAACTTCTGAATGCTCTTTTTTGTTATCCGTGTAGGCGAAAGCTCCTTGGGAAGCTGTAGCTGTGGCAAATTCTGGCACCGCTCGTCTGTTTTCAATAAAAAATAATCCATGGTTTACCTACTTTCCGGCAGAACACATTCCACCATCCGGGCATTCTGAAAATCTAACTCCTCTGCCAGCAATGCTTTGGAAAAATCTACACGCAACAGCTTGGCTCCGGCAAAGGAAATATGTTTTAGTTTGGCTCCAACGAAGCTGACATTTTCCAACACTGCCCCAGAAAAATCTGTATCAAAAATCTTCATTCTCTCCATATTGGCATCTTTTAATATGGTGTTTCGAAAATTACTAAAGAGTAGATGGCTCTTATTCCAGCTGCTCTGTGTGAAATCACAGCCCTCAAAGGAGGAATACTGAAATTCCAGTTCCTCGTAATTTCCCTTTGATAAATCCAAGCCCTGATATATTGCGTGGCTGAATAAGGTTTGTTGCTTGGATTGGAGATAACGCTTTACTTCCTTTGCATCCTTTACGGTACTGTCTTCCTTGTACAAAATATCAAAGCGATCCATAAAGTCCCCGATGCAGACCACGAAACAGGATGCCCTCTTTATCCTCTGATAACTTTCCTGCTGAACTACCTTTCGCAGTCCCACCCGTATCAACTCAGCCACAAAGAATAGATAAAGTCTGCTTTCTGTAAAGACCTTTTTCTGTGCTTCTGCTAAGCTAACCTTGCCCATGGCTTTACTCCGTAATTCCTCAACTACATCACCATACCTCTCCAGATAGGTATAAATCTCCCCTACCGGATAGCTACCACTACATTCCACAGTGTCCAAATACCAGCTTTCATCATAGGCATCCATACGGATTTCATGCTTTTTCAATAAGATGTTGGTTCGCAAAACGGAAAAATGGATATAGGCGATAGCTCCTTTTTCACCTTGCTGTTGCATTTGGTAAATCTTATTACAGTAACCGGAAAAACAGTCTACAAAGCCGTCAAGCAATTGTTCAAAATGACTTTTTATATAATTATCCAGGCTAGTGGCTAACTCTTTGCTTTTTCGTTCTAAGTCAATCCCTTGCACTCTATGTACCTCCATACCTAATTAGCCTTTACTTCCTGTCCAATCACCTCTACATTTTCTTCTATTTTGATAGAGGCTGTTTCATTACAGCTCAAATCCACTCCGGTCAAGCCGACGATATTCACATCCTGCTCTGCACTGATGTGGATACTCTTGTCAGACTTAAATTCGATATTTTGGTCACTCACGATAGAAATACCGCCTTCGTCTGTCAGCATAATGGTAGCACTATCCGTGATAATATAGATACCTTCCGGAGCCAGACGTATCTCCTTGCCATTCTGATTTCGCAGGGACTTTATGTTAGGATTGTCCCTCTGTCCGCTGTAGACGACCCCCTCAGAGGTATTACTGTCACTGTTAGCCTCCTTTGCACCGGCAGCAGACAGCATGGCTGGGTCTACCTCTTCATGTACGGAGCTGATGGCATAGCTGTGTTCTTCCACACCATCCGGAAAGTAAATTCGTACCTGGTCCCCCTGCTCCGGCATACAATACCAGCCACTTCCATCCTGAGAAGAATAAATGGTAGAGTATGGGAAAAAGCAGGGTTCTCCCGGAAAATGTCCACAGATCTCATCAATTTCTAAAGAAACCTTCACTCTATCGTTTTGAATATTCGTGACTCTGGCGCTTAAGGAAGCACCTACGATTTTTTCATGGCACTGATAGAGTTGACTCATTCCATTTTCTGTTGTCAAGGTCAGCTGGAAAAGGAACTCTCCCTTTTCCATAGATGCCTTCACTTGATAAACGTATAAAGTTTGTCCCTGAAACTGTACCTCATCCCCAATATTGACAGGAACCTTTGTTTCCACCTGATAATAGACAAAATCCTGCTCCTGCAAACCCTTCATACCACTTTTTGACCATTTTAAATACTTTCCCATATCCTGCTTCACACGATAATGAAATGTTTCTATTTTGTGTTTTCCTCTATGGGGTACGCCAAAGTAAAGTCTTGGATAATCAACATGCACATCATTCACCAATCCGGTGTGAAAATGGGACGCTAATCGTTTCAAAAACTCCCAGTTCGTTTCTTCATATTGCACCAGCAGCTGCTTCGTTTTTTCTTCTTGTGTGACTACATCATGTATCATGGCATTTCTACAATCCGCAACTACCTGTTGTATCAGCTCCTCATAAGATATTTTCTTATTCTGAAAGGTGCGTTTCTTCTTGTCTATATCCAAAAGGTAGCTATAGGAAACTGCCGATACTTCCATATAGTATGAGCCTTGTACTGCTTTTATCTCCACATCCTGTACCATTCCGCGAAAAAGAATGTTCTCCTCACCGGAATTCACGACCAGTAAACTCACTTCACTTCCTTGTGTACATCTTGTTACATAACTGTCCTTCTTACCCTCTGGAAGCAAGGCTTTGAAATAACAGGTACTATGCCGGTTGATTCCATGCTCCAGTTGTACATCCAACAACTGCTCTACCTCATAAGGTGCAACTGTCAAATTTTGAAAGGTAATTGTTTGTTTCATATGTGCCTTCCTTTCTATGGCTTTTCTTATGCTTCTATGAGCTCAATGGACTGCATCATCTCAAAAGCAATCGTTTTCCAATACTTCATATCCTTGGTCATACAGTTAAAACTGCCCATCAAGGGTTTTCCTTTCACAGGTAGATAAAACATTAAGTTATATAGCTTTCCATCCATTGCATTATTCGAAAACTCTACATAAGCAATTCGTACTCCTGCTACATCAGCAGCTCCCATTTCTCGTTCTTTGATTCCGGAATTCACACGCTTCATCATTCCAAATACCTGATTACGGAAGATCTCTATAGTGTTGTTATCCACTTCCCCATCCATATATTGGAGCATCAGATTTACAGAGCCTGTCTCTTCAGTCAGTATGGTTTCCGGGCGATGCTCTGACGGATATTTCATTCTGGCGATTTCCGGAGGCATAGGTACGAAATCCTTTGGTAGCATCATGGTAATCGTCTCCTTTGCCAACAGGCGACGTTCAAAGGAAATCCACTTACCTAAAATTTTTACACCAGTATCAAAGATGCTTTTTTCTGCCTCAGCTTGTACCTCCTTCTCTACCTGCTTTACGTTCTTCGAAGCATTAGATGCAGATGCAGTTGTTTTCTGCTGTGCTTGGTTTATCATGTCAATAATCTGTTCATCAAAAAATTCTTCCTGTTTCATCCTTCCCTCCATCGCTGTTCCATTTCATAAACAATAAAAAAATACTAATTCCAGTATGGCATATTTTATATGCAAAGTCAATTATTAAGAACCGTTATATGTTTGTAATTTGTTTTTGATATATCTATTTTGCACTCGAATATACCAAAAAAGAGACCTGTTAACCATAACAAGTCTCTTACAGCTCCAGCCCAGCAAAGAAATCCTCATATCCCAGCTTCTCTGCCTGATATCGCAGGAAATATCCCTTCATCTCCGGATACTCCTCTCCTATATCCTTTAGCATCGCTTCTATATTATCCTTTGTAACACAACCCAGCTCTGTAAAAAGCTCCCAGCTTTCTCTGTCATAAGCCCGTTCCTGCAAAAGCACCAGCCAGGCTTCCTCACTCTCACAGCCCTTGGTATGCTGCCGTAAATAATCGGTCAAATATTCTCTGAACTCCTCCTTCAGTCCCTGTACATGCTGTAGGCGCAGCATACACAGACGTACCTTTTTTCGACGCTTATTGGACAGAAACAGTCCCAAATCCGTACTTCCGTAATCCTCCTCGCCACAGAGTACCTGTTTCTGATAACCCTCCAGGTCATCCTCCTCCATGACAGAAAGCAGTCTGGCATCCCACTTGGTCAGCCACTCCTCTTTTCCTGCTGCCGCGAGTTCCAATAAATAGTATGCCTCCAATTCCCGAACCGCTGCTGCCAATAAGAATTCCACATCCTTAGACCAGTTATGTAAACCAGTCTCCTCACAACAGCTTATCCGGCACAAAGCACCATCGTTCAGAAATATCGACTTTCCAATCTCCATGGGCACACCCGGCAATACCACCTTCTCCAGCTTTCCGCAATAAGCAAAAGCCCAGTCTCCAAGGCTTCGAATAGTAGAAGGCAGTACCAGCTCCTTGATATTTTTTCGGCTTAAGAAGGCTTTCTTGGCGATTTCCACTACCGGTTTGTTTTCTACCTGTGGCGGCACGTCCACCACAGCTGCCCTGCCGCCGCAACCGGTCACTACCAGTCCCTGCTCTCCTTCCTGCAGGGTCAAATAGTAGTCCGCACCCTGATATTCTATTTCCTTACGCATTACAATCCCAGCTCTCCTATCTGCTTCTTGATATCATCCTGCCTTTCGCTGAGCATGAGCTCCTTATTGTGTCTTTGATAATCTTCACACCCAAAGGAAGCAATAAAGCGGCTGCTGGCACTGTTTATGGTGAGCTCTGTCACTAAAATCAGCAACTCATTTCCCTCCTCAAAGGCTTCCTCCACAAAGGCAAACAAATGATGCAATTCCCGGCTTGTCCAACGGGTTGCACTCTTCATCCCTTCTACTTCTTCCTCAAACTTTTCCTTCAGTACCTGAAATGCCTGCTCTCCGTCTGTTGCTCCGCCCATCACCAGTTCCTTTTGCATCTGTTCCAAGAATCGCAGCACTCTCTTAAACTTTCTCCTCTCCTCCTTGGATAAGGCATTGGAACGCTCCAATCCATACATCTGCTTCCTCTTGCGTTCCTCCAAATCCACCAGAAAATTGAGACAATCTTCCACTCTTGTTTCCGGCTTGGCTACCGTATTCTTCACTGCCAGCAACTGTGTTCTTACCTCTGTCAAATAAGCCGCCAGCTCCACAACCTCCTTCATATCCGCCATGCAACGGTCTAACAGCATACCCAACAAGGACAAACGCTCATCAAACGCAGCTTCCTTGGCACGAGTAAGTGCCTGCGTGGAAGGATGCCCCTCCAAAATTTCTTCTATCCGATAGTCTCGCTTGTATTTATTATACAAATCATAATAAGCCGTAAATTCCTTCACAATTCTGTCATTGCGAATGTACTGTCCCACAAGAGATTCATCCACCCTAATCTGCTCTGCCTCATAATGATACAATATCTCCGACAAATCCTCCCAACCACGAGGTGTAACATAGCTTCTGCCCTTGGTGGTGGTTTCCATATGATAAAAATGTTCCTTTTTCAAATCCAAATAGTTCAGAATCGCACTATGCACCTGTCGCTCTTGTGCATATTCCTTCCAAACACGGAAGTCCGGCTCCACCTCCAACAGCTTCAAACGGTCCATGGTTACCACATCAAATTCCCGCACGGATTTGTTATACTCCGGCGGATTTCCGGCAGTCACAATCACCCAGCCCTCCGGCACCTGATGCCTGCCGAACACCTTATATTGCAGAAACTGCAGCATGGACGGTGCCAAAGTCTCAGACACACAATTGATTTCATCCAAGAATAAAATACCTTCCTTCATGCCGCCCTCTTCCATGGTTTCATAAATGGAGGCAATGATTTCACTCATGGTATACTCGGAAATATCATACTCCCTGCCATCATAGGTCTTGTGAGCGATGAAAGGAAGTCCCAGTGCTGACTGGCGGGTATGGTGGGTCATGGAATAGGACACTAGGGCAATCCCCATTTCCTGTGCAATCTGCTCCATCACTGCGGTCTTACCGATACCCGGTGCCCCCAACAAAAAGATGGGACGCTGACGTACCACCGGGATGCAATATTCTCCAAACTCATCCTTTTTCAAATAAATGTTCACGGAATTCTTAATATATTCCTTGGCCTGCTTTATATTCATAGTTCCTTCTCCTCCAATACTACCTTCATAGCCCACGGGGGCACCGATGCCCGATGCTCGTCCTCCTCTAAAAAGGCAAACATCACATCATAATCCGGCATTCGCTCTGGGTATATGCCATAACCATCCGTAAAGTAAATCAGTCCCTTTAAATTTTCAAACTCACCCTGCTCCTGCAGCTGCTCCACATAATCAAACACCGGACGAAAATCCGTTCCGCCGAAGCCCTGTAGCCTGCCGTTTTTCAAAAATGCTTCGAAATCCTCGTCACCGGTAATCTTGGTATCCTGCTGCACGGCATTGTCACACTGAATAATATGCACATTGATCTTCGAAAAAAAGTTTTCCCTACTCTTTAATATAGAATAAGTTTTATTCAAAAATGCCCGCACCACGGTTCCTCTACAGGATGCGGAGGTGTCCAGTGCAATGACAAACTCCTTCACCTTCTTGGTCTCCCGATATTCCAAGGGTTCTACCAAGGGCATATTTCCATAAACCTCCAGTCCATAGGTATAATACACATAGTCGAACTCCTCATCATTGACCGTTACCTGCTCCCCCATCACCGTAAATCGGCTCAGAATATCTGCATAATCATATCGGTCTCTGGTAGCTTCCTTCAGGTTCTCCTGCAAACTTTCCGTGTTGGAACGAGCCTTTGTGAAGGATTTCAAGTCTGCCTTGATACGCTCACTAATCTTCTGCCACTGTTCCTGCGTAACTACCAGTTCTTCCACCGCCTGCCATAAATGATGGCTGTCTCTGTAAAAAAGCCTGCGTAGCTCCTGCTTTTCCCTATCGGAGATAGGATTGGTCTTCATATATCGATATATCTTTTCTGCGGTAAGGGTTCCCACATCTTCCTTCCAGACACGCAGCTTAGCGATTGCCTCCTCGTCTGTACGGATGGTTGCGGATGGTAGCTTCATTTCCAAAATCGTGTGTTCCACCGCCATGTCCACTGCCATATCCCACACTTCTTTATCCACCTTGTCATACTGAAAGCTGTGATAAAAAATACAATGTAGCAGTACATGCAGCAGGATTCTGGTGACCCGTTTAGGCTCCTGCTCGTATTCCTGCAAAAGATACACTGCATCGTATTGCAGCGTACGCCCATCTGTTGCCACCTGTCCGGTTCTGCCTACTTCCTTCCATGCCAGTCCGGTCAGTGCCATATCAAAAAAACGCATGGAAACTAAGATATTGTCCCTTGCCAGAGACAATACCTGTTTCGCAAGCGCTTGAATTTTTTCTACTTTTTGTTGTTCTGTCATGCTTCCCGGTTCTTCCACTCTTTTTTCAGCCTTATTTTACATAGAAATCTTAAAAATTCCCTTTTATTTTAACAGTATCCTTTATATTATTCCACTGTTTCCGTGAAAAAAACAAGGAATTTCATCTACTTCCCTACCAGCTCATCCAGCGTTCCAAAGGTATACCCCATCTCTTCCCACTTGGTCAGCAGTTCATCCATAATCTCTCCATTGGTCTGAGAGGTGCTATGTAACAGTACAACGGCTCCGGGGTGAATACGCTTCAACAGCTTGCTGTATGCTTCCTCATGTGTCGGCTGGTCATCCTGATACCAGTCTACATAGGCAAGGCTCCAGAAAAAGGTATGATAACCAAGCTCCTTCGCCATTTCCAGATTCACTTTACTGTATTTCCCCTGTGGCGGACGGTAGTACAGCTTCATGTCTTCTCCGGTGATTTCCTGATACAATGCCTCTACATCCTGCATTTCCTTGGCAAAGCTTGCCTTGTCGGAAATCTTGGACATGTCCGGATGATGATAAGTATGATTGCCCACTGTATGCCCCTCTTCCACCATTCTTTTTATCAAATCCGGGGCTGTTTCCAGATAATGACCTACTACAAAAAAGGTCGCTTTGGCATCATGCTTTTTCAAGGCATCCAGAATAGGTTCCGTATTTCCGTTTTCAAAGCCTGCATCAAAGGTTAAATAAATTACTTTTTCTTTCGTATCCCCAACGTAATAAGCATTATACTTCTCCAGTTCCTTGGCTGAAACGTTTCCCGTAGGTGTGGTACCCTCTGCCCCAAAACCTAAGCCCCAATTCTCTGCCTGAGCTGCCACCGCAGATACCGGTACACCGGAAGAATCTACCGCCACCGCAATAGCTCTTCCCAAAAAGAACATCGCCAGCAGGAAAATCACGGTGAGTACATTTCTCAGATTGAACCATGCAGGCAATGCTTCCAAATTCCCAAAATTCTTCATAAAAAAACCTAACACATATTTTTACTAAAATATATGTCAGGTTTCTGTTTTAAATTCCTTTGTTTGGATTTCCTACTAAAATCCTTTCTCCTTACACCGGGCAATATGCTTACAGAATACCGCTCAGTTCCTGATAAAGTCGCTTTGCATAACTGTCCGTCATACCACAAATCGAATCCGTTACCAGAAGCAATCTCAAATACAACTTCTCCTGCTCGCTTTTGCCCTCGCTGAAAATCTGATAAATAGCCTTGTAATTGTCGGAAATCAGGGTCATAAGCTTCTTCTGCACATCGGTCTTGGGTTCCTGTGTATCATACAAAATCGCCGCCCCTACGAAGCGTTCTAACAAAAAATGCATAATGGTTTCTGCCGCAATCTCCAGCTTAAAGATCGGCTCCGTGATAAAGGCATGATGATAAGCAATCTTTCCCAACACATCCGCCAGCTTGGCACCATATCCCTCTGAAAGCAGTTCCTTCTGAAAAGTACCTGCCATAATCTCCTCATAGTGCTTTATAAAGGTGTCTGTCGCACAGCTTATGAGGCGACCCTGCACCGTAACCATCCAGTTCTGTACAGCATTCATGTCCGGTCTGGATAGTGCTCTCTCCTGTGCTTTTTCAAATTTTCTCTCCAGATTTTGTAGAAGCTTAAAATATTCTCCATCCTCCGGTTCTCCCTGACCGCCTTCTTTCAGCTCCTCTATTAATTTTTCATATGTAATGCAGCCCTTCTTAAAAGCATCCTCCACGTCTGCGGTCTTGTAGGCAATATCATCTGCCGCCTCCAGCAAAAATGCCAACGGATGACGCCTGCCATGGGTTCCCAGACTCTCCTGAAGCTCCTGATAGATTTCCTTCTCAGCATAATAATACCCCATCTTCTTGGTGTGAATGTCCCCACTATTCTTATCAATCTCCAACGAAGATACCGGGTATTTCATGATGGTTCCCAACAAGCCCTTAGTCAGATTCATACCATGCTCATCCACCAAATAATGAAGCTTACACACCAGACGAAGTGCCTGCGTATTACCTTCGAAATTATAAAAATCATTCTTCATCTGTTCTGATAATATATTACTCAAAGGCTCTCCACGAAAAGTCAGCTTGTCCATATTATTGCGAAACCACTCCCGAATAACCGTTTCGCCGAAGTGTCCGAAAGGGGGATTTCCGATATCATGCAAAAGTCCTGCACATTGCAGGATGTCACACACATCCGCCTGATACTCCGGCAAAAAATCACTGTCCTTCACTTCCTTTAAAATCTTCTGGGAAACATTCTGCCCCAGGGATTTGGCGAAAGAGGACACCTCCAGAGAATGGGTCAGTCTGGTTCGTATGAAATCACTCTTGTCCAAAGGAAAAACCTGGGTTTTATCCTGTAATCGACGAAAGGAAGCACTGCCAATAATTCTATGATAATCCTTTTCAAATTCTGTCCGCAAATCACCCGAGGTACCTTTCCCGGGAACCTGTCTAAGTCTTTGGGAACATAATAATTTACTCCACTCCATCTTATTTCTCTCCTTTATCCGTATGTCAATATATTACTAGTTATAAAATCATTTCGCAACCAAAAACCTTGAATAAATCACAAAAAAGCTACTAATAAAAATAAAACAATATTCGCCGAATTACACCTTAGGCTTGCTTCCTATCTGGATTTGATATATAATAATATTAGTATATGTATTACAAATATTTCAAAAATAGGAGGTTTGTATGATTACTTCTAACACAGATATGGATCTGGCTAAAAGAATTCGTCAAATCAGAATTGACAACCATCTTACACAGGAGCAGGTAGCAAAGGCATTAGATGCTACTCCCGGCTACATTTGTAATGTGGAAAATGGCAGAACTGCTATGTCTTTGCGTATGCTTGTATATTTTGCCAAGCTTACCAACACTACTTTGGACTCTTTGGTAGGAAGCATGGACTCTTCTTACACAGCAACTGCTATTGACAATGAAATCATGGGACTGCTTGCAGATTTCAGCGATGCAGAAAAAATGAAACTGATTAAAACCTTGAGAATTTGGAAGGACAAGTAAGTCCTTCCTTTTTCTTTGTAGTTCCACACATTTTCTGAAACTCTATACCAATCCATTATAAACAACTACTGTTCCCACCATATTCAGACAAATTCCGAATATCCCAAAGGGAACACTGTATTTCACCACCATCGGATATTTCCCTGCTACCATACTTACAAACAAATATACATACGGCAGAATATCTATAGCATAACGGTTTCCAAAGTGCCATGCTCCTAAGGTTCGATGCATGGCTATTATCAACAGATAACCGATGCTTAACAACAATATCAATATTCCCATGTACAGGATAGTATCTTCCTGCTTGAATATTATGTAAACCATTGCAAGCAATGCTACAATCAAAATCGGACATACCAGTAATATATTTGTATTTCCTACCCGACTGATAAACATGGTTCCGTTTTCATTAAACTCCACCGCATGAAAAAGAGCCGGCAAATTCTTCTGCAAGTAATCCAGATGAAACTGTCCCTTTTCTTCCCGCACAAATTCGGGCAGGTATTTTCTTCCGAATTCCATAACACTTCCAAAACGCAGATAGTTTAACAGCATATAGGACAATGCCAGTATTCCCATGGGAACAGCCCAATACCAACGCCTCAATATCAATCGTACCGGTTTTGTTTCTTCATCCTTCCCACGCTCCTGCTGATACAATAACACCAGTAATACCGGAAGAAACAGTATCTGCATGGGTCTGCATCCTACAGAAGCTGCCCACCAGAACAGAGCCAGTCCGCCCTTTCCCACCTTGGCATAGTAAATCGCCATAACCGCTGTAGTAAAACAAAGCATCTGTGCGAAAAACCACACCCATGGGCTCACCATGAGAAACATGGTATTGGCACCAAGGGTTACGAAAAGTGTCAACCACACTGCACTTTCTTCTCTCGCTCCCAGCTTCACTGCCAATCGGTACAAATAAATCGCAGCCACCACATCCACCAATACCATCACCAGATAATCCGGTGTCTGACTGCCAAAGAAAAATGTCAGCGGAAATAATAAATAGGAAGGAAATGCCGGAAAGCTGCAATAATATTTTCCCTCATAAACTGCCAGCTCCAACCAATCATAATTTTGTCCCAGATCCAGTCTGCCCTGCCTCCAGGAATTCGCCTGCAAAGCATAGGTATTGTAGGGATTCTGCGTAAAGAAATCAAATCCCAGAAGCAATGACATCAGGTACAAAAAGCCTAACACTGTCAAAACTGCCACCACACCATATTCTATGTATTTCTTCTTATCTATCATATGATATCTCCCAACAACAAAGGTAGGAAGCATACACTCCCTACCTTCATAATCCTTACACCTTGAAAATAACCAGACCCTCTTTGAGTACATCGGACAATCTCAACAAATCTTCGGAAGCCGACTGTAGCTTCTGCATGGTGTCGCTTACATTCTGTGCTGACTCCATAGTAGTCTGTGAGGATGCTGCATTCTCCTGAGAAATCGCTGCCAAATCCTCGATACCGTCACGAATTGCATTACGTGATTCGCTAAGCACTTCTACCTTATTCTTAATATTATTGATATTGTTCAGGGAATTTTCTACTCCCTTAGAAACATCCTTGTACTTCTCCTGCGTTTCTGCCAGTTTGGTCTGCTGGTGATCCATGTTCACCTTAACCTCGCCCATGATAGCAACCATCTTGTTTGAAATCTGCAAGAATTCATCAATAATCTTTTCAATTTCAGTTGCAGATCTGCCAGACTGGTCAGCCAGCTTGGAAATCTGTTCTGCAACCACTGCAAAGCCACGTCCGGCTTCGCCTGCTCGAGCTGCTTCAATACTTGCATTGAGGGATAACAAATCGGTTTCATCTGCAATATTCTGAATTACTTCAACTGCAGTCTTGATACCCTTCAAAGAGCTATGCATAATGGTAATCTGTTCGCCAACTCTGTCTACAGAAACCTTAGTATCTTCATTAGAAGCACTTAGTTCCTCCACAATCTGTACAGATGCACGTTCATCCTCATCCATACGACCGGCCTGTACGGTAAGCTGCTCAACTTCCTGTGTAATCAGGTCAATCTGCTCACTAATCTTAACAATATTATCATTTGCGTTGGCACTGCTGTCAGCCTGGGTCATAGCACCCTGTGAGATCTCATCTACCGCAATTACCACACCATCCATGGTACGTTTGGTATCCTGAGACATTTCTGCCAACAGGTTCGCTGACTCTGTCAAATCATCTGCAGAGGTCTTAATGTCGGTAACAATCTTACGCAAGGTCTCCTGCAAATTCACGGCAATACGATAAACCTCGCCCAATTCATCACTTCTGAGCTTCTGCACTTCATCTACTTCCGCATCCAATTCACCGTTTACCAGCTTACTTAAGAAGCTATGTATAGCAGTCATGGTCTTTACCATGGTTCTGGACATGAACAATACCAGAACTGCTGCTATTACCACGAAGATTACTGCGAAAAGGACGATTTTCACTACCTGACCGCTAATCAAGTCATCTACCTGTGATGATTCCATTGCCACTTCAATAGCACCGATTACGGAACCATCGGAGTTAATCAGCGGCTGATAAAAAGCATAATACTTAGAAGTACTAATCTCTAAATCTTCTATACTAATAGGCTCGCCTAATTCTACCTGCTTATAAATATCACTGTCAGCAGGAGTACCGGTAGCACGGCTGCCATTTGCATTACGCACAGTGGTAATCAGTCGCATGTTACCGAACAGGAAGGATACTTCAAAACCTGTTCTCTCCTTCAAACCATCAATCAACTGTGTTTCTCCGGAAATGGTCTTGTCACCCTTGGTAACCTTACCACTCTGACTGGATTTATAGTCACCTTCATACAAGTTGGTATAAGTTTCATTTACGGAAGTTGCAACAATCTGCAAGGACTTTTCGATTTCGTCTTCAATACCGGATTTCAATGCGGTAGCCGAGAAAATCGTAATACCGATACAAATCGCCAGCATAGGTAACAGACACATCATTAACAGCTTCTGAGAAATACCGATTTTCACCTTGCTCAAAGCCACCAAAAGCTTATTCGGCTTCTTCGGTCCCTTTGCTTCTTTTACCTTCTTTTCTTTAGGAAGTTTCGGTGTTTTTACCTTCTTCTCCCTAGGAAGCTTTGGTTCCTTGGGGGCTTTCGGTTCTTTCACCTTCTTCTCCTTCGGCGGCTTCGGTTCCTTTACCTTCTTCTCTTTTACCTTTTTTTCTTTTTTCGGCTTTATTTCCTTTAACAGTTCTTCGCCCACTTCTAATTCATCTGTTTTTTTCTTACCAAATAAATTTGCCTTCATAAACGGCCTCCATTTTCTTCTCTAGTGAATGAAAAAAATCGAATCACATAAAATAGTAACATCATTGTAACACAAAATTGAAATTAAGTACAGCTTTTGTCATGTTTTTTCTAAACACAATTTACATTCTTTTTTAAATATCGGTCTACTTTGAGATTTTTTGAATATATTTTCTATTTTTCTGAAAAAGACTGACGATTTTCCTGCAAAAAAGACTTGTGCTTTTTCACATTTCCTATATAATATTATGAGAAGAAAATATGTTACTCTGGTTCACTGTGGACTTTTGAGAACAAAGGAGGATAATTCAATGCCAAAAAGAACAGACATAAACAAAGTACTGATTATCGGTTCCGGCCCCATTATCATTGGACAGGCATGCGAGTTTGACTACTCCGGCACACAGGCTTGTAAGGCGCTGCGTAAGCTGGGTTACGAAATCGTGTTGGTAAATTCCAACCCTGCAACCATTATGACTGACCCGGAAACGGCTGATGTAACTTATATCGAACCGTTAAATGTAGAAAGATTAGAGCAGATTATCGCAAAGGAACGTCCGGACGCACTCCTTCCTAACTTAGGTGGACAGTCTGCACTGAATTTGTGTGCTGAGCTGAATAATGCCGGCATTCTGGACAAATACAATGTAAAGGTTATCGGTGTTCAGGTAGATGCTATTGAACGTGGTGAAGACCGTGTAGAATTTAAGAAGGCTATGGATGCTCTTGGCATCGAGATGGCACGCAGCGAGGTCGCTTATACCGTGGAGGAAGCACTCGCAATCGCAGACCGTTTGAATTATCCTGTAGTTCTTCGTCCTGCTTATACCATGGGTGGTGTAGGCGGTGGCCTTGTATATAATAAAGAAGAATTAAAAACCGTATGTGCCCGTGGCTTACAGGCCAGCTTGGTAGGACAGGTTCTGGTAGAAGAATCCATTCTTGGCTGGGAAGAGCTGGAGGTAGAGGTTGTTCGTGACGCAGACAACAACATGATTACCGTTTGCTTCATCGAAAACATCGACCCCCTTGGTGTGCATACCGGCGACTCCTTCTGTTCCGCTCCTATGCTGACCATTTCCAAGGAATGTCAGGCACGTCTGAAAGAACAGGCATTTAAGATTGTAGAATCCGTACAGGTTATCGGCGGTACCAACGTACAGTTTGCACATGATCCTGTCAGCGACAGAATCATTGTTATTGAAATCAATCCCCGTACCTCTCGTTCTTCCGCACTGGCTTCTAAGGCAACCGGTTTCCCTATTGCCTTGGTATCCGCAATGCTGGCTGCCGGACTTACCCTGAAGGATATTCCTTGCGGTAAATATGGTACTCTGGACAAGTACGAGCCGGACGGAGATTATGTTGTAATTAAGTTTGCCCGCTGGGCATTTGAAAAGTTCAAAGGCGTTGAAGACAAGCTGGGTACTCAGATGCGTGCCGTAGGTGAAGTAATGAGTATCGGTAAGACCTATAAGGAAGCTTTCCAGAAGGCTATCCGCAGCTTGGAAAACGGTCGCTACGGTCTCGGACACGCAAAGAACTTTGATACACTTTCCAAAGAAGAATTGTTAAAGATGCTCATCACAGCATCCAGCGAGCGCCACTTCGTTATGTACGAAGCTTTGAGAAAGGGTGCTACTGTTGAAGAAATTCATGAGCTTACCAAGGTGAAGCACTACTTTATCGAGCAGATGAAGGAATTGGTGGAGGAAGAAGAAGCTCTCATGGCTTCTAAGGGCAGCTTACCTGCTGATGAAGCACTGATTCAAGCAAAGAAGAACGGCTTCTCAGATAAGTACTTAAGCCAGATTCTTGCCATTCCGGAAGCTGATATCCGCAACAAGCGTATTGAGCTTGGCATGGAGGAAGCTTGGGAAGGCGTACACGTAAGCGGTACTGAAAACAATGCTTACTACTACTCAACCTACAATGCAGAAGATAAGAACCCTGTATCTACCGACAGACCTAAGATTATGATTTTAGGCGGCGGTCCGAACCGTATCGGTCAGGGTATTGAGTTCGACTACTGCTGTGTACACGCTGCTTTGGCATTAAAGAAGCTCGGTTTTGAAACCATTATCGTGAACTGTAACCCTGAAACTGTTTCAACCGACTATGATACCTCTGACAAATTATACTTTGAGCCTCTTACATTGGAAGATGTTCTCAGTATTTACAACAAAGAGAAGCCTCTTGGTGTCATCGCTCAGTTCGGCGGACAAACTCCTCTGAACTTAGCTGCTGACTTGGAGAAGAATGGTGTGAAGATTCTCGGTACTTCTCCTGCAGTCATTGACCTTGCAGAAGACCGTGACCTGTTCCGTGAGATGATGGAGAAGTTGGAAATTCCTATGCCTGAGTCAGGAATGGCAGTTACCGTTGATGAAGCTTTGGAAATCGCACACAAGATTGGTTATCCTACCATGGTTCGTCCTTCCTATGTATTGGGCGGACGCGGCATGGAAGTGGTATATGACGATGCAGGTATGATTAACTACATGAATGCTGCTATCGGTGTTACACCGGACAGACCTATCCTGATTGACCGCTTCTTAAATCATGCTCTCGAGTGTGAAGCAGATGCTATCAGTGATGGTACACACGCATTCGTTCCTGCAGTTATGGAGCATATTGAGCTTGCAGGTGTTCACTCCGGTGACTCCGCTTGTATCATTCCTTCCGCTCACATTTCTGAGGAAAATGTAGCTACCATTAAAGAATACACCAGAAAGATTGCAGAGGAAATGCATGTACGCGGTTTGATGAACATGCAGTATGCTATCGAAAACGGCAAGGTATACGTTCTGGAAGCAAATCCTCGTGCATCCCGTACCGTTCCTTTGGTATCTAAGGTATGTAACATTCGCATGGTACCTTTGGCAACAGATATTATTACCTCTGAACTGACCGGCAGACCTTCCCCTGTACCTGCACTGAAGGAACAGGTAATTCCGAACTACGGTGTGAAAGAAGCAGTCTTCCCGTTCAATATGTTCCCTGAGGTAGACCCCTTACTGGGACCGGAAATGCGTTCTACCGGTGAAGTTTTAGGCTTGTCCGCTTCCTATGGTGAGGCATTCTACAAGGCTCAGGAAGCAACTCAGTCCAAGCTTCCTTTGGAAGGCACCGTACTGATTTCCGTAAACCGCAAGGATAAGGCTGAAATCGTCGAAGTAGCTCAGATGCTCCACGAAGATGGTTTCCATATCTTAGCTACCGGCGGAAACTGTGACCTTCTCAATGAAGCAGGCATTCCTGCTGAAAAGATTAAGAAGCTTTCAGAAGGTCGTCCAAATGTATTAGACGTAATTACTAATGGCAAGGTTGACTTAATCATCAACTCTCCTGTTGGCAAGGACAGTGCAAATGATGACAGCTATTTAAGAAAGGCTGCTATCAAGGGCAAGATTCCTTACATGACTACCATCGCTGCTGCAAAGGCTACCGCAGAGGGTATTCGTTATATCAAGGCTCATTCTGACAGCCCGATTAAGTCCTTACAGGAATTGCATGCTGAAATTCATGATAAATAACTATTGAACAGTATGACAAAAGGCGTTCCCATAAATGGGAGCGCCTTATTAATTATTTTTCACTTTGTATCATAATGATTTCTATTACAATCCTAACACTTCCTGCACCACTTCTACACCCATACGAATACAATCGGGGCAGGAGCACAGCATCTTTCCTGTTTCAATACCCTTTAACTCCTTACAAACAGTACTGCCTGTTTTTTCCTGAAACTTCAAAAGCAGTTCCTTGGAAAGCTTGTAGGTATCTGCCTTTGTAGCAGGGGCATCTGTATTGCCATCACTGTTCTTCAAGCCTGCTAACATAATTGCACCGGAAAGTGCGCCACAGGTACCTTCCATGCAGCCCATGCCCAAACCAAAACCTTCCCCGATTTTGAACAGGGTCTGCTCATCCATTCCGATTTCCTCACAAAATGCACAAGCTACTGCCTGGCAACAATTGTATTTCTTGTCATGTAAGGCGATTGCCAATTCCTTCTTATCCATGTGTATCTCCTCTTTCCTCTTCTATTCTGCTTTCAAGAACTCCGAAAGCTTACCTACATAGTCTTGCCCCTCGGGTTATTCCTGCTGGTTCTGTTTAACATGAGAGTATCCTGTCAAAGCCACCGTACCCAACGCTACACCTCGTAATCAATGCATGCTCTGGTCTTAGTATAAGGTCTTACCTTGGTATCTGCTACCTCTACATGCGCCGGATGCACCGCATAACCTTTCAGTGCCGCCTCATCCTCAAAGGTCGAATCTAACATCACATCCACATTAGAGGATGCCAGATACTCTATCTGTACCTTGATTTCTACCAATCCCGGCACCTTTCCCTGCAAGCTCTCCAATCCTTCCTTAATCCCTGCTCTGACTACCTTCTTTTCCTCTTCTGACAATTCATCCTTTAACTGCCATAAAATAATATGCTTTACCATCGTTATGCTTCCTTTCTCTATTGTATTCTATTCCTCTTCCAAGCCGGCATCCAGCTTCATTATGTACTCTGTCACCATCATCTGGGCAATTTCCGCAATAGAAATCTCACCCTTTAGATAATCTGCATACATTTCCTCCAGATAATAACGCTCCGCCAGTGCAATGATATGGGTTTCTGTGACATTTCTCAAATCCACACCCATATAATGCTTACCGTCTCTGTCCGTTTCACAAACAGTAGCCTTCACAACCAATCCCAAGTCACAACCATCCAGTATCATCTGTGCAATTCCCTGCACGCTGATGACGAAGGATTTGTAATCCATCTTTTCCATTGCTACTCCTCCCTTACTCCTTCGGCACATAGCTATTGTATATTTCCACATGGTCATAAATACAATTCCATGTACTATCTGAACCTCTCGTCACGCATATATATGGTGTTTCATCTGCAAACACACCATAGCTGACCGCACAGCTTCCGGACTGACGCACATAGCCCGTTTTGGCACAAAGCACCTCACCGCCGGTATCCTTATCCTCTATGCGACGCAGGAACCAGTTGGAAATCAAAATTCCATCCGGATGCTGACTGGTAGAAGTAGTAGTATAGGTATGTGCTGCTAACACCTCTCTGCACCACTCATTTTGCAATGCAGCCTTCATAATCACGGCCATATCATAAACTGTACAATAATGCTCCTCATCATAAAGTCCCACACAATTGGTAAAATGTGCACTCTCAGACAATCCCAGCTCTTCCAGCTTCTCATTCATCAGCTCCACAAAAGCTTCGTGAGAGCCTGCCACATAGGTCGCCAATGCCACCGCTGCTTCTCCGCCGGAAGGAAGTATGGTTCCATAAAACAAATCCTTTACCTTCACCATCTCATCCTTTGCAAAACCTGCCGTACTGCAATCATTTACAAAGGCATAATCCGTGTACTCCAATGTAATCTGAAAAGGTTCCTCCAACTCCTCCATAGCGATATGCTCTGCTGCCACCAGCACCGTCAATACCTTGGTCATGGATGCGGGTGAAATCCTCTCCTTTGCCCCCTTGGAAGCAATAATGGTATCCGTGCTTTCGTTAATCAAAATCACATTGGTGCTAATCACCTTTTCACTGGTTATGTTCACCGTGTCAGAAGTGGTTTCAAACTGATAAGGTACAGTAACAGCACTATTTGTTCCGCTGTTGGTACCATTACCAGTATTGCCATTGTTCTGATGCTTGTCCTGCTCCGTAGTCGGTGCCTCTGTCACAGAAGGCTCTGCGGTTGACATCTCACTCGCAACATCCTGCCCCTGTGACAGTTCATTGCTCCCTGTGGATGTGCCGTTCGTAGCTCCATTTCCTTCCTGTTCGCCTTGGGTCAGACTGTCTCCCTTGCTGCCAACAGCCTCTCTGTCGCTACTTTGTTCCAAGGTTTCTCCTATGCCAGCCAACAGCTTACCGTCCTCTATATCATCCTTTTTACTACCGGCTATTCCTACCACCAGTACAATTGCCAAAACAGCCACTCCTCCCATCAGGAATGGCCAATACTTCTTTATAAATCGGCGTCGCTTCTCCTGCTTCCTCTTCTCCCGCAGCATCTGCTCCAACCGTCTGGAACGCCTCGCCTGTCGTTCCAGTTCATCCTCCTCGTAATATGGTTCCATATATCTCTAATCCTTTATCATTCATATCTTTTCTAATGTTTATTACCAAATTCTATTATAAAATGTGAGGGTAAAAATAACAATGGGTTTCAGGAAAATATTCTTTTTTTCAGTCATAAAATCACAACAAATAATGCTGAATAATACCACAAATTTGTTTTTGATTTATAGGACATCCCCTCGTCTCATATGTATAAATCATCCTATCGCCAGGAAATAATTCATTTTGCATATACCCTGCCAGTTTCCTCATTGTCTTCTCTACATAGTCAAGATCATCATCCTACCAAAGTGTTCCCAATACATTTCTTTTCTTAACCGCACATTCAGCACCATGAAATCCGGATATATTTCCCCCACACCACTCAAATGCAAAGGATATTCATATCGGTAAGGTATCCCCTTCCGATACAAAGCATCTGCGATAATCACCTCTGATTTGGACCTTACCCGTTCCCCCTTCGCCGTGTAAAATTCCGGTACATCTGTCCGAAAACCTTTCCCTTCATACCTTACAGCTTCCCAATTATGTACAAATTCCTCCATTGTTTCTTTAACAGGAACAATTAGTTTCTGACGTGCTTTATGCAAATTACCATATATTTCTTCTACACCTACAACTGGATAACATGCTCTATATTTTTGTATTGCCAGAAGCTCTCTTTCCACCACTATTACACACACGCAAAGCCCCTTCCGGTGTTTTCTGTAACGCAATCTTCTTTTCCTCTCTTAATTGCAACAAATAATCCTCACGTTCATTCAATTTTTCCCTAATCTCCTCCATTACCTCTCCTTTACTAACATTTCTATCTGATATTACATTCTGTATGGGACTATAGATGTCTAAATAGGATATTTTCATGGAATTTAGATGACATTTTCTTTTTGATAATTAAATATCTTTCAAAGATCTAGCATTTCTTTCAGCTAAATTTCTAATAATTTTTAACTTTAGATGCTATACACCCTATATTTTCGATTTTCATCTGGAATTTGTCAGCGAAATTATGATAAATAAAATAATTTAGATGTTTTTGAACTCAAGTGGCCTTCTGCCACTATTAAAAACACCAAAGCAGGGAATTTCCCTGCTTTGGTAAAAGAATTTCGAACAAAGCAAAAACTTTATTCAAACTCGCAAAGTTTGAAGTTTTAGATATTGTTTTTCATTAGTTTTCTATACATATTTGTTTTGAAATTTTGTGTTTTTGTCCCTATTACATATCGTTCTGACTGCTTCTAGTACCATTCCAGTACCAAAGCATTTTTACATCACTGAGTATGGTTCCGTTGGATTTCAAACCAGTAATTGCTACTTACAGAATCATCTGCGGTTGGCTTGCATACCCATGAGTCGATTATAGAATCGAATTGGAGAATTTGCAAGGAATTTTATCATATTACATCACAATGAAAATTTTTTATTTAAATTCCACCTCCCGCTTATGCGGTGGAATTTACTTCTGCACAGTTAACATTTACTCTTTCATACAAATGTGATAAAGTTATCTCTCCTTCTGACAGCAGTAGAAGGAGGAACACTATGAGTAAA
>JAZQEK010000051.1:0-67891 GCA_045538995.1 Acetatifactor sp. | reverse complement strand
AGCATCACATCCAACAAAATCAGATCAAAATTCTCTCTTTCAATCAGATCAATCGCCTGCAATCCGTCCTGTACAGCCTTACACTGATAGCCTGCTGCCGTCAGATTGATATCAATCAAATCACAAATAGGCTTTTCATCATCTACAATCAATATCTTTATCATTTCTGTACTTCCTTATCTGTCATAGTTGTGTCCGTCGTGCTCCATCCCCAGTAAGCATGGATTTTATTTACCAAATCTCCCACTGTGTCCGTATCCTGATAGGGATAACCGGTCACAAACTCCGTATCTGTATCAAAGCCGCCTGTGCGTTGATAATAGATGGAATACTGCCCTTGTACAATAATGTCACCATTTTCCCCTTCCCTGCTGTAGCGTGCCACCACCAGCAGGTCCTTCATGCCGTCACCGTCCAAATCCTTACCGCTGATACCCTTCAAAGCATACAGATTATCAAACTCGCCCATAGGCTGGAAACACCAAATAATATCTCCCTGCTCGTTAATCATATAAATCATAAAGATATCATAGTCCGCCATAGAATAAATGCCGGGAAGTACTTTAAGCTTACCAAGCTTCTCGTAGGTTCTCCAATAGCTTTGTTCCTTAATAATCTGGAATCCGTTGACCAAAAGCTCCTCCTCCGTAGTCGCTGTATACAGAAACTCCGTGGACTGTCCGTCCCGCACAAAGGAACGGATGCACTTGGCACTCTTGTTCATGTCAAAACGATTTATTTTATCATTGATGCGCCAATCCCGATAAAAGGAAACCGCTCCATCATCCTCTTTGGCCTGAAACAGTACCTCTCCCACCTTATACTGCTTACCTGCATAGCTTCCTTCCTCATTGACACAACCAGCAATCAGGATCAAATCCGTAAGACCGTCATAATTCAAATCCTGGAAAGCCACGGATACCATGTCCACGATAGGCTGTTCTACCTGACCAAGAATCGTATAATTGCACTCCAGTCGGTTGGTCTTATAAATAATCTGCCCCGCTTCATCGGTCAGAAATACAGCTGCCCTGGATGACTTCTCATCTATGGCCGTATAAAACCGCACCGTGGGCACTATCTGCATTGAAACAGCATCTTCGCTACTGATTTCATACAATTCTACAGGACGCACAACCTCCGTATCCACAAGCTCACCCTGATCATTTGACAATTTTGCCACCAAAGGAACATCAAACACATGCTTCTCTACAACCGCATAATCTGATTCCACAATATCTTCTATGGTCTGAATCCGGTCAAAAGCTTCTTCGTATTGCTGATAGGCTGTCGCCACAGCCTTATCTCTCTCTACATTCCTATCAGACTGCACCGATACAGAAAGCTCATCCTCCATGGTCTGCGGATTTCCAAGTACAGATGCCGCACTGACAAGAGGGCAAAGTATACTCAAGCCATAGGCAAACACCACTACAGCCAACACACCTATGAACTTTTTTCCCTGCCTAAGCGGTCCCTTTCCTCTTCTGTATCCCATGTCGGATTCCTTTCATCAATTTGTCTTCCTTCACTATATCATTGGTTTTTTCGAAACTCAATTCTTTTTATATAATTTGGAAAAATGATGCAGATATGATGCAAAAAGCCCCCGGAAGCAAATGCTTCCAAGGGCTCTCATCACTATTATATGCGCCAAACGAGATGCGTTATTATACCAGACGAACAGTCTCTCTTGCGATTGCAAGCTCCTCGTTGGTAGGGATTACCATTACGGTAGTCTTGGAATCAGGAGTGGAAATTGCAATCTCCTGACCACGCTTGCCGTTTGCTTCCTCATCAAGAGTTACACCAAGATAACCCAGATACTCACAAATCAGCTTACGAACAGGTGAAGAATTCTCGCCTACGCCTGCGGTAAAGCAGATTACATCAACACCATTCATGGCAGCTACGTAAGAACCGATATACTTCGCTACACGATAGCAGAAGGTCTTCAGTGCACAAGTAGCATACTCATTACCTGCATCGTGACCTGCAACCAAATCACGGAAATCGGAAGATAGGTTGTTGGAAAGACCAAGCACACCGGACTTCTTGTTGAGAATGGTCATAATCTCATCGATGGACTTATTCTCCTTGTGAGCGATAAACTCCATGATGGCAGGATCCATATCACCGGAACGGGTACCCATAATCAGACCCTCAAGAGGAGTCAGACCCATGGAGGTATCTACACACTTGCCGTTCTTTACAGCAGATACGCTGGAACCGTTGCCCAGATGGCAAACAATAATCTTCATATCATCATAGTTCTTACCAAGCACCTCAGCCGCCTTCTTGGAAACATAAGAATGGCTGGTACCGTGGAAGCCGTAACGTCTGATTTTGTACTTCTCATAGTACTCATAAGGAAGTCCATACATATATGCTTCTTCCGGCATGGTCTGATGGAATGCAGTATCAAAAACAGCTACCATAGGAGTGGTTGGCATCAGACTCTTACAAGCATTAATACCGATTAAGTTTGCAGGATTGTGAAGAGGTGCCAAATCATTGCACTCCTCAATCGCCTTCATAACAGCTTCATCAATAATAGTTGCATTTGCAAACTTCTCACCGCCATGTACAATACGATGTCCGACTGCACCGATTTCATCCAAGCTCTTTACCACACCGGTCTTTTCATTGGTAAGCGCCTCCAGCACCAAACGGATTGCTTCTGTATGGTCGGGCATAGGAGTTTCTGTCTTTTCCTTCTCGCCGCCTTCCGGAGCATAAGTAATCATACTGCCTTCGATACCAATTCTTTCACAAAGTCCCTTTGCAATGCACTGCTCGGTTTCAGAATTAATCAACTGAAACTTCAATGAGGAACTACCACAATTAATCACCAAAATGTTCATTTTATGTTCTCCTTTATATTTATGATTAAAATGTAAGATGCCCTTACAGTGTAAGGGCAGGCTCCGCTACACTTCGCCCTCTTACAGTGTAAGGGCAGGCTCGAAAATGCTTCGCATTTCCTCGCTGTGCTTCGCTCGCCAAGGTGTCATAGAAACTGCCGTTCAAGCAAGCTTGACGGACAGTCTCCATGACACTTTGGCTCTGCCCTTACACAAGTTGTGCCTGAACTGCGGTGAGTGCTACTACACCAACAATATCTTCCCAAGAGCAACCACGGGAAAGGTCATTTACCGGTCTGGCAATACCCTGAAGCATGGGTCCATATGCTTCTGCACCTCCCAGACGCTGTACTAACTTATATCCGATATTACCTGCATCCAGGTTCGGGAAAATCAAAACATTCGCATTACCACCAACCGGGCTGCCGGGAGCTTTTGACTTCGCAACAGAAGGAACCAATGCTGCATCCAACTGTAATTCACCATCTAAAGTCAGACCGGGATACTCTTCCTTTGCAATTCTGGTAGCTTCAACTACCTTGTCCACCAATGCATGGCTGGCACTTCCCTTAGTCGAATGACTGAGCATAGCAATACAAGGTTTCGGTCCTACCAATGCCTTAAAGCTTCTTGCGGAAGAATCTGCAATCGCTGCCAACTCTTCAGCAGTAGGATCCTGATTCAAACCACAATCTGCAAAAATAAAAGTTCCGTTCTCTCCCAAATTCTTAAACTGAGTATCCATTACAAAGAATGCAGATACCAGCTTCACACCGGGAGCAGTCTTTAATATCTGTAATGCAGGTCTAAGGGTGGCTGCTGTGGAATGACAAGCACCTGCTACCATACCATCTGCATGATTTGCCTTTACCATCACAATACCGTAGGTAAGATAATCCTTCAAAAGGGTCTCTTTCGCCTTTTCCAAAGTCATACCCTTGGACTTTCTGGTTTCATATAATAAATTCGCATATTCTTCAAATCTCGGATCATTCTTTGGATTGATAATCTGTACACCGGTCAGGTCAACCTCCAACCATCCGGCACCATCCGTAATCTTCTCTTCATCACCAATCATAATAATATTAGCGATTTTCTCTTCCATGATTTTTGCAGCAGCAATCAAAGTTCTCTTGTCATTTGATTCCGGCAATACAATTGTTTTCTTGTCAAGTCGTGCTCTGTCTTTGATTAAATCAATATAGGACATCACCAATCTCCTTTCCGGCGGTCACCCGCATAACCCTTCATACATTATTCATTTTAGTAAACCCTTAAAAATTAGCTTAACAAAGCTCGTTAAATATATTATACTAAATATATGTGAGAGAAACAAGGCAAAATATGCGAAAAATTGTACAATTTCCAGTACAAAACACATTTCTTCAACCTCAAAAAAACGTGAGAAGCATCTACATGTAAACGCTTCCACGATGTGTTATTTTTTTCACATAGCCTGCCGATACTTTTTAACGTTTTATCGTTAATACAAAAGAAAGGATGTTGTGTTATGAAGGTTTGCGGTATAGTTGCTGAATACAATCCCCTCCACAATGGTCATCTTTATCACCTAAAGGAGTCTAAAAAAATTTCAAATGCTGACTATACTATTGTTGTCATGGGCGGCAATTTTATGCAGCGTGGTACACCTGCCATCATCGATAAATTCGAACGTGCCCGAAACGCCCTCTCCTGTGGTGTGGATTTAATCGTAGAATTACCTGCATACTATGCCATCGGAAGTGCAGAATATTTTGCTATGGGTGCAGTTTCCCTATTGGACAAGTTGGGGGTTGTATCTACCCTAAGTTTTGGCAGCGAATGGGGAGATACCGAAATATTAAAGAAAATTTCCAATATTATTTTAGAAGAATCTCCGGAATATCAAAGAGTTTTACAGTCCCATTTACGAAGCGGAAGCACCTTCCCTTCTGCCCGTTCATCAGCGATTTTACAGGTATGTCCGGAACTAAGCTCCTACATTTCATTGTTAACCACTCCCAATAATATATTGGGAATTGAATACATGAAGAGTATCATGAAGCAACACAGTTCCATGGAAGCCATCACACTGAAACGTTTCGGCTCCAATTACCACGACACCCGTCTTGGTATTCACCAGAGCTCTGCCACTGCTCTGCGTGAAGCACTCTGGTCAGGTGTTTCGATTGAAGAACTGCAGAACCAGCTGCCGGAAGGTTCCTATACTGTTTTACAGGAATACTTATGTCAAAATCCTTTATTACACATTAACGATTTTTCAGAAATACTATACTATAAATTATTATCCGAACGCGATAAGGGATATGAAGAATATATTGATGTTTCTCCAGCCTTGTCCGACCGTATCAAAAACAATTTGTATAAATTTGATGGTATTGAAAACTTCTGCGACTTACTGAAGACCAAGGATATTACCTATACCCGTATCAGTCGCTGCTTATTCCACATCCTGCTAAATATGCGAAAGGATGAATTAAATACTTATATGAATGACTTAAATATTACTCCTTATGCACGTATCCTAGGCTTCCGCAAAGATGCAGAACCACTGTTAAGCGAAATTCATAAGCACACCCGCATCCCCCTTGTAACCAAGCTGGCAGATGCACAAAACATTCTGGACGGACCTGTTTACGAAATGCTGAAAAAGGAAATCCTCATCAGTGATGTTTACAGCAGCATCCGTGCTTCTAAAGCTAAGGTACCTATGTATAATGAATTTTCAACACCCATTGTGATTGTGTAGTAATTCACACCTTAGTCATTACCTGAAAACAAACTCCCGGTTTCACCTCAGAAGGAACCAGCCTCCAAATCGTTAGATTTTCGTCTAACCTTTGTAAGTAGTTCCTTCCAGTGAAACCGGGAGCTTTCTTGTTATCAACCGTTCTATAATTAAGTTTTCGCTACTCTATCACTTAATTACATTTCCTTCCCACTCCTATAGAAATCACAATCAATTCCTTCTTTTTTCAGCATTTCCAGCAATTGGTTCACTGTCATACTGCCCAAATCACCTTCATCCCTCTTACGCACAGAAATACTTTTGTTTTCTGCCTCCTTCTCTCCCACGACAATCATATAGGGCACTCTTTCCAACCGGGCACTACGAATTTTATATCCGATTTTTTCCTGTTTGGAATCAATTTCACAACGCAGTCCTTCCATTCGAAAAGCCTCAGCCACCTCTTTTGCATAATCCAAATACTTATCGGAAATCGGCAATATCTTCACCTGTACCGGAGATAGCCATAACGGAAACTTACCTGCAAAATGCTCTATTAGGATACCCATAAAACGCTCTATGGAGCCAAGCACTACTCTATGAAGCATAATCGGACGATGCTTTGCGCCATCTGCACCGATATACTCTGCCTCAAATCGCTGCGGCAATTGAAAATCCAACTGTATGGTTCCGCATTGCCAGGTTCTTCCGATAGAATCCTCCAGATGAAAATCAATCTTTGGACCATAAAAGGCACCATCTCCTTCATTAATAATATAGGATAGCCCCAAATCCTCCAATGCATTTTTCAACCCATTTGTTGCCAGCTCCCATTCTTCATCACTTCCAATGGAATTTTCAGGTCTGGTAGACAATTCCACATGGTATTTAAAACCAAACATAGCATACACTTCATCAATCAACCGTACCACACCTTTGATTTCATCAGATATCTGCTCCGGCGTCATGAAAATGTGTGCATCATCCTGTGTAAGGTAACGTACACGCATCAATCCATGCAAGGTACCGGAAAGTTCATTTCGATGTACCACTCCTAACTCACCTACACGCAAAGGCAGTTCCCGATAAGAATGTGGTTCCATCTTGTACACCAGCATACCTCCCGGACAGTTCATTGGCTTCACGGCGAAATCCACATCATCAATCTTTGTGGTATACATCTTATCCCGATAATGTTCCCAATGACCGGAGGTTTCCCAAAGCTGCCAATTAAGCATCATAGGCGTAGATATCTCCACATAGCCTTCTCTCACATGAATTTTTCTCCAATAATCAATCAACAAATTCTTCAAAATCAATCCTTTGGGAAGCAGGAACGGAAAACCGGGTCCCTCGTCCATCAATGTAAAAAGCTTTAATTCCTTACCTAATTTCCTATGGTCTCTTTTCTTTGCCTCCTCCAAATGTTCCAGATGCTCCGTCAGCATCTCTTGTGTAGGAAAAGAAACACCGTAAATTCGCGTAAGCATTTTATTCTTCTCATCCCCACGCCAATAGGCTCCGGCAACAGACAACAACTTAAAAGCCTTTACGGCACTGGTATAAGCCACATGGGGACCTGCACACATTTCAATATACTCACCCTGTTGATAAAAACTTATCTCCTCCTCCGGAAGCTCCTGTAGCATTTCCAGCTTATATGGCTCCCCCTTTTCCTTCATGAGTTTTTTAGCCTGTTCCTTCGGAAGATGAAAATGTCGAAGCTGTAGATTTTCCTTCACAATTTTACGCATTTCCTGCTCAATTTCCTCAAAACATGCTTCGGAAAAAGCAAAGTCAAATTCGAAATCATAATAAAACCCGTCCTTAATCGCCGGTCCGATTGCACATTTTGTCTCTGGATACAGACGCTTCACCGCCTGTGCCAAAATATGTGCTGATGTGTGACGAAATGCATTTCTTCCAATTTCCTCTTCAAACATTACTTCCTGGATAGAACCATCCTTCTTACTGATTTTCATAGTATCATCCTTTCTTTTCTAATATTTTCATTAGCATAAGATTCAGCATAAGAAAAAGCACCTCTAAAGACATAATAAATACATCTTTAAGGGTGCTTATGCACGGTTCCACCTTCATTTTTCACTTCAGATTCCAACAAATCCTAACCTTTAACGCAGATATACGGCAACGCTTACCTCTACTTTCAGCACTGCAGCTCCAGAATGGTTTTCACATACAACCCACATAAACGTCTTCCACCAAATGACGCTCTCTCTGGATGCGATTGTTATGCTACTTTTTTCCGTCATCGCTTTTTCTTATGTTAATTGTTAGGAGTATAGCATCTTCTGCATGCTATGTCAATCATTAATTCTTAAAACTATGAATCGGTGCCGGAATACGTCCACCACGATTTACAAAGGCATCACAGGAGAAAGGATTCACCGGCATAATGGGTGCATAGCCCAGCAAACCGCCGAATTCTACAGTCTCGCCTACGCCCTTTCCGATAACAGGAATAATACGCACTGCTGTGGTCTTCTGATTAATCATACCAATAGCCATCTCATCTGCGATAATACCGGAAATGGTGGTTGCCTTAGTATCTCCCGGGATAGCAATCATATCCAAACCTACCGAGCAAACACAGGTCATAGCCTCCAACTTCTCTAAGGTCAGTGCTCCTGCCACTACCGCATCAATCATACCCTGGTCTTCGCTGACCGGAATAAAGGCACCACTTAAGCCTCCCACATAAGAAGAAGCCATGACACCGCCCTTCTTTACCTGATCATTCAAAAGGGCCAATGCAGCTGTAGTGCCGGGTGCTCCGGCATACTCCAAACCGATTTCACAAAGAATATCTGCCACACTGTCTCCGATAGCCGGAGTAGGTGCCAAAGACAAATCTACGATACCAAAAGGTACTCCCAAACGCTTAGAAGCCTCCTGTGCCACTAGCTGACCTACACGAGTTACCTTGAAGGCAGTCTTTTTGATGGTCTCACACAAGATTTCAAAGTTCTCTCCACGTACCTTTTCCAACGCAGTCTTGACTACACCTGGTCCACTGACACCAACATTAATAATTTTATCAGCCTCGGTTACACCATGGAAAGCACCTGCCATGAAGGGATTGTCATCCGGTGCATTACAGAATACTACCAGCTTGGCACATCCCAAAGAATCATCTTCCTTGGTATACTCTGCAGTTTCCTTTATCATTTCTCCCATGAGCTTCACCGCATCCATATTAATACCGGTTTTGGTAGAGCCTACATTAATAGAGCTACACACCCTTTCCGTAGTAGAAAGTGCCAAAGGAATCGAACGAATCAAAAGCTCCTCTGCCGGGGTCATACCTTTGCTCACCAGAGCAGAATAGCCACCGATAAAGTTAACGCCCACCTCATGAGCCACCTTATCCATGGTCTTCGCAATACTGGCAAAATCCTCTACTGTCTTACATGCAGCACCACCAATCAGAGCAATCGGTGTTACGGAAATTCTCTTATTTACAATAGGAATACCATATTCCTTAGAAATTTCCTCACCGGTTTTTACCAAATCCTTCGCTGCATTAAAAATCTTGTTATAAATCTTCTCGTTTAATTTTTCCAAGTCAGAATCAATACAGTCCAACAAACTGATACCCAAGGTAATCGTACGGACATCCAGATTCTCCTTTTCAATCATTTCATTTGTTTCGGCTACTTCGTAACGGTTAATCATGTGAATACTCTCCTAGATTCTATGCATTTTGTCAAAAATTTCTTCCTTCTGGCATTTGATAACCACTCCGATTTCTTCTCCGAGTGCTTTCAATTCATCTGCCAAATCACCATGCAGCTTTGTCATGGCGCCGGTATCCACAATCATCATCATATTAAAATATCCGGAAACAATGGTCTGAGAAATATCCAATATATTTACCTTACTCTCTGCCAAATAAGTACAAACCCTTGCAATAATTCCAACGGTATCTTTTCCTACTACTGTAATAATTGTCTTTTCCATTTTGTCCTCCGTTTCAAAATCACTTTACTGATTTTATATCCTACTCTATTATATACAGAACCCGGAAATTTTCAAGGTACTTTATGAAATCCTTTTCTGGAAAGCTTCCTAAGCAATCTGTATCACCTTAGATACTTCACTGCGATTAGCTACCTGTATTTCAAAATCCTCTGCCTTATAGGGATTGTCACCCAGCGTAATTTCCATACGAACTGCCTCATAAGCCAACTCCGGCAAATTGTTATCCTTACTCAGGTGTCCCAACACGATTGCACTCAGATTATCATGCAAGATTCTACTGAGCAACCTTCCTGAATTCTCATTGGACAAATGTCCTCTCTCGCCTAAAATACGTTGCTTTAAGTAATACGGATAAGGACCTACCTGAAGCATATTCACATCATGATTAGCCTCCAGTAAAAGGGCATCCATTCCCTTGAGACACTCCACGGTATAGTCATTAAAAACACCCAAATCCGTACAAACAGCCACCTTCTTCGTACCATAACTCACGCGATAAGCCACCGGGTCTGCTGCATCGTGGGAAATCCGCATGGGATTAATAATCAAATCTTTTACCGTAATTTTCTTATCTGCCTGTACTTCTACAAACAGTTCTTCTTGAATACTGCCTACATTACTACAATTTTTAATTGCCTCTATGGTACCTCGTGTGGCATAAATCGGTATCTCATACTTCCTGGCCAGCACACCGATACCGGCGATATGGTCAGCATGCTCATGTGTAATCAAAATACCATCCAACTCTCTCGGGGATATATCCAGACTATTCAGCCCTGCTTCTGTCTTTTTACCGCTTATTCCTACATCAATCAACAAGTGAGTAGCATCGGAGCCCACATAAATACAATTTCCGCTGCTACCACTTGCTATACTGCATAATCTCATCTGTCTAGTTCCCCCAAAAGATGTCTATTACATCGCCTTCCTTTAATGTCTCCATATATTGTGCCTGACGTCCGTTTAATAAAGTATTGATCTTTCTTCCACCGGATTCCCGCAAATCAAAATTAATATAATCGAATACGTCTACAAAAACATATTCCTTCTTGCCGCTCATCACGATAGGCTTCTTATTTACGATTACCACAAAGGAATCCTTGGTCTGCTCCGCTTCCTCCAATGTCTCCTGTACTTTTTCCCAGGTATCTTCTACTTCGGTTTCTGTGTCTGCATTTTCCTGCGGTTCCAAGCTATTCTCTGCTTCCGCACTCTCAACTGACTGCTCTGTAGTCTGAACCGGCATAGCTTCCACCTTCTCCAATTTTTCAAAGCATACCGAAAACTCATTATAAACCTTAGTATCAGCCTTTGCGGCTACATCATTTACCAATATACGCACAGTATCATCCAGAACCACATCTGCCAGTTCCGCAATCTGCTCCACCGTATACCAGTTGGTAATCTCGATTTCGTCACCATCCTGTATCTGATAAGAGCCAACCTGTCTTTCTCCGTTTACTAATGCAGATTTCTCCAAAGTAATCTCCGTACCATTTACCACGATGCGGAACTTTTCATTCCACTCCGGCAGGTTCATCAAATACTGTATTGCCGGCTCTCCGGCGGTAGAAGAAGTAACGATGACCTTATCGCCATTGACAATCTTGCCATGAATGTCCGTTTCCTTTCCGTTCACGGTTATCACTGCCGCTTCACCCGGAAGACCTCTTTGCATTCTGCTCTTTCCATTTACGGTATATACCACGCCTGCTCCGCGCTTGGGGAACAGGTCTTCATTAGAAAATCCGGCCGCAATGGCAGCATCTACTACTGACAGCTTCCCATTGTCATATAGCTTCACACGCTCGTCATTAAATTGCACAAAGATAAAATTATTGTTTTGTTCATAATAACTCAGACAAATACCTAACGGTGTTACCATGGTGGAATCAATCTGTGGATTTTCCAGCTCAAAATCAATGGTCTGCATTACCTCTTTGCCACGAATTGCCACACGTTCCTTCGGAATTCCCAATTCCTCAGCCAAGGCTTCCGTATATCCTCCAATGGTACCGCCACCACCGACTACGAACACCGCACTAACCGGCTTATCTCCGTTTAGCTCACGAATACAGTCCGCTACCTGCTTCGTCATATCCGTAATAGTTGGCTTTAACAACTCCTTCACGCCTTCTGCTGTCATAGTCTGCGGGAACCCGATAATATCCGTAAACTCTATGGTTTCCTGTTCCCCACAGCTTCGCTTAATATACTCTGCTGTTTCGAATTCCACCAGACAATGCTGTACAATAGCATCTGTGAGACTGTCTCCGGCTACCGGAATCATCCCATATGCCGTAATGGTTCCTTCCTTGGTAATCGAAATATCGCTGGTACCTGCACCAACATCCACCAGTGCTAAATTCAACAATCGAAACTTCTCCGGAATAGCAATCTGAATCGCAGCAATAGGCTCCAATGTCAAGTTTGCCACCTGCAGCCCTGCCATATTCACTGCCTTATACAAACCGTCTACTACATCATCCGGCAGGAAGGTTGCAATCAAATCTACACCGATATGCTTTGCCTTATGTCCTTCCAGATTTCCGATGGTATAGCCATTCAAATAATAACGAATCGGGGTATAACCCACACAGTAAAACTGAATATCCGTATCATTTGCAGCGGTAAACTCCTCAAATGCTTTTTCCACACCCATGGTATCCAAAGCATAAATATCCTCTTGTGTTACCTCACGCTCAGAAGCATAAGTATGTACTACATTGGTGGTTACGGTACGAAGCACACGACCTGCCGCTGCGATACAAACACTTTTCAGCTTCTTATCCAGCTGCTTTTCCAAATTTTCCTTTACCTGCTTGATGGTAGCTCCCACTTTACCGATATCATGTATCTGTCCATCCATCATAGCTCTGGTTTCATGTTCCTTGCTATATTGTGCCAACACATGAAAACGTGCACCATCCCGATAGCCCACGATACCAACCACACTTCTGGTTCCAATATCCAATCCAAAAACCAATTCCTGTTCCTTTTTCACTCTAGCCATGTGAATGCCTCCAGCTTCTCTCTAATCTGTTTATAGCTTTCTGATAATTCCCCGCTATTGTCTACACAAAAGTCACATGCTGTCCGAAACTCCTCTTCCGACAGCTGAGCCTCCATAATCTGGTCAATCTTCTCTTCCGAATATCCCCGGCTGATACGCAAACGAGTTCTTCTGACTTCCTCTTCCGCATAAATATACCACATTTCGTCAACGATTTCCTTATATCCGGCTTCAATCAATAGTGCCGCTTCGATGAACAAAAGCTCTATCTCATCATCTTCCGCAGCTTCACAAATTCTATCCAGCAAATAGAACCGCACCTCCGGATGTACAATTGCATTTACCTGCTCCAAAAGGTCTTCTGATGCGAAAATCACCTCTGCCATCTTTCCCTTGTCAATCTCTCCGGAAGGTTCTAAGATTTCTTCCCCCAAAAGCTCCACCAAACGGTAATAACATCGTTCTCCCTTCTGCTTTATCAGATGTGCCACCTCATCTGCCAGATATATTTTACATTTGTAATGCTGCCTTATATAGGACAATACGGCTGTTTTCCCGGCTCCCACACCACCGGTTATTCCTATCAAACGCATGTCTTATGACCTCCTGTCAGCCAGCAGTCAATCTTCTGCACTACCACAAGCACAGATGCGACCTTCTCAGCTGCTTCTTTTCGTACCTTTAATGTGCTTCATACCAATTTTTGCCCACATGCAAATCCACTTCCAAAGCCACCTTCAAATCCGCTGCATGCTTCATATTCTCCGAAAGAATTTGCTTTACCTGCTCTACTTCTTCCTCATAGGTCTCTATCAAAAGCTCGTCATGCACCTGCAAAATCAGCTTCGACTTTAATCCGGTCTCCTTCAAAGCCTTCCATACCTTTACCATGGCTATCTTAATAATATCCGCAGCCGTTCCTTGTATGGGGGAATTCATGGCTACTCTTTCCCCAAAGGAGCGTTGCATAAAGTTCGATGAACTCAGCTCCGGTATCGGTCTTCTTCTGCCGAACATGGTAGTAATATACCCCTGTTCCTTGGCATCCTTCACCAGCTTATCCAAATACTCTTTTACCTTGGGATAGGTGGCAAAATATTGCTCTATATATTCTGCCGCTTCCTTCCGGCTAATACTTAAATCCTGACTTAGCCCAAAGGAACTGATACCATAAACAATACCAAAGTTAACCGCCTTTGCATTTCTTCTCTGTAAATCCGTCACTTCCTCGAATGGTGTATTGAATACCTTAGCTGCGGTAATTCGATGGATGTCCTGCTCCATTTTATAGGCCTGTATCAATTCTTCATCATCAGACATATGAGCCAAAACCCGCAGCTCTATCTGAGAATAATCCGCGTCCATCAGGACACAGCCTTCTCTGGGAACGAAGACTTTACGTATTCTTCTGCCTAATTCCATACGCATGGGAATATTCTGCAAATTCGGTTCTGTGGAACTGATACGTCCGGTAGCCGTAATAGTCTGATTGAAGTGAGTATGAATTCTATCATCCTCTTCAATACAACTAGCCAGACCTTCTGCATAGGTTGACTTTAGCTTCGTTAATCCTCTATATTCTAAAATATCATTTACAATCGGATGCTCCTGTGCCAGCTTTTCCAATACCTCCGCCGCTGTGGAATAGCCGGTCTTTGTTTTCTTTCCTCCGGGAAGGTTCATATGCTCAAACAATACTTCTCCCAGCTGCTTGGGGGAATTAATATTAAACCGCTCTCCGGCTTTTTGATAAATACATTCTTCCAGTTCCTCAATACGCGAAGTCAAAGCATCTCCATACGCCTTTAACTCTTCCCGCTTGACAATTACCCCTTCCTTTTCCATGTCATATAGCACATAAGAAAGGGGCATTTCGATTTCCTGCATCAACGCCAGCATATCCGTTTCTTTCAACTTCTGTTCCAGTACCGCTTTCGCCGCATAAGCAGTATAAGCCTGATACATATAGTATTCCGCCAATAAGTTCTTGTTTTCCTTCGCTGCTTCCCGAATGCTCTTCTTACCAAACAACTCCTTGTATCCCGGTATCATCAGTCCCAAATGCTCTGCCGCGATAGCTTCTGCATCATAATCGCTCTTTAAAGGATTCAGCAAATAAGCCGCCAGCACTATATCAAAATACTTTGTCAAGTCCGCTGTCTGAATATAATCATAATGCTTCTTAATATCCACAGTAGACAGAACTGCTTTCTCAGATAATGCCAATACCAACTCCTGTAACTCTGTATCTGTATTTTCATCAAAGGTATCAAACAGTGATAATTGCTGATTTTCCGGCACAACCGTTACATCCTGATAATAGCAATATATTTCTTCCTTACCGGTGGCCACAGCCACTCCCAGTAACTGCTTTTCTTCGGTGATTAATACCATACCTACTGTTTGCTTACTATTACTATTTGCCAGCTTCTGCAGGATTTTTCTGCATTCCTCTTTTGTTTCCAAGAGACGAAACTTCTTTTTCAGTTCTTCGTTTTGGTCTTTTGCATCCGCTTCCTCAAAACGCTTCAGCATATTACGGAACTCCAGCTCCTTAAACAGCTGATAGGCTTCCTTGGTAAAGTATCCTTCTGCCTTCGCTGCTTCATAATCAAACGCAAAATCACAGTCCACCTTAATGGTTGCCAGTGCTTTACTCAAGTCTGCCAACTCACGGTTATTCTGCAAGGTTTCCCGGATACTCTTTTTACTGATTTCTTCCACATGGGCATAAATATTCTCGATAGAACCATACTCCACCATTAAGGAGGTAGCTGTCTTCTCACCAATCTTCGGCACTCCCGGAATATTATCCGAGGTATCTCCCATCAATGCCTTTAATTCAATAAACTGCAAGGGGGTCACCTGATAAGCAGCTTTCACATCATCTGCATAATAATCCTCTATTTCCGTACGTCCCATTTTGGTCTTCGGAATACGAATCTTAATACGTTCCGTAGCTATTTGCAACAAATCTCTGTCGCCGGACACCAGCGATACCTCCATGCCATCTGTTTCTGCTCTTTTGGCCAAGGTTCCTAATATATCATCTGCTTCCAAGCCGGCCTGCTCCAATATCACCACTTGCATGGCACGAAGCACATCCTTCATAACCGGAACCTGTTCCCGCAGTTCATCGGGCATAGGCTTACGGGTACCCTTGTATTCTGCAAACATTTCATGTCGGAAAGTAGGCGCCTTCACGTCAAAAGCCACTGCCAGATAGTCCGGTTTCTCTTCATCCAATATCTTAAATAAAATATTCAGAAACCCGAAAATAGCATTTGTATGAAGCCCCTTTGCATTGCTCAAATCCGGCACTCCATAAAATGCTCTGTTCAATATACTATGTCCATCAATCAAAACCAGCTTCTTACTCATCTCACTGCACCTACTACATTGTATTCTTATTCCAATTCCATTCCAATTTACAAACAAATCATCAAAACCACTGCCACTACCACACCGAGTATCACCAGATTCTCCAACACTCGTCCGATTCGTAGCCAACGTTCATGAAAACGAACTTTTCGATTCGCTTCCTGCAAAAGCTCATGCATTTCCTTTTGCAGGTCGAAATCGCCGCCTTCCTCCAAACGAACCAATCCCTCATCTATGAGGAACTGAATATTCAGTTCCTCCTTACAATTGGGACAATTTCTCCAATGCTCCACAAAGCGTTTGGTGATTGCATAATTTAATTTCTTATGAATAAAATCCGGTATTAAACGTTCATACTCCTTGCAATCCATGCACACCTTGCCTCCACATTTTATAAAAAAGCACATACTTTAAATATATTTTATCACATTTTTTTATAAATGACTACACAAAGTCAAATAAACTAATCTGATTCGATTCCGGAAGGTCTCCTAATAAGCCCAAATTACTCATCAACTCAATTACCGTCTTGGATACCTTGGTTCTCTCTCGGAAGTCATCCTTTGACAGGAACGGACCATCCTTTGCTGCTTCCACAATAGCATCTGCCGCTTTTTCACCCAAACCATCGATACTGCTCAGAGAAGGCATCAGCTTTCCATCGACGATTTGGAACAATCTGGATTGAGCACGGAAAATATCAATAGGCTCAAATTCATAACCTCTTGCATACATCTCCTGCACAATACGCATATCTCCATAAGCTTCTTTTTCTTTATTGGAAAGCGTATCCGAACGCTTCTTGTAGTCAGCCATAACATTTTCCAGATGTCTCTGACCTTGACACATAATTTCATAAGAAAAAGCCTTCGCTCGAATACTGAAAAATGCACCATAATATGCCAAGGGATAATAAATCTTGCAATAAGCGATTCTCCATGCCATCATAACATACGCTACCGCATGTGCCTTCGGGAACATGTACTTGATTTTTTCACAGGACCACACATACCAATCAGGAACCCCATGAGCCAGCATATCCGCTTTCCACTCCGGCCATTTATCACTCTTTCCCTTAGCTACTACACCCTTACGAACTGCCTCCATAATCTTAAAGGAAGCATCTGCTTCCACACCCATACGAATCAAATAGGTCATAATATCGTCACGGGTACAAATTGCGGTAGAAATAGTCGCTTTTTCCTCCTGTATCAAGGTCTGTGCATTCCCCAACCATACGTCCGTTCCGTGTGAAAGCCCTGCAATACGCACCAAATCCGAAAAAGTCTGTGGTTCCACCTCAATCACCATCTGCATCGCAAAGTCTGTACCAAACTCCGGAATACCCAAAGCCCCCAGCTTAGTGCCACCGATTTGTTCCGGTGTAATTCCCAAGGCACTGGTATTTTGGAACAGGGACATTACCTTTTTATCATCCAACGGAATAGTTACCGGGTCCACGCCGGTCAAATCCTGTAACATACGAATCATGGTAGGATCATCGTGTCCCAGTATATCCAGCTTCAGCAGGTTGTGGTCGATGGAATGATAATCAAAGTGTGTGGTTATGGTATCGGTAGTCATATCGTTAGCAGGGTGCTGTACCGGTGTAAAGGAATTAATATCCTGACCGATAGGCAATACTACAATACCTCCCGGGTGCTGACCGGTACTGCGTCGTACGCCGGTACAGCCCAGAGAAATTCGATTAATTTCTGCCGCTCTCTTAGTCTTACCACGTTCTTCAAAATAATTCTTTACATAACCAAAGGCAGTTTTATCTGCCAATGTACCAATCGTTCCTGCACGGAAGGTTTGTCCGGCACCGAAAATAACTTCTGTATATTTGTGCGCTTTGGACTGATACTCACCGGAAAAGTTCAAGTCGATATCCGGCTCTTTATCTCCCTTGAAGCCAAGGAAGGTTTCAAAAGGAATGTCAAAACCATCTTTCTTTAACAGAGCTCCGCACACCGGACATTCCCTATCCGGCATATCAATTCCGGCAGCACCCATATCCGCATATTTCTTCACATGCTCACTGTCAAAGTCTACAAAATGACACTCACTACAATAATAATGCGGTGCCAAAGGATTTACCTCGGTAATTCCCGCCATAGTTGCCACAAAAGAGCTTCCTACGGAACCACGGGAACCTACCAGATAACCGTCCTCCACAGACTTCCATACCAATTTCTGTGCAATAATATACATTACGGCAAATCCATTGCTGATAATGGAATTCAATTCTCTCTGTAATCTGGCTTCTACAATCTCCGGCAAATTAGGACCATAAATCTCATGTGCCTTATTATAACAAATATCCGTCAGTGTTTTATCACTGTTTTCAATCACCGGAGCACATTTATCCGGACGCACCGGTGCTATGGTTTCTATCATATCCGCTATCATATTGGTATTGGTAACAACCACTTCTTTTGCTTTATCAGAGCCTAAATAAGCGAATTCCTCCAGCATTTCATCCGTGGTATGTAAATACAGCGGTGCCTGATCATCCGCATCCGTAAAGCCCTTTCCGGCCATAATGATACGACGATAAATCTCATCCTCCGGGTCCAAAAAATGCACATCACAAGTAGCCACAACCGGCTTGTGGAACTGTTCTCCTAAACCTACAATCTGCTTATTGATATTCTGAATATCCTCCATGGAATTTACCATGGAAACCTTTTCTGATTGAATCATAAACTTATTATTTCCGGTAGGCTGTATTTCCAGATAATCATAAAAGTTGACTATCCTGGCGATTTCCGCATCCGACCTCTGATCCAGAATGGCACGATACAATTCTCCCGCCTCACAGGCACTTCCCAATATCAAACCTTCCCGATACTTCATAATCAGACTTTTGGGTACACGGGGACGTTTATTATAATAAGTCAGGTGGGAAGCAGAAACCAAACGATAGAGATTAATGCGTCCCAAATCATTCTTTGCCAATATAATTCCATGATAAGTAGGAAGCTTCTTCACCAGTTCTTCACTGGAAGCTCCCATTGCATTCACCTGTGCCAAATTATCTGCTCCAACACTCTGAAGCATGGGTATCATTTTTACGAAAATCTCTGCCGTAGCCTCTGCATCATCTACCGCTCTGTGATGATTCTCCAGAGAAATTCCCAATGACTTTGCTACTGCATCCAATGTGTGCTTCGCCTGATTCGGCAAAAGTATTCTGGCAATAGGCACTGTATCCAGATAAGTAAAATCTGTCTCATATCCCAGACGATTTGCATTCTCCATAATAAAGCTCATATCAAAATTTGCATTGTGAGCTACCAGAACACAATCTTCACAAAAACTTAAGAACTGCGGCAAAACCGTTTCAATATGGTCAGCATCCACCACCATACTGTCATTGATACCGGTCAACTTTTCAATTTCAAATGGTATCGGCACATCAGGGTTTACAAAAGCAGAAAAACGTTCTGTTATCTGTCCTTTTTGCACCTTAACTGCACCAATTTCTATAATGCGATTCTTAATCGGTGAAAATCCGGTGGTTTCTATATCAAATACCACGAAATCATCTTCGAAATTCTGTCCCTTATCATTGGTAACAATCTGCTTCAAATCATCTACAATATAGGCCTCAACACCATAGATAACCTTGAAAAAGTCCTGCTTGTCCGGGTTCTCATCGCCCTGTTCTTTCCGTTTTCCCTTTTCTTCCTTCCACAAATCATCCCATACGTGATTTGCATCCGTAAAGCCCTGCACCGCACCATGATCCGTAATAGCGATTGCTTTATGCCCCCATTTATAGGCACGTTTCACAATATCCTTTGCTTCGGATACTCCATCCATATCGCTCATCTTGGTATGGCAATGCAGTTCTACACGCTTCTTTGCCGCAGTGTCCATACGGGTAGTAGTAAAGTCGGGTATCTTTTTAATACCTGCAATCGAACCAATGGTCAATTCATGGTCAAACTTGTCAACCATACTGATCCCCTTTATTTTTACAAAAGCACCCACCTTCACACCGGCGGTAATCTCCTTCACCTGATCATTGCGAGCAAACATCTTTACGGTAATGGTATCCGTAAAGTCCGTTACATTAAATATTAAAATAGTCTTTTCGTTTTTAATCTCACGCGTATCAAAATCCAGAATTTTACCACGAATCACCACCTCACCCATTTCTCCAATGAGCTCTTCTATCTTCATGGCTTCTTCTTCAAAATCACGTCCGTACAACACATCGGGATTATCAGAACGCTTGACACTTTTTCCGAATTCGCCCCCGCGTTTGAAACTGCCCTTTGCAAAGTCACCCTTCTTAAACTCCGGCTTACCGGCTGTGCTTTTCTGCTCATCCTTTGCCTTCTTCACCAATTCCTTAACAGGTGTTTTGGCAACAACATTCTCTTGTTTCTGAGCATTTTCTTCCGGTTCTGCTTCCTTTGCTACTGCCGCTTCTCCCGGTTCTTTATTTAGGGCATGAGCTACCCTATTATAAATCTGTGCTACCTGTTGCTTAATCTTTAGTTCATCTTCTTCTGCAAATTTACTTTCCGATGCCTCTCTGTAATCCACATTGATTTCCAGAGAAAACCCACACCGCTCCACTAAAATTTTTTGCAAGATTTCCGTAAGCTCAGCTTCCTTACTACGTGCAATCACCGTATCCTCCAGATTAATATTCATGCGAATATCCGTAGGATACTGAAACTGTGCATTCTTCAAAATATTGTACATTACATGAGAGTATTCCTGTATCTCAGCCAGTATACTTTCAAAATATGCATCCATTAAATTTTGAGGGGTATATTGAGCAGACAATTCAAAGCTTTCATAAATTTTAATCGTCATGTTAATGTTAGGAAATAACTGTTTTTTTATCTCCTTTTCCGTCTGCCAAACATCTTCCTTCATAATCAAATGATTACTCTTTAGATATATTTTCAAAAAATCCTTTCTCTTGGTAGATGATACCCTTTCTATGGTTGCTTGTTCTACAATATCATGTACCTTCTGCTCCAACTGAAGTGTCGGAAATACTTCAAAAAACGGCTTCCCCACTATACCTTCCTCATTTCTTATCCATAACTCTTATTATCACTTTTTCAAAATCAAAAACAAATACTCTAAACTTAATTCCACGCATCCAATTCTGCCTTCAAAACCTGTAACAGCTCTGATTCGGGTACTTTTTTCACGATTTCACCCTTCTTTATCAAAAGACCTTCTCCAATTCCTCCGGCAATTCCCAAATCTGCTTCCTTCGCTTCTCCCGGACCATTCACCACACAGCCCATTACAGCCACCTTAATATCCAACGGATAATCCTCTACCAGCTTTTCCACCTTTTGTGCCAGCTCTATCAGATTAATCTGTGTTCTTCCACAGGTAGGACAGGAAACTACCTCAATGCCACCCTTTCGAAGTCCTAAAGTACGTAAAATAAGCTTTGCTGATTTAATTTCTTCTATCGGGTCACCGGTCAAAGATACTCTTATGGTATCACCTATTCCCTGATTTAATATCAATCCCAAACCAATTGCAGATTTAATATTACCACTCTGTACCGTTCCTGATTCTGTAATACCTACATGTAACGGATAAGGGATCTTATCTGCTAACAATTCATGTGCTTTTACACACATCAAAACATCAGATGATTTAATGCTCACCACCAGATTATCATAACCCAAATCTTCTATCATGTGAACCTTATCCAATGCACTCTCCACAATACCTTCTGCAGTTACACCCTGATATTTTTCTACCAGATGTTTCTCCAGAGAACCGCTGTTCACTCCTACTCGAATAGGGATGTTACGCTCCTTCGCCACATCCACTACAGCCTTCACTCTTTCCATACTTCCGATATTTCCCGGGTTAATACGTATCTTATCCGCTCCGTTTTCCATGGCTGCTATAGCCATCTTATAATCAAAATGGATATCTGCCACCAACGGAATTGAAATCTGCTTCTTTATTTCTGCAATCGCTTTACAGGCTTCCATGGTAGGTGCCGTACAGCGAATAATCTCACAACCTGCCGCTTCCAAGGCTTTTATCTGTGCTACCGTCGCTGCAACATCTTCTGTTTTGGTATTGGTCATGGACTGAATTAAAATCGGGTTTCCTCCGCCAATCTTTCTGTTTCCGATTTGTATAATTCTTGTATTATCACGATACATAAAAAATTCCTCCTATTGTGGCAAACTAAATTACCCATATAGAAGGAATTTTATCATATTTTGAAAAGATTTACTATTGTATTTCTAGTATATTTTATAACTTACCATGCAAGTTTTTGTAACATACCACTGTGACGTTCAACCGTCAATTTCAACACTGAGATATCCTGTTTCATTTCCCCAAATTCATCAATACCTGTTTTATATCTATCATACGTAGAAGTATAGCATACAGATATCTCATTTAACAATGGTAATATTATATTTTCCTGCGTAATTTCTATCTTTTTCATTCTGGTCTCTAATTCAACTGTTTTCTGCTCTAACGATGCTACAGTCTGTTTTAATACTTCTACATCTTGCTTTAATGCTGCCACATCCTGCTTTAATACTGCCACATCCTGCTTTAACTCATCAATCCCTTGCTTCATCGGTTCCAACATTTCCGAAATGGCAAGCAACAATTCCTTATTTGTCATATTTATCACTACTCCTTTTCTTTATCATTATATCATTCTACTGTACTTTCTGTAAAGTTTATAAAACCTAAATTTTTATTTTTATATTTTACTTTTTCTAAACCACCCTGCACTTTCCTGTACCGCTTTTCCATACAAACATAATATCATCAATTGTGAAGCCAACTCTTCTGTCTTTATAGAAATGCCGTGCTTTTGCATTAACTGCTGTGCCAGCCAATCTACCGGCTGTGGATAAAAATCCAACACATCCAACAGTGCCCTTGTAATAGCATCCTCCTTTTCTTCACTGTCTCCATTATTCACTGAACCATCTTCCTTTCTTTTCTTTCCTTTTAACACAGAGAAGGGTAATAATTCTTGCAAATCCAATAGAAAATCCTTCGGAGACAGAAAAACATGTGCACCATCTTTAATCATTTTGTTACACCCGTCACTGAGCCTGTCAGTCACTCTTCCCGGAACAGCATAGATTTCTTTTCCTTGCTCCAAAGCCATTTCCACTGTTATATAAGTACCACTTTTTTGTCTCGCCTCAATCACTACCAATACATCCGCCAACCCACTAACAATACGGTTTCTGGGTGGAAACAATCTGGATTGTGGTTGTGTACCGGGCGGATAAGTGGATAGAATGCCTCCCTTTTCAATGAGACTTTCATATAAACAACGATTACTCTTCGGATAACAAATATCCACTCCACAGCCTAAAATTCCAAAGGATACGCCTCCTGCATCCATCGCTGCCTGTTGACTGATACCGTCAATCCCCTTTGCCATACCGCTAATCACCTGTACACCGCATTCTCCTAAGAGCTTCCCCAGCTCCTTTGCGACATACTCCCCATATGCAGAACACTCTCTGGCACCAATCACCGCCACAGAAGGAATTTCCTCTTGCGGAAGCTTCCCTTTGTAATATAGCCCAAATGGCGGATCCGGTATTTGACGAAGTTTATCGGGAAACAAATCATCACTGTCGCAAACAAAACTTATTTTTTCCTGTAATGCATACCTATATAAGGCTTCCGCATCCAATTCCTTCCGTGCCTTTAGGAACAATCCCAGCTTTTTCTCTTCCAGAATCATGCTTAATAGCTTTTCACTTCCCCTATATACATCACTGGCAGACCCAAATGCAGACAGCAAATTTCGCTTAGCTCCTGCCCCAAGTCCTTCTATTTGATCTAACCACAACAAATATTTATCCATCCTGCCGTTTCCCCCTTTCAGACATACGATACACCAAAGCCTCACTAATATGCTTTTCCAAAATTCTTTCACTTCCGTCTAAATCAGCAATGGTTCTGGCCACTTTCAGTGTCCTATGATAAGTTCTGGCACTCAATCGCAAACTGCTATAGGCCAGCTCCATCAATTGTTTTTCCTGCTTTCCCAACACACAAAACTCTTCCACATCACTGGAATTCATTTCCGAGTTAAAGGTATATTCCTTTTTTCGAAATCTTCTCTCCTGTATTTTTCTGGCATTTTCTACCCGCTTTCGTATGGTTTGTGTACTTTCTTCTTTTCTTTCTGTCTGCAAATGCAGCAAATCCACTCTGCCGGTTTCTACATACATATCAATACGATCCAATAACGGTCCTGACAAACGATTCCAATATTGCAACATATCCTTCTCTGTGCAAGTACATCGGTTTCGATCCGGGTAATAACCGCAACGGCAAGGATTCATAGCAGCCACCAACATAAAATTAGCCGGATACTGATAATTCCCTTGTGCTCTGGCAATATTTACGCGATGCTCCTCCAATGGCTGTCGCAAACATTCTAATATATTTCTGGGAAACTCTGTTAATTCATCTAAGAATAAGACACCTCTATGAGACAAAGAAATCGCCCCGGGGTGTATACGAATACCACCACCTACCATGGCAGCATTTGAAATCGTATGATGAGGACTTTGAAATGGTCTCTCCGTAATTAATGGAATTTGAGCATCCAATAAACCGGCCACACTATAAATCGAAGAAACTTCCAGACATTCCTGCTCACTCAGTTCCGGCAAAATTCCCGGTATCCTTTGGGCAATCATGCTTTTTCCGCCACCCGGAGGACCACTCATAAGCAAATTGTGAAAACCTGCAGCCGCTATTTCAGCAGCTCTTTTCGCTTGTTCCTGTCCGCGCACCTGAGAAAAATCCAAAGTCTGTTTTTCCCTTTGCATTTTACGAATAGCATGCAATGTACACTTCCCTGCCGGAAGAATTGCCTCTCTTCTTTTTTCTTCACCTTCCTGCAGGAATTGCACTAATTGAATAATATTTTCCACTCCTCTTACCTGAATTCCCGGGATTACACTGCCTTCTGTGGCATTTTCAGTCGGCACAACACAGCATGTAATACCTTCTTTTGCTGCAGTTTTTACAATTGGCAAGATTCCACTCACCGGTTTTATCTCACCATTTAACCCCAGTTCTCCTACAAACAAAATATTTTCACAAGCTTCTTTTTCAAAGTAGCCCAGGCATTGTAATATTCCTACTGCAATCGGTACATCATAACCGGTTCCTTCCTTTCGTATATTTGCCGGCGATAAATTAATCGTTACCTTGTTGGGTGGAATATCATAACCGGCATTCTTTAGTGCCACCTGTACCCTTTCTTTTGCTTCTCGTACCTCATTACTCAAAGAGCCTACCATACAAAATCCGGGCAGACCATGCGAAATATCCACCTCTGCATGCAGCAAATAGGCTTCCATCCCATTGATTCCTCCTGTTAAAATCGAACTAAACATACTTCTCCTTTCTACACTTAAAATCCTTTTGAATTGCGACAGAAACTGCCACGAAATAATTGAATAATTGATATAAATGAATAAATTCGATATGCTTATAATATCATATTTTCTAATTTTTGCAATCCCTATTTCAAAAAAAGAGTCCACCGAAGTGAACTCTTTCCAAAAACAATCTAATATTATATTTTGTTTGCCATACCATCCGGATCCTGTGCAAACTGAATTGCCAAATCTCGGTCGATTTTTCCGTCAAAATACAGCTGTGTAATCGCTTCATCCATAGTAATCATACCTAACTTACGATTGGTCTGCATTACAGAAGGCAACTGATGTGACTTACCCTCACGGATTAAGTTACGAACTGCATGGTTTGCATGCATTACTTCAAATGCTGCACAACGACCTCTACCATCAGAAGTAGGAATCAACTGCTGAGAAATAACTGCTTCCAAAACATTAGCCAGCTGAACACGAATCTGCTGCTGCTGATGAGGCGGGAAAACGTCGATCACACGGTCTACGGTACTTGCCGCACCGATGGTATGTAAGGTTGACAATACCAAGTGACCGGTTTCTGCTGCGGTAATCGCTACACTAATAGTTTCAAAGTCACGCATTTCTCCTACCAGAATAACATCCGGGTCTTCACGGAGTGCTGCACGAAGTGCATTTGCATAATTCTCTGAGTCCATACCGATTTCTCGCTGGTTTACCATAGACATCTTATGCTGATGCAAATACTCGATAGGGTCTTCCAGCGTGATAATATGAGCATCGCGATTGCTGTTAATTTTATCAATAATAGCTGCCAGTGAGGTAGATTTACCACTACCGGTAGGTCCTGTTACCAAAATCAGACCTCTCTTACGCTGATACAAATCAATAACAGATTCCGGAATACCTAATTTCTCCGGTGCAGGTACATTGGTACCTACCAAACGGAATGCTAACGCAACAGAGCCTCTCTGTTTAAATACATTCAAACGATAACGACCTACATTCGCAATGGAATAGGACATATCGTACTCACCCTTCTCTTCAAAACGAGTACGCTGAGCTTCTGTCATAATACTTAAAACCATTTCCAAGGTATCTGCCGGAACCAGCTTCGGAAATTCCATAGTAATCAAGTTACCATTTACACGCATTTTAGGCGGAATACCAACCGTCAAATGAACGTCGGAAGCCCCCGCTTCCTTGGCAACTGTAAGTATTTCTTCAATATTTGGCATAATTGTTTCCTCCAATACAATTACGGGACAACCCCTTTTGGTATATTATATATGAAAACCCTTCTTTTGACAACAGATTATTCATACTCTTCAAAGCAATCTCGCAGCTTTTTTAATATTTTTTTCTCTATACGGCTGACATAGCTTCTGGAAATTCCAAACAGTTCTCCGATTTCATTCTGCGTCAGCTCTCTCTTACCACCCAAACCATATCGTAATATCAAAATCTGACGTTCTCTTTCTGTCAGGCAATTCTGTATATAATGAAGCATCTTCTGCATATTACTGCATAAGGTCAGTTTTTCCACTATATCATATTGCTGCTGTTCAATAATGTCTACCAGATGTATCTCATTTCCTTCCTTATCCTGACCGATAGGCTCGAACAAAGATACTTCTCGAGAGTGTTTTTTCTTCCCGCGTAACATCATCAACAATTCATTATCAATGCATCGACAAGCATAGGTTGCCAGTCTTCCTTTCTTTTCATCAAAAGAATCAATTGCTTTAATCAACCCGATACAACCTATGGAAATTAAATCATCCAAATCTTCGTCCACGTTCTGATACTTCTTGGCTATATGTGCTACTAATCGCAGATTACGTTCCACTAAAATGTCCTTCGCTTCTTTTGCAGCTGTTACATCCTCACCATGCAGCTGTTTCAGGTAGCGTGTCTCTTCACTGGCAGATAAGGGCTTTTGAAAGGTTTTCAAGGGCAAACCTCCAACGGATTACTCTTACCCTTATCTTATGTGGATAGGACAGTTACAGTGCGTTTTGTTCTGAAAAAAGGCTTGGTTCTAAAAAATCAGCCAAGCAATAGTTACTGACATCCAATCCTCTTGTCGTCAATGCTAAATACTTTTCTGACATACCATTCGCAGTCTTCCACTCCAAAAGTCCTACCTGTATATGCTTTTCGATTACGGTACCGTAAACCTTTTCCAAAGTCACTCCAAACATCTGCTCAAACTGTTCGGCAGATACTCCCTCTGTCTTTCGAAGTCCCAAAAACATGGTTTCTTCTATTTGTTCCTGAATACTGAGTGTCTGATATTCTGCAATACTCTCCTCCGGGTTTCTGCAATACTCTTCCAAATCACTGCCATTCTGAAACCGAACATTCTCCACCAAAGAAGCCGCACCTATTCCAAAGCCCAAATAATTTTTCCGTTCCCAATAGCCCAGATTATGCCTGCATTCCTTTCCCCTTTGTGCATAATTGGAAATCTCATACCGTTCGTATCCATATTCCTTCAGAAACTGTTCCGTAAAAGCATACATTTCTCTTTCTGTTTCTTCCTCCGGCAGTTCCAAAATACCCGCCTCATATGCAGTAAAAAAAGGTGTTCCTTCTTCAATAATCAAACTATAGGCTGAAATATGCTCCGGAGGAGGCACCAGCTCTGCCACACGCTTTAGTGATTGTTTGTAGCTTTCCAGTGTCTGTCCCGGCAAGGCACTCATAATATCTACATTTATGTTTTGAAAACCTGCATCCCGCACCTCTTGATAGGTCTCCAAAAACTGTTGGTAATTATGAATCCTCCCCAGCCTTTGCAGCTCATCATCCTCCGTAGATTGCAGTCCAATACTCAGTCGATTTATTCCGGCTGACTTGTAAATTTGAAGAGCTGTATCCTTTACAGTTCCCGGATTCATTTCCATGGAAATCTCTGCATCTGCTTTGACATGGTAACATTCACGAATGCTTTCCATCAACTTTGCTATCCAAGACGCTTCCACAGCAGTAGGTGTCCCTCCGCCGATAAAAATCGTAGAAACCTCATAAACCTGATACTGCTTACTCTTTTCCCGGATTTCCCTACAAAGAGCTTCCATATAAATCCGTATCGTATCCTCGCCGGCAGGTGCCGATAAAAAATCACAATATTTACATTTTCGAACACAAAATGGAATGTGTATATAAAGCTCTATTTCTTTTTCCACCGATCAGCTTCTCTCCAATTTACTTTTTCTCATCCAGCTTCAATACGCTCATGAAGGCCTTCTGCGGTATTTCTACATTACCCACCTGGCGCATACGCTTCTTACCTTCCTTCTGCTTTTCAAGCAGCTTCTTCTTACGGGTAATGTCACCACCATAGCACTTTGCCAATACATCCTTACGCATAGCCTTTACGGTTTCTCTGGCAATAATCTTGCCACCTACGGCAGCCTGAATCGGAATCTCAAACAAATGTCTCGGGATTTCATCCTTTAACTTTTCACACATCTTACGACCGCGCTCATAAGCAGAATCCGCATGTACAATAAAGGACAATGCATCCACTTCCTCTTTATTAATCAATATATCCAGCTTCACCAGCTTAGATTCTTCATATCCCTTCAAATCATAATCAAAGGAGGCATATCCCTTTGAGCGGGACTTCAATGCATCAAAGAAATCATAAATAATCTCGTTCAACGGAAGCTCATACTTAATCAACGCACGATTTTCCATGTATTCCATGCCTAAATAACGACCGCGTCTTTCCTGACACAGCTCCATAATCGAACCGATAAATTCCTGAGTAACCATAATCTCCGCGCTGACAATAGGCTCCTCCATATGTTCAATTTCAGAAGGATCCGGAAGATTGGACGGATTCGTAAGCTCAATTACTTCTCCATTGGTCTTGTACACCTTATAAATAACACCGGGCGCTGTTGTTACTAAGTCCAGATTATATTCTCTCTCCAAACGCTCCTGAATAATTTCCAAATGCAACAAGCCTAAGAACCCACAACGGAATCCAAACCCTAATGCAATAGAGGTTTCCGGCTCATAATTTAAGGAAGCATCATTTAACTGCAACTTCTCCAAGGCATCTCTTAAATCCGGATATTTAGCACCATCTGCCGGATACATACCGCAGTATACCATGGAATTCACCTTCTTATATCCCGGAAGGGGCTCTGCACAAGGGTTCTTATCATCCGTAACCGTATCACCTACCGCAGTATCCTTCACATTCTTGATGGATGCTGTAATATATCCTACCATACCTGCTGTTAATTCTTCACAGGGATGGAACTGTCCTGCACCAAAATACCCTACCTCTACGACTTCTTCTTTGGCACCGGTTGCCATCATACGAATAGTCGTTCCTTTTTTCACGGTACCTTCCATAATACGACAGAAAATAATAACACCTTTGTATGAATCATATACAGAATCAAAAATCAAAGCCTGAAGGGGCTTGTCCTTATCTCCCTTAGGTGCCGGTATCTTTTCCACAATCGCTTCCAACACATCCTCAATGTTCAATCCGTTTTTCGCAGATATCAAGGGAGCATCCTGTGCTTCAATGCCGATTACATCTTCGATTTCTTCAATGACTCTCTCAGGGTCTGCACTGGGTAAATCGATTTTATTGATAACAGGAAAAACATCCAGATTGTGGTCAAGTGCCAGATACACATTCGCCAATGTCTGTGCTTCAATACCCTGCGCAGCATCCACTACCAAAATCGCTCCGTCACAGGCTGCCAGAGAACGGCTAACTTCATAATTAAAGTCCACATGTCCGGGAGTATCTATCAGATTAAAAATGTACTCTTCTCCATCCTTGGCCTTGTAAACCGTACGCACTGTCTGCGCCTTAATGGTAATACCTCTTTCACGCTCCAAATCCATATTGTCCAATACCTGATCCTGCATTTCACGACTGGTCAATAAACCTGTTTTTTCAATAATTCGGTCAGCCAAGGTAGACTTGCCGTGGTCAATATGTGCAACAATACAAAAATTGCGAATTTTGCTCTGATCTGTATATGCCATCTATATTTCCTCTCTCTTTCCTAAACATATCCATAATTAGTATGATTGTATCAGAAATATAAATCAGACGCAAGTATTTCCTTACGCTCCGCTCAGTACCATATCCAAAATATGTGCAATTGGGTCACAAGCATTCATTGCTTCCTCCAATGTATTATTTTGTGCACCCAATTCGATAAGTGTAGTTCTGGGACAAAGATGCATATTATAGCGATAGCCATGTATGTAGTTCTTTCTGGTTAAACCCGGATAATATTCCTCCGCAACCTTTTTCATCTGAAAAGAACACGCCAGATTATCTGCCAGATTCGGATTCTTTAAATAGTCAATATTGCCTGTTTTTCTGGTACAGCTTACCCCATTAAAAAACATAAATCTGGCTGTCGGTCTGCCATCCAAATCCATCATCAGTTTATTTTGTTCATTTGCTACTGCATCTCTGTGCAAGTCAATCACTACCTGAATAGAAGGATTCTCCTCTAAAATTTGTTGCACCTCCGGCAAAGCTCTGGAATAAGCATTATCTCTGGTTTTTACATCATATTTGCCCAGATGATGCAAGACATTATAACCATATTGATTTCGTAAGATTTCCGCCAAATGGTCGCCTACGCCCATGATAGTGGTACTGTCATCCCCCTTCACCGAATCTGCAAACCCTTCCTGCGAGTGAGTATGGTAAATTAATATTTGCGGACCTTCCGTGTTTTTATTAATTCGTAAATCAACCTTAGACAATGCTTGTGCATCAAGCAAATCGCTTCCTACCATGGCAACACTATCTACAATATAGAATTTTTTCAGTAATGTCTCATAAGTAGACAGCTCTTCCATATTTACAATGGTTTGAAGGGTATGAGGCACAAAGGCTCCTGCCATCACTTCTACCGGAACAGCCGATGGTTCCGAAGAAGGTGTTGCCCCTTCCGGAACAGGTATAGGTGTACTGATTGGTTCCATGGTTGCGGGAGGAACAAATGGTGCCGGCTCAGGCTCTATTTCCTCCTGAACCATATCCTGCAGATTTTCCACCTCCATCATGGTTAACAGTTCTACTGGCTTAATCTTTTTTAATTCAAAAAAATCCTCACGATGTGCCACTATTACATTTTTCTCCGGATAAGAAAAAATCGGCAACAGTTTTTTCTGTGCATCCTCTGACCATATTCCGAAAGTACTTCCCTTTGTCTGATAATACCATGCAGGTAGGAAAGCATCATATGCCTTTTGTGTAAAACTATTTATAACAAATAATAAAGCACTTGCAGTCAACACTCCCACAAAGATAGCCATTCTATATTTTTTCTTCATCTCCCGTCCTTCCGCACAACCCTTCCTTGTTTCATTACTATTCATTTCAATATTTTAATATATGAAAAAACACTGACAGCTATTCCTTTCCCTCCAATGCAATATTAATTCCTTCGGACAAAGTATAACTGACTCTCTTAATGGTAAAATCAATGTCTTTTCCAGTCATATACATATTGTTCAGTTCTGCGTAAGCAATTCGATAACGCTCCATTTGTTTCCAATCATCCAGTTCCTTTTTATCTCCTACGATTTTTTCCAAAGCATCTCCTACAATAGTCGCTGCATCCACTACGGTAGGCACTCCTATTGCAATCACCGGAAGTCCCAAGCTCTCCTCTGTCAGTGCATTTCTGTGATTTCCTACACCGGAGCCCGGCTGTATGCCGGTATTGGTAATCTGAATGGTACGATTTAGTCTCCTGGTACTTCTGGCGGCCAAAGCATCAATTACAATCAATACATCCGGTTTTGTTTCTGTTACAACACCCTTTACAATTTCTGCGGTTTCCATGCCGGTTCTTGCCATAACCCCCGGTTCCATACTACTGATTTCATTATTATAATCGTTTTCATAAGCCGCCTTTCCATAGGTACGCATGATATGACGGGTTATCATCAGATTGTCCAGTACATAAGGACCTAAAGCATCTGCCGTCACTTCTCTGTTCCCCAGCCCTACTACCAGCACCGATATTCCACCTTCTTTTTTCGGTAACATACTCAATAATTCTTGTGATAAACACAAAGAAATTTCACGATGGTAGCTCTCATCCGGCTCTAACATCATAGGAGCCTCAATGGTAATATAAGTTCCGATTGGTTTTCCCATAGCCTTTGCTGCATTTTTGGTTTCTATATTTACCCGTGTTACATGAATACTATCTGCCTCTATTTCATACTCTTCCACCACTACACCGTGCAAATCACTTTTTGCTTCAGAAATACTTTCTTTTGCTTCCAACGCTAAGTCTGTTCTTACCTGAAAATTACTCATGATACCCTCCGTTTATTTTGAAAAACAATATTTTACACATTTATCTCTATTTTTTTCAAAAAACTTCAAAATATGTATTGACAAAACAACAATCCTTGTCTTAAAATACAGTAGTATGTTTACTTAGTCGTCCGTGTCTGGCTTAAGTGAAACATTTTCATTTAACATTTGAATTCAATATATCGGAGGTGTAGAACTTTGGCTAACATTAAATCTGCAAAGAAAAGAATTGAAGTTGCTCAGATTAGAACCGAAAAGAATAAGGCAATCAAGTCTGGCGTTAAGACAGCTATGAAGAAAGTTTTCGCTGCTATTGAAGCTGGCGATAAGGAAGCAGCAAAGGTTGCTCTTACTAATGCTACTAAGACTATCGAGATGGCTACTTCTAAGGGTGTTTATCACAAGAATAACGCAGCTAGAAAAGTATCTCGTCTTAGCAAAGCTGTTAATCAGATGGCTTAATATTTATATAAACATAACAAGAAAGAACTCATACCGTCATGTGAGTTCTTTTTTTGTACTCTATTTCAACAACTTATATACAGCTTATTGCAATACAAAAGTACATGCCGGTAATTCCTCTTTTCCGGCATGCACTCTTCTATCTTATTCCTTCATACAATATTACTTTTCTTATCGACGACGACCGCCGCCACCATGACTTCTTCCGGAACTGCTGCGATGCGAACCGCCTCTGCCACCAGAGCTACTACTGCTTCTGCTACCACCACCGGAGCTGGATGTCTCAATCCTTCTGGTAGTCTCCGTCTTTCGAATAAACTGGTCGCTGCGTCTGTTCATCTGCGCATCCCCATTTACATAGGTATTGACTGTAGTAGTAATGTCACCTTCCTTAGATTTTAGATGAGTTAATATAAAGATAACAGCAACAATAATCGGGATAAACAAAGCAGCCATCCCAAACATACCCATAGTAAATATATTTGTCACCTTATCATCTCTCATCTGGTCACGAATCTTTTCAATACCCTTTTTGTAAGCCTTATAATAAGCACTTCCATCTGCAACCAGTGTATAATATACTTCGTCTACTACATTATTAATTTCTGCATTTCCGAACTTTTCGTACACTGCACCGGTGGTAGACAGCCAACTTCCCTTCTGACCATCATAGCAATTATCCAAAAGTAAGGCACCTGAATAATCTACATTATCATATCCAAAACCATTGTAATCAAAATAGTCATCTGCCAAATCACGCATATTCATTTCCCAGTCATCATAGCGATAACCATATTCTGCCCGTGCCTCTGCACCTTCCATCGGTTGCTTAATCGTCCACAATACAATATCACAATGAATTTCCGCTTCTACTTCAGCAATCAGCTTACGAAGCTTATCTTCTTCACTATCCGAAAGCACTTTTGCATCATCAAACACTCTTTCCTTCGGAGCATTCTTATTGGTACGCTCCACCACTACTTCTTTCTTTAATAGCGTTCCTACCAAACGAATACCGAAAACTACGAGTATCACTGCAAAGATAATAAACCAAACTCTAAAATATTTTACATACTGTTTCCGAGCCTCGCTCTTTACATCATATTCCATATCCATTTTATTTCCCTCCTCTCTACAATGTCAAAATACCGCCCAGCATCAATATGCCGAAGGTCAAAATCCCCCAAAGTGTAGCACCATAAGCAAAGACCTTTTTCTTAGAAATAGGTACCTTTCCTACCACCTTGCCGGTTTGACCATTGATATAAAAGGGATATAAAACATCATTATACTTATATATGTATTTCCAGACAGGCAACAAACAGTACTTCGTATCTGTCACTTGTGCAGACACATTTTTTTCGTGCTGATTTACTCTTAAATACCCATTCACGGTATTTTGAATAATCTTCTCAGCACTGGCTTTCATCTTTGCATTTGCACGATTTTCCACAATACCGGCTGCCATATTATATTTTTCTCCATCAAATCCTGACATGTACTCCGGCTGAAAATTTACCATGGCACCATACTGATAGGGCTCTAACAAATCCATAATATTATCCGGCATTTTCATAGATGCATCCACGGGAATATCACTGTACAACACATTCATATCTCTCACTACATCATAATAAGAGGTTTCAGTATGCTCAATATTTCCGGTTCTCCAGGTACGCACCTTAACACCTTCTCCGCGATAGGTACAGTGGGCATTATAATCATACATCCAGAAAGGAATATACTCTCCACGCATACTGTTTAATTTCGCTTCGGACAAGAAATCTGTCGGTGCGAAAATACACTTCTTAAACTTCGCTTTTAAAAGATCCTTTACAGCCGTTTTACTATATGCAAAAGGAATGATTTTCTGCGGTTCAAATTCTCCCTCTACCCGCTCATTTAAAATAATGGAATTGTTACAGTACGGGCATTCCAAAGCAGATGTATGAACATCGATTTTTAACTCACCGGAGCAGTCCGGACAAATAGTGATATTGTACAAATCATACTTTCTTTCTTCGCTTTTTTCACTCTCGCAATAGGGACAATACATCCCCCTATGCTCCGGGCTATATATAGCGTTTCCGCCACAATTCTTACATTTGAAAATCATAATCCATTCCCCTTCCTAAGAAACACTCCCTCTACTTTGGATATCATAGGCAATACTTACATCTTCCTTTGATAAAACACTATCCGTATAGAACTTCTCTATTACTCGTTCCACTACTACCTTACCATTTTCCAGATTGGTATCTAAAAGTAATAAAATATATTGTTGGCTACTATAACGTGTTCCGGCATCCATTGCCCGTAAAGAAGTAATCACGGAATTTTCTAATACCTGCATGGCACTCTCTACAGGTACCTCACATTCGGAAGCCATATTTAAGGTAAACAATACAATCTGAATTTCCTGTTGTTTCCGGTCTGCATAGCGTATAATAAAATCATAGACCTTTTTAAATTCGTCATACGCAACATGAAAAGCACCTCTCTCCGTATCAAGACCATCTTCCACCATGTTCCGAATCACTTCCAAATCCACGATTGTATTGATTTCACTCATGGCACTCTTTTGTTCGCCATAAATATGGTAGGCATTCTTGCCATTATTCTTTACAAAATACAAAGACTTATCTGCCTTGTTATATAAACTCTGAAAGCTGTCACTGCCATCTGTAATCATAATACCGATAGATACAGATACAATATCGGGATATCCAATACTACCCATGCGTTCTGAAAACGTCTTAATGATACCGGTTGCTTTCTGTGCAGCTGCCTCTCTGTCTACCAGCTGCGGATAAAACGAAACAAACTCATCTCCCGCCAGACGACAAACTATATCGCTCTCTCTGGCATACTGCTTCAACACATCTGCAAAATGCTGTAAGGTCTTATCTCCTACAATATGCCCATATGTATCATTCATAGTCTTGAAATTATCCAAGTCTATCATAAACAAGGTACCTGTACAGCCCTCTTCCAATAAACCTTGCAGACTTTTCTCCAAATAATCACGATTGTGTAATCCTGTTAATGCATCTGTCAAAGATTTCAAGGTGGCCATTTCCATCTGTTTCGTTTTCTTTTCCAGTTGGATTTCCAAATCTTTACGTAGCTCATACAATTCCAAAATACGACTTACACGACTGGTCATAATCGGTGCCACAAATGGTTTGGTAATAAAGTCATCTGCTCCCCATTTCAAACATTCTACTTCTGTATCCGGATCTGTATCAGCCGTCAAAAAGACAATCGGTATTTTCGAAAGACGTTTCTGCTCCTTTATTAAAGTTGCCGCCTCTTTACCGTTCATTCCCGGCATTTCGATGTCCATGAGAATCAAATCCGGCTTCTCTGTTTCCAAATACACTAATGCATCCTTTCCGGAGCACACAGCATCCACTTTATAATCCGAACCAAGTGCATGCTTCGCAATCATGCAATTCATATTGTCATCATCTACTATTAAAATATGTTTCATTTTCTCCCTTATTATCCTCAATTGGTTGTTTCTAAATAGCTACTCACTGCATCCACAACTTCTTTATATGCTTCCATTGCCAAAGAATGATTTTCACGGATATACATCATACTGCTTTCTACCTCTTCACCTGCACGTATCCGTTTGCCCGCCAACTCCAATTGTAAACATTGTTTGGACAAACTCTTGGCTCCGATATTTAATGAATTGGATTTCAAAGCATGTATGCTTATGGTATAATTGTTCCAATCACTCTCATCATAAAACTTTTGCAAGTCTGCCACATTCGTATGATACATATCATGATACATTTGTAGTATCTGTAAATATAGTTCTTCACTACCTGCACAATACTGAATTCCCAATACCTTATCAATCAATGGTTCTTGTTCCGTTTCTGCCTCAGCCTCTTGCTTTGTTATGCCCACCTCTTGATTTTGTTGCTTTAAGTTCACCTTCTTTGCAGGCAAATACTTTGCCAGGCAGCTTTCCAACTCTTTACCGTCAATGGGCTTACTGATATAATCATCAAAGCCTTCCTTCAGATACATCTCTTTTACACCGGAAATAGCATTTGCTGTCAATGCAATAATCGGTGCCTTACTGCTTTGATTGTTTTCCAGTTGTTTGGAACGCTTTAGCGTTTCTATACCATCCATTCCGGGCATCATATGATCCAATAAAATCATGTCAAATGCTTGATTCTGCATCAAATCCAATGCCTCCAGACCACTCATACAGGTTGTTATCTGAACCATGGTATTCTTCAGCAGATTCTTAACAACAACTAAATTCATTTTGTTGTCATCCACAACCAATATGGAAGCCGTCGGTGCTGTAAACATCTGGGTATACTTTTGTATATCTTCAGATAAATTACGATACTTCTTAGAAAAATTGCCCATAAGTTCAGTTGCTGTAACCCTCTGCCTTAAAAACAAAGTAAATGTAGAGCCTTCACCATAAACACTCTTTACCTCTATTCTGCCTCCCATCATTTCTGCCAGATTATGCGTGATTGCCAATCCCAAACCGGTTCCTTCTATGTTTCTGTTTTTCTCCATATCAAGACGTTGAAAGCCTTCGAACAATCCCTTTATATCTTCTTCTTTAATACCAATTCCTGTATCCTCTACAGCAACCTGCAAATCTACCATATCTTGTTGTTCATTCATACTTCCGTTCACACGAACAATTACCGAACCGCTAGGGGTATATTTCACCGCATTGTTTAAAAGATTCAACAATATCTGCTTAATACGTACTTCATCACCGAATAACTTATTCGGCAAAGTTTCCCCTACATGAACCTCCATATACAGATTCTTTTGGGCAGCTTTTAAGTCAATCATATTGACCACATCATTCAACATTTTGCCCAGTTCATAATCCGCTTCCACAATCTCCATTTTACCGGACTCAATCTTTGAAAAATCCAATATATCATTAATAATCGTCAGCAGGCTTTGACTGGCACCTTTGATATTCGTAGCATATTCCAGAATTTCCTTATCATCACTTTCACGCAAAATCATCTCATTCATACCAATGACTGCATTAATAGGGGTACGTATTTCATGAGACATATTTGCCAGGAAATCACTTTTAGCCAAATTCGCTTTTTCTGCAATAGTCTTAGCCTGCAATAACTCATCACTTTCTCTTGCCTTTTTTTCTGTAACCATCAAATAAATAGTCACAATTACCAGAAGTAGCCACAACAAACCAAAACACCACAATACCAAAGGAACTATTAAGGAAATACCACTTGCCACAGCTTCTGCCGGAACATATCCCATAATATACAAGCCGGAAAAACCGGTTTCCGATGCAAACAAAATATTATCGCCAAGCACGCCTTTGCTACGTGCGGCAGCGGAAATACTTACATTCATCTTCTCCCGGATTTCATCTACTGCATCTGCGTTCGATTTCTCCTGAAAGAAATCCGTTGTTAATTGGCTATCCAATGGTTTTAACACACTATGACCGTCTATATCTACAATCAGACTATCACAAGCTCCGCCATAACCGGAAATATCAATTTTTCGGGCCAAAGCCTCACTATTGTATAATTTATAAAAAACATACTTTACATTCTCTCCATTATACACCGGAACGGAAAAGAGAACGTTAGAATCCTTATCACAACAAACTGAAGCATTTCCATGAAGAGCATCAAAGATCCCCTTATATTCCGAAATATTCAGTGTTTCTCCATAACTGGCCTCTCCATTGATACGCAATACACCATAAGAGATTCCTTCTTCTTCCGAAAAGAAGTCCTTCAAGGTACCTGTTTCAATATCCACAAAGGCAGCCGCATCACTTAACAATTGCAATTCATTTCCAAAAGAATTATCTACCACCTTAGAAATCATGACACTATGCTCGGAAACATGTTGCTCCAATTGCGTATCAATGATTTCCTGCAGCTTGCCCCACATAGCCAGACATACCACCATCAATATCCCGAAACTAACCAGTATAATCAATATAAAATTCTTTAGTTTATTTGTTTTCAACTTTTTCATAGATTACTACTCCATCTACAAACCAGTCCATTTTTTCCAACAGAATTTCGTCCCGGATTGCTTCTCCCTCACCACAACGCATTTTCCCCTGATTATCATAAATCACTTGAGAAAACACATCGTTTCCGGCAATCATTTTTTCTTTTGCCGCTTCAACTGCCTGTATGGTTTCCTCTGTTACTGCTGAAGAATACTCCGATAGCTTCACCACACCGGTATCCATACCAAACCAATGGCTCTTCACGGAATTACTTTTTCCTTGCATAAATTCTCTGATAATCTCATAATACAGAGCATTCCAATCCCAAACAGCTGCAGTTAAATACTTCTCTGAGAGTCCCTGTGTAGTCTGATTGTAACCAATAGAGTATACTCCGGATTCATCAGCCACACGAGCCACATTGTGCTGATTTTGATGATAAGTAATCACGTCTGCCTTGGTATCCCTAATAATCGCTTGGGTTGCTGCCTCTTCCAACGCCTCATCATCCCACTCTCCGGTCCAATGCACATGCACCTGTGCCTGAGGATTTACACTTCTGACACCTAATGTAAACGCATTAATACCACGATTCACCTCCGAATTAGGCATCGCTGCCACATAACCGATATGACCGGTCTGCGACTGCATCCCCGCAACAATTCCTGCCAGATATCGAGCCTGATACATTCGTCCAAAATAAGAGGTCATATTCTCTGCAAAATATTCTGCTGAGATACCATAGAAGGATATTTCCGGATACTTCGTTATTACTGTTTCTACCTCAATCGGGTAGGAATAGCTGGTAAGTATAATCATGGAAGCCCCTTGCTCTACCAGTTCTTCGATAGCCTCTGCACATTTACCGGTTCCTTCCTTTACATTTTCCTCCACAAGCAGTTCCGTTTCCAATTTCTCACAGGCATAACGTACTCCCTGATAATGCATACCATTCCATCCGCTATCTTCTACACTGCCTGTCATTATCACACCGATTTTCAAAGGTTCCTTCTCTTTATAGCCCACCATTGCTATGAGTATCAGGATAATCAACAAAACTATTACTGCCAATACTAACCATATTCTATGGCTATTCTTATTTTTCATTGATTATCACCCCTTCCGCATACCAGTCAAATTCGTTCAGCATGGAATTATCCGTCATACTTTCCCCTTCGGAAATACGCAGCTTCCCTTCGTTGTCATATATGGGTCCATAAAAAACATCATAGGTACCACTTGTTAATCTTTCCAATTCCTGCTCTACCTGTTCCGCTGTGCCTGCATTCACCAATTTCGTAAAGGGCGCGAGGGATACAATACCACTCTCTACTCCTTCCCAATAATGCTGACCTACAAACTTTCCCTGTAAACATTTTAAAATAGTGGGGGTGTAAAAATCCTCCCAATCCCAAACAGCCGCAGTCAGGTAAGTATCCGGATAATCCGCACTGTTATCCACGTTATATCCTATGGACATAACACCCATTTTTTCAGCGATTTCCAACGGCTTTACAGAATCAGAGTGCATGGCAAGTACATCAATATTATGTGCTTCCAAAAGTTCCTGTGTTACCTCTCCCGTCACTTGGTCATCATTCCAGGAATCGGTCCAACTCACGTATACCTTTGCCTCGGGATTGACACTTCTGACCCCCAAAGCAAAAGCATTAATGCCGCGATTCACCTCAGAAATAGGAAATGCAGCCACATAGCCGATTTCGTTACTCTTGGTCTGTAGTCCTGCTACAATACCGCTTAAATAACGGATTTGATACATTCTTCCGAAATAGGTAGACAGATTCCTCCCTTCTCCCACTCCGGTAGCATGTAAAAAGTATATCTCCGGGTATTTCTCAGCTGCTGCTTCAATATTCGTACCGAATTCAAAGGAATTTGCAATAATAATCTTGCAGCCCTGTGCCACAAACTCATCTACCAATGCAGTAACAGCATCTTCCTTCACATTTTCACGATAAAGAATTTCCAAATTCAATTCCGCAGCAGTCTGTTGCAATCCTTCATAATGGGACTGAGACCAACTGTGGTCATCCTTGCTACCATTCAGTATCACGCCTACCTTGGTGGTTTCTTTGGTCACTTCCGTATCGGCTTCATATATATTTATGACAAATATACCGGCAATAATTGCTATTATGATTAATCCGGCAATAATAAATATCTTTTTCATAAGCGTTCCTGTTGCTCCCGAAGATTACATTGGTACCTAAAAATCACTAAATCAATGCTGTACTGAAATATCTTTCTGCTCTATCTGCAAGTATGGTCACAATCACCTTATCCTTGCCATACTTTTCTGCCATTTTCTTTGCTGCCCATACATTTGCTCCGGAAGAGGTTCCTACCAAAAGTCCCTGTATGCTTGCAAGCTCTCTGGCTGTATTAATCGCATCCTCATCGGTTACTTCTACAATATCTGTAATAATACCGGTGTCCAATACCTCCGGTACAAAACCGTCACCAATCCCCTGTATCTGATGCAAGCCTGGTTCGTCTCCTAAAAGAGCGGAAACATTTTTCGGTTCCACTGCCACAATCTTGCAATCCGGGTTCTTTTCCAAAATACGGGAAGCAATTCCCTGCAAAGTGCCGCCACTACCGATACCGGATACAAATACATCGATTTTCTTATCCAACTGCTCCAAAATTTCCGCAGCAGTAGTCTTATAATGAGCCTGTGGATTCGCCGGATTTTCAAACTGTTGCGGTACAAAATAATTGTCTGAGGAAGCCGCTATCTCAATTGCCTTGTCTACAGAACCGCCAATGCTCAATTCCGGCGGTGTCAACACCAGTTCAGCACCCAGCGCCTTGATAATCTTCTTACGCTCATCGCTCATATTTTCAGGCATTACGATGATTACCTTGTAGCCCTTACGAACACCACACAAAGCCAAACCAATACCGGTATTTCCGCTGGTAGGCTCAATAATCGTCATCCCCGGCTTTAATTTGCCGCTTTTTTCTGCTTCCTCCAGCATATTCAAAGCAATTCTGTCTTTAATACTTCCGCCCGGATTCAAAAATTCCGCTTTTGCAAAAATGTTACAACCGGTAGACTCCTCCAAACTGAGTAATGGTGTGTTTCCGATTAATTCCAAAATATTATTGTAATACATGTCAATTCCTCCGCAGGATAAAATATTGCTACTCTATAGTATACAAAAACTGGTATTCTTTCGCAAGCTTTTTATTGTTTTAATTCTCCTGATATTCCTCCAAAACTTCACAGCAAAAAAACCCCTTTCGACTAATTGCCGAAAAGGAGCTTCCTCGTCATTTCATTATTTAGCATACCACTTTTTTAATACTTCTTCAGCCTTTTTCAAATGAATATTGAAGCCGTTTTCCTTGGCAGCTTCTTCCTTCGTTTCATAGATATAAGTGCTCCAATCCCACCAGAAGATACCGCCGAACCAAGGCTGATCTGCAAAAGTCGCCAAGCAGGAATCATAAAAGTTCGCCTGCTCGTCTTCATCATGGGGCAAATCCTTGTGTGAAAAATCCCAAGGCATAGCTGCACAACCATTCGCACTGCGACAACCGATTTCGATGAAAACAATCTTTTTCTGCCACTTCTCATACACAGGATAAAGCTCATCCCGAATGCGGCTCCATCTTTCCTTCATCATTTCTACCGTCGCACCGCCACCATCCGCTACCGGGAAATAGGCACTGGTTCCTACATAGTCTACCGCATCAAACCACTTTACATCATCCTCATGTCCATGATTGGTGTTATAAATCAGTTCGCCATTGTAAACTGTTCGCAGCTCTGCAATCAGATTACGCCAATGCTTCTCTTTTCGCTCGGTTCCACACATTTCACAGCCGATACAAAGCATCTCACAGCCGGTTTCCTCAGCCAATTCTGCATAATACTTCATGAAATCACCATAGCTTTTGAACCACTTATCCCAATAAGGGTCCTTGCCGGAAAAATCTGAGTCTGCGAAATTGATATAGGCACGCCACACACCATCCCTACAATTTACCATAGGCTTCAGGCATACCTTTACCCCTTTGCTGTGAGCACGTGCAACAGCATCCATAATATCGCGATCCGAACTGGTTCTGATAAAGTCAAAATCTATATTCGTACTGTGTGCGGTTTCCTGAGTACAAACCACAGTCAGGCACACCCAGTTCACACCTGTTTCATACAAAAGCTCTTGGGATTTAATCGCACTTTCCGTTCGAAAATCGCCTCTCTTCGCATCATATCCATATGTAAAGCCCTTTATTTCCATAAATAACTACCTCTTAATTCCTTCTTATTGCATTAGAAAGGAGTGCCGCTACGACACTCCTCTCACTCATTTGTCATATACTTCCGAAATCTTCTTATTCATCCAATGTTACTTCATCTACATCCTTATCTGTTACAACACCGGAAATATCGTCACGCTTCGCACAGAAAGCACAAAGACGGGTACGATTCTCAGCAATCGCCTGTTCTACGGTACCATAGGTAAGACTATCACTCTGGTTCAATGCCTGACAATCTTCACTGGTATGATAAACCTTACCAAACGGGCTCCAGAATACGTCGTCTGTAATAGTTACCATAGCTGCCTGCTGCTGTTCCTCGGAAACCGGATTGAAATCGTAGCTTGCTACACCACCGATTAAGCATGCAATAATCGCCACAACAGCTGCGATAGTCTTGGTCTTCTTATCTGCATCCTTGTTGGTCAGTGCCAGAATTACAAAAGGAATAAATGCTACAGCGCATACGATAAGTCCCATATTATTCCACAACCAGAACAAAAACTTGTTCTTTTCGCTGGCAGGCTTGATATGGTTTGCTTTCTTCCACAACTGGGAACCGATGATAACGCATACCAAATCCAGTACCAATGCAATAATAATCTGCCACAAACTGGGCATAAAGGTCAAATTAATGGTTCCGATAAGTACCAAATATGCTACTACTTCCAAAGCCAGAGCTACTACCCACAATGCTACAGCTCCAATACGCAAACCGGTTGCATTTCCTACAGGTGCAGCCTCCTTCTTAGAGCCCTTCTTGCTTGAACCGGTCTTCTTCGCGCCGGTACTTGCAGCAGCTACAACTTTTTTCTTTTTCTTAGGTTCTGCCATGATAATTTCTCCTTTTCACATTTTTAGAAAAATCTAATACATTTTTATTATACTAGATTCCGAATATTACGCAAGACTTTCCAACAAAAAATATCAAATTTCTTGACTTATAACATCGATTGTTTCATAATAAAATAAATACTTTTGAATAGGAGATACGATTATGGATTTACAAAAACTCGCAGGTACTTTATTAAGTTCTGACAGTATTGATGGATTAAGTAGCCTTACCGGAGCATCCGGCAAAGATGTTTCCAATGTTTTGGCTCAGGCACTGCCCTCTCTTTTAAGCGGTGCAAAGCAGCAGGCAAATAACAAGGATACCAAAGACAGCTTCGTAAACGCTCTTGCTGACCACGCCAAGGACAATACCAAGGATTTAAGCGGCTTTTTAGGCAATGTAGACTTAAAGGACGGTTCCAAGATTATCTCTCACCTGTTAGGTGCTGACAAAAATGACGTCTTAGGTAACATCGCACAGAATACCGGTGTATCCGAAAAGAAAACCTCTGATATTCTCTCTGCTATCGCTCCTTTGCTCATGAGCCTTTTAGGACAGCAGACTGACGAAGATGAGGATAAGGATTCCGGCATCGAAGGCTTACTTGGCAATCTGTTGGACAATGTGGATGTTGGCAGCTTATTAACCGGACTGTTAACAGACAATGGTGGTTCCAACAAACCCAAGCCCGCATCCAGTCAGAATTCTACCGGCAATTTAATCGGTGGATTATTGCAGGGCTTATTAAAGAAGAAATAAATCCTTTCTGTACACACCGGCAGTGTCCTATTCTGTGAAATGGGACACTGCTGTTTTATTATCTTACGGCTTTTTCGCTTTTTGCGTTGTTTTCGATTGCTTTTTCCCTGATAAAATGGTATATTATGCAAAGTGCTAGAAATAACAATATAGAATAAGGAGATTATATTATGAAGAAATTTTTTAGCTTAACCCTTTGCTTCGTAATGGTTATGCTTTCTCTTACCGCTTGCGGCAGTGCACCTGTTACTGCTAAGGTAATTGAAATCGAACTGACCAACGAAGAATATGCTTTCGGTGTGGATAAGACCCAGCCGGAGCTTTTGGAAACCGTAAACAGCTTTATTGCAGAGATTAAGTCCAACGGAACCTTCGATGCAATCTGTAACAATTACTTCGGTGACGGTACTCCTGTTGCAGTTACTTCTGCTACATATGACCCGAACAAGGAGCAGTTGGTAGTTGCTACGAATGCTGCTTTCGAGCCTTTCGAGTATACTCAGGGCGAAAACTACTACGGTATCGACATGGAAATCGCCGCTAAGCTGGCTGAGTATCTTGGTCAGGAGCTGGTAATCCAGAACATGGACTTTGATGCAGTATGTTTATCCGTAGGTCAGCAGAAATGTGACATTGCTATGGCAGGTCTTACCATTAAGGAAGACCGTCTGGAGTATGTAAACTTCTCAGACCCTTACTACAGTGCTTCCCAGAAGCTTATTGTTCCTTCTGACAATACAGAATTCGATTCTTGTGCTACTGTTGCTGATGTAGAAGCTATTTTAAATGCAAAAGACTCTTCTACCAAAATCGGTGTACAGACCGGTACAACAGGTCAGTTCTACTGCGAAGGCGACCCTGACTGGGGCTTTACCGGTTTCGCAGCACAGACAGTTGGTTACAAGAATGGTTCTCTTGCAGTGCAGGATTTATTAAACGGCAACATCAATTATGTAATTATTGACTCCGCTCCTGCTGCATGCATTACCGAAGCAATTAATGCAATGCAGTAAGTACTATACAGTATCGTTTAGAAACAGAGAGGTTTTCATGGGAAATTTTGACCAGAAGGTAAACAAATTTATTGAAATCTTTATTGAACAAAATGGCTATGTGAAGGTAATAGAAGGGTTGAAAAACACCCTTCTGATTGCCGTTTTAGGTTTGGTTATCGGTATCTTAATCGGTACCCTGATTGCTACCGTAAGAGTAATCCCCAAGTATAAGCTGTTGCCTAAAATTTTAAATGGTTTCTGCAGCTTTTATGTGGGACTGTTCCGCGGTACCCCTATTGTGGTTCAGCTATTGGTATTTTATTATGTACTGCTTCCCCTGATTGGTTTGAAGCTGACCGGTGTACAAGTTTCTATATTGGTCTTCGGACTAAACTCCGGTGCCTATATCTCCGAAACCATGCGAAGCGGTATTCTATCCGTGGATGGGGGCCAGATGGAAGCCGGACGTGCTATGGGCTTAAGCTTTGGTACTACTATGATGAAAATCGTTATTCCCCAGGCCGTGAAGAACATTCTCCCTACACTGGGAAATGAATTTATCGCCCTGATTAAGGAAACATCCGTGGTAAGCTTCGTTGGTGCTGCAGACCTTTATGTAGCATTCAACTATATCGGAAGCAACAGCTATGAATTCATGGTTCCGTATCTGGTAATGGCTATGATTTATATTGTAATGGTATTGATTATCAGTGCCGGAATTAAAATAATGGAAAGGAGCCTGAGGAAAAGTGATAGACGTAATTAATCTTGAGAAAAAATTCGGTGACAATCAGGTATTAAACGGTATCAGTGTTACCATTGAAAAGGGTGACATTATTTGTGTTATCGGTCCCTCCGGTTCCGGCAAAAGTACCTTTTTGAGATGCTTAAACTGTATGGAAGACCCCACCGGCGGTCAGATTATTTTCAATGGTGTGGATATTGCAGACTTTAAGGTTGACATCAATGTTCATCGTCGCAAGATGGGCATGGTATTCCAGCACTTCAACCTTTTCAATAACAAGACGGTTATCCAAAACATTATGCTGGCACCGGTACTCATTCGTTGTCAGGACTTGCGCAAAGCACACAAATACAATCGCCTGACTAAGTTTACCAATCTCTTCCGTAGCGGCGACAAGAAAAAGGAACTTCTTCCCATCACTACTACCAAGGCTGAGATTAAGAAGGAAGCTTACGATCATGCTCTGAGCCTTTTGAAACGTATCGGACTGGAAGACAAGGCTGATGTTTACCCTTCTACCCTTTCCGGTGGTCAGAAACAGCGTGTAGCGATTGTACGCTCTCTCGCCATGAACCCGGAAGTTATCCTTTTCGATGAACCTACCAGTGCTCTGGACCCGGAAATGGTTGGTGAAGTATTAGACCTGATGAAATCTTTGGCAAAAGAAGGCATGACCATGATTATCGTTACTCACGAAATGGGCTTTGCAAAGGAAGTTGCCAACAAGGTACTCTTCATCGATGACGGTCTGATTTTGGAAAGTGCTCCGCCACAGGAGTTCTTTGAAAACCCGAAAAACCCTCGCTTAAAAGAATTTTTATCCAAAGTATTATAAAAAATAATGCCCTTCCCTCAGAACTTTGCTTCTGAAGGAAGGGCAATTTTTATACTAGCCATTCACTCTGGTCTTAGCTGTAATAATCCAAGGTGCCGGCTCCTGCTTAAAGGTATTGTTGCTACCCAGCTTTGAAACCGATACCTGTATCGTATCAATATCTGCCAATCCTAATTCCTGTAACGTATTGGAAATACCTGCAGCCACCTTGAAATCCAAGGTATAAATCACTACATTGATATTCGGATTGATACCGGTCAGATATGCCAGCTCCTGTTCCGTACTGGCTGATGCCACCATAAATACCAGAGAAGGTATCGGGCAATCCTTCATGCTCTCTGCATCAATATGATCGATTACCTTTACATTATGTAAGTCAAAATGTACCAGATTATCCTCCAATGTAGCACGGTCACGATGACTGTACTCTACTGCAATCACGGAACCCTCCGGTGCCATCAGAGCTGTTTCAATAGCAATACTGGCTCCGCCGATAACACAAATATCATCCTGCGGTGCTACCATCATCTTATTCAAAATAATAGCACGAATTTCACTACCCACATACTGAATAGAACCACGCTGGAACATTTCATTGCTCAGACCGATTTTTGCCGTATTTCTGGCATTGGGATTCAGTATCAGCATACCTGCTGAGGCATTGATGCCTCTGTCGATCATATCCTTTACCTTTTGATTATAAATTGCACCGGATGGATCAGAGCCTTCATTGTACCAAACCTCACACTCACCCAAGCCTGCACTCCACAAACGATAGAAAATATCATCAATACCCGCATTGGTAAACACCATGGTAGTCTTGTGTGCCTCTACGGTAGGAATAATATTCTTATTCTTCTTCGTAATATCAATAATCTTTACATGCTCCAAATCCAATGTGGTATTCTTTGCATAATACTGAAGCCATGACAAAATCACTTCGTTGGTAAAAATCTGCTGTTCCATAGCTGTAACCCCCTTGATAGTTGTTTCTGTTATACATTATACCACCATTTCCTTTATTTGTAAAAAAGTTTATACAATTTTTTGACTAAAATCAGAATAATACTTCTATTCCCTGATAATCTTGCCAACCCTTTTTCCCCATGCTATTATCAAAATAGAAATATCGTGCAAAGGTGGAATTATTATGCAAAAAACAGAATACAAGCCCCTTACCAAAAAGAGCTATTCCGAATACCTTTTTAGAAAATTGAAGGAATTACATATTACCCAGGAAGAACTGGCACAGGTCATAGACCGTAAACAAAAGACTGTCAGCCGCTATGTCAATGGGGAAACCCTTCCGGATCCGGTCATGCGTGAAAAAATCGAAGCTTATCTGGATAGTAAATCTGTATATAACGGCTACCGGCACATGCCCGCCAACCATTTTGCCAAGCTGCTCTCCTCTCTTTTAGCAGAATTTAAAGGAGAAATCACCCAAGCTCAGCTGGCTGAACGTATCGGGAAACATCAAAAAAATATCAGCCTCTACACCTGCATGGATGGGGAAAAACCGGACCCGCAAACACAACAGGCTATTCTACAGGTATTTTATGAACTCAGCCTGTCCAAATCCGGCAAATATATTTCCGGTCCACACTTCGGTACTGCTGTCAGACTGGACTATTTACTTCATGGAGACAATGGTAAATTTGCCGAGCTCACCTTAGACGAAGAAATTTCCTATGGGGAAGAAGCTCATAACGAACTGGTTGATTATCTTCTCACGCTTCCGAAGGATTTGTTGGATTTTGTGCTGGAGCACTTTTCCTTATTTTATGATGACTCACTGGAGCTTTTGACTGACTATACCTTCCGCTTCTCCTATCTTTCCGACGGTATTCGTCTATTTCGAAGACTTACCGACAGAATGGAAGATACTGTTTTGGAAGAATTGGAAGCGAAATCCTTCTTGGGTTTTCCCGGGAACCATTCTGAACTGGATTTTTATAACCTGATTACGGAGTATCGTCTTGCTGTATCCACGGATTTTACCAAGCTCTCCAAAGGAGAATGCTACCCTGTTGATGCACCCGACCGTAACCTGCTCATTCGTAAAATCGAGGAAACCTGTCTCCACCGTTACAACTTTTTATTAACCAGCCCTTCTGAAATGGTGGAGGAAATAAAATTCAAGCTTACCATGTCTCCTTTTGAATGGTATGTAACCATGCTTTTCATGATCTACCAACACAATGGGCAGGACTTGGAATACCGCTATCAGGAAATGGCTCTTTGGACCCGCTTGGAATTCGGTAATTATCAGACCTACCATGACTATTTTCGGTATTAATACCAAATACCGACACCTCCATAGACATCCTCCATCCAAATGCTATAATCAAAGCATCATATATGGATGGAGGAATTTTTATGATACCTACAAAGATACATTTCGAAAAGAACAAATGCAAAAAATGTCACAAGCCTTTTCTGGGCGGTGATGAAATAATGCGTACCAATGATGATTACGCCCCCATATGCCTTTGTGTCAAATGTGCCAAAGAAGCGAGTCCTGCTCCACCATATATTTCCTATGTGATGGAAGGCGGCGAAGGCAAACTCATTCTGAATAGAGCTTCCTATCAGGAATTGGAAAACAATATTTATGAAATAAAACACATAAACAACCGACTAATTGTAGATGCCATCCTTTCTACAACTGAATTTACACAACAAATGTTTTTAAATCTGGATACCTACCGATACCTGTTAGAAAAAAAGCAGGAAGATGTAATACTGCTCTTCTCCCCCAAAAACTATCTGCATAAGTTTGACTTTTGCGACAAATACAAGGACTTTCAGAGCATTATAGAACACTTTGAACAATTTACCGGACGTCAAAGGGTAACTCTGGCTTGTAACCAAAAGGAGCAGGTTATCGGTATCAGTAATTTGCTGAACAGATCCTTACATCGTACCTGCTTTGACTGGAAACACAATATTACTATTAGCCTCACCTATTCTGAAATAGAAGAACAATATATCAGCAACAATCCTCTGCGTTACCGTCAAAAAATGCTGGAAAAGCTTACCCCTCAGACAATGCTTCAATACTGTGAAAACAGAGTACAAGGTCAGGGAACACAGTTAAAAATTGCTGTGTATCAGGTTTACAAATACATGGCAAATGTATTATCCGGAACAGAATTTACAGCTCCCAGCTGGGTTCTGACTGCTCCCAGCGGTTCCGGTAAAACCGAATTTTTTCGTGCCATCCGTGACCTATTTAAAATGTATAATGTCCCCATACCTGTAGTACAGATTGATTTGAGTCAAATTACCGAAACCGGCTTTAAGGGGGATAATATCAGTACCATACCGCAAGCTATCTTACAGAAATATCCATCCTCTAAGGGAGTGGGCATCTGTTTTCTGGATGAAGCCGACAAGAAATGTATGCCCAGCTATGACGGCAAACATGTCAATATCAATGCTGCTATACAATCCAATCTCCTCACCCTTATCGAAGGACGTGAAATGAAAGTAGAGGTGGATGGAGACAGTCATCCCTTTGATTCGAATCTGACTATGTTTGTATTAATGGGGGCCTTTCAGGATATTCGCAACAAGAAAGAAAAGGAAACTGACGAAGATACGCTTACAGATTACTATGGTTCCTCGGGGAATTCAGTAGCCAAACATCGTCCCATAGGTTTCACTGCCGGATTTGACATATCACAAGAGGAAGGTTCCATGCAAAAATCTACCTCTGAAAACCGCAGCACTACCAAAACTCCTCAAGCAGCTTGTGACATCTATGATGACTTGACTATTGAAGATTTGATAGAATGTGGTATGTTAGAAGAATTAGCCGGACGTATGGAACAAATTGTTAACTTTCGCAGACTATCTGAGGAAGCCATGAAAAAGCTGTTACACTCCAAGACTATAGAAATCTCCAAAGAGCAAGGTATCGAAATCGAACTTTCTGAAAATGCTCTTGAGGAATTCATGGAAATTTCCTTCAGTGGCTTAGGCATTCGACGTCCTATGAACCTGATTCGAGCACTGGCACAGAACACCATTGCCGACGCCTTCTTTGATGGTGCATTCGACCCGCAAAAGGATAAAATAATCATAGACTCCGTAACAGATGCCCATATAGAACGTCCCCATTCCGTTCATTCTCTCCTTCATGCCTTTCATTTCCCTACCCAAACCTATACACCTGAATAAACACAAATCCCCGGCTCACACTGGAGCCGGGGACCTCATAGACCTTTCCTGTTTCTCTGTTATTCTCTGCTATGTATTCTTCTGTTCGGACTATCTTACCAATCCATTTACTTGCCGCCAAAAGGCAATACCGCCAACAGCTCATGCTCTCCGTAAGCACGGAGCAAACCATTGGAATAAGCCACTCTCACAGGTAATTTCCCTTCTAACATTTGTACAATGGTATCTGCAGTGGTCACAATTATAATATCTCTATCATAATATTCATAAGGCTCCACATGGATTTTTCCACCGGAAATCTCCACATAAAAGGCCCCCTCTGCTTCTCCTTCCACATTGAATTGGAATGCCACATGCCCAACTGTTTTGCTCACCCGTGCATTCTTCGTTGCAGTTCTCACACGCTCCACTAATTCTTCATATGTCATTACCATCCCTCACCTTCTGTATTACTACTTATATCGTAACTATATTATATCAGAAAATTAGGAAATTTGCACTATATTTTCATTTTTTTCTTGCTTTTTTCACGAATTATCAGCTTTTTATTTTACATTTGTTCAAACATATTCTCATATAATCATTAGAGCCAATCATAATTACCACCGGTAATCGCCAGACTGAGTAAAGCATCCATCATCTCCACCTCTTCCTCATTCTCTATTACCTTAATCAGCTTCACATCCTCTGCCACTTCCGGCATCTCATCATCCGGTCCCAGCTCCATATCAGCTTCTTCTCCGCAATAGGAACAAACCATACGTGGCACAATCTTTAAAGATAAAAAGCGGTTCTTACAATTTTCACATTCATAATATCCACAAACCTTGGTTCCATCCGGTACATAATACATAATCATATCCTCCTAAGGCTATTACGCCTCTTTCTCATTCTGAATACACATGCATTCATAAATCTTCTCTATTATACCAAATGATGTCCAGACTGGCAAATAGTCCCTTACCTATTTTCACCCAAGGCAAAGTAAAATACCTTTTCATAGCCGGATTCTGTGAGACAATTGGCAGCCATAGCACTCTGATAACCTTCCTCACAATAAAGAAGTACCTCTATGTCACGCCTCTCACTTACCATGTATGGATTTTTCAGTATGGAAAATAACGGTATCGAAATCGCTTTATTCATATGTCCTTCTGCAAAAACTTTTTCCGAACGAACATCTACCAATATCCATTCCCCATTTGCTTGCAACAACTCCACAGCCTCTTCGAAGGTCAATTCCTTTGCACAAGTAGCATTCTGAGCAGATATGGCTCTTTTGATACGGAGTTGCGCATGAAACAAACGCTTCAGTATCTGCTCCATTTCCGGTTCTGAAACAAACTCCTCCATTCCAAATACATATCTGCCTTGTGAATTGATAAAACCATCCATAATCCCCTTTGCATACACCTGCATCACATGTCTTACACAAACACGACAATCATACAAATCCTGCAATTTCCCTGCCATACTGACTGCTTCGGCATCCGCTTCCTTACGCTCTTTTCGTAAAAACTCATAAACTATGCGTGCTGCCTGCTTTCGTACCAAAGGTAGTTTTCTGTTGATTACATCCTGCTCCTCCAACCAACCGGCTTCATAACCGTACGCCATCCCATCCTTATCCTGTTGCAAAAGCCCTTGCACAAATTTCTCTACACTTATCGTATTCCGTTCCGGTTTCATAGTCTCACCCACTACCGTAACCAACCTCTTACACATTCTTCTCATCACTTATGGCACTTACTCGAAGGGTAACATTATCACAAGCCTTCAAATACGGCACCTCAAAGCATCCCGAGGTATTTTCAAACACCTCTCCACTCCACAAATCTTTTACCTGATATCTTCCTGACTTTCGGAAGCTGTCGCTATTCTGCCATTTCGCTCCCAGCTTTTCTGCAATCAAACCCACATCTACACAAACATTGGATTCCCATGCTTTCTCACTGATATTGATAAAGCTAATCGCCACACTGCCGTCCGCCAGTGGCTTCGCCAAAACATCGCAGCGATTGTTGTTAGTAATATAATCCGTATCCGGAGAATCTGTTTCTATGGTAGTAAAGATACGCTTTGCCTGTATTCCCAAAGGATCCTGATTCAAGGCAATCAACTCCTGATTGGCAATAATCCTCCAAAGTGCGTCACCCTTTTCCACTCGACGCAAATCTAACCCCAGCATCAAAGGAGCATTCATCATACACCACATTGCCATATGCGTTCTACACATAGTATCATCCAGCCCGTTCATGCCAATCATCATCATGTCCGGGTCATTCCACCCCTTCTCCAATCCTGCGAACTCATCCATAATGACAGCTTTATTATACTGGGATGTGACACTGGGCGTACCATTATCAGACCATGCACCTCTTCCCGGATCTCCATCGGAACCTACACAGAAAGTAATGTCATTTAATATTCTCCAGGAATCGCCCACCTTATAGCCCCAGTTCTGTGGCTGGGTCTTTCCCCATTCACAAATAGAAAATATCACATCATGATCCGGCTTAGCTTTGTTCAGGCCTTCCAACAAGGTTGCATAGGAATCTAACGTATTTTCCTGTCTTCTGTGGTTCATGATACGAATGCTATTCTTTCCCTTCTTCAGAGAAACTGCACTACCTTCACTTTCCACAAAGGCAGTAACTGTTTCAGTAGCCGGCAGTAAATCGTCAAATGTCAAATCATCATTCACTGCTACCTGAAGCCAGCAACCTACGCCCACTTCTTTTCCGGTTGCATAGGTAACAAACAGCTTATAATCACCATCATCCGGCACCTCCACTGCAAACTGTAGCTCTCCGCTACGCACTCCTATGGGGGTTACTCCCACATTAGTACCATCAAAGGTTCCGATATTAGTGATATAATCTTCCTTCTGATAGCAGCCTTGACCGGTTAACACACCTTCTGAAACAGCAGAAAAAGTCTTGGCATACCCTTGCCCTTCTATACGAATCGCTTTTATATTCGGTGCATACACATATTTGGCATTGGTACCTGCAGAAAAAGTGGCATTGTCCCAGAGATAATAACAATTATCCACCTTCAGAAAATCCACGCCCCACTCTATATAGGACCGGGCATCTACCTCCTCATGTCCGCAGGTGCCTACCGCTGCTCCTGCACACAAATTCGTTCCGATATCATTGTACATTCCGAATTTCAAGCCTTTTTCGTGGATATAATCAGCCAATGCCTTAAAACCCTCCGGAAACTTCTTGGTTTCATTGGAAAGCTTTCCTTCCACACGCTCCGGCTTATAGCAACCGTCATCCAGCACTACATACTGATATCCCAACTCCCGCAAGCCCAGCTCTACGATTTTGTCCGCCATAGCTCTGGTCAATTGTGCAGTATTTCCACTACCGAAAGCATTCCAGCTATTCCAGCCCATAGCCGGGAGATGCCCCTTTTTCTTTCCCAACAGTACCTGACCATTCGAAAATGCATCAAATGTATATTCCTTACTAGCTATTTTTTTGGGGTTATCCGGTGTATTCATCCTGTGTAATCTCCCTATATGATACTTTCATTCATTTTATTCTATAGGAACGATAACATATTACGAATTAGAATTCTAATCAATTTTCAGCATTCCATTCGCAGATATTGCTCAGTTTTGATTATGGCTATTTGAGATTGGATAGATTAGAGTTTTTAGTTAAAATTAGTTAAAATTGCATGAATCTCTTCTTGACAACACAAATATTATGTATTATCCTTAACACAAAGAGATGTGGTTTTTCCCGTACAGCATTAGCTCAAGCGGCGTACTACGTTTCTTTTTTTATATCCACAATGTCATATAGATATTTCTTTCCATTACTATCATGCCTGATAATCATGCGACCTTGATAACTATTTCTTCCTATAATTGTTCCTTTATCATTACAAATTGGTAGAGAAAATCTTATAGTACATCTATACCATCCATATTTTGCATTGATGTTATGTCTTTCATCCATATTCTCTTGATATGATATATTAGTAGCAATCTCTATCAACTCCGGAATAGCTTGTGAAGCATTTGCTTTAGCCTTACCTATTGTTCCATATATTTTATGACTATATTTACTATTAGCATATTCATCTGGAAATTCTGAGCCAATATAAATAACATCATCGGTTTCAGAGATACTGTACCCTTTACCCACATATTGTTTGAGAAATTGTTCTACACCACCCCAATTAATATTTCGTTTGCAGCTAAAAATAATTTCATCTATTATTACAACTTTTTGTCCTTTATCGTTAATATCAATTCTTACCATTACCACCTACTTTTCCACAAATCGTATCTCCAGCTGTACATCCAAAGCTGTTGCAAGCTTTAACAACACTTCAATAGTCGGAACATTCGCCTTACTCTCTATACGCACAATATTTGTTCTGGCAATTCCTGTCATTTCTGCCACTTGCTCTTGTGAAAAGCCCTTTTTCTTTCTAAGCGCTATATATTGATCTATAATATTCTCCTTGGTTTCTCGTTTCTTTTGCTCAACTAATATTGACAAATCTCCTGAACTTACTAAAAAATCCATATCATCCCTCCGAAACCATCATCATTAACATGTATCATCATTGATACGTATTATCATTATAACAATACTTACTCCTATTGACAACACATTTTTTAAATATTCTTTCAAACACAAAATGCCCCTCAAAAACTTTCGTCCCTGAAGAGCATTTCAATATCTCACTTATATTATGAAATCCCATGCACTCCATCACATTTCGCAATGGTATCAATGGAGCCGTCCTCATTATAATGAAACTCTGCCACACAGACGCTGCGATGGAACAGACTGCCTCCCGGCAGCTCCCCGGTGTGATAAAACAAATAGGAATGTCCCTTAAAATCTGCAATTCCCGGATGATTGGTAAAGGTTCCACCCTTTTCCGTCATCAGAACTCCGCCATAAACCCAAGGTCCTGTAGGTGATGTAGAGGTAGAATACGCCAGATGCTCATCCTTCTTATCTACACCAAAAGCTGCATAAACCATATAATAAATACCATTTCTCTTGTAGAACCAAGGACCTTCCGCATAGGATGTTCCTGTCATATGACTTCCCTTTGCAAAAGAATCCTCTATCATAGGGATCTTTACCACACCGACTGTTTCATCATAAGAAATCATATCCTCATTTAACAAAACATAACGTAACTCCGGATTACCGAAATAAAGATATGCCTGCCCGTCATCATCTATGAAAACCGTGGGATCAATATCGTTCCAATCCCCCTCATCCACAAGCGGATACCCCAAATCCTTAAAAGGTCCTGTGGGGCTGTCTGATACACCTACCGCAATCGCCATTCCGCCATTTTCCTTATGTACCGGACAATAGAGATAAAACTTACCATTGCGTTCTATGGCCTGTGGTGCCCAAGCTCTATCATCCGCCCAGCTGATATCATCCAGTGAAAAAATCTTTCCATGGTCTGTCCAATTCACCATATCCTTGGTGGAATAACAACGCCAGTCCACCATTGTATAAAAATCATTGACCAACTGATCCTCATCATGTGTGGTATAGAGGTACAAAGTATCTCCATAAACCATAGGTGCCGGATCCGCTGTGTAAATAGACGTGATAATCGGATTTTTGCAAAACATCTTCTTTTCCCCCATAATAAACCTCTGATATAATATTCTTTGCTTATCTATTCATTCTTCAATGTTATTATACTTGAAAGAACTCCATACTCTTTTCCAATTCTGCTGAAAGAACCAATAATTCTTTTGCAGCCTCTGTTAACATCTCTAATGTTGCACCTAACTCCTCTGTAGAAGCATTGGTTTCTTGAGTACTTGCTGCATTTTCCTCAGAAATAGCTGAAAGATTCTGGATAACATCCATAATTTTTCCTCTGGCCGCATCACAATCCGTAGTCTGCCTTTCGATAACCTTTGCTTCATTGGTTGTAGAAGCAACTCCATCTGCTAATAAAACAAATTTTGACTTGGTTTCTTCCAGCTTCTTACGCTGATGATTAATAATCACATTTACCTCATCCATAACCATAACAGTCTGTTCAGAATCCTTTAACAACTGTTCGATGATACGTCCGATTTCTCTTGCTGAACTATTAGACTCCTCTGCCAGTTTCTGTATCTGAGAGGCAACTACTGCAAATCCTCTTCCATGCTCACCGGCTCTGGCAGCCTCTATACTCGCATTCAATGACAGCAAATTAGTCTCTGCCGCAATATTGGTAATCAATTCAATGGCCTGACGAATTTCCTGTACAGAATCATTAGTTGTATGCACCTGCTGTCCTATCTTCTCAATTGCCTCTGTTGTTCTGTCATTAGACTGACTCAACTCACCAATAATAACCTCAGACTCATCACTGGCCTTCTTCATATTCAAAGATGCCTGACCTAATGTATCTACGCTTGCAACAATCTCTGTAATAATGTCACCCATCTGAACAATATTTGCAGATGCAGTCTCTGTTTCTTCTGCCTGTGTCATAGCACCACGACTGATATCCTCTACTGCATGACCGATTTCGGCTGTAGCATTATTGCTCTGAACCGCCATTTCTTCCAAAGTAGTTCCGGAATCATAAAGCACCTTAGAAGACTGCTTCACATTGCCAATTACCTCCAGCAACTTGGCAACCAGTGCCTCCAGTTCACGAGTCATAGCCCCGATTTCATCATTACGCTTCTTCGCCTTCTCACTAACAATCACCTTCAAATTACCGGTTCCCACCTCAGTAATTACTTTTTCTGCACCGGTAATGGCATTGCCCATACTTAATGCAAATGACAATCCGATTACGGAAATAATCACTAATACGGCAACGGAAATTCCTATAATCATCGTTACCTTTTGCTGGATAAAAGCATCAGCCTCCTCCTGTGGCAATCCTGCAAAAGCCATACCGATCACCTTGCCATCCTGCTCAATCGGTACATAATAACCATAATAAGGTAAACTATTAATAACAACATTCGTATCTGAATATTCTTCCCCATTATTTAATACTGTTTGAATAACTTTCTCGGAAGCCTTCGTACCTACCAGTCGATTACCTGTACTTACATCTTTTAAAGAAGTAGCCACACGAGTATCACCATAAAAAATAGTAAAATCATATCCTGTAAATGTTTTCATTTCATCAACAATTGCATAATTACCACTAACCGACAGTTTCCCCTTAGTTACGCCGCCCATATTATCCATTGTATATTTACCGGGATCAGCCAACGCATAAATCTCCTCCAAGGAAAAAGCAATGGCCTTCAAGCCATGAATAGCCTCCTCCTGCATACCGCTACGAATATTTTTTGCTGCCAGAAATGTCAAGGTAACACTTAAAATAACTGAAGGCAGCAATACCATAAGTAACAGCTTAGTCTTAATTGAAAATTTTCTTTTCGTTTTCTTGTCCATATTCATTGCTCCTTTTCATTTGATAATTATAATAATTCCATTATACCACAATACAAATTCTTTTGACATAATTAAAACGTATTTCTTAAAATTTATTGCAAAAAAAGACTGATAATGTTATGGTATATCTATTGTGAAAAAACCTAAGAGAAAGAGGCAATACAATGTTTAAAATTATGACTTCTGATGAAGCAATCAATCTGATAAAAGACGGTGATGTGATTTGTTTAAATTCTTTTCTGGGAATTGAGAATCCTGTGGAACTCCACGAAGCCATTTACCGCAAATACAAAGCAACCGGTTCTCCCAAGCATTTGACCATGGTTTCCAGTGCCGGTTTCGGCATCTGGGATGAAGAAAGAAATGCCGAGCAATACATAAAAGAAGGTGCTGTGGACAAGATTATCTGCGGCCACTTCGGTGCCATGTTCAGTACCAAGAGACTGGTTCTGGAGAACCGCTTCGAGGCTTATAACCTGCCTCTGGGTTGCATTTCCCATGCTATCCGTGCACAAGCCGGCGGTATCCCCGGTGCTCTGTCCAAGGTTGGTCTCGATATCTTCGTTGACCCCCTGATTGACGGACCGGGTATCAACAGTATTTCCCATGATGCTTCTCTTGTGAAGCGTGTTGAGGTAGATGGGGAAGACTTCTTATACTACAAGCTACCTAAATTCAATGTGGCACTCATCAAGGGAACTGCTGCTGACCATAAGGGCAATATCACCTTTGATGATATGTATATGTCCGGAGATGCCCTGTCAATTTGCCAGGCAACCAAAGCCAATGGTGGTAAGGTAATCGTTCAGGTAGACCGTATCGTAAATACCCCCTCCAGACCTCGTAATACTATCATTCCGGGCTGTCTGGTGGATGCTATCGTGATGGTGGAACCCCAGCCTCGTCATGCTGCATTCGAATCACTGACCGGTAGCTTCGAAATCCCCTATTCCCAGTGGTTGGATTGGAGCGAAATGTTAGAAACCAGAACTTCTACAAAGAATGTTGTCAATATACCGGGAAACATCATCGGCAAACGTGCTGCCATGGAGCTGAAGGAAGACGATATCGTAAACATCGGTGTAGGTATTCCCGAAACCGTTACCAAATATGCCCGTGAAAGCGGCATCTTAGATAAAGTGACCTTAACCGTAGAATCCGGCGGTGTGGGCGGTTTCCCGGCTTCCGGCAAGGTATTCGGTGCCGTCATCGGTGCAGATTCCATGTATGATATGGCCAACCAGTTCGACCTGTACAACAATGGCGGTCTGGACATCTGCTTCATGGGTGGTATCGAGGTAGACAAGCACGGCAATGTAAACGCACACCGCGGTCCCGGTGCCTTCGCAGGTATCGGCGGCTTCGCCAATATCACTGCGAAAACCCGTACGGTAGTCTTCTGCTTAACCTTTAACACCAAGGGGCTGGATGTGGATGAAAACGATGGTAAGATTACCATTAAGAACAATGGCTCTCTTCCCAAGTTTGTAGATAAGGTTACCAGCATCAGCTTTTCCGCCAAACGTGCTCGTGCCAACAAACAGAAAATCCTATACGTCACCGAACGTTGCGTATTCGAACTGGGCGAAAAAGGACTTCGCCTCATCGAAGTATACCCGGGCGTGGATATGGAGAACGATATTTTGAAGTTGTTGCCGTTTGAGGTAGAGGTAGACCCTCTGCTGAAATATTAAATAATCAAAAGTAAACGGACACTAATGAACAAATATATAACAACAAAGTGATTTATCCCCTTCTCGGCACTTAATCCAGCCGAAAAGGGGATAAATCACTTTGTAAATTACCTCTTTCTCAAATAAATTCGTGTAATCTAATCAAAATACCTGACAAAGAAATCTTTTAACTTCTCAGTAACACGCATCTTCGTTTCAGCTAACAGACCTGCTTTAAATCTTGATATAGGTGGTAGGATTTCAGCGATTGCGGCATCACTTGGCTCACACTCACCGATTCTAAATATCTTTTCTACCAACGCTCTGGCAGGTTCTTCTTTAAGTTTTTCATCAACGATTAACTGTGTTAATTCTTTCTCTTTCTGCTCAGCCTTGAATTTCACCCAGTCAGTCATAACATCAGATTCAGCATTTAAACTCGTAATAAATCTTTCAATAAGCTCTTTCTTAGGTTTCAACTCAGGGTTAGAAGAAATGGCTCTGGTAATGTCAGCAGGTATCTCTTTATCCAAGATATGCTTATCGTGGTACTGCTTAATCAGGTTCAGGATATAGTCTATGTTTACCACGATTTGTTTTACAAGTTCCATTTCAAACACAATATCTGCACTAACATCATCCTTAGTAACTACGACCTTGAACTCATCATATAGCACACCGTAATAGGACAAGTAATCCTGCAAATCAGCTTCTGTAAAGATTTCCTTACCTGCAAATTCGTCAAAGCTCCTTAAGATATTGAGCAAACGTAAGATTGCACCGAAGAGCTTAATAAACTGTTTCTTCTTCTCTTCACCCATAATATCTATAGGTAATGGATATTCAGCATACAATCTCTCCACAAGCTCCTTATAACCTGCATGGTGCTGTGACTTACCGTTCTTATCGGTATCGCTGTAATCGTTGTAATAATCGTTAAAGCTCTTTAAAATAACAATTCCCTTGGCTTCATCATCACCAAACAGAGCGATTGCATCATCCACCTGCTTTCTAAGGTCTCGAAAACACACAATGTTACCATAGGCTTTTACGGCGTTTAAGATACGGTTTGTTCTACTAAATGCCTGTATTAAACCATGCTGTTTCAAATTCTTATCTACCCATAATGAATTAAGCCCCGTGGCATCAAAGCCTGTCAGGAACATATTTACCACTATCAGGATGTCGATTTCACCATTCTTCACTCTCATGCTAAGGTCCTTGTAGTAGTTCGGGAACAGCGTACCGCTTGTATCATACTGTGTACCAAAGGTTTTGTTATACTCGTCAATGGCATTCGCTAAAAATGCTCTGTCATCCACACTCAAAGCATCGGTACTGTCAGAATCCTCGTCCATCAGGTAATCAGTACTGATGTCATCTTCACTTACACCATAGCTATAGATAGTTGCAATCTTGAAGCCTTTGTATTTCGGATTCGCCTTAATCTGCTTCTTAAACTCCTCGTAATATACCTTGGCAGCACTAATACTTGATACAGCAAATATAGAATTAAAACCTTGGCGTTTCATCTCTACCCTGACTTCTTCTACCAGTGCTTCGCCCTTATCATCCGTCTTACCAAAGTTAGCAACATAATCTACAACATTGGTGACAGTACTGTAATTAAATACCTGACCTGCTTTCATGGTTTTCTGGTTATAATGCTCTAAGATGTAGCGTACAACATTAGAAACTCGTGTTTCTGACAGCAGAATCTTTTCATCGTCAATGGCTTCGATTAAGGAATCATCACCCATATTGTCTTTGACGGTATTAACGTAATCCACCTTGAACGGTAACACGTTCTTGTCATTGATAGCATGAACAACTGTGTATGTGTGAAGTTTACGTCCAAAGGCTTGTTCTGTGGTCTTTAGATGAAATTTACTCTCTTTCTTGGTAAACGCCTGTGAAGCATCACTTATTCTACCACCGCCTGATGTATTGGCATTAGCTGTGAAGATAGGTGTACCAGTAAATCCAAACAATGCATACTTCTTGAATTTCTTTGTAATCAGTAGGTGCATTGAACCGAACTGGGAACGGTGGCACTCGTCAAATATAAGAATACATTTCTTACCGAAGATAGCATGGTCATCATACTTCTTAATGAATGAATCCAACTTCTGAATTGTCGTAACAACAATTTTCTTAGTATCGTCATCCAGATTCTTCTTCAATTTCTCAGTATTCTTACTACCATTAGCCGCACCCTTCTCAAATCGGTCATACTCACGCATGGTCTGATAGTCCAAATCCTGCCTATCTACTACAAACATAACCTTATCTACAAAGGAAAGTTCGCTTACAATCTGAGCAGTCTTAAAAGAGGTCAGTGTCTTACCTGAACCTGTAGTATGCCAAATGTAACCACCTGCTTTTATTTTGCCCCATAATTTATAATTCTCTGCTATCTGAATCTGATTTACAATCGCTTCTGTAGCTGCAATCTGATACGGTCTCATAACCATGAGCATCTTGTTACTAGTGAACACACAAAACTGTGTTAATACTTTTAATATGGCGTGCTTCGCCAAAAAGGTCTTTGTGAAATCTACAAGGTCAATGATGACCTTATTCTTCGCATCAGCCCAATAACTTGTAAATTCAAAAGAGCTACTACCAGTTTTCTTCGCTTTACGCTTGCCATTGTATTCTTCTACCACATTAAATCGTGTGCTGTTGGAGTAATACTTAGTAAATGTACCATTACTAATTACGAATATCTGTATGTACTCATATAACCCTGCATCAGCCCAGAAGGAATCCCTTTGATAACGGTCAATCTGATTAAATGCTTCCTTAATCGGCACGCCCCTGCGTTTCAACTCTATGTGTACAAGCGGAAGTCCATTTACTAAGATACTAACATCATATCTGTTATCAAAATTGCCAGTAGTAGCATACTGGTGAATGACCTGCAATTTATTCTTATGAATATTCTGTTTCTCAATGAGCTTAATATTCATAGTAGTACCGTCATCCGTCTTAAACGCCTGTATGTAGTCCTTCTGAATCTTCTCAGTCTTTTCCTTAATACCATCACCTCTGTTAGCAATAACAGTCTTAAAGAACCTGTCCCACTCCGAATCTGTAAAGATGTAACCGTTCAGCTCCTGCATACAGATTCTAAGATTATCAACCATTTCCTGTGGTGTGTGTAGTTCCAGATACTCGTAACCTTGAGCTTGAAGTTGTTTTATCATGGCATCTTCCAACTCTGCCTCTGACTGGTACTGCTTACGGTTCTGTTTTTCAGGACTGTACTCTGCAACAACGGTAGCTTCATCTGTACTCAATACCACGTTGTAACTCTTCATGGCTTACACCCCCTTTCGCTCAAATGTAAGTAATTTATCTCTGTAATATTCATATTGCTTGCGACGTGCTTCTATTTCAGCAGGCAAACCATTTTCATTGTCGTTACATAGTGCATCATATTTCTCAAGTATGTTTACAATCCTAGTCTGCTCTTGTAAAGTTGGAATTATCACGTCAAACTGTTCTAACACTCTCATACTTAAATTAGGTTGAGAACCATGACTCATGCGTGTCGAAACCTGAAACTGAACCGACTGCGTATGCAACAAATGGAATAAATATCTTGCAGAATTTTCGCTATTCACTCTCATTGCGGCTAAAGGTGACCATATATTAAAGTCTACGTCTGTATCGACATATCCAACTTTACCAGTTGTAGAACCCGATTTAACCATATAAACGTCATCACGCTTTGGTTTGTACTTTTTAGCACATTCATCATCAAATTCCTTAGTAATAAAACCTTGGGCATCTTCAAAATGTATTCTTCCCTCATGAATTGCCGTTGCCGAAATAAAAGGAATACCCTCTGGTACTAGCTTCGGTGTCGTATGTGGTCCGTCAGTAACAGGCTGACAAAGCATTTCAATAAGTTTACCACTTCTACCCTCTACGTTATCCATGAGCTTATCTCTATAATATTCATACTGCTTCTTTCGTGCATCCAACTCAGCCTGTAATTCTGTCTCCAACTCTGTAAACTTGTCCAGAATACGAACAATTTGCTGTTGAACCTCAATAGGCGGTACTGGGATTTCAAATCGAGAAAATTCTTCTTTTGTAATCGTCTTAATTGTCGAACCACGTGCAAACTGTTTTGCATAATCAAATTTCTGTTTCAGAACATAAGCAAAAAATTTACTATCCAAATCTTCCATTTTAGGTTTTGTAAATATTGCCACCGTTCTATCAACGTAAGCATCGTATTGGGTAATGGCAACTCTACCTATCGTTCCTTGCAATGACACTATTACTGTTCCAGAAGGTACAAACACACTTTTAGGTTGTGCTATTTCTGAAATAGTTTGATTAGTGGTTTCATTCAATCTAAAACCTTCATCACATATATCTGCTACCTGCACAAAAGGCATTGCGTTATCTCCACCATAAAAAGATGGTTCTGTATAAGGCTGTGGGAATGAACCTCTTCTATACTCATATACGTCTGCAAGAATTTTGTATTCTACTCCATCAAGGCACTTCTCCTGAATAAGCTCTTCTATCTTACTCATTACCATCACCGCCTTCCAAATCAGCGATAATGTCATCAATCTCACTTCTAAGACGATTTACATTTTCTACAATACCTTTAATTTCACTATTAAGCTTAACTATATCAATCTTTTCTCTTGTATCTTCTTTCTCAACATATGTAGATACACTAAGGTTATACTTTTCTTCCACAACCTTATCATAAGAAACAACCGATACAGCATAGTCAACGTCTGTCCTGTCTACATAACATTTCAAAATACTGTCAATATTATCGTTTGTTAGTCGATTGCTGTTACCATCTTTTACACATTCCTTATCAGCATCGATAAATAAAATATTGTTGTCTACCTTATTCTTCTTCATAACCATAATACAGGTTGCAATACCTGTACCGAAGAACAGGTTACTTGGAAGCTGAATAATAGCATCAATAAAATTATTATCCACAAGATATTTTCTAATCTTTTGCTCTGCTCCACCTCTGTACATAATACCAGGGAAACATACAATAGCTGCTGTGCCATTCGGTGCGAGCCAACTAATCATGTGCATAATAAACGCCATATCTGCTTTGGTCTTTGGTGCAAGTACACCAGCAGGTGAATAACGAGGGTCATTGATAAGAGTCACGTCATCTTCACCTACCCAGTTTGTAGAATATGGTGGATTAGATACAATTACCTCAAATGGTTCTTCATCCCAATGCATTGGCTGTGTCAGAGTATCTTCGTTTGCAATATCAAACTTATCATAGCCAATATTATGCAAGAACATATTGATACGGCATAAGTTGTAGGTCGTAACATTTAATTCCTGACCGAAATATCCTTGGTCTACCTTATCCTTACCAAGAATCTTAGCTGACTTCAAAAGAAGTGAACCAGAACCACAGGCAGGGTCATACACCTTGTTTACTCTGTCTTTACCAATAATCGCTAACTTTGTAAGAAGTGTAGATACTTCCTGCGGTGTAAAATATTCACCACCTGACTTACCTGCGTTAGATGCATACATACCCATTAAGAACTCATACGCATCACCAAGTAAATCTACAGTATTGTCAGTGTAGCTTCCAAAGTCCATACCCTTAACAGAAGTAAGCAGTTTAACAAGTGTCTCATTTCTCTTAGGTACAGTAGCACCAAGTTTATTACTATTTACATCGAAGTCGCTGAACAAACCAGAGAAACACTTCTCTGAATCAGAACCTTTCGCTGACTCTTCAACACTACGGAACACTTTCTCTAAGGTCATGTTTAAGTTTTCATCCTTAGAAGCGTTTTCTACAACATTACAAAATAACTGTGATGGGTACAGGAAGAAGCCTATTTCTTTAATAAGCTCTTCTCTGAATCCCTCAACGCCATTTACGTCATCATCAGTAAGTAAAGCATAATCAAATTCAGTATCGCCTGCTTCACGTTCCTGCTTGTTAATACGGTCAGCAATATTCTCTGAAAGATATCTGTAGAACAATGTACCCAATACATACGCCTTAAAGTCCCAACCGTCTACTTTACCTCTTAAATCATCAGCTATCTTCCATATTGTCTTAAAAAGTTCCTGTTTCTGCTGTGCATTAGTCGTAACTGCCATCTCTAGTTATCTCCTCGTTTTTCCCTGTTTTTTCAAAGTTTTCTCATCATAATATTAATACTTCGACTCTAACTCACATTACTTTTGTCACTTGATAAAAGAATATTTAATCCCATTTTTTAAAATAATTTTAGTACAGATATTTACTAAATTCAATAGTAAACATTTGTACTAGCTATACTATTTTTATTAACATAAAGGAAGTGATAAAAATGGAATATGTTAAACGTATGAGAAATTTAAGAGAAGATTCCGACTATACCCAAGAATATGTCGCTCATTATCTAAGTACATCTCAAACCATGTACGCTCGCTACGAACGAGGGGCAAATGAATTACCGATTCATCATCTACTCAAACTCTGCAAACTATACGACGTATCAGCAGATTATTTACTAGGTCTTTCGAATAAGAAAAAATGACGGCTCGTTCACGGAACTATCTCCGAGAACGAGCCGTCTTATTATCTTTATGGAATAGAATAGCCTGCAACTATCATATAATCTCTCCATTTTATGATTTCGGCTTAAAACATTATAACTATACCATATTATATAAATATTTCTAATTTGTACCTAAGTATTTAGCATACCATTATCTATTACTTTAAAAATACGCTTTAATACAACAAATAAGTTTACCAATATTAAGAATACAAGGTAATATATAACCACGCTTTGTAACATTGAGAATTCTGCCGAAAACAAATTTACAAAGCACATTATCAAAACTGTTATGCTTATAAGAATTTCAAACATAATTGAATAATATATCTCTTTCAGTATCATTCAGGATGCCCGTTCCGGATATACCTGGGA
>JAZQEK010000050.1:0-4154 GCA_045538995.1 Acetatifactor sp. | reverse complement strand
CTTAGCTCAGCTGGGAGAGCATCTGCCTTACAAGCAGAGGGTCACAGGTTCGAGCCCTGTAGGCCCCATTCGATAGTGAAAACTATCAAGACATTGCGTCGGCTGGTGTGGCGGAATAGGCAGACGCAAGGGACTTAAAATCCCGCACGTGGGATTTTATTAATCCGTCAAAAACCATTGATTTTACTGGATTTCAGCTAAATCAATATTCAATTTTTTTAGATACATCCCTCGTAGCATCCCTCCAAAAGTTGGAAGTGATGTTCGAGTTGATGTTATAGCACACACTTCGCTGGTGTGGCGGAATAGGCAGACGCAAAGGACTTAAAATCCTTCGGGAGCGATCCCGTGCCGGTTCAAGTCCGGCCACCAGCAGTAAAACTTGATGAGAGAAATACAGCAGAAATGCCGTATTTCTCTTATTTTTTTTTGTTTGGGTGTGTATGCAGAATGTATGCAAAATGTTTACACTTTTTTACACTCGTTTAGAGTGGTGCGATTGATACTAAACATTCAGAGTCTTTTCAAGTTCATTTCGTTTCTGCTCATCAGAGTACCGGGAGAAGCAGTAGTGATTAATGAATGTCTTTACGTCCCGGTGTCCGGCAAATTCCATTGCGTCCTTAAGATTTATATTAGGATTGTCTGCAACCTTTGTTAAAGCCGTTTTCCGGGCTTTGTGGTTGCCTTTCTTGGCAATGCCTATCTGCTTGCAGTAACGCTCATAATGGCTGTCGATAGAGTTGGCAGTAATGCGGTGCTTCCGGTACATGAAGATATAGTCCTCAGCTTCGCAAGTATAACCGTTTTGCAGGTTGGTTTCTCTTACCTTGTCGAAAAGCTCCATGGCAGAAGATACCACATACAAGGTGCGGTAGCCTGCGTCCGACTTGGTATGCTCCACCACTTCTAAATGCTTCTTCCACTTACCGTTTTCCAACTGCTCATACTGTTTCTGCTCCATGCGTCGAATATGCAGATAGGAGTCTTTCAAGTCTTTCCACTTAAGGGCAACAAGCTCGCCCACACGCAAACCAAGAGAGAAGTTAATCAGTACTGCAAGTGCGGCGGTACGGTTGGGATGTTCTGCAAATTCTGCGGCTGCCAATGCTTTCAGCTTCTTTTCTTCCTCTTCGGTAAAGACTTCCTGCTGTGCTTCCTTAGGGATGACCGGAGTAAAGAGAGAAGCCTTGATTTTGAACTCCGCAAAGTGGTTGCAGGGCAGTTCCCCAAGCTCCACAAGGTATTCCAAACTTTGGCGGATGATGATTGCCATGTTGTAATACTGCTTCTTGTTCAGCTTCCCGGTAATAATCTTGTTCCTTGCCCAATTCTTTAGCTCCAAGGTGGTAAATTCCACCACAGGGCGGTCAACAATAGGGTCATTCTCATAATACCGCTTCCATTCGCCGTCAATATGGTTCATGTAGCCGGAATTGTTGGTGTCCTGCCATTTGTAGGCAAACCACTCTGGGTACAGAGTACGCAAAGTAATCTTCTTTCGTTTGTTGGCTTGCTCCTGTTCCTCATAATAGGCGAGAATGACGGCTTCCAAATCTTCCCACTTACGCTTGGCAATCGGCTTCATTCCACGCGGATGTGTTGCATCCGGCAGGAAAGAGTGCCAGCGTCTGTCTGACTCATAATATTTAGTTGTAAATTGCTCCATGTGCTTCTTAATGATGTTTTCACGTTGTTTCTTTGTCATATCCTCATTATCTGCCGGAGCACTGACTTGTGGTCTTAGCATACTATCTTCCAAGACTTCCTGCAAGCAGTTTTTGATAATTTCCGGAGAAGAAGTATATTGCGTCGGAATACACCACTCCTGCACAGTAGGTCTAACTATCTGCATTGTCTGCCACCTTCCTTTCTAGTCGCAGTTTCTCTTTGGCTTTGTTGTAGCGGTTGCGGAGCTGATTCTTGCCTGCTCCTACGTCCTTTTCCAGTTTGCTAATGTTGTCATAATAGCCATAGTCAATAAGGTGCATTAAGTAATCATCGTCCAATTCCTTACCATTGACCCGGAACTCCCGGCGAGGACGTCCGGGCTTTTGAAGCTGTTTTCGTTCCAGATAAAGAACACGCTTGTTAAGTTCAGCAATTTGTTTGGTAAGGTCGGCAATCTGCTCATCCTTACGCAGATATGCTTCAATGAGTCCCGGAATTAATACATTGTAATTAAACTTACCGGTAAGTAGTTTTGTCAGTTCCTCATTTGTCATTTCCTTAAGTGGTTTCGGAAATGGCATGGGAAGTAGCGGTCTGCTTTCGTAATTATCCATGGTAATTAATACCTCCTTCCAAGTTACCGGATTGAGCGGCAACTAATATAATTTAATTTGTTTAACATGTTTTTTGCTTCAAAAACTGCTGAAAACATATCTTTTTTGCATCTACAGAAAAATAACTGTGACAGAAACGGTAACAAATAAAAAGTAAGTAATGGTCTGTAAAGTTACTTTTGGAAATAAAAAAGCAAGGCAAATCGGAAGCGGTAATGCTTCGGAATTGTCTTGCCGTATTAGGGCACTGCCTTTTATTTTGTTGTGTGATATTGGTATCGGTGGGATTTTAGAATGAGTTTAGAGATAAATTTCTAAACTTTTTATAAAGTGGATGACGGGGAAAGAGAGCCGGAAAATGAAGAGAAAAGAGTGGAAAAATTTTTTATGACATTTGATAGACTAGTTGAGAAAAGAAGAAGGTTATTTGAAACAGGAGTATTATTGCAGATTTAAGGAAAATGTTGAGTTTTTCTAAGCGTATACCAGACTAGTGAGAAAATGGCATATTATAGCTAGTATCAGTAAATATCAAGAAATTTAGCATTTTTTAATACATTATATGGACTAGTTGGAAAAATGGAGATATTGCAGATTTAATGCGAAAAGATAATTTTTTACTACATTGAATAGACTAGTTAAGAAAATATGTGATGTTTTTTCAAATTCTGTATTGAATATAATTAAAAAACAAGTTACACTATAATAAAATGATTTTATTGTCAAAGGAGCACGCTTATGGAGACATGGCTCAAAGAGTTAAACCAAGAATGGAAAGAGTTAGAAAACGATAAGACGATGAATGAGGAAACAATAAAAAATACTATTGTAATTCCCTTTTTGGAAAATATCGGCTATAAGAAAGAGTTAATAAAATATCGATATGAAGAACCGTGTGATGCAGGAAAAGTGGATGTATTTTTGCAGATTAAGGGTAGTACAGAAGGTGTCTATGTTGAAACTAAGCGTGGAGACTTAGAGATAACCGAAAAGGAGATAAAGCAAATTGTTAATTACATGGATGTATCACATATTACATGGGGTATTTTGACAAATGGGAAAAAATATTATTTGATAAATTCAGATATTGTATCTGAAAAAAGTAGCGGAAGTGTTGATGCACTACTAGATAAAGTGGTGATGGTATGCAGCTTAAAACCGAGGTCAGAAAGTGAGCGAGAAGCGATTAAATATTTCTCCAAGGAATATTTATTTGATTCTCAAAAAACACTGTTTATGAAAGCAATAGCACAGTTTAAGGCATTTAAGGAATATCAAGATTGGAATGTATATTTTTCTACTTTGTTTGGATTTTTTAATTATTATTGTACCGTTGTGGAGCCGAATATAATTATTCCAAAATCTAATCAGCGTATGTATACGTTTTTGTCAGATATAAGAGAACGAGATTTTCTGGGTTTTTTGTTAACAATAAAACCTAAAAAGAAGGACAGTGATAAGATTTCTATAGACATAGTAAAAAATAAATGCTCTCATATTGTGGAAATGTACCGAGAATTGGAACGTAGAGGATTTATAACTACAAATAACTTTAGAGATGTAAGAACAGCTGTATTAGAGTACTTTACTAGAGAAAGTATAGTTGTAGAAAATTCACAGATTGACAACTATTTAACCCGTGAGAATATTGAAAAGATAATAATCAATTTTAGCAAATCATCAAAGCCAGAAGTAGTAGTACGATTGGTAATTTTTTGTTTAGTAGCTTATTATGGGTTAACAAAAAGTCAAGTGGAGGAACTTTTATTACAATCATGGACATGTGTAAAGTGGGATAAAAAGACAATTTCGTTTGGTGGATGGGAAAGACCAATGCCATTAGTATTAGAGCTAAATCTGAAAAAAATT
>JAZQEK010000049.1:0-13118 GCA_045538995.1 Acetatifactor sp. | reverse complement strand
CCTAACTCCCTTCCATTTTTTCCCATTTCTGTTAGCGTAGGCTAATGGTAATATCTACCATGTCATTTTATTCCATTAAAATACCCGGAGATCCTCAACAGTCTCCGGGTGTGATGCTACAATTATAATTGCATATTTTGTAACATCCTACAATATATTTATTAACAAAAATACTTGTTTCTATTAACCGTTAATAGTATAATTAAACCATCAATAGATATTATAGGAGGCATAACAATGACAAACACAAAAATAGTATCAATATGGTTAGTAAGCAAACCTGAGGAATTTATAGAGGGTTTGAGCGACCTTTTGACGTTAGGTTTTGACCTTGACAGAAACAGTGCAAGGGATCTGATAACTGCAGTTGCCATCTATAAGGGTATTATTAAAGAGTAAAAGGAGGTGAAAACAATGTCAACATACAGATACAGTCACATCGTCAGGAATCCTGAGACTAAGATCTTGAGAGAATATACATATCATTCAAGACTCAACATCGGAGACCCTGTCTATATCGACGGACAGCGTTGGATAGTAGTTAGCAAGCAATATCAATAGGAGGATATATGAAAGACAAAATTCTTAATGCAGCATTCTACTTATCTGTAGCTGCAGCTGTGTGCATGATAATTAAAGCCTGGAGCATTCTTTTGGAGGTTGAATGGATATGATAGTACTTGATAGACAAAAATTGATTGAGTGGCTCGATAAACAAATCGAGAATCCACGAATCACGAAAGATATGGCAATAATCTTGGGAGTGCTTTACGGCTTAATCGAAACAGGCGTATTCGATAGCAATCAACAATGGCGAGAGGAAGTGCATACGAATGAGATTAATTGATGCGGACAATTTCAAAAAAGACTTCTGTGCCTATTGTGGTGAAACAATATGCAATGGTTATTGTGATGAAATGGACATCATAAATCAACAGCCCACAGTAGAAGCCGAGCCTGTTAGACACGGACGATGGGAATATATTGATGCTCCTATGTTTGGAAATCCTTATGGGAGTTACAAATGCGATTGTGGTAACTCTATGCCACACAAAACAAACTATTGCCCACATTGTGGAGCAAAGATGGATGGAGGAGACTTATGAAAATAATAATTGATGCAGACGAATTAGTAAAAGTGGTTAGGTGTAAAGATTGTAGATACTATATGGAATGTGTTGAGAAATATTTGGAAATCAAACCACATTGCTATCAAGACGGTCGTATAACTGATCCCAATGATTTTTGCTCATGGGGAATTATAAAAGATAAGAATATGTGTGAGGTTACAAATGAGCTGGATCCTAGAAGAAATAATCAATGAAGATTTTGAATGTTGGTATCATAAATATCATGAATTTGAAACAAAAGAAGCAGCCGAGCAGTTTGGATTAAATAACCTATTGATTGGCATTACAAAGCATTATGAAGTTTATCACAGTTAAGGAGGATATATGGCTAAGAATAAGAAATACTGTTATCTATATCTGACTGATGCTGAGGTCTCTTATTATGGTCCTGAGCATTTTCAGGACTACATCAGTGCAATGCATGAATTTGAAAAAGATGCCAAGGAATGGGTCAGGAAAAGAGGCTTTACATGGTCAGAATTATGGAAACCCGGATATAATGAGATCAAGAGGAGGATAAGAGCATTATGGGAGTAGATATATACAATGAGCTTGTAGACATGGCTGTACAGGGCTTTAAGCAGGCACAGGGACTGTATATGACAGCCTGCAGAATGTATGATTTTGTGGCGGGAGTGCATCCTGAGGAGGACTATAATAAGGTGTATGAGTTGATACATCAGGCTTTAACTCAAGGCTATATGGAGGTATATGATGGCAAGAAATAAGGTGGTAAAAAGTTTTTATATCAAGCCTGAAAATTATAAATGGCTTGTAGAAGCAGCGCAGATCAATGACAGGTCCCTTTCCTATTTCGTTGACCTGGCACTTGACAGACTCATTGAGGAGGTATCGTACCATGGCAATCAGCAGGAATGATTTTTTCCCGGAGATCCTTTTTTCCAAATATACAGATGCTGAGCTTAAGAAAGAGTATTCAAGGCTTAGATCTATTGCAAGGAAGAGACTTGAAAGAATGAGCAGGAGCGAGTATGCTGAGTCACAAACATATTTGCGTAATAAAAATCTGTTTGTCCCGGTAGCTCAGATCAGCAGCAAAAAACAACTTGCAGAACTTCTGACAAGCGTTGAGGAGTTTGTTACATCAAGAGCATCCAGTATCAGAGGGCTTAACGCTATCAGGAGGGAATCCATTGAAACGCTGCACAGACATGGGTATGACTTTGTAACGAAAGAAAATTACAATATCTTTACACAGTTCATGCAGGATTTTGCGGATAAATTTGCAAGGTCCTACGGATCACCTACAGGAGACGAGCTGAAAGCATTCATTCAAGGAAGAAGCAAGCGCAGAGTGTCTCCTGAGGAGCTTAAGGCTGCACTTGATAATTATATGGAGGCTATGCAGTGAAGATCATCAGCCCGGAGCAGTTTGATTTTCCAAGTTTTAAAAAATTAAAATGTCAGAAAAGGTTTGCCGGGAATCCCGGAACTACCTCCAAGATAAGATACAAGGATGTTATATCAGCTTTTGATATTGAGACCACAGGCTTGCCTGATATAGAGCAGTCTATAATGTATGTATGGCAGTGGGCTTTTGATGATGTGTGCGTTGTAGGGAGGACCTGGGAGCAATTCCTTAATTTTGCTGAGAATCTCATGGAGCTTATGAAACCAAACGAAGTCCTTGTTGTGTTCGTGCATAACCTTGCATATGAATTTCAGTTCTTAAGAGGCGTATGGGACTTTGGAGAAAAGGATGTATTTTGTACAGACGCAAGACGAGTCCTATATGCCAAGATGGGAACTATTGAGTTTAGATGCTCATATATGCATTCCAACATGTCACTGAAAGAGTATACTGAAAAGATGGGAGCAGAGCATGGCAAACTGTCAGGCGCAGAATTTGACTATTCTAAAATAAGATATCCATGGACTCCGTTATCAGATCAGGAGCTTGCTTATTGCGTTTATGATGTAATAGGCTTGGTTGAAGCTATCAAAATTGAGATGCAGCATGACCGGGATAATCTTTATACATTTCCATTGACCAGCACAGGCTATGTCAGGAGGGATGGAAAGAGAGCAATGCATAGAGTCCCTCACACGTGGATCACAAAGCAGGTCCCCACCTGGCATGTATACGAGATGTGCCGGGAGGCATTTCGCGGAGGCAACACTCATTCAAACAGGCACTTTACCGGGAGAGTATTAAGAGGTACAGACAAAGTGGCTGGAGTCAAATCTGTAGACAGGTCCTCATCATACCCGGATGTCCTTGTTAATAAACCATATCCGGCAGATGCATTTTATGAAGTAGGACCTTGCAGCTTGGAGAAATTCTACTGCCTGTATAAGAAGATGGAAAGAGCTTGCCTCTTTCGTGCAAGGTTTAAAGGCATAAGACTCAAGGACTATACATGGGGATGTCCGTATATTCCAAGGGATAGATGCCGGAATATTGTTTCCGGGGCTTTTGATAATGGCAGAGTATTGGAGGCAGAATCCCTGGAGATCACTATAACAGATGTGGATATGCGTATATTTGAATATGAATATACCTGGGACTCTTTGGAGATCTTAGACCTATGCTATACAAGGTATGCAATGCTGCCTCATGCATTTACAAGGCTCGTAAACATGTATTATGAGCGAAAGACAAGCCTTAAGGGAATTGACGGAGCTGAGCTTGATTACTACAGAGCAAAGGCAAAGCTCAACAGTCTTTATGGTATGACAGCCCAGGATCCTGTTAAGCAATCCATTGTATTTCGGGATAATGAATATCAATTAAAAGATGAGGATCCTCAGAAACTCTTGGCAGAGAATAACCGCAGGAGGCAGCTGCCGAATTATCAGGTGGGTTGCTGGGTCACAGCCTGGGCAAGATACATGCTTGAGCTTGCCATTATCAAAGTCCATGAGACCAAGGGAGCATTCTTTTGTTATACCGATACCGATTCTGTAAAATATATGGGGGAAGTAGATTTTTCCGATTATAACAAAAAGTGCATCGAGGACAGCACTAAGAACGGAGCTTATGCTGTAGACAGCAAAGGCAATACTCATTATATGGGAGTCCTTGAAGAAGATGAGCGCTGCAGGGCTTTTGTCACTCTTGGAGCAAAGAAATATGCTTATGAAGATCTTAATGGAAAGCTGCACATCACTGTTGCCGGAGTTATCAAGAAAGCAGGAGCCTTGGAGATGGAGAAAAAAGGCGGTATTAATGCTTTTAAGCCTGATTTTGTGTTTACGGAAGCCGGAGGACTTGAAGCTGTATATAATGATACGGAGTATGGTACTATTGAGATCAATGGTCACAGCTTAAGAATTACAGCTAATGTGTACCTAAAACCCAGTACATACACTTTAGGAATTACCAACGAGTATGAATATCTTCTTTCAGTATCAGGCATCCCGGTAGATGTATTTTAGGGCTTGACAAATTAAATGTTATTAGATTATAATAAATTATCATTTCTTAGTTAGTAATTTTAATAGGAGGTTTTAGAAATGAAGATCACTGATGTCAGAGTTAGATTATTTGAAAACAAATCACTTAAGGGATTTGCAGATGTGACCCTTGATGAGAGTCTCGCCTTAACCGGCATTAAGATCATAGACTCATCCAAGGGGCTCTTTGTAGGGATGCCGAGTCAACAGGGATCCGATGATAAATATTACGATATTTATTATCCAGTCACAAAAGAGTTCAGAGAAGCCTTGACAGATGCAATCCTTGACGAATATGACAAAGTTAAGGAAGAAGCTGAAAAAGGCAGCAGAAAAAGAAGATAGTGTTTTCTTTATTCATTATATCTTTCAGGAGGAGGCAGGCTGCAAGCCTGTCTTTTCCTTTATAGGAGGAATTATGTACAAAATAATGACTGTTTTAATTTTATGCGGTATGTTCTATGCAATGGGATATTTCACAGAGATAATGCTGGAGTTTTTTCAGGAGGAAGAAGATGAGGATCTACACAGAGGACGGATATCTTAACATTGAGACCATTATAAATACAAAGCTGCCTTTTATCTTCATAGTAGGAGGCAGAGGCACCGGGAAAACCTATGGGGCATTAAAATATGTGGTTGAGCATAATATCAAATTTATACTCATGCGCAGGACTCAGAGCCAGGTTGACCTTATCAACAAGCCTGAATTCAGTCCTTTTAAAGCTCTTAACGATGATGGGATATGTGATATAGGGAGCATGAGTCTGTCTAAGTATAATGTAGGCTTCTATCACATGGAGGATAGTGCTGAGGGCAAAGCTGTTCCCTCAGGTCCTGCAATCGGTTACAGTATGGCATTGTCTACGATCTCAAACTTAAGAGGCTTTGATGCATCTGACTGCAAGATACTGATCTTTGATGAGTTCATCCCGGAAAGACATGAGCGCACAATTAAAGAGGAGGGTTCAGCTTTCCTGAATGCCTATGAGACAATTAATAGAAACAGGGAATTGCGTGGAGATGATCCTCTGCAGGTGGTAGGCTTAGCAAATGCCAACGACATGGGGAATCCTATTTTTATGGAGCTTGGTATTATTTCTAAAGTCGAGAACATGAAAAAGAAACATCAGAGCTACAGCCTTGACTATAACAGGGGCATAGGTATATTTATGCTTGAAGATTCTCCTATATCTGCCAGGAAACAAAATACTGCATTATACAAAATAGCAGCGCAGGACTTTAAAGAAATGGCTATCCTTAATGATTTTGAGGAGCTTAAGACAGACCTTATCAAATCAAGACCTATAAAAGAATTTACTCCAATTGTAACAATAGGAGAGCTGACATTCTACAAGCACAAATCCAACAAATCCTATTATTGCACTACAATGCGGATAGGAGATCCTGAGAGCTATACTGTCTCTGATATGGACCTTAAGAGGTTTTTCCGAAAGTATGCATATCTTTGGACTGCGTATCTTAAGAATAATTTATATTTTGAGGATGCAACATGTGAAATAATTTTCAAGAAATACGCAGGATAGCAAAATATTTAAGGTAAATTAAATACTTGACAAAAATTATTTTTGTGCTATATACTAGAAATGGGACTGCCGGGCATGTATCAGAGTCGGAAGCTCGCCCATATCCATGATGCAGGATAGGAAGCGGTCCCATTTTGTTATATAAAGGAGAAAACATGGACACAAATGCAATAGTCAATCTCATCGGATCCGTAGGCTTTCCTATAGTGGCTTGCGGTGCGCTTTTTTGGATGCTCAACAAACAGACAGAGATGCACAGGGAAGAAATGAACAGCCTCAAGGAAGCTATTGAGGAATTAAAGGTTGCAATTATTCAAATGACCACATCTTTGAATAATCGAAATATACAGCAGTAGTTTTTATTTAATCGGAGGTTTATATTATGGATAAAAACGATGTACTTAAACTGGTTAATGCAGGATTTAGCAAGCAAGAGATTTTAGATCTTTTTCTTGATAAAACCTCCAGCGCAGAAGATCAGGAGGCTAAGACCAAAAGCAGTCCCCTACAAAAAGACAGTATCACAATGCAAGAAGAATCTGACAGCAGTGCTAAAGAGTCTCCTGATCTGAATGCCTTGAGCGAAACGCTGGACAATAAATTTAATGAGATCCTGGGCAAGTTTGATACCATGCTTCAAAAAATTCAGGATGCAAACCTGCAGGGATCGAGACAACCGGATAAGCCAGGCACAGAGGATGTGCTTGCTTCAATAATCAATCCAAAACTGTAATTATTAAAAGGAGAAAAATTATGGCAGTAAACAACATGGAGCTCACACAGCTCAGCACAGTGCTTGCCTCAATCGTTGGGCAGGCAACAGGACAGGCTGTCCTCACACCGACAGACCTATCCTCTTTTATCTCAGTGGCTCAGACAGGTCTTAAGACCGGATATGATCCTCTGACAACAGCTATTTCCCAGGTACTTTCCAAGACCATTTTCTCAGTCCGCCCTTACACAGCAAAGTTCAGAGGTCTCATGGCTGATGAGGTCCGTTACGGAAACCATGTGAGAAAGCTCACAACGATCGACAAGCCTTTTGAGGAGGACGATCGCATCAAGCTTGTAGACGGACAGAGTATTGACCAGCAGAAAGTCAATAAGCCTGAGGTACTTCAGACAAATTTTTATGGAGCAAATGTATATCAGAAATCTCTTACAATCTACAGAGATCAGCTTGATGTAGCTTTCTCAGGTCCTGAAGAATTCGGAAGATTTATTTCCATGATCATGCAGAATGCATCTGACATGATCGAGCAGGCACATGAAGAAACAGCAAGAATGACAGTTGCCAACCTCATCGCAGGAATCAACTACCAGGAAGCTCAGAATATCACATCCGGCAGAGTTATCCATCTCATTTCAGAATATAACAGTGATACAGGATCCTCACTCACAAATACATCTGTATACAGTCCTGCAAACTTTGAAGCATTTGCGAAATGGTTATTCGGATATCTCAAGACACTGTCTGACAGACTTGCAGAAAGAAGCGTAAAATATCATCAGAACTTTACCGGCAAGACCATCATGAGACATACGCCTCTTGAAAGACAGAAATGCTATCTGTACAGCCCAATCCTTAACAAAGTTGATGCAAATGTACTCTCATCTGTTTTCCATGATGAGTATTTACGCATTATGGACCATGAGGATGTAACTTATTTTCAGAGTATTGATACACCTGATGCAATCAAGATCACTCCGTCTGTCACAGCTGCAGATGGTACTATCGCCACAGCTACAGCTCAGGATATCAGCAGAGTGTTCGGAGTTATCTTTGATGAGGAAGCTGCAGGATACACCGTTGTCAATCAGTGGAGTGCTTCTGCTCCGTTCAATGCAAGAGGCGGCTATACTAACATTTTCTGGCATTTTACTGACAGATATTGGAATGATTTTACAGAAAATGCCATCGTATTATTGCTTGATGTAGCAGGATCCAAAACTGTAGCAAAGTCTTAATTAACGGAGGATAGCTATGGCTATTGAGGTACAATTTTTCACAGACTTTCAAAAGCGTAAAAATTCAACAAAGCTGCCGACAGGTGGCACAAGCTATGGCTGTAGCATTAAAGATGGATGCAGCATTCTTTCCCCGGAGATAGAGGTATACTACTCCGGGGATAATCCTGCATCACTTAACTATGCATATATTCCCAAATACAAGAGATATTATTTCGTGTCAGACTGGACCTATCTAAGAGGGATATGGACAGCGCAGCTCACTGAGGATGTGCTGGCGAGCTATAAAACCGAAATAGGAAATCTATCCAAATATATCAATCGATGTTCCCATGAGTTTAATGGTCAATATACTGATACGATTTATCCTACTACTGCAGTTGCTAATATTCAGTATTCATTCCCTGCTTCAACCAGTCCTTTTGGGTCCCCACAAAAGGGATCCTTTATTGTAGGAATAGTGGGAACGCCTCAGACAAATGTTCCTAATGTTGGAGGAATAAATTATTATCGTTTCACTTTTGAAGAAATGAGAGAATTTATGACCTACATGCTCAGCTCAGGATTTTCCAATATCATCAAAGATGATGCTGCAGGACTCACTGACAGCGTGGTTAAATCCTTTGTAAATCCTACCGATTATATCACTACTTGTTATTGGTATCCGTTTGAGGTCCCGGTACCAAGCGGACTTGCGAAAGTACAGCCTCAGGTTGGATGGTGGACTAATTTAAGTCCACTTTCAAACGGATGCTCACCTCTTGGCACATCTCTTAATAATAACTGGTTTAGCGGAGTCACATATGAATTACTTGATTCAGACTGGCAAAATACCATCACCTTGCCATATCATCCTCAGAGATCAAGAGGAGTTTATATGGATGCTGAGCCTTACTCACAGTATACGCTGCATTTTGAACCTTGGGGAGATATTCCTTTAGATGGACATAGTCTCATTAGTGACCATGCCATAAAACTCAGAATTTATGGCGAATGTTTAAGCGGTATGGCTGCACTTGAAGTTGTCACTTATTCAGGGGTCTCAGTTGTCAGAAGAACAGCGCAGCTTGGAGTCCCTATGAGTATAGCTCAGATAGTGGACAGTTTAGCTGCATACAGTCCTAGCCAGGTTATTACAAGCGGAGTTGCCGGGCTTGTATCAGCAACGAAAAAAGGATCCTTAAAAGAGGCATTAAAAAATTTCTTTTTACCTGAAAACAGAGGTATGAGAAGTGTGGGCAAGAGACAGCTTGCAGAAATAGGCAAGGATGTCATATCAGGAATGGAAGCATATAACAGTGATGTCTCAGCTTTAGGAACAAATGGCAGCGTTATTGAGGTACTTGGTCAGATGACAGGACCTTATGTCAAAACTGCTCAATTTACGCAGGCAGATGATAATAATGCTGAACTTGGTAGACCATTACTGGCTGTCAGAACGATTAAGAATATTCCGGGATATATTGAATGCGCTGATGGTGATAATAATATAGCTTGCTACCTTGAGGAAAAGAACATAATAGGAGAGAATCTGACAGGAGGATTTTTCTATGAGTAGAGTATGGGTCCCTTTAAGCAGTAGATCTCCGATTGAATACGGGGGCAGTGCATCTCAATACTTTTGGGAATATTCATATAATCCTGGAGCATATTATGATCCGGGACTTGGCACCTATGACCTTGCACTCCCAAACTGTACTACCTATGCATATGGCAGAGTCCAAATGAACGGAGATCCAAAACCGATATCAGGCTGGCATAATGCTGATGCATGGCATAGTTATCTAATCAATGGATGGACAGCGGTCCCTTTTGTAGGGCATAGTGATGAGATTTTGCCCGGTGACATAATTGAGATAACAGGCAGCGGTAATCATGTTGCAGTTATCGAAGAGGTATATGATGTCAGATACTGGAGAGTAACAGAAAGCTACTATACCGATGATAACGGAGGAGTCTCAGGTTATAGATCCCCTGCAGTATGGGGATCTACAAAGCAGTCAGTCAATGATTATGGAATAGCTAACTATCCATATAGATATTGGCACAGCAGAACATGGGACTGCAGAACTGAATCAAGTCCTGATACATACCCGGATTATATTCTGTTAAATCCAAACAGCCATGCTGATAGTAATAGATTTAATTTCTTTGGATTTAAGAAAAGACCATTAAGGAGGAGGATGCTATATGTCTGATATAATCGGATCAGGAGTCCCATATATGTATGATTATATCAATTGCGCCAATGCTATGGTTAAGCCCAGCACAGTGCATGTTGAGAACACGGGACTTAATAGATATTTTGAAAGATACTTGCTGCAAAAAGCAATATCTGTATTTGAATGGAAGCTCCCGGAGAGATGGAGCAAAAACTATTTTCTGTATGTATTATATTGCTGGGGCTTCTTAGCAATATTTGACTCAAAGCAGTTTGGAATCATCCCGCAGGGTTGCTCGTTAAGAGGATATAATATCTTCTATCAGCCTACCAATGCTATCATTACAAATCCCTTGATAAAGGATATTAAAGAGCCTGAAATAGGAAAAGAATGTGTAGTACTTAAGCTGCAGCCTGACTATGGCGGTATTATGGACATAGTCTCATATTATGCCAACCTTATGGCACTTGCATCTGAATCACTTGGAGTCAATCTTGTAAATAGTAAATTATCCTATGTATTCGGAGCTGAGAACAAGGCACAAGCGGAGAGCTTTAAAAAGATGTTCGATCAAATAGCATCCGGGAATCCTGCAGCGTTTGTTGATAAGACTTTGTTTGATGAAAACGGACAGCCGAGATGGTTTACTTTCCTTAATAATCTGCAGGCAAACTATGTTGCAGATAGGATCCTATCAGATATGAGGACTATCGAAAATATGTTTGATACAGAAATAGGCATTCCAAATGCCAATACAGACAAGAGGGAAAGACTCATCACTGATGAGGTCAATGCAAATAATTTTGAAACCAAATCAAAATGTGCATTATGGCTTGAATCTCTTAAAGAGGGATGCAAAGAAGCCAATGAGATGTTTGGACTGGATCTGTCAGTAGACTGGAGACAGGAGCTAAGAGAGGAGATGGAATCATATGGCGATGATATCGATACTGGGGCTTTATAATTATGATGAATCAATCTTTGATGATCTGACTGTTCCCACAGGAATGGATAAGGCGGAACTTATTGAGACCATCCTCTTTCAGAATGCAGAACTGGAGCTTCTTTATTCCGATCCGGCAACAATGAAGCTTGCTATAAAAGGCTGGTCAGCCTCATCTCAATATACGTGGACTGCATTACAAGAATCATTGGAATTTGATTATAATCCTATATGGAATAAAGATGGAACAATTACAGAAACAGAATCAGTCACAGGAGAAAGCTCAGGATCTAACGAGCTTAAGGTTAGTGCTTACAATGATAGCACATATCAACCAAGAGAAAAAACGGATGCAAACAATGACTCGACAAGTTCGAGAACTTATACGAGAGTTGAACAAGGGAACATAGGGGTCACATCCACCATGCAGCTTATCAACGAACAGAGAGAAACTGTAAAATTTAACATCTATGACCAAATATCTGCAGACTTTAGGAAAAGATTTTGCTTGGTAGTATATTAAGGAGGTGTGTTATGACTAAAGAACAAATACTACAAATTTTAGGTGGTAAATTTGCAAATCCTAACGATCGTAAATACTGGGAAAATAAGTTAAAAGAATTGGAAATTAAAGAACGAGCTTATCAAAATAATCAAAAGAAAGTTTGGAGGAAATAATATGGCACCTATATTTGAAGATTTTCCGTATACTAATTTCCACGAGCTGAATATTGACTGGCTTTTGGAAGTAATACAAACAATGGATGTAGAGATAGATGATCTCAAAGCGAGAGTCACAGCTCTTGAGGAGGCTTAATATGGGAGTATTTAATAAAACACCATACACTAATTTTCATGAACTGAACTTAAATTGGATCATCAAGAAAATTAAAGAGGTAGCAGCAGATAATACATTTCTCAAGCAATTCTTTAAAACCATTGAAGATGAGCATATCCTTGGAGTAGTCACAAAAGTAACGGAAAACAATGACAACACTGTAAAAACTGACTATTTAAACGAAGATACTCAGCATATGGATGATTATACTGTTTATAACAAAACAGGCACTGACGGGGCTATATCCGGGGCTGTCAGCCCTATTGCAACGAGGGTCACGGATGCAGAGGGCAGGCTGGATGATGCAGAGGATAGACTTGATAGTGCAGAAACGGATATAAACACATTAGCAACCACTACTATTCACAAAAATGTTAATATCGGTAGCACAAAGATCATTGACTTTATTCACAACACAAACAATGGTCAAGGATATTATATCCTTAATGTTCAAAATGCTCCTGACAATCCTGCAGGCACTGGAAACACTTGTACTGTTGTATTATACAAACCACAAGCCGGCGGAGCTTATTCATATCTCTTTGCATTCAGACCCGGCAAGGTATGGATCTGTTACTCATCAATAACAGTTAACACAACAACACTGTTGTGGAAAGAACTATTGAATGATAACACTGCAGTTGAAGATCTAACACTTAGCTACAGCAATGCTGCATCTCAACTATCAAATATTTCTATAACAGGTAAAAGATTTGGTAAAGTGATATTAGTTTCGGTATCCTTTACTGCATCAAGTTTCCCTCTTAATACCACATACCAAATGCTGATCAGTGGACTGCCTGCCAGGGCTGGCAGCATCTATCCGAGAGCAAGAGCTTTGAGCGGTTTTCATTCCGTTGATGGTTATATAGGACCTGATGGAGTTGCAGGATTCAGATGCTTAGACAGTACAGGAATAACTGCATCAACTAACTTTAGCAACTTCAACTTTATATATCTCGAAGCATAATCTTATGTCAGTACATCACACCCGGAGACTGTTGAGGATCTCCGGGTATTTTAATGGAATAAAATGACATGGTAGATATTACCATTAGCCTACGCTAACAGAAATGGGAAAAAATGGAAGGGAGTTAGGGGTTATGTCGAGGG
>JAZQEK010000048.1:0-186479 GCA_045538995.1 Acetatifactor sp. | reverse complement strand
AGTACATCTCCTTTTTGGTGGATTGGTTAAATGGTTTCTAGTCAACTCTATTTTACCATAAATCATTGAGGAGATGTTTTTATTTTGTAACGAAAAAACACTGCATTTATGCGGGTTTCAGGTGTTTCGCAAACACCTATTAACATTTTACTAAAAAGGAGGTTTTGAAAGTGAGTGAAGAAATGAATAACCAAGAATTATGTATTATGCTAGACAGCCTTCTGGCTCTATTAGAAACAGGTAACACTGAGAAAGCCAAAGAAGTCATCAAAAACAGTATCAAGCGTATCGACAAGGGCATGACCTCCAGTAGCAATGATAACACCTAATATCTCCTCCCTCTTCATACAAAAGAAAAATAGAATTCCTATTTAGAATCCCTATAAACATAAATGCAACAAAAAATCAAGGTGTAAGGTCTTTATGGAATGATTAAGACCTTACACCTTGACACCTCCTACTTCCTATTCAAAACTTGTACTCATCTGCCCTATCCAATATCTGGCTCCATCTTGCGGATATGAGCTTCGCATACCAAATCGGTGCCAAACCATAGTATCCCAGCGAATAGGCATCGTTGAACTCTACTAACAGCGTCCTTCCTTCCCCTGTCACACAGATATCCATGCTGCATGCTACCGGTCTGTTCTCCATGTTCTTAAACGCTTCCAGCATCTCCTGAAGCACCTTTTCGTCATAATGATACAAATAACTTTTCCGTTTCGGGTCAAGCAACATACCATATGGCCGCACATCAATGATTTCATCATAGAGAATAAAGCAACGCCACTCCGCCTTAATTTTCAGCGGCTCACTTACCAACACTTCATAATTTTCATGACAATTTCCGCATCCGACCAAATCATTGATACTGGAAATGATTTTACCCGTAAAAGCCTTGCTCCTAATCGGCTTCACGAAATATCCTGCACTCCACTTCTCCTCATGTGCAGAAATACTGTCTATAGTGTCATACCATACCTTTCTCCCCAGAAAACGTTCAAAAGTCTGTGGATAATCCTCTATGTGCGGCTCCTTACCAAACTTCTTAAATATCCTATTGCACTGGTCTATGTAATCCAGTACGATATCTTCCCTCGATACCTTATCATATATTTCATCAATGGTATGATAGGGAATAATCTCTGCCCCCAACTCTCGAAAACCATACATAGCATTCGCCATGTTATGACTGTGGGGGATTTCCATCTTCATACCATTATCTGTTCTTGTCTTTAACCATACCTTACCCATTTTATCTCCTCACAAATTCATCTATTTTATATCATAAGTTTAGCATAGCCCAAACTGTATCAGCAACATACCATTGGTATAATCCCGTTTCCTGTCAACCCCTACCCTTTTTCAAAAAAATAAAGCCAATGAATGGCTCAATCATTGGGGCTCCAATTGCCCCCAGAGGAAACCTTCATTAGCTTCTTTGCTGGGTTTATAGTCGCTCTGGCCGACTGAATTTTGTTTTTCCAGAGTTTTTTTGGATACGTCATAACATCTTACAATGAAAGACCCCCAGTGCCAGCACACTAACAAGACGAACGTATCAACTTGTCATTAATTACTATATTACTCTTACCCGGAAATGTCAATAAAAACTATTGGTATCTACATAAAATATCGCAACAGATGTCCTTCTACCAAGCTTTTCGATACTTTCCCTCGTGGTTCTGTATTTCACCGATTTTGTGTACATTGGCATAACATATCTCTGCCGGATATACAAATTCCTTCCCCGAAGAAGCTCTCCACTGTATCACCCTTCCTAACACAACATAAGGACCTTCCTCATAAATCTTACGCCCTATATAGGCTTCCAGAACCTGCATATCCGGATCATCCCGTTCGATGACCTGTCGCTTCGGTGCCTTCTCTATAGAAACGCCCAATGCCGCTGAGGCTTCCTCTCTGTAAAAATTCATAATAACACCTTTTAGAGAGTAACTCCCACTATTGTTAATATAATCAATATGCGTATGCTGCGGTATGGGAAGATACTGCTTCCCAAAGTGAAGCCAAATCATGGGGAAATGATATTTTTCCTTAATCAGGCTAATCCCAAATAACCGCTTACGGTCTTCCTCTGTTTCTCTTGCAATCCATGCATCCGTATTTTTTCCGCTTATTCCCGCGGTACTTCCGGCCTTTTCCAGCATTTCCCGGAATTCCTCTTCCCTTTGAGCAGCCATGACCCTGAGTGCGGAATTCTTATTTTTCATAGCATTCTCATCACCCATGCCGCCCCATTCAACGATTCCGGTAAATTCCTCTTCTTCATCGCTAAGATACCAGTAAAATACCATATAGCTTGAACATTCTATATCACGATCCGCTTCTTTCCAAGCATACTCAAACACAAAGTCATCCCCAAACTCTTTCAAGTCCTTCAAAAGCTGGGCTTCTGCCTCCTCTGCGGTCACATCATGATAATATTTAGAGATGCCCTGTTCTTTCAACACATCACTTACCCTGTGCTTATAACAGGACAGCAAATTCTCTTTCAAGGTATTCGCCCCATAAGCACACATAATCAAATTCACTCTTTTATTCTGTGGAAAACGAAGTACCTCGTCTCCGAAGTGCATTTCCAATTTTGGTAACATAGGCATCTCCTCCATCCTTTTTTCTTTTATTCTAGCACATTTTCTGTGAAAATGCATCTAAGAAAAAGACTTCGGAACATCCTTCCAAAGTCTTTTCCTCCATACCTGACTAAATCACATGTTTAATATATAATATTAGCTTTCGCACATCACTTATAGGGGGCCATACAAACACTATAAATGCACAAATCATCGTAAGTATCTCACCCACCGTACCCAGAGCAGAAAGCATCTCGGCTCCTTTCGCCAAAGCAAAAAATGCGATTATAAACAAGATGCCTGCAAGAATATAATTTTCTGTTGTTCTTAATGCAAATCCAAATATAGTGGCAATGGTATATCCCAGTAAAAAATACACAGTACCGGAAAGGATATTATACAGCAGCCTTTCCGAAGCGGTCACCTTCAATAACAAAACACAAATACCTATGGAAAAGACCAACTTCAATATGAAGCCCCCCATATTAAATTCCAATATCTTGTCCTCATTACTCATTTTACATTCTCCTTATTTGTTTATTCTGTTATGTTATTTTCAAAAGTAAATTTATCTACCTGTGATGCCACATGAGCATTATACAACTCATCAAGAGTGCCAAATCCATAGTAATAGAAAGACCAAATATCACCCGACGGATACCATCTGTCATCTACCAATTCATATTTACTCATATCTACAACACCTTTTCCTGCCTCATCCACAGAAATATTGGAGAACTTCACATATACATAATGCGGATAGTGCTCACCATCCCATGAACAATCCACCTTATAGACCAGATATATTTGATTTTCATCAGTCCATGTCATACCTTCTTTTTTGCACAAGAAGTAATTTCCTATATATTTCAGTTCCTGCAATCCATCCATGCTTCCTTCAAGCTGTATCCAACGTGCATTGAAAGCATCCTCAGCCTGCTGCTTCAATGCAGCCATAGTATCTTCATCGATATCAGCAACTGAAGCAGCATAAGATGGTAATCCCTTCACCTGATATTCCATGGTGAGCGGACTGGGAATGGAACTAAACTGCTGAGCGAAGCTATCCACACCCCCTTGAATACCGGCAGTTACTACCACAGTATCTCCATTAGAAAGTCCCCAGTTCTTATCTGCATTAAAGGATAAATATTGCATTTCTTTTTTATTCAAATCAGGTGTAATGGTTACAGAACCATTCGGTGCAATTCCTGTAAACTCCGCTGTCACAAAATCAAAAGGATTAAAAGATGCAAGCTCCGTAAGTCCTTCTACCTTATATTCAATATCAGAATGCTTTAAGGTACAATTAAAAAACTCCTTGGCATTTTCATCCTCACAGTCCCATACAACCTTCACTACATCACCATTAGAAAGCTCACTAACCTTGCCTACTTCATAATCCGCACAATAACGCAACATTACATCATAAGGCTCATATCCGAATTGAAGCTCCATGCTCATCAATCCGGCATCTCCACCCTGTTTATCAATCTTTGCTTCGATAGTCTCTCCGAAATCCTCTTTAAAGGCTTCTTTATCGAAAGAAACTACAGCTGTTCCCATGGTATTGTATCCGGAAACCTCCACCGTTAAATACTTGTTAAGATCAACGGTAGTGCTTCCGCATCCTGTCAGTCCTACGATTACTCCTCCCAGAATACCTGCTAAAAGCAAGCCTTTTAATTTCTTTTTCATATTGTTCTCTCCTTTGTCATTTTATTTATAGTTGTTTTCAATATTTAACATTATATCACCACTTTTTTGCTTTTGCAATGTATTAGTTTGCATTTGCATGTTGTAAGGTTGTTTTATTTTACTTTTAAGATACATACACTTAAAATGAGGTGATTATTATGAAAAATCATGATACAGAATTTTTGAAAATCGGTCTTAATATTGCGTACCACCGCAAAATGAAACGGATGTCGCAATTAGACCTGGCGGAAAAGGTCGGCATATCCAGAACACATATGTCCAATATTGAGGCTCCTAATATGCCTACCGCCATGTCCATTGATACATTACTTGATATTGCAGAGGCTTTGGATGTCTCTGTCGCTCAGTTGTTGGATTTTTCCCGGTGATTTTTTTGCCTTTTTATCTACCGGGTATTTTTCGTAAAAAGCTCTTCGCCCACCCCCATCTCTTTCGCGTAGGCACTGAGCTTTTTATGTGCACGATTGAGCCAACGAGAAACATCTGCCGGCTTACATCCCAGAACAACTGCCGCTTCATGAGGTTTCCTATTCATCACATCACAGAGCATTACCACATCACGATAGTTCTCTTTCAAACTGTTGATGGCTTCATATACCATCTCCCATGACTGATTATGGAGAACCATATCTTCAATGCTCTTTGTGGAATGATAAAGGTCAATAATACTTGCTTCCTCTCCGTTTTCATTGTAAAATACAGGAGAGACAGACACCATGTTGCCCTCTTTGCGTTTCCTTACCTCATGATGCTTCAGGTAGGTTATGTAGCAGAGCAGATTGAACCATGTGGCTATATTGGAACGATTCGCATCGTATTTAGGAAGGTCTACATACATTTTCAAACATACCTCTTGGAAAAAGTCCTCTTTATCCCAGTCTTTTGAAAATGTCCATCCCCTGCTCCTTACAATTATCTCGAATCTTTCCTTGCAATGTTCCACCAGAACGCACCATGCATTCTCTTTCTCTTCGTCGGAAATAGTAGTGCTGTTTATTTTTGTTACGAGGTCAAGTGCGTTTTCATTATTCAACATAAGCTTTTCTCCTTCTGACTAGTTACAGATATTAAGTGACATAGACATATGAGAAAACTTTTTGAACTTTTTTCAGTACCTATGTTGTCCTGCTAACATATTTCCGTATTTTTTGAAAATCTCTCACTTTCCCCTAAATTTTTGCATAAAAAAACGCCCACTCAGATTTTTACATCTAAGTGAACGCTTCATCCTTTTCTACTTTCTTATGCAACAAAAAAGATAAAAGCCTCAATCCAGAAAACTTTTATCTTTTTTAGTAGCGAGAGGGGGATTCGAACCCTCGACACTACGGGTATGAACCGTATGCTCTAGCCAACTGAGCTATCTCGCCATGTTCATTATTTACTTGCCAAGCTTTCGCTTGTATGGGGCCTATAGGGCTCGAACCTATGACCCTCTGCTTGTAAGGCAGATGCTCTCCCAGCTGAGCTAAGACCCCGTTTGGTTACTGACGCAACCGACTTTGTTAGTATAACTTGTGTTTCCTGTTTTGTCAACAGATTTTTTGGAATTTTTTAAACTTTTTTAAATTTTGTAGCAATTCCTTATCGGAGTATAGAACTCTGCCTATAGAACCTTCCAAAAGCTCCATAGGCAGAGAATTCCCTTAATCTATCTCAGGAACACGTTTCTTCCGAACGCTTCCTATCCTACATTCTCTCCGGTGCCTCAAAGCCCAGTACATCGATACAAGCTTCCAACACATCCTTGGTCAGCTTCAACAATGCAATCCAGCCGGATTTCTTTGCTTCGTCCTCTTCTGCCAGAATCTTGGTTTCATGATAGAAATGATTGAAGGCATTTGCCAAATCATAAATATATGCACATACCTTGTTCGGAGCACATTCCTCGTATGCAGCCACCATGGTAGCATTGAACTTCGCCAACTCCATAGCCAGAGCTTTTTCGGAAACATTCTGCACCTGTGCCAGTGTAGCTGTTGCCACATCACCGCCCTGCTGTGCAAACTTTGCCAAAATGGACTTAATACGCACAATGGTATATAGGATATACGGACCGGTATCTCCCTCAAAGGAGGTGAAACGCTCTACGTCGAATACATAGTCCTTGGCCGGCTGATTGGACAAATCACCATACTTAATCGCAGCCAATCCCACGATTTTTGCAGTCTTTGTCGCTTCTTCCTTATCTACCTCATAGCCCTTAGTCGCTGCATTTTCTTCTATTTTGCGAAGCATCTCTTCGTTGATTTCATCAATCAGGTTTTCCAGACGAGGCACACCGCCCTGACGGGTCTTATATGGCTTGCCATCCTTGCCATTCATGGTTCCGAAGCCAATGTGTATCAGCTCTGTTTCCGGCTTCACCAGCTTGGTCTTCTTGGCACAGCGGAATACCTGCTCGAAATACAGCTCCTGACGCTTGTCTGTCAAATAAATCATTTCGTCCGGTGCGAACTCTGCCATACGCATCTTGATGGTTGCCAAATCTGTAGTGTTGTACAGAGAAGCACCGTCTGACTTCAAAATCATACAAGGGGGAATTTCCTTGGTATCGGTATCTTCCTTTACATCTACTACCAACGCACCATCGCTGATATAAGCATAGCCCTCTTCCTTCATGTACTGCACCATATCCGGAATCCAGTCATGAGCGTCGGATTCACCCTTCCACAAATCAAACTGTACATTCAGGTTGTTATAATTTCTCTTCAAATCTGTCACGGACACACGGATAATGTGGTTCCAAAGAGCACGATGACCTCTTACTCCACTCTGGAGCTTGAAGGTAGCCTCCATAGCCTTTGCCTTGTATTCTGCATCCTCCTTGGACTTTCCGCTGGCGGTAGGGTAAATTTCTTCCAATTCTGCGATCGTAAACGGAGCCTCCGCAGGATATTCTCCCTCATAGCTTTCATCGAAATAAGGAAGCTCGGGATAACGCAGCTCCAGCTCGTGAATAATCAAGCCCATGGGCTGTCCCCAGTCTCCCAGATGAATATCACCGATTACCTCATGTCCTACATAGCGTGCAATACGCTTCACACTCTCACCGATAATGGCAGAACGCAAATGTCCTACATGCAGTGCCTTTGCTACATTGGGTCCGCCGTAGTCGATAATAATCTTCTTCGGGTGTTCCGGCATATCCAGACCAAACTTCGACTCTGTTGCCATACCGTCCAAATATGCTTTCAAAAAGCTTTCCTTTATTTTCAGGTTCAAAAAGCCGGGTGCCACTGCATTTACTTCTGCAAATACTGCACTGTCTGCCAGCTTCTGAGCCACCTCATTGGCAATCATAATCGGTGCTTTCTTGTACTGCTTGGCACCTGCCATAGCACCATTACACTGATATTCACACAAATCGGGGCGGTTAGATAGTGTTACCTTGCCCAACTCAGGTGCATAACCTGCAGCTTCAAAGGCACTCTGCATTTCCGCTGATATCATGTCCAAGATTTTCTTCATGGTTTTTCACTCCTTCGGATTGTTTCCTTATCTTTTCACATTAATAAATTTAACTATACCCGAAAAGTGAAAAACTTGCAATATCCTCACGGTATAAATCTTCCTACTATTTTAACAATTTCCTTCTTCTGCCTTCTGTCGTTCTCTTTCTGCCTTGGAAAAAGCACAGCCGCAATAATCCTGTCGGTACAAATCATACTCTGCCGACAGCTCGATGGAACGTTTATAGCCATTCTTTTTCTTGAAGTCCGAAGGCAGCCATGGTACACCATACTGTTTCGCCATTTCTTCGCCGATTTCGTTGAGCTTCCCTGCATTTTTCAAGGGGCTGATAGTCAGGGTCGTAGCATAATAATCTGCACCTGCTTCCTTTGCCCGTTTCGCAGTCTCCTCCAGACGTAAGGCATAGCAGGCGAAGCACCGTTCTCCCCCTTCCGGACAATCCTCCAGTCCCTTGCTCCTTTCCAAAAACACCTCCGGACGGTAATCCCCCTCTACTACCTGAATAGGGTAATGCCCTTCCTTGGTGTTCAGCTCCTTTATCAGACGCTTCTGCTCCTCCACACGCTTGAAATACTCCGCAGAGGCCGTAATGTTGGGATTGTAATAAAACACGGTAATCTGAAAATGAGGGCTCAAGTACTCCAGAACATAGCTGCTACAGGGTGCACAGCAGCTGTGTAAAAAGAGCTTTTGGGGTGCCTCCCCATCCTTCGGCAGGCACTCTAGCAGTTTATCCAGTTCTTTTTGGAAATTACGTTGGTTCATCTATTTTCCCTCCTCATACACCGGGAAGGACAGTAACACCTTAAACAAATCTCCGTCCACGACCAGCTCCAAGCTACCATTCTGCAGCTCTGTCAGGCTCTTGGCTATGGACAAGCCCAAACCATTCCCTTCCGTGTGTCTGGAGCGGTCTCCTCGCACGAAACGCTCCATTAGCTCTTCAGCAGTAATATCCAAGGGATATTCCGAAATATTTTTAAAGCTGATAACAGCCTGACCCTTCTGCTCCTCCACCGACAAATACACTCTGGTTCCTGCCATGGCATATTTGCAGATATTGGTCATCAGGTTGTCAAACACTCTCCACAGCAGCTTCGGGTCCGCCATGATTCGTACCGGCTCCTGCGGCTGCTTGGATACCAAATCCATATTCTTGTCAAACATTCTTTGAGAAAATTCTCCACATGCCTGCTCTAACAGCACTCCCACGTCACAGATTTCCAAATTCACCTCCACATTGCCTGTGGAAGCCTTGGAAGCATCTACCAAATCCTCAATCAGCTTTTTCAGACGGGAAGACTGACGATGCAGTACCTCTGCGTACTCCTTTATCTTCTCGTTCTCTGTTTCTTCCTTTTCTATCAGATCAGAATAATTAATAATAGAAGTAAGAGGTGTCTTGATATCGTGAGAAACATTGGTAATCAGTTCCGTCTTCAAATGCTCGCTCTTCATACGCTCGTTGACAGCCTTTACCACACCTTCGGAAATACGGTTCAGGTTTTCTCCATGCTCCTTCATCCCTCCAAACATTTTAGAGGTATTTACCTTGTAATTTACATTCCCTTCTGCCAGTTCTCTTCCGGCCTCCTGCAAATCATGCAGTTTCAGGATTACGAAGAACACTACATTTAATATCACGACAGTCTCTACCAGCCAAAGTACCATAACGATTGTCATCAACCGCACATCCTCGCTGGTCCGTGGTATCTCCTGAAAAACATAAACCAATACCCACAACTCCGCTGCCGTCACTGCCAGTGACACCACCACCGCTTTCCAGATAGAAGGCAAACGCTGTACCACTTCCCTCCCCATATTCAGAGCTTTTAACACATATTTTCCTGCTCCTCCTACAAGGGTATATCGCCAAAGGGTACCTGCTTTGACACGGGCAGAAATGCTGACGCAGTAAATCAGTGCCAATAAAATCAACAGCCCGATACCGATGCCACTCTTGATTTCATCGTACTCTTTGAACTTCCCCTGTAGGAAAACTACATACAGACCATACCCAATGCACCCGATAAGCGCCGTAAAAATATCTGTAGGCAGGAAACCAAAGGCACCTGCGGTCTGTTTTTCCTCCCTGCGGTTCCAGCCGGCACCGCATAACAGATAGGTCACACCGGCAAAAAAGGTAACAACACCCAAGAATACCATCAATGGTAACAGCACCTTCAGCCAGTCTGCATTGTTGGTAAGAAAGCATATCATGGCAATATAATCCGGGTAGTCTTTTACCACCGGAATGATTAACTCTATGCTATATTCTTCTATCCCGTCAAACACATATCTGCCGGCTTCGTATTCATTATAAGAATAAACTCCGGTCCATTCTCTGGTATAATTTTCCTCCCAATTGCTGACCGCCTCTTCCTCAGAGTGCGTAATGACATAATAGAGATTGGTCTTTTCTATCATCTCATCAGCAGCTCTCTGCCCTCTATCATGCACACACCACAAAATCTGTCGTCCCATATCCAACAGATACTCATCCAGACAACGCTCTTTCATGCCCTGTGCACTGGTTATGTAATACCCTTCCGTTACCATATAGTAAGTGCCTACCGCCCCTAACGGAACTGCCAGCATACTCACCAGCACCAATACAAAAGCCACTACTCTGCCAAACATACTGTATCGTTTTTTTCGTTTCATCCGCGTACCCCTTTCTCCATCTTGTAGCCCTGTCCCCAAACCACCTTCAAATAGCGCGGCTCGGCAGGATTAATCTCTATCTTTTCCCGCAAATGTCGGATATGCACCGCTACGGTTCCTTCACTTCCATAGGGCAAATCCTTCCAAACTTTTTCATAGATTTCCTTGGGGGAAAATACCTTTCCCGGATTTTCCATCAAAAGCTTTAATATGTCATACTCGGTGGGTGTCAAATTCACCTGTTCCCCGTCCAGCGTCACTTCCTTCTTTACATCATTCAGTTCTACGCCACCGATGGTCAGTACAGAATCCTGATGAATACCGCTCCCCAGCTGCATGTAACGACGCAGCTGCGACTTCACTCTGGCACTGACCTCCATAGGGTTAAAGGGTTTGGTAATATAATCATCCGCACCGATGTTCAGCCCCAGTATCTTATCCGTATCCTCACTCTTGGCAGTCAGCAGAATAATCGGTACATTGCTTTGCTCCCGGATTTTCACCATGGCCTGCATGCCGTCCATTACCGGCATCATAATATCCAGCAGTATCAGATGTATCTCCTGTTCCTTGATAATCTTCAGTGCCTCCTGCCCGTTATAAGCCTCGAAAAAGTGATAGTTACTATCCGCCAAATATATTTTCAACGCATTCACAATATCCTTTTCATCATCGCATAATAAAATATTGTACATACTCATCCCTCCGGTTCCTCTCTTAAGTATAATCAAAAAACCTTTAAAAATAAATCGGGTAAATCTTTAAGATTTGTTTAAGATGGTGCCAGGTTTGACTTTCTTCCCCTTACCCCCTATAATAATACAAAGGAATTCAGAAAGGAATAAAAGGATAGATATTTTATGGAAAAAATATTTTACGAGGATACACGTATCCTAAATTTTGAGGCCACTGTTCTGGAATGTCATAAAGAGGAAAAGAATAGGGGCTATTGGATCGTTTTAGATAGGACAGCATTCTTTCCTGAAGAGGGAGGTCAAGCTGCAGATAACGGTACACTGAACAATCTGCCCTTACTGGATGCACAGATCAAAAATGATGTGATTTATCATTTAGTGGAGCAGCCGCTGGAAATCGGCTCCTCGGTAAAAGGTCAGGTGGATTGGGAAAGACGTTTTGACTTTATGCAACAACATTCCGGTGAGCACATTCTCTCCGGGCTGATTCATACTCTTTACGGCTACAACAATGTAGGCTTTCATTTGGGGCTGACAGAGGTAACCATGGACTTCGATGGTTATTTAAGCTTAGAACAGTTGCGAGAGCTGGAAAAAAACGCCAATCAGATAATATGGCGTAATCTGCCGGTACATGCCTATTTCCCTACACCGGAAGAATTGGAACTTTTGAACTATCGCAGCAAAATAGAGCTAAGTAACAATGTGCGTATCGTAGAAATCCCCGGCGTGGATGTTTGTGCCTGCTGTGCTCCGCACGTGAATTTCACCGGTGAAATCGGTATGCTCAAGGTAGTCGGTGCCCAGAGTCACCGCGGCGGTGTACGCATCAACATCCTCTGCGGCAACCGGGCTCTGGCTGACTACACTGCCAAGCAGGATGCCACCACCGCCATCTCCGTCTTATTGTCCGCCAAGCCGGAGAAAATCGTGGAAGCCGTAAAAAAGGTACAGGAAGACTCTTTACAGCTAAAGGTGACTGCAAACCAACTGGCAAACAGCCTGCTGCAACAACAGGTAGCTTCTCTGCCGGATACAGATACCTGCCAAAACCCCTTGCTCTTCGTGGAGCTTTCCAATACTCTCGCGATTCGTAACACGGTTAATGAGCTGACTGAGAAATACAATGGTTATTGCGGTATTTTCACCGGTACGGAAGAAGCCGGTTACAGCTTTATCATCGGCAGCAGTTCTCTGGACTGTCGGGAAGTAGCCACTGCCCTTCGCACTCAACTGGGAGCCAAGGGAGGCGGCACCGCTCCCATGATACAGGGCAGCGTAACTGCCACAAAGGCACAGTTGGAAGATTTTTGGAAGTCTCTGTAGACATTCCGGTATAAATACTCGATTTCGAAAAACCATTTCCGAGAACACTATCTCACATGACAAAAGGAGGCTCTTCCCACGGAAGCAGCCTCCTTCTTACTTTTAAATATTAAAAATCAGTTTCCCCATTATTAATTTACTTATTTCTCTTTCGCAGTATTCAAATGCTTCATCAACAACAATCCCACGAATACCAACAGCATACCTACCGGCAAGCTAATCCATGCAGACTTGGTAAAGCCGGCAAGAATATATACCACGAAGGAAATCACTGCTACAAAGATTGCATAAGGCAACTGTGTGGAAACATGTCTTACATGGTCACACTGTGCACCGGCACTGGCCATAATAGTGGTATCGGAAATCGGTGAACAATGGTCACCACAAACCGCACCTGCCATACAAGCAGAAATAGAAATAATCATTAATGTACTATCTGTTGCACTGAATACATCTACTACAATCGGAATCAAAATACCAAAGGTTCCCCAGCTGGTACCGGTAGCAAATGCAAGGAAACAAGCTACCAGGAACACAACTGCCGGCAGGAAGCTCATGAGTCCTTCCGCACTACCCTTTACCAAAGCCTCTACATAAGCACCTGCACCCAGGCTGTCTGTCATTGCCTTCAAGGTCCATGCAAAGGTCAAAATCAAAATCGCAGGAACCATTGCCTTAAAGCCTTCCGGCAAACATTCCATACCACCCTTTAGAGTGATTGCTCTACGGCACAAATAGAAAATCAAAGTAAATACCAATGCCACGAAGCTACCCAATACCAAACCAACGGAAGCATCACTGTTTGCAAAAGCAATACGGAAGCTTTCTCCTTCAAAGAATCCACCGGTATAAATCATACCTACGATACAAGAAATAATCAAAACAGCGATAGGCAATACCAAATCGATAACCTTACCGTTCTTGTTGCCCAGCATTTCGGATTCTTCTACTTCATTGGATGCCAGAGCTGCCTGCTCATAGCCCCTCATAGGACCAAATTCAATCTTCATAAAGATAGCTGCTACCATCATGAACAATGTCAACAATGCGTAGAAGTTGTAAGGAATCGCCTCTACGAACAAGGTCAACCCTTCTTCTCCGTCCACACAGCTGGTAACTGCTGCTGCCCAAGAAGAAATGGGTGCAATAATACAAACCGGTGCTGCTGTAGCATCAATCAGATAAGCCAGCTTCTCTCTGGAAATCTTGTGCTTATCCGTAACCGGCTTCATCACACTACCAACAGTCAGACAGTTAAAATAATCATCAATAAAAATCAAACCGCCTAATAATACCGTAGCCAGCTGTGCACCGGTCTTTGTCTTAATACGCTTCGCCGCAAATTCACCAAAGGCACGGGAACCCCCGGCTTTGTTCATCAGGCAAACCATCATACCCAGTATCACCAGAAATATGAGAATACCTACATTCCAGCCATCTGACAGGGAACCAATCATTCCGTCTACCAGAATATGATTCATCGCCAACTCCGGATTAAAGTTTGCATAAAACAGACCACCTACCAGAATACCTACGAATAAGGAGCTGTATACCTCCTTGGTAATCAAAGCAAGGGCAATTGCTATAATGGGCGGTAAAAGTGCCCAAAAGGTCGCATACATGGGGGATGTATACTCTGCTACTTCCTCAGCCGCAAAAGCAGTCATAGGCACCAGCAATAAGCTAAGCATCACTACGATTGCACCGAGTGCTCTTTTGTTCTTTTTCATGTTTCTCCCTCTCTTTAAAGTGCTAAGTTTATATATAATAAATAATTTTACCGAATCTTAGTCACTATTGCAAGTGTTTTAATCTATTCCGCTTCATATTGCATTAAATAAAATGTACTGTATCCCCCGTCAAACAGCTGCTCCTTGGTCAAATCCGCTTCCGCTGCCAATATTACTTCTACCCATTCTCCCTCCTGAACAAGGTACAAATAGGAAAATCTCAATTCCTTTCCATCCGGAACTGCCATCATGCTATCCGTTGCCTTTTCCAAGCTGACCTGAAATACTTCTGCATCATACTTTACCAGAACTGCCTCTTCTTTCCCCTCTGCTGTCGTATAACATAACTCCAAATCCGCAGCTTTTGACTGCTGCACCTGAGCAAAAAAAGCATCCCACTGTGCTTTCCCGCTTATTATAATCCCCTGAAAGTTCTCCAACTTCACCGAGGTATCCTGCAAGCTTCCTACTTCCTGTAAGAAACCGTCCTGTTCCATGCTCTCTTGCGTAATATTCTCCTTCAGAGCGCTCTGTTCCCCTACCGGCAACATACCTTGAACATCTTCGGTTTCAGCCTGTTCTTTTCTCTGTGCCGGAATGCATACCATTTTTCTCTCCGCTTCCGTCTCCGTTATAACACCATCTTCCGGAAACGCTTCCTCCTCCAAAGCAGCTGCAGGCTTTTGTACCATCTCTGCCGGAGCCTCCTCAGCGTTATCGGCATCTGTCATCTGTTCCGTTGTCATTTGCAGGGATTCTGTTTTTGCTTGGAACGCCTCCGCTTCCACATCCTTACAACTTTCCGGAGCAATGGCACTTTCCTGCATAGCCATATCCCCTTTGAAATACTCAGTTCCCCAGTATATCCCCAGACAAAGCAACAGACAGGCCGCTGTCGCCAAACTTCTTCGAAAGACAGTATTCTGCCAAACAGAGCGTTTGTATTCCTGTGCTTCTGCCACATATTCTTCTTTGATATTTCCTATTTCCCGGAACAATTCTTTTTCTGTCATTGTTCTCCCTATCCTTTCTCTATTCCAGCGACCAATCTACCTTCCGGCCATACCCGGTTCTCTCCAAAGCTTTATACTGTTACACCATGCTGCAGCAGATACTCCTGCAACTCCTTGCGGGTACGAAACAGTACGGTTTTCACCTTGCTTTCGCTAATCTGCATCCGTTTCGCAATCTCCTTTACGGAATCGGAATACCAGTATCTTCGTACGAAAATCACTCTTTTTTCCTTGCTTAGCCCTTCCAAAAAACCATCCAAAACAGAAGCCACTTCCTTCTCCTCCACAGCATCCTCCACGGTTTGTTTACACGCCAGACACTCCTCTAACTCCGACAACACCATGTCGAACTGGTTGTTGCGTTTTTGTGCCTTATTATATTCATATCGGTTCAAGGCAATGTTTCTGGCAATCTTACTGATAAATGCAGAAAAAATCTGAGGTCTGGTGGGCGGTATGGCATTCCAAACCGCTACATAGGTATCGTTCTCACATTCCTCTGCGTCGGAGAAATTGCCTATTATATTCATGGCAATATGTCTGCATAGCTTGCCATATTTTTTTGATGTTTCTGCAATGGCATTCTCACTACGCTGCCAATACAGCTCAATAATCTGACTGTCTTCCATCACAATTTCTCCTTTCTACCTAATTAGACAGGAAATCACTCGTTTGGTTACAAATTTTTCCGAAAAAAAGCTCCTCTGTGGTAAGTATACCACAAAGGAGCTCCTATGCCATGAAATTATTATGAATTTCTCTGCTTCTTTGAATATCTGCGTGAGCTAACTACAACACCTGCCGCACACATACTCATGATGACGAAAATCATAGATACTTCTACATCATTTGTCTTCGGTGAAGTAACCGGAGCAGAAGGAGTTACGGTGCCTTCCGGTGCCGGTGTTACTGCAGGAGCAGATGGCTGTGTAGAAGGTTCTACCACTGCCGGAGCCTCTGCATTACCGATTACAAAAGTACTGAAGCTGTTTGCCACAAAGGTAATGGTATTACCACTTACAGATGCATTCAACACTTCTGCGTTCTTCTCATCCCAGTAATGGATGACAACTGCCTGATTTGCTTTCACTCCGTAAGGAAGTGTAAACTGCAGAACTACCGGTGCATCCAACTGGCATTTGTTACCATCTTCATCGTAAAGCTTCAAATCAATACCAACTGCATTGGTCAGCTTACGGCTGCCCAGTGCTTCCGGCTTTCTCTCCGGAACAGCTACAGAAGAAACTACCAGCTTACCATTCTTGCCTGCCGGAATGCTCAAGATAGCGTTCTTGATAGAACCTACTATTGCAGAGCCTTCCATCTGCTCGATGGTAATGCTTGTGCCAAACTGCTTCTCTATCTTGTCACTCAGCTGCTGTAAATAATAAACTAAACTACCGTTGAAAGAAATACCTTCCCAGGTACACTCCGGAAGAGCTGCAATTTCTGCCAGAACAGCCTGTGCCTGTGCAGGTGTGGAAATATCTGCTGCAAGTGCATCTTCCAAAACCTTTTCTGCCGCCTTCGCAGGAATTACCTTTGTTGCAGTACCGCTCATTCTGGCACCTGCATCTGCTGCAGCTGCAGAAGTAAGCTCGAAGTAACCGTTCATATTGATGGTTCCGTCTGCGTTACGTCCGATACCGGTTACTGCTGCTTCTACATCATACTTCTGGAACCAAGAAATATCTGCCTTTGCTCCGGCACTATTCTTGGATTCTGTTCCGTCGAAGTAGTAGTTTGTTGCATTGTAAATCTCTGCGGAAGAGCTGTTCTGGGTTCCCAGAGGCTTGATTTCTTCCCCAATCATCTCAGCCATGTTTGCCTTGAAGGACAGAATACCCTTCGCTGCGAAATCGGTCTGAGAGGTGTTCTTACTGTAGAATGCCACATTGTAAGAACCATTGTTTACGGAGGTAGAGTTTTCTACCTTAATATCAGGACAGCTGTTAGAGTCAATACCCTTAGCCTTGTTACCAAATGCAATACTGTTGATTAACTTATGGTTACCGGTGATACCTTCACCACCCATCTTGAAACCATTACCGTTACCGGCATTGATTTCCTTGCCGTTTGCATCAATGTCATAACCGTTCTTGAAAGCTACGGAATTCTTGATGGTTACGGAACCGATGGCACCGGTTTCTACCTTTGCAAATAAATCCCAACCGTCATCTGCATTGTAAGCTGCGATACAGCCGTCAAATACATTGCCCTCGCCTACGGTCAGCTTCGCTGCAAAACCGTCAGCATCTTCATAACCGGGGTCTGCATTCAAGTAAGAGGTACAGTTCAGTACCAGATTGTTTGCAGGCCACTCTGTTCTCAAGTCAGTAGACTTCAGACGGCTAATCTGAATACCGGTGTTACCATTTCTATAAGTATGTAAATCATCCACTACATTGTTGCTACCGGATATCTGTACACCCTTCTGTGCATTTGCAGAATTGGTTACATCAAAGCCCTGGATATACCAGTAATCACCTGCAAATACCATACCGGCACATGCCTTGTTAAAGTCAAATACAGGTCTGCCCTTTGCCTCAGGATCTGCCATCAGATAAATCATCTGGTCAGCAGTACCATCAATTCCTCTGCTTACATTTACGGTCTTGTACAGACTATAGGTACCCTCCATCAGAAGTAATTTCTGACCGGGTGCAGCATACGCTACTGCAGTATAAATATCCATAGGATCTTCCTTGGTACCCTTGCCCTTGGCTTTGCCATTCGGGCTGATATAAATCAGGTTACCGGAGTTCATCTTATAATTTACTACATGCTTAAAGCTTGTTGTTTCATAAGAACTCATTACCTCATACTCAGAAGGCTTGTAATCTGCATTCGGAGTAAAGGTCAGGGTAAAGGTATTGGCGCCCTTATCCAGCTTGGTGCTGATAAACTTCTTGGTATCAGCAGTAACTGCTACCTTGTCAGCCAATACACCCATAGGTCCGGTTACGGTTAATACACCATCTGCATTTGCATAGAATGCCAACTCATAATCCTCTGAATTTGCATTGCTTGCAGATTCTACGGTATAGAGAGGATCCACCTTTGTAATCGGTCTCTCTTCTGCTGCACCGTCATCGCTGGGATCAATTTCCGTAAGTTCTACTTCAGAAACGGTAATTCTGGCATTTCTGGAAGCGAAGAAACCAACGTATACGGTATCCTCATCCAACTGGCTCAATGCTTCTGTATCATAATACTTCACAACAGTCTCTCTGCCTGCTGCATCAAAATAGCTGATAAAGTAACCGGAATTGTTCTTCTGAATCTGGAAGGTCAACTCGGTCAAAGGATTTGCAACGGTTCCTTCTACAGCCTTGGTTGCATTTCCGATAATATTATAAGTTCCGACACCCTTTGCTGCACAAGAGGTTTCAAAGGTCTCCATGCCGGATTTAAATTCATTGTTTACGGTTGCCGTATCGTTTGCCTGTAATTTAGCCAGGTTCTCCTTGGTTACACCAATCTTCTCCTGTGCCGCAATACCCAGCTTCATGGTAATCTTGTCACCACTGTTGGATACTTTTTCGCCGTCCCACTTGTACTCTACCTTGGATGCAACACCCATGTAGGAATTGGTCCAGAAAGCAGAACTATCGCCACTGGTTCCTACAGTATCTGCTGCCATAATACCGAAACCTTCCTGTGCATTAGACAGTGTCCAGCTATCCACCTTAATCTTACCCTTTAAGGTAAAGTTCATAGATGCCGGTATCTCAGTATAATAGAAAGCAATACCATCGGTACTGTTCGGTACCAGCTTACCCTTACCATTTTCACTGAAAATGGTAACAGAGCCACTGTTCAAATCACCAATATAACCATTATCCTTTGTATTTGTGCTGGAACCATATGCTGCAAAAGACCATACTCTCTGAGATTCATCTACAACCTTCTTCTCAATGGTTCCTGCTTCTGACTGTTCACTGCCACGTACCGCTACCACACTAAAGGTATAGGTTTGGTCAACAGTCAATCCTTCCAAAGTTGCTGTCAAATTTGTGGTTTCTACTGCAATGGCAGTACCATTTGCAGAAACAATATACTTATCCGCTTCCTTTACAGCTCCCCAAACGATGGAAACCTTGCCACCGCCCAGACAGGTTGCACTGCTGACTACCGGTGCCTTCAAAGGAAGTACGAAGCCTGCGAAGGTCACGTTTTCGCCGGACTTGTTTTCTTCTCCGTCACGGATTGCTACTGCATGGAAAACATAATCACCGGATGCATCCGGAACAAAGGAAACCACACTTACTTCGCCTTCCTTTGCCACTGTCTTTGTCTCCAATACTTCGCCGGTGCTGTCTAACATACTTACTTCTATCTTATCTGCGCCATCATAGCCGATTACCATGGAAACAGAAACGTCGATGCCATCCTGCTTTTCATTCAGCTTCGCCTCGGTAATCACAGGTGCTGCCACACTGCCCCAAGCTGCACGAGGAGGCTTTACTGCTCCTGCTGTCAATTCTGTTACAGTAATACTAAGCAAACGGCAACCTCTGCTATAATCTGCATTTTCAGGAGATACCAACTGATAAGTACCTGCTGTCAGACCGGTATAGGTCATAGTGGTTGCAGAAGTACCGCTTACCAGTGAAATACCCTCGTTATTTGCTACTACATTTCCGTCAGCATCAATAATTGCTACTGCGGAAGTATTGCTGCCACCGGTACTGCTCACATTCACTACTACATCAGCAGTTCCGGTTACGGTAAACTGAATGGCACCCTTTGTTGCCTTATCCAGCTCCAGAGCCTTCATGGTTCCGTCACTGTTGGTTCTCTGGGTTACCTTGCCGATTACCTTGAAATAATCTGCATATACGGTTCCTTCGGTAACTGCATCCTTATCGGTTACTCCGGTTGCATCTAATGCGGTTGCATCCAAAGTATATTTTGTTTCGGTTACGGTTACCTGTGTTTCTTCTTTTACTTTTAACTTTAACAGACGAACGCCTCTGCTATTATCCGGGTCCTCCGGAGAACCTACCTGATAGGTACCTGCTGCCAAACCACTATAGGTCAATGTGGTTCCGCTGGTTCCGCTTACATGTGTGGTTCCTTCCTGATTCGCTACTACATTACCGCTTTCATCCAAAAGTGCCACTGCAGAAGTATTGCTGCCACCGGTACTGCTTACGGTCAATTCTACATCTGCGGTTCCGGTTACGGTAAACTGAATGGTTCCCTTCAACGCCTTATCCAATTCCAAAGCCTTCATGGTTCCGTCACTGTTGGTTCTCTGGGTTACCTTACCGATTACCTTGAAGTAATCTGCATATACGGTTCCTTCGGTCACCGCATCCTTATCGGTTACTCCGGTTGCATCCAATGCAGTTGCATCCAATACATATGCATTTTCTGTTACCTCTACCATCTGTGCTTCACTTACCTTCAGCTTCAACAGACGAACACCCCTGCTGTTATCCGGATCCTCCGGAGAACCTACCTGATAGGTACCTGCTGCCAAACCACTGTAGGTTAATGTGGTTCCGCTGGTTCCGCTTACATGTGTGGTTCCTTCCTTGCTGGCCACTACATTTCCGCTGCCGTCCAAAAGAGCCACCGCAGAAGTGTTACTGCCGCCGGTACTGCTCACCGTCAATTCTACGTCTGCGGTTCCGGTTACGGTAAACTGGATGGTTCCCTTCAACGCCTTATCCAGCTCCAGAGCCTTCATGGTTCCGTTACTGTTGGTTCTCTGGGTCACCTTACCGATTACCTTGAAGTAATCTGCGTATACGGTTCCCTCGGTCACTGCATCCTTATCGGTTACTCCGGTGGCATCCAACGCCGTCGCATCCAGTATGTAATCTGTGGTTGCCGTTGAACTTCCTGTGGAACCTCCCGTTCCTCCGGAAACACCGTCAGAAATGCCGTCATTTCCACTCACGGTTGCATTGTCATTTCCACTTACAGTCTGTAGCCCTGAATCTGTGCCTGTGCTTGCCTGAACCTGTGCAATAGACAGATTCGATACAATCATAGCCATAGAAAGCAAAAAGGCAAATGTCTGACGTAAGCTTCTGTGCTTCTTTGAATGTGTAAACATTTCAAATCCTCCCTTTTTCTTTCCGCTTCAGGCATTTCTATTTACCTGAAGCACTACTGAAATGCATTACTCACTTTTCCGGTCTTCTGTTTAGCGATTATGTAAGCTCTTACATTTCGTATTTAGGATTATTTTATCATTTTTTCCTAAATAAGGCAAACTAAATCCATCGCACATTGGTATTTTGTTCTATTCTGTACAAGTAAGACTTTTTATTTTTGTGCATTATTGCCGAAAGTGGTTACAAAAGTCACTATTCCCCTCGTTTACGTCGCACTTCCTGCGAACTGGGTCATGTAGAGTTCGTAGTACTTGCCCTTCTTGGACAGTAATTCCTCGTGGTTCCCCATCTCTGCAATATGTCCGGCATCCATTACTACGATGCAATCCGCATCCTGAATGGTGGAAATACGATGGGCAATAATCAGACTGGTTCTGTTCTCCATAAGCTTCACCATAGCATCCTGAATATGCTTTTCCGTTCTGGTGTCTACGCTGGAGGTTGCCTCGTCCAAAATCAATATCTTGGGATTCGCCAAAAAGGCTCTGGCAATGGTAAGCAGCTGTCTCTGTCCTTGGGAAATACCGCTGCCACCTCCGGTGAGCACCGTATCATAGCCCTTCTTCAGCTGCTTAATCATCTTATGGCAATGGCTCATTTTCGCTGCCTGTTCCATTTCCGCATCTGTGGCTTCCAGATTAGAATACTTCAGATTGTTACGCACCGTATCGGAGAACAAAACTGTATCCTGTAATACGATAGCAGTTGCCTTTCGCAGCTCTCTGCAATCAATATCCGTAATATCCACTCCGTCCACCATAATTCGCCCACTGTCAATATCATAGAAACGCATGAGCAGATTGACTACTGTAGTCTTTCCGCTTCCCGTAGAACCAACCAATGCAATCTTTTGTCCGGCTGCTACTTTCAGATTGAAATCATCAATCACTCTCTTGCCCTCTACATAAGAGAAGTTTACATGTTCAAAGGTAATGACACCCTCCACCTGCTCCATATCATGACTGCCTGATTTATCCTCCGGCATTTCATCCATGATTTCAAACACTCGCTCCGCGCCGGCGATAGCCGTCTGTATCTGTCCATACACCTGTGCCAGCTCATCAATGGGGCGACCGAACTGCTTGGCATAGACGATAAAGGCAGAAATCACACCAATGGAAATCATTCCGTTGATAGCAAAGTATCCGCCAAAGGCTGCAATAATGACAAAACCGATATTGTTGATGCAGTTCATAACCGGTCCCATGGAACCACCCAGTATTTCTGCCACAATGCCTGTCTTGGTCAATTCATCTGCTGTGCGGTCAAATTCCTCACAGATATTGTCCTGACGGTTGTAAGCCACTACGGTTTTGTAGCCGGAAACCATTTCCTCAACCGTACCATTTAATGCACCCAACAGTACCTGTCTCTTCTTATAAAAGGTCTTCATTGCCTTGGACAAATATTTTGTGACCAGAACAGTCAATATTACTGTTACACAGGACAACAGGGCCAGCTGCCAGCAAAAGTACACCATCATAATCACCGTACCGATGATAGTCAATACACCGGATACCAGGGAACTTAAGGACTGGGAAATGGTATTGGAAATATTTTCCACATCATTGGTCATGCGGCTCATAATATCTCCGTGGGAATGATTGTCTATGTACTTAATAGGAAGATTTACGATTTTGTCAAACAAATCCTCTCGCATCTTTCGTACAATCTTCTGGCTCAGTCTGGCACTGAGTAAGCTCTGCACCAAAGTTCCCAAGCATTGCACACCATACACTGCCAGAATAATCAAAAGTATCTGCGGCAGCTTCTCAAATGCCCCCTCAGCAATCAAGTCAATGGCCTCGCTTTGCAATCCCGGTGCGATTACCGTACAAATCACCAGCACGCACACTGCTACCAGCAAACCGATTAACATATTTTTCTCTGATGTAAAATACTTCAAAAGCTTTCCTAAGGTCTTTCTGCCGTCCTTTGCCTTCTGCACCTCGCCGCGTTCTCTGGGACCACGCATTCCCGGCACCTTATAATTGCTCATTTCTACCTGCTTCTTTTCGTTACTCATATTTCCTCCATTCTCCTTACAGAATTTGTACACCACACAAATCAATTTATTTCTCTTTTAGCTGTGATGCATAAATATCCTGATAAATCTCACTGGTCTTTAACAGATTTTCATGAGTATCGCAGGCTGCAATCTCTCCGTTTTCCAAAACCGCAATACGGTCTGCATTTTTTACCGATGCAATTCGCTGGGCAATAATAATCTTGGTCACACTGCCATATTCCTGCTCCAACTGTGCATACAGATTAGCTTCCGTCTTCAAATCTAACGCACTGGTGGTATCATCAAATATCAGAATGGGTGCATTTTTCAAAATAGCACGGCTGATAGCCAGACGTTGTTTTTGCCCACCGGATAAGCTCATACCCTTTTCAGCGATGGCGGTATCCATCCGTTCTGACTTTTTCTCGATAAATTCCATAGCCTGTGCTACGGTAGCTGCCTTCTCCACTGCTGCGGAATCCGCATCTTCCTTTCCCCATCGTATATTCTCACCAATGGTAGTACTGAAAATTTCACTCTTCTGCAAAGCAATGCCTACCTTGTCACGCAAGGTCTCCAAATCATAATCCCTGACATCTATGTCATCTATTAAAACCTGACCGTCAGTCACGTCATAAAATCGTGGTATCAAATTGACCAGTGTAGACTTTCCGCAGCCGGTGGCTCCTAAAATCCCCAATGTTTCTCCCGGCTGTATGGTCAGATTGATATTATTTAATACCAGTTCCTCTCCCGCATCCGGGTAGGCAAAAGAAACATTCCGAAACTCCACCTTGCCGGTAGTCTTCGTCTCTCCCTTGAAACTGCCGCCTACAATCGCAGGTTCGCAGTCAATCACTTCCATAATACGATTCCCGGAAGCCACACCTCTGGATACGGTCTGGAAAATCATAGTCATACGCATGACTGCGTTCAAAATCTGTGACAAATAGGTAATCGCCGCCATCACATCACCCGGCGTGGTGGCACCGGCTTCCACCTCCATGGCACCAATTTTAATAATCGCCACAATCGAAACATTTAGCACTATATTCATAAGCGGTGTCATATAGGAAAAAAGTTCCAGCACTCGCAGTTGCGTTCCCACCAACTCCCCATTGGCATTGGCGAAACGGTCCTTTTCGTACTCTTCCTTTACATAAGCCTTTACCACTCGGGCACCGGTAATATTTTCCTGTATCACATTATTTACCGTATCCAGCTTCTGTTGCAACACCCCAAACATAGGATTCGCCTTTGCCAAAAAGTACACTGCAATCACAATAATAAAGGGCAATGCACATGCCACCACCGCACCGAAGCTCATATCCATCATCAGCATGCTGACAATACCACCTGCAAATAACAAAAAGGTACGCACAAAGCCTCTGATACATTGACTTACCAAGTTTTGCACCTGTGTGACATCATTGGTCACACGGGTAATCAGGGAACCGGTAGAAAAATTGTCCGTTTGTTCAAAGGAAAAGGACATAATTCTTCCAAATGCCGCCTTCCGGATATCATTCCCGAAGTTCTGACTGCATATATTGGCAAACACACCGGACATAATACCGCAACAGGCACCAAATGCCACGGTTAGTATCATTTTGACCCCCGTAGTCAACACCAATTGCAAATCTCCCACCCCATTGTTGGAAAGCCCTAAGACACCTTCATCTACAATCGTAGCCATGAGTCTGGGCTGTAACAAATCCATAAAGACCTCGCCTGCCATGAACAATGGTGCAAGCAAGGCATAAAACCAATACTTCTTCAAATACTTTAGCATTTCTTATTCCTTCCTTCCCTGTCTGCATTTTGTGTCATATGTACGCATGCCACGTCCCTTTTTGAAGCGATTTGCAACAATTATATCATTTTTTATATACTTTTTCTATTGCTTTTTAACATATTTATGTTATCATTAAGCAAAGCAATTGATTTCTATTGGCATCTGCCAACTCTACAGCTTTGCTGTATCTATTGCCATTTGGCTCTAAATTCTTGAAATCTTGCTTTATTACCCTATTCTATTTTTGCCCTTTGATAATTTAATAAGGCTTTACACTTTTATTAAAACCCTTTATAATATAGACACATACATATTAGAAAGGGGTGCGAAAGGATGGCAGATGAAACCATGACCAAAGAAGAGATGATAAGTATTTTAATCGACAAATACGCCGACTTAATGAGGATCAAAAAAGCTCAGCAAACCGAAAACTCCGAACTAAATTATCAAATAACTGTTACAAAAACAAAGCTACAATCATTTGGTGTCAATACAGAAGATCTCGAACACATATAATCATAGGAACAATCATTATTATCAAATGTAACCCAATAACCAAGGTGTAAAGTCTCATTAAATTATCAAATTTTAAATTTAGTCAAACAAAGGGCTGTGCACCACCATGCACAGCCCTTACTTAAAGCTCTTACGCTTCTTTCTTACTAATATTTACAATTCTCACAATTGCAGAGCTCAAAACAATGTTCAATACCAGCTCAACCAGAAAATTCACACCCACCATGCCAATAATCATATAAGTGCCTGCATTTGCAAAGCCTGCTGCAGATGCCCAACCATTGATGGTGTCCATGAAGAACAGTACACATCCAAGCAGGAAGATACCGGTATTGGTTACCGGACATGCAATCGCTGCTGCAATTACTGCCACGAAACGGTTCTTCTTCTCCAGTGCCAAGTATACCAGACCTGCCACCAAACCGGCTACCGTACCCTTCACAATAACCGTAATAATGGTACCGGGTACATTCACTGCCAGGAACGCTCCTGCATCTGTGAACAATACTACAATACTGAATACCAATCCCAACCATGCTCCTGTCTTATAACCATATAGTGCAGCTCCTACTACTATTGGTACAAGCACCAGAGAGATGTTGAAGAGTCCTGTAGGTCTGATAGCTACTGCTACTGCCTGAAGCACTACCACAATCGCTGTCAAAAGACCCACCCCAACGAGTTTCTTTGTGTTGTTTCTCATATTTACTTTTCCTCCTTGCTATCATTCCACTTTCCGTGGATACAATGCAATTATATTATAGGATATTGTTAATTATTTGTCAACTTTTCTAACATCTTCCATTGTACTAAATGGGGTACAATAAGAAATGCTGGTGCAGAAGAATCTGCACCAGCCACATAAACCAATATAATTATAAGAAATACTTCACACCACTCTCAAAGATCTTCAAATCCTGCTCGCCATAAATATTCATAGCCACAGCCACATCTCTTCTCTCAGAGTGAGCCATCTTACCGAGGCAACGACCATCCGGAGAGGTAATACCTTCGATAGCACAGTAAGAACCATTGATATTGTACTCTTCATCCATGGATACATTACCGTTCATGTCAGCGTACTGAGTAGCTACCTGACCGTTTGCGAACAACTTGTCCAACCACTCCTTCGGAGCTACGAAACGTCCTTCCCCGTGAGAAGCAGGGTTACAATAAGTTGCACCAAGCTCAGCACCCTGTAACCAAGGAGACTTGTTGGAAACCACCTTGGTGTATACCATCTTAGAGATATGTCTGTTGATGGTATTGAATGTCAGAGTAGGAGAATCCTCCTTCTGTCCTACGATTTCGCCATAAGGAACCAGACCTAATTTAATCAGTGCCTGGAGACCATTACAGATACCCAGTGCCAGACCGTCACGCTCGTTCAAAAGCTTCATAACTGCTTCCTTCATCTTCTCATTCTGGAATGCAGTTGCAAAGAACTTCGCACTACCGTCAGGCTCATCACCTGCGGAGAAACCGCCGGGGAACATAATAATCTGTGCCTGTGCGATAGCCTTTTCAAACTCTTCTACAGAAGCTCTGATGTCCTCTGCAGTCATATTCTTAAATACCTTGGTGATTACATTAGCTCCTGCACGTTCGAAAGCCTTGGTGCTGTCGTATTCACAGTTGGTACCCGGGAATACAGGGATAAATACGGTAGGCTTTGCAATCTTATTCTTGCATACATAAATACTGTCAGCCTTGTAAACATCACTGTTTACCGCTTCCTCACCCTTATATGCCTTGGTAGGGAATACCTTCTCCAGCTTAGAAGTCCAAGCTTCCAAAGCTTCCTCCATAGTAATCTTTGCATCACCAATCACAAATGCTGCTTCCTCAGTCACGGTACCGATTACTTCATAGTCGATACCCTTTGCTTCCAGAGCACTCATCTTATCCGCAGCTACTTCTGCTACGATATCACCAAGACCGTTCTCAAACAGACTCTTTGCATTTACAGCCGCGTCAATAGCAACGCCCAACTTGTTACCGAATGCCATCTTAGATACAGCCGCAGCCACACCCTTCGCATCCAGTGCATAAGCAGAAACGATTGTCTTGTCACCGGTCAGCTCATGGATTGCATTGTAAAGCTCCATGACTGCCTCGTACATAGGAATATCAAACTCATCCTTTTCAATAGAGAAACGTACTAATTTATTACCGGCCTTCTTCAATTCCGGAGTTACGATATCACCATACTTGGCAATATCCACCGCAAAGGAAACCAATGTAGGAGGTACATCAATATCATTGAAGGTACCGGACATACTATCCTTACCACCGATGGAAGGAAGTCCGAAACCAATCTGTGCATCATAAGCACCTAACAGTGCTGCAAAAGGCTGGCTCCAACGTGCAGGGTCTTCTGACATACGACGGAAGTACTCCTGGAAGGTGAAGCGAATCTTGCTCCAATCACCACCGTTAGCCACAATCTTTGCCATAGACTCAACCACTGCATAAACTGCACCATGGTAAGGGCTCCAGCTGGACAGATAAGGGTCAAAGCCATAGCTCATCATGGTTACGGTATCGGTCTTTCCCTTTAATACGGGAAGCTTCGCTACCATAGCCTGAGTTTCAGTCAACTGATACTTACCACCATAAGGCATGAATACACTGCCTGCACCGATGGAAGCATCGAACATTTCTACCAAGCCCTTCTGTGAGCAGACATTCAAGTCATTCAACATAGTAATCCAAGCGCCCTTTACATCGCCGGACTCAACCTTCTCACCTACAGCCTCGATAGCGTACTTCTCAAAATAATTCTCTTCCTTATTCGGAATGTCAACCTTTACGCCGGTTTCCTGATGAGCACCGTTGGTGTCAAGGAACGCACGCTTTAAGTTTACAATCTTGTTGCCTCTCCAGTTGAGAACCAGTCTGGGCTCCTCAGTAACTACCGCTACAGGAATTGCCTCTAAGTTCTCCTCTGCTGCGTAACCAAGGAAAGCATCTACATCCTTAGGGTCTACTACAACAGCCATTCTTTCCTGGGACTCGGAAATAGCCAGTTCGGTACCATCCAAACCTGCATACTTCTTAGGTACCTTGTCCAAATCTACAGTCAGACCGTCTGCCAGCTCACCGATTGCTACGGATACACCGCCGGCACCAAAGTCATTACACTTCTTAATTAACTTACTAACCTCTTCTCTGCGGAAAAGTCTCTGAATCTTACGCTCGGTAGGTGCATTACCCTTCTGTACCTCAGCACCACAGGTCTCAATGGAAGCCTCAGTATGCACCTTAGAAGAACCGGTAGCACCGCCACAGCCGTCACGTCCGGTACGTCCGCCCAACAGGATGATGATATCGCCCGGGTCAGAAGTCTCACGGATAACACATCTTCTGGGAGCCGCACCCATAACCGCACCGATTTCCATTCTCTTCGCTACATAGTTCGGATGATAAATTTCCTTTACAAAACCGGTAGCCAGACCAATCTGGTTACCATAGGATGAATAACCGTTTGCAGCACCACGAACCAGCTTCTTCTGTGACAGCTTACCCTTTAAGGTATCTGCTACAGGAACGGTAGGATCAGCAGCACCGGTTACACGCATTGCCTGATATACATAACCACGTCCTGAAAGGGGATCACGAATCGCACCACCCAAACAGGTAGCCGCACCACCGAAAGGCTCGATTTCCGTAGGATGATTGTGAGTTTCGTTTTTGAAGAATACTAACCACTCCTCGGTTACCTTCTCACCATTCTCATATTCCATCTCTACAGGAACCACTACGGAACAAGCGTTGATTTCATCAGACTGCTCCATATCCTCTAACTTGCCGTCTCTCTTTAACTTACGCATAGCCATGGTAGCCAAATCCATGAGACATACAAACTTATCACTTCTGCCTGCAAAAATCTCTGCTCTGGTATCCAAATAGCTCTGATAAGAGGTCTCAATAGGGGTACGATAATAACCCTCTTCAAATTCCACATCCTTAAGTTCTGTAGAGAAAGTGGTATGACGACAGTGGTCAGACCAATAAGTATCCAACACACGAATTTCTGTCATGGAAGGGTCACGCTTTTCGTCATTTGCAAAATAATTCTGAATATGTAAGAAATCCTTAAAGGTCATAGCCAGCCCCAAAGAATCATACAGCTTCTTTAATTCTTCCTCGCTCATAGCACTGAAACCGTCAAAAATGGCTACATCAGCAGGCTCATCAAACTCAGTTACCAGGGTTTCCGGCTTCACCATATCGGTTTCTCTGGAATCCACAGGGTTAATACAATATGCCTTAATCTTTGCAAATTCTTCCTCGGTAATATCACCGATAATCATATAAGTTACAGCGGTCTTGATAATGGGATTCTCATCCTCCTTCAAGAACTGTACGCACTGCACTGCGGAATCTGCTCTCTGGTCAAACTGTCCGGGCAGATATTCTACAGAGAAAACATGTCCCTTTGCAGGTATCTCAATGTTTTCCTCGTACAAATCATCAACCGGCGGCTCAGAAAATACAGTCTTACAAGCCTTTTCAAAAATTTCGTCAGAGATGTTCTCCACATCATAACGAATGAACTCGCGTACAGCTTCTACACTGTCCAGTCCAAGATAGTTCTTCAAGTCACCCTTTAATTCTGCTGCCTTTACAGCATAAGGTGCCTTCTTTTCAACATAGATACGTCGTACCTTTCCCATGATAGTCCTCCAAGTGTTTTTTCTATATATCTATATAGTGCATATTATAGCTTCTATAATCCATTCTCACAAGCGTAAAAACAACTAATTTTTCTTATTCTTCTACTCCAAGTGACTTCAAAATGTACAATAATTCCTTGTCTACCCCTTCTGCAGTCACACCAATGGTCTGGGCACAAATCTTCAGTCCCTCCAGCACCAGCATAATATTCCGAGCAGCTCCCCTACAGTCTTCGCAGTAAAACTCACCGTTTTCCACACCTGCCTCTATCAGCCTCTGGATAATAATAACAGCCGAATCAAATTGATTTTTCAGGATATTATCCTTTTTATCCAGCTCATTCTCAAAGTAGAACTCATAGGTTGCCTGCGTGAGTGTATCCTTTTTTCGCAAAAGCTCCTTCTTCTGTTCCTTCAAAAAGAGCATAAGAATATCTGCAGCCGTTGCATCTTCCTTAATATTATCCGAAAACACATCATCTGTTTCTTCACTTTCCAGACGAAGTACATCCAGAAAAATCTCTTCCGTGCTGCTGAAATACAGATACAAACCACCCCGGCTGATATCACAGGCATCCACTATATCCTTCATGTTCACCCGTTTAAACCCCTTTTCCATAAACACCTTACGGGCGGTCTCCAATATAAATTTTCGCTTTTGTTCCGATTTCTCTCCCATAACCTCTTCGTCCTTTATTCGCTTAATGGCTTATCCCAAAACTCTACTAATTCCTTCATCTTGGCCAATGTCAAATACAAAATACTCTCTGTCATTCCCTGTGTCCACAAATAAGACTGGGTCATACCGCCACGCACATAACGTGTCAAAATACCGCACAACACATTCCATTCCTGCATGGTTGCCTTCTCAATCAGGTCTCTTTCCTGCTGTGGTGTCTGAATACGATATCTGGAATAAATATATGCATAATTCTTATCCATAAAGGATGTCTTTCCTGCTTCCTTTATGAAGCTCAACAAAGTACTGTCGTAAACCGGGAAAGACATAGTACTCATTCCATCCTCACTTGCCTTATAGGAAGTGGTCAGATTCTTTCCTGCATTCTGTTCCAGCCAATGCATATAACGAAGCAACGGACTTAACTCCAACTTGTATTTTCCTGCCAACTCACGCATATACGCCTTATCCATTTCAACTGCCATAACCAACACCCCTTATCTATTTGTATTTTACAAGACGATACATTTCAAGTATACCATTCATTCCCCGTTTTGCCAAATGATTTTCAAAAAATATTGAGTATTTCAGAGGAAAAGGCTATAATATACCATAGAAATAACGATTAAGAAGGGAGGCATACCCTATGGCAGGTATTGACTTACCAAAACAGACTACTATTTATAAAGCAGGACAACCTCTGACTGCTTTGCACCTGATTACCGGCGGACAAGTATGCGTAGAGTATCCCGGTGGGGAATACCTTCTCGGAAAAGGAGACGTTATCGGTCTGGCCGAACTTTCCTCCGAGGTACACTTTCTGAACTATACTACCATCAGCGATATTAATATGTTGACCTACCCTTATTCCAATGCAGATACACTGTTGGACTTACTGCAGAAGCATCCGGACATCGCACGCTTTTTTGCACGTTCTGCCTTCCGACAGATACAGTTGTTTTTAAATCAATGTGACATTTCTGCCATCGAAGCCAATAATTTGTTTACCGGTCTGGTCAACCATTACCAAACCTATCGTGAAATCAGCACCCGCTATCGGCTTACACCGCAGGTACTCCCTTCCTTTGATATATTAGATACCAGCTTTATGGAGGAATTCCCAGATATTTGGTTATCCAATTATTATCGCGGACTTTTGAAAGTCTTTTCCGATAGCCAGAACTCTCTTGAACACTTTGACAGTGCTGTGATTTACGGTTTCTTGCGCAAGACAGGACAGGATTTCCAAAAGGCATACCAGTCTGTAGAAGAAAATTATACCCATCAGAAGCAGCTTTTGAATTTTTATATGAATGAAAGCTCTCAGGATATGTTTGCATATTTGAGTTCTCTATATTTTAAGGTAACACCCGGTTCTGAGGAAAGCAATGAAATCTACACGATTTTAGAATATATTATGGAGCTTTATCAGGAGAGCTCCTTGTCCGAGAATGCCGTATTGCGCCAGCGTATTAACAGCTTCCGCAGTTCTGTTATTAACAGTAATACCTTCCATGGCACCTCCTTGGATCAAAACGACATGGTACATACCTTTACCAGACTACGCAACTCCTTGACCACCATTATGTCCTATGCGGAACTGGATGCAGAAGCTGCTGCTGCCTGCCAAAAGGCTATCAATACCTACAAATCCATGCCGGACAGAACCATCACCGGTACGGAACCAGATGAACTGCGCAAAGAGCTTACTACCCATTTCTACACGCTCTATTCCATGACTGCCATAAAGCATTTGAAAAATCAGGATGCGCCGCTTCCGGTACAGCTCTTCCTGTATTTCGGCTATATGGACGAAGAACTTGCCGGTGTAGAAAACTGTCAGACATTGGTTCGCCTGTTACAGAAGAAAACCGATAGCTCTCCATCCGGTGTGTATCCGTTCTATGATTGGTTAAAAGCCATTTATGAAGGCAAAAAGGAACCCAGTCGTAATGAATACGAAGAAGATTACTCCGATTATATTCACAAGCAAAAGCTCAGTGGTACCTTGTCCGAAGCAGACATTCGTGCCCTGGAGAACAATACCGTCAGCAAGGTAATCTTCGAACTGCGTAACATGTTTCCGCTGACCAATAAAATGACTTATGGTCGAATGAGCACCTTCTGCCCCATATTTACAGCAGAAAGCATACTAAAGTCCCCGGATACCAGCTATGTTACTGCCTCCGGTTTAGGACAGGCCATTTCCAGACTTAAGGACATTGATTTTTCCCTGTTTTACAGACCTACTATCAATCCGGATACACAAAGTCCTTATAAAGAGTTAATTCATTTAGAATGTCTTCCGGATATTATCCTCATGCCCAATGCAGGCATTCACAGTGTCATGTGGCAGGAAATCGAAGGGAAACGACGTACCACTCCTTCCCGAATGATTTTTTCCATCTTCCACATGGAGGATATTTACACCTCTCTGGTACGACTGGCAGGCGAATACCGTTGGGAAATGTGCCGTAGGATACAGGGGTATCGTTGGAATGATATCAGCACCCCTTCCCTTACCAGCGAGTATTCCGATTATGTTCAGTATTACAAAAAGAACCGAAACCTGTCAGCGGAAGCAAAGGAACGTGTGAAGAGTAGTCTCCAAAGAGCACGCAACAGCTTCAAGGAAATGTTTGTCAGAGACTATATTTCCTGGATTTTGTTTGAGAGTACCGGTTCCCCACGCTTGAACAAGGTATCCAGAGATATTTTATTTAAGTACTGTCCTTTCCCCGCTGCTATTCGTAACACCCTGAAAAACAACCCTCAGTACAGCGAATTATTGCAGCGTTATGACCTGAAGAGAGAACAGAAGCTTCATCATCTGAACCAACTTAGCAAGAAATTACTTTTTGCCAACAAACCGGTTCCGCCTGAAGTAGAACGAGAAATAGAATACTACAATAAATAACAATTATTGACATTTTCGCTAATATTGTTTTATTTTTCCGCAAGATATTTGTAGACATTGATTTTTGAATGTTTTATACTTAAATTGTTCAACAGAGATGTTGAACTGCTAATTAGCAATTCCGGAAAAATTCCCCTTTTACACAATCGAAAGCCCTGTGGTATCCCCCACAGGGCTTTTGATTTTAGTGATATTTTCCAACGAAATCCGTTCCGGTCTCTCCCTGCAGCTTATTCACAATAGGCTCCGGGTTCTCTCTCATTTCCAACAATATTTCAAAGCTGTTTATCAATAATCGATCCTGTCTGTAACGGTTCACCTCTTCATGTCTGTCCAAATATGCCTTGAAATGATCCACCTGCCACACCAGAATATCGGTTATACTATAGCCTGCCACCTGATATTTGCTCAAAAAGCTCTTATGCACCGAATAGTACTCTATTTCCTCCAGCAGCTCTTTATCCGCATACAGCTTTTCCCAGAACTGCTCTGCCTCCTGTTCACTCTTGCCGGAGCTGACTGCCAGAGTACATACCCATTCCTTTAATTCTGTTTCGCTCTCCAAGCCAAAAGCTACCACATCCTCCACGCTCTCACAAACATAATTTGCTGCCGCCTTCACATGTGGCTTTGCCGCCTCCATGGCAAAGGAAATCCCTGCCGTTTCCAGCATACTGATATCATTCTCACTGTCGCCGAAGGCTATACATTCCTCCAAAGAAAAGCCAAACTTCTCTGCCAGCATCCGCAGTGCAGGACCTTTGCCGCTCCCCAAAGGATTAAAGTCTAAAAAGTTATTTCCGGCATCCACTATCTGTAACCTGTCACCATACTTTTCCCGAAACCACTCTGCCGCTTCCTGCGGTATCCCTTCCGGATAATAAATCGCCAGCTTCAAAGGTGCTTCTTCTATCTGCTCAAAATCCTCCAGTACCGTCACATGATAATGCACCTTCTGTTCCATTACCTCTGCAAATCCCGGATTGTTCGGCACCATATAACAGGTTCTTTCTCCGGAAATCGTAATCTCCGAGCCTCGTCCCTGCTTCTTTAAATCCTCTAACAGCTCCTTTGCCAATTCCCTGTCAATGGTTTCCTTATGTAACACCTCGCCCTTGTACATTACCAAACAGCCGTTTTCACAAATATAGGCTATCTCCTGCTCCAAGGAATGCAGCATGGCATACATATTCGGATACTGCCTTCCGCTGGCAGCCACAAAGAAATGCCCCTTTCCCATAGCCTCATTTATCACATCATAAAACTCCTTCGGTGCATCCCAAGCCCCATGCTTCAAAATCGTTCCGTCAAAATCACTGACAATAGTTGTTATATTTCTTCCGCTGATACGCATCTGCTCTACTCCTTGCTGTTCTCCAATCACTTTTCGCTTATTATTCAACCTTACTTATCATACCCCATCTAAGCCCAAATTGCAATTCGCATGAGCACACGCCTCTGTCAAATATTAATAATTTTTCAAAAAAATACAAAAATTTAAAAATTTCACTTGCCAAACCACCCACTCCTGTGCTACAATACAATTCGTCAGTGATGACCTAGGGGAATAGTACAGCGGTAGTGCGGCGGTCTCCAAAACCGTTAACGGGGGTTCGATCCCCTCTTCCCCTGCTACGAAAGTGTCTGGTTTCAGGCACTTTTTTCTTTTGCTATTTCTGCAAAACACTTATGAAATTCCAGACTAATTGCTTCTTCCCAACGTATATTTTTATTGTCCTCCACAAACAATTAAGCTATAATAATTTTAATAGAAACCCATATAATAAAAAACAGAGGTATATAACATGCTGGAAAGATCCGTATCCTACTCCAAATCCGAACAAGTACACATCGTGCAGCCTGCCGACTTAAATGCCGGCGGACGTCTCTTCGGTGGCACCTTACTCAAAATGATAGATGAACTGGCTGCGATTGTGGCCATGCGCCATGCCGGCGTGAAAACCGTAACCACTGCTGCCATTGACAATCTGGTCTTCAAATCCGGTGCCTATGTGGGCGATATGATAGTCCTGATTGGATACGTTACCCATACCGGTCGCACCTCCATGGAGGTACGTGTAGACACCTATGTAGAACGTAGCGATGGTATGCGTTATCCTATCAACCGGGCTTATATCGTGTTGGTGGCAATGGACGAGCATGACTGCCCCACAGCAATCCCCAAACTTATTTTAGAAAATGAATTTCAGGAAGAAGAATTTCGCCTTGCCGAGAGGCGCAGAGAACTTCGCATGGAACGTAAAAAGGGCGGCTTTTAGCCACCCTTTCATCTTCTCTCTCAATAATTAGTTCAATTCTTCTCCATCTAAAACTGCTTTCACAAGCTTATCCCCTTCATAACAAAGCTTTAAGGAAAAGAATGTTTCCCGCTCCTCCAGAAGCCTCAGGAAAATATAGTCTCCTTCCCACAAGTTCAACTCCCCTAATTTGTGCTTAGGGACCCATTCCAGCTTCCCTTCGGTACATTCTGTCAACTCTCCTTCAAAGCCATCTGCCGTATAGAGGCACATATATTCCGTCTGATAGAAATCTGTCACAAAGGTGATAATCCCACGGAACCGATAAGAAGTAAGTGTTAGTCCGGTCTCCTCCTTTACCTCACGCAGCAGACAATCCTCCGGACTTTCCTTTTCCTCAAAGTGACCACCTATCCCAATCCACTTATCCTTATTGATATCCTGCTCCTTCTTTACACGGTGCAGCATCAGATAGGTATCATCCTTTTCTATATAACAAAGTGTGGTTAATTGTGATTTCATAGCAGTTACTTCTCCCTTATTTTTTTCGTCGCACATACAAATCTTCACAGCAGGTACAACATCCTCCATCCGGCTCATACGCAACACAAATCTGTTTGCAATTCGTGTACTCAGAATGATAAATCACCCTTGGCTCCATCACCGGTACAAATCCCAATCTCTTCATTGCTCCTTTTAAATGAATCGACTTGCCTTTCCATCTCCAACAACTACAGTAAACATCCTGTTTGGTCTTTTGTAACAGATGTCCCAGCATGGCCGTAATCAGTCCTCTGCCTTCGTATTCCTTCTTTAGGCAGGTCCAATCCACTTCCAACCCCAAGTAAGCTTTGGAATCTATCAAACCGGTCATTGCCACTATTTCATCATCCTCCGTTACAGCAACCAGATATCGTCCTTCCAGCTTATCATACACACCATAATCGTCTCTGTTTCCAAATCGTTGCTCCATAAGATGTCTTATCTGTAGCAAATCTTCTGCTACGGTATAGCGAAAAGAAAGTCCCTCTGTTTGTTTTATCAATTCTTTTATTCCTCTTATTTCTATCTCTTTTTCCGACAAAGAGCTTTCCAAACTGTAGTATTTTTTTAAATTCTCCCCCTCCATTTTAAAAGCCCAGTGAAAATAATACTGTAAAAACTTCTGCACTTTTTCGCCAGACACTTTCGGATAAAGCTTCTCAGTATCGAACACCTTTATCCCCAAACTAAGATAATCAATTGCATTCTTTCCTTCTTCTAAGGGTGGTTGTACATATTCCCAATCCAATATTCCGGTTACCAATCTATCCAATGCCAGCCACCTCTTAATACAATCCAGCTTTCTTTCTATTGTAACCTTCCATGGATTTTCTGTTTCAAAGTAAAAGCACTCCAAGCCACTTCCATTTCTCTTCGCATCTGCCCGAAAAGAGGCTATCAAGCGATTCAGCACACCATTGCTTAAACCCTTCCCCCGAACATCAGGATGCACTACCAAAAACTCTACTGCCGCACACTCACAATCTGAAAAATAATCTCCGATAGCCCCACCAATAATGACTTCCTCTGTAAAAGCAATCACACAATGATATATATTTCGTCCTTCCGGAGACATCCGTAGCCCTTGTTCTATCATATTAGAAAGGCTCTCCCTTTCATCTTCGTCCGGAAAGCCGACTACATATACTTCTTCATAAAATCTATGCAGCAGTTCCAAATCATCCGCATTGTGAAAATCTACATCGATATACTGTATCTTATCTGTATGTATCATTTGTATCCCTTCTCTCTCACCACATACCCAAACACTTCCACATCCTCAAAGCCCATCGCCTTCAGCTTCGCCACAGAAGCTTCCACGTCCTCTTTTTTATTAAAGTCCGGTATGGCGGGAACTCGCACACGCACCTGTTTCTCCCCCAGCCTGTCAGCCAGCAGCTTCAGATTCGTAAGCACCTGTTCGTTTCCTTTTCCAGTATAGGCTTCGTATATCTGCGGGTTCAAATCTTTGATATCCACAATGAAATCATCCACTACCTCTAATGCCTTTTCCAGCACTTCCTGCTTTACATTCAAAGAGGTTTCCACCGTTAATCGCCAGTCCTTTCCGCAAACAACTCGAAATTCCTGCAGAAAATCCACATGCAACAGTGCCTCTCCACCGCCGAAGGTTATTCCTCCACCGGTCGCCAGAAAATATAAATGGTCGATTTTTACCCGCTCATATAGTTCCTGTGGTGACAAATAAGTACAATGTTTCAAGGTGGACGGATTCCAAGCATGAGGATTGATACAATACCGACACTGCAAGGGACATCCATACGCTCCCACCAAAGTAGTTACCCCTTGTCCATCTGTAGTCATTCGATGTCTTTCAATCGCAAATACAGGCAGCTTTTCCATGATTTATTCCTGTCCTTCCTCCGTCGGCTCCACAAAAGGTACATCTCCCTCTAAGGTCTCTGTTATCATTCCATCTACCGCCGGTGGTTGGGTAGGCATCACCTGAATTTTTCCTGCAATCTCAGGAGCCGGTAATACGCCTGACGTTTCTTCTACGATACCCACCTTCTTGCCAACCTCCCACAAGAAATCCTCCACAGCCTCTGCGGGGCCACAGCCGGTCAAACCGGTACACACAGAGGCAGAAATTCCTGCCACTGCCACAGCCTTACCCAAACTCTTTCTCAGCTCTAACTCTCTCTCCAGATACCGCAGCTCTGCCTCACATTTGGGACAGGTTCCCTTGCACTCTCCCTGAAAAGTACATTCTGAGACTGCATAAGCGATATCGTTCTTCTCCGCAATCTGTCTGCGTATTTCCTTTAATGCCTTACACCTTTCTTTTCCCTTCATAACAAATCCTACCTCCAGCTATGAAATATTATCTCTATACTTTAATAGACAGCATTTTTTTCCAAAGGTTGCAACTTAATACTATTTTCCACTATAAAAATGCAAATGTCAACAATCCGCTTCTTGTGAATCCAATCATTCTGTGGTATACTATTTCGGTATTTAAGAAATAATTCTAGGAAGAGGTGAAAATACATGAAAATAGGATTTGACAACCAGAAATATTTGAACATGCAATCCAAGCATATCATGGAACGCATCCAACAATTTGACAACAAACTTTACCTCGAATTCGGTGGTAAGCTTTTCGATGATTTTCATGCTTCCCGTGTACTTCCCGGCTTTGCAGCAGACAGCAAGCTCCAAATGCTTATGCAACTGGCTGATCAGGCAGAAATCGTTATGGTAGTCAGTGCCGACGATATTGAAAAAAACAAAGTACGTGGCGACTTAGGCATCACTTATGACAATGATGTGATTCGACTGGTAGATGAGTTCCGCTCCCGTGGTCTTTATGTGGGCAGTGTAGTATTGACCAAATATGCCGGACAACCTCTTGCGGTGATTTTCCAGAAGCGTCTTGAAAATCTGGGCATAAAGGTATATCACCACTATATGATACCCGGATATCCTACCAACACTCCACTCATTGTCAGTGAAGAGGGCTATGGCAAAAATGATTATATCGAAACCACCCGCCCTTTGGTAGTGATTACCGCTCCCGGACCCGGCAGTGGCAAGATGGCCGTTTGTTTATCCCAGCTTTATCACGAAAACAAGCGAGGTGTCCGTGCCGGATATGCCAAGTATGAGACCTTCCCCATCTGGAACTTGCCTCTTGACCATCCTGTCAATTTAGCTTACGAGGCAGCCACTGCTGATTTGAATGATATTAATATGATTGACCCTTACCATCTGAAGGCATATGGTGAGGCAACCGTAAACTATAATCGTGACGTGGAAATCTTCCCTGTGCTGAATACCATCTTCATGAAGATATTCGGCAAGAGTCCCTACGCATCTCCCACTGACATGGGGGTAAATATGGTAGGAAACTGCATCATTGATGACGATGCCTGCCGTGAGGCTTCTCATCAGGAGATAATCCGCCGATATTACAAGGCTTTGGTAGGTGTTGCCAACGGTACCAGCACCTCAGAAGAACTGAACAAAATCCAGCTGTTAATGAGTCAGGAAAACTTAGCAGTTACAGACCGTCCGGCAGTAAAGCCCGCACTGGAACGTAGCGAAAAGATTGGTGCTCCGGCAGTAGCTATCGAGCTTCCTGACGGACGTATCATCACCGGCAAGACCGGCGACCTTTTGGGTGCCAGTGCCGCAGCTTTGGTAAATACCTTGAAGGTTCTGGCAGACATTCCTCATGAAAAGCCCGTGCTTTCTCCGGATGCCCTGTCACCTATCCAGACCCTGAAGACCAAGTATTTGGGCAGTAAAAACCCCCGCCTGCATACAGACGAGGTATTAATAGCACTTTCCGCTACTGCTGCCGCCAACGAAGATGCCACACTTGCTTTGAAGCAGCTTCCCAAGCTAAAGGGCAGTCAGGTGCACTCTACGGTAATGCTTTCTTCCGTGGACGAGAAGGTCTTCCAGAAATTGTTCTGTGACCTCACCTGCGAACCCAAAAGTATATAAAGTATATAGAAACACTACACCCTCCCCGCTGTCATGTCGTGGGAGGGTATTTTGTGCGAAGCTCCTTTTTCCTTCTCATAGCTTTTTTCTCTGTATAAACATAATAATCCATTCCTAAAAGCCGGCTCTCAACCATATCGTAAATCTGGTGCCTATCTCCGGACTGGACAACACTTCTATTTTTCCGTCATGGGCATCTACAATCCACTTGGCAATGGACAACCCCAGCCCGGAACCGCCTGTATTGCTATTACGTGCCTTATCCGAACGGTAGAAAGGTTCGAAAATATGCACTACATCCTCACCTTGCATACCGATACCCTCATCCTGCACCACATACCCTACCATGTCGCCCTTTGTTTTCACACGCAGCTGTATGGTAGCTCCCTTGGCAGAATACTTGGCCGCGTTCTGCACAAAAATACGCACAGACTGCTTTATCATGGCCACATCCCCACACATCTTAACAGGTGCAATCTTCAAATTTCCTTCCTCATCCAAAGCACTTCCCTTGTCACCTACAAATTCATAAAGGTGCTCCTCGTCAATCATCAGAGACTCTTCCCACACCTCATGAATAACCTGACACAAATCAAACTCCGAATAATGAAGTGTGTTTTTACCATTTTCACCACGTGCCAAAAAGAGAAGCTGCTCCACCAACTCCTTCATATGCTCCGACTCATGCTTCAGTGCCTCGATGGATTCCTCTAATACACTCTCATCCTCCTTACCCCAGCGGTCCAGCATATTCACATAGCCCTGAATGACCGCAATAGGTGTGCGAAGCTCATGGGAAGCATCTGACACGAATCTGGCCTGCTTTTTCTGGTTTTCCCGCATACGGTAAATCAGATTGTTCAGTGCCACCTCAATGCTTTCCAAATCCTTATCCCCTGTAGAAATCTTGGCATCCGGTGAATTGGGAGAAAGATTCTCTATAGCCTGCTCCAAGCTCTCAAACTTGGAGGTATCAAGGGGCAATGAGCTGAGCATCTCTGCCTTGATAGCCAAATCATTCAAGGGTTTCAGCTTGCGACGGATTTCCCCCGTACCAAACAACCCGCCTATGATATCCAGTATCTGCAGGGTAAAAAGAGCACCAAGGGGAATTATCACATAATCCAAGAATTGATACACCGGATATCGATGAACCTCACCATGAGAATCCTCCATAATCAACACAAAATCCCTATAGTGCTCACCATTCTCCACCTCTATCTCCACCACTTTTCTGGTGTCGGGAATCTGATCTACCCTCCACTTGAAAAAGGCACCTGCAATCAGTGCCACAATCACAATATCCAAGCAGATGGTTCCCCAAAAACGCTTAAACCAGAAGCTCATATGAATTTTTCTGGCAATAGATGTCATTTTACTGTTTGCGTTCATATTATACTCCATGCATAACGCAGACAAAGTCTGCCTTACTGCCTAATGATTTTTCACACTACTCCTTCACCACATAGCCTACGCCACGTACTGTATGTATCAGCTTAATACCATACCGGTCATCAATTTTCGCCCGCAGATATCTGACATATACATCGATAATATTAGTCTCCCCAATATAATCATAACCGCAGACCTCATTCATCAGCTTCTCCCTGTCTAACACAATATTCTTATTCCTCATCAACATCCGAAGAAGCTCAAACTCTCTGTTGGTCAATTCCACGGCCTCACCGTTTACCGTCACCTCATAGCGGTTTTCGTCCAAAATCACGCCCCTGATGGACAAAGTATGAGTAGGTGCCGATGCCACTGCTCCATGCTTCTTTAAAGCCACGCGAATTCTGGCAAGCAATTCCTCAATAGCAAAGGGCTTGGTAATATAATCATCCGCTCCTGCATCCAGTCCTGACACCTTATCCATCACTGCATCCCGAGCAGTCAGCATAATCACAGGAGTATCCTTTTCCATGCGAAGCCTGCGCAGTACCTCCAGACCATTTAGCCCCGGAAGCATCACATCTAAAAGAATCAAATCAAAACAGCCTGAGAGAGCCTTTTCCAGACCCTCTCTGCCGTCAAATGCTTTCTCCGCTTCGTACCCCTCATGCTTTAACTCCAGCTCCACAAAACGTGCAATCTTTTCTTCATCCTCGATGATTAAAATCCGCTTCGCCATAACCCTTCCATTCCTCGTATGTATCTACCTTATTTACTCTGAAAATCCTTCTTAATATTCTCACAGGTCTCAGAAGCCTGCTCACAAATCTGATTTAAGTTGATGGTTGCAGTGTCCATTCCCTGAAAGTAATACTTACAGCCACAGAACAAACCAACCACCAGTAAAATCGCCAATAACCAAAAAGCAATGAGTAACGCCAACACAAGTACCAGTACCGGTACCTTCAAAAGAAGCTTCTCATTCTTCGTCACACAGAAATCAATCTCCAAAGACTTCTGAAGCACTCGTCCGCACCACTTGCCAAACTTATTCAACATCTCTCCCAAAGTGGTTCTCTGACAAGAGTCCTCGTAGCTTTTCTGAGCCTGCTCAAATTCCTGCGAGGTCTCCGTACCGGAAGAAGTAGTATAGCTTGCAGTGCTTCCCTCATTCACCTTGCCCTGCTTCTCCAAATATACCATGGCATCCAGCATATCATAGTCACATGCCTCCATCGCTTCCTTTGCATCCTCGAAAGATACGTTTGCCTTTTTTCTTAATGCTTCAATCAATTCAAAAGTTTCCATTTTCTTTATCCCTTTCTGATTTTAACTTTGTATTTTGTTATTTGTTTCAGCTGATGATTATATACTACAACAGCTAAATTAAACTAAAATGTACAAAAGATTAAAATCAGATTAATCATGAATGATTTTTCTTTCATTTTTCTCTATAAATTGGAAGTTGTCGAGCTGACCAACTGAAATGTTCTGTTTTCTGCAAAATATATTCAGTCGCTCCGACTATTTTGACTTTTTTCATATTTTCGTCGGGTATATTTTATCCCTGATACCGACTATATTTGTTTCTATTGGTTTTAGTCGGTATCTCTTAACCTATTTTCCCGACTATCAGACATTTTTTCCGAATTAGTCGGGAACACATGAGCTCTATCACCCGACTGAATTTATCCGTTCCTGAATTCAATCGGGAATGTGCTACGTTTTCCCCCGACTAATACCATACTTTAACATTTTAGTCGGTTTTCGGTGTAATCATCCCCGACTAATTTCAATGTTTCTTTCCTTAGTTGGATTTCGTACATCTTTTGCTCTAAAGAGTCCCAAAACTTCAAGTCACTTTGCCAAACTTGTCGAAAAATAAAGTCCAACTTATACCATCACTCTTTGATTGTCCCATTTATGTAGAAAGCATGAGCAAGCGGTACAACAATTAAAAATATAGGTGCTATGTACATGGAAAGTTCATTTTCAACATTAATATTGAGAGACTGTTATTAATGGAATGAGCAATTATACACAGAACAAGTGAATTGCTCTTATAAAATATTATTACAAACAAATAACCAATTGCCATTGCATAACATATTTGCATCAATGTGGGAATAAAATCAGCCCCATTTAACAAATTAATAATATGACCTATTCCAAAAGTGATGGAACTAACAATTATTGCACTCTTAACATTATCCTTTTCCATCATCTTAAACAAGAAGCCTCTAAAAATAATTTCCTCTATAAAGCCAACATTAAGCATCGTTAATATGTAAAACAGTATTTCGCCTGCTGTATTATTGATGTTAAAGCCATTCCACAAATTAACAGGTACAATTAACAGCAGCGGAATAAAATATAAATATCCTTTTAAGTTTGTTACCTTCGTTAATCCGTAATAGGATACTCTTTTCAGACTTATCATCAATAACAGTAACGCTACAGAAAAAATCGTATTAATAATCGCACTTCTAGAATCTGTTAATCCAAAATTCTGCATACGTTATAAAAATTTACCAATAACACTATCATCCCACACATGCACCTCAATATAGCGTTCAGGACCATGTGCACCATCATCATTCCAATCCTGGGGCAAACCATACTTATCAATTATGCCTAGTATTTCTTCGTAAGTATAAAGTTGTTTGCGGTACTCTTTGCCATCAGTAATACTATCACTGAAAGTAGGCATTGAGTCGCCATAAGTAAACGATAATGTGCGAACATCAAACTCCTCAATTGCTATCTTGATGAAGGCACTATTCTCAAACCAAGTGCTAAGCCATGGGCTATGCTCCACAACCATATAGTGCGGCGAATTGAGCTTCATAATTATCCCCTTCTTAATGCACTCCCTGCGAAGTATCGCTTCACAATTATGACGATATTGTACATATTTATCATGTCGCTGTGCACTTTGAGATTTGGGCTTTGTTATTTTAATATCATCCAGTATCTCCCTTGCTTTGGGCATAGGTAGCTGTGTCAAACTCTTAAATGGTCCTATTGTACTATCGTAATAATGATATAAATTCATATCTACTCAACTTCCTCACCGCAATCATATACCTTTGCTCCCAGCACTTTAGCTATTTCTTTCAGCTTCGTCAGCATTTCTTCAGAACCGTCTTCGCTACCTATACAACCTCTTCTAAAATTAATCTCCATGTCATTAAATATAGCACGACCAGGAATCTCAACTCTTAACTTCGCCTTTGTCATAGGATTTATAGCTTCCGCCACTTCCTCAAGAACTAACTCATCGTCTGACTTCACATAATCCAACCATTCCTGTAAAGTGATTTCACCGTTTTCTCTTTCGATATATATATCCATAAGTAGTCTCCTTTGAAAAACAATTTTCTATGTTATAAAAAACTAAAACAAATATTCCAACGCCTCCTGCACATTGCTCACACCGATAACCTTCATATTGCCGTCCGTCTTAATATTCTTCATACATACCTTCGGTACCACACAGGTATCAAAGCCCAACTTCTGTGCCTCTGCCACACGCTGAGCTGCCATACTGACAGAACGTACCTCACCGCTTAAGCCCACTTCTCCGAAAGCCATGAGCTTGGGACTCAGTGCCGTATTCTTGAAGCTGGACACTATGGCTAGCACAATTCCCAAATCGATTGCCGGCTCTGCGATTTTCATACCACCGGTTAAATTCACATAAGCATCACAGCCGGAAAGCTGGATACCAGTTCGCTTCTCCAATACCGCCATCAACAAGTTCACTCGGTTAAAATCCGTACCCGTGGTCTGTCTGCGGGGCATACCGAAATTGCTGTGACAGACCAGTGCCTGTATCTCTATGAGCAAGGGTCTGGTGCCTTCCATGGAACAGGCTACGATGGAACCGCTGGCATTCATGGGACGCCCCTCCAGCATATATTCGGAAGGGTTCTGTACCTCTACCAGTCCTTCCTCCCGCATCTCGAATACACCGATTTCATTGGTGGAACCGAAACGATTCTTCACACCACGCAGAATTCGATAGGAAGCATGTCTATCCCCTTCGAAATACAATACCGTATCTACCATATGCTCCAGCACGCGAGGACCTGCTACAGTACCTTCCTTGGTCACATGTCCCACGATAAAGATAGACACATTTAACCCTTTTGCCAGCTGTAACAAAGCACTGGTAGCCTCTCTCACCTGAGAAACACTTCCCGGTGCAGCCGAAACCGCTTCATTGTACATAGTCTGTATGGAGTCTATGACTACCACTCGCGGATTTTCTCTACGGATTACTTCGGCTATCATGTCCAGATTGGTTTCACATAAAAGCAACATATTTTTCTGGAAACTGCCGATACGGTCTGCACGCATCTTTATCTGTACCTGAGATTCCTCACCGGAGATGTACAATACCTTATGCCCGTCTGCCGCCAGCATTCGGCAGGTCTGTAATAATAGCGTAGATTTACCGATTCCCGGGTCTCCTCCCACCAGTGTCAGGGAGCCCTGCACGATGCCGCCTCCCAATACTCTGTCCAGTTCTCCAATATTTGTTTTTGTTTTGTCTTCTTCCTGTATAGTCACATCTGCCAAAGACATGGGTACTGCTTTTGCGGCTATTGATGTAGTTTTCCCTATATTTTTTAAGGAAGCCGTTTGCACGACTTCCTCAACAAAGGTATTCCACTCTTTACAGCCGGGACACTGTCCCATCCATTTGGAAGATTCAAAACCACAGTTCTGACAGAAAAATATGGTCGTACTCTTTCCTTTTGCCATACTCTCTTCTCCCGGTCTTAAACCTCAATTTTTTTCATAACTATTTGTTACTATCCTAAACCTCTACAATCTTAACTTCTGCATCTTCCAGCTTAAGATCTACACTTACATTCAGCTTTCCGCTCAAATTGGTCTTTACGATACCGATTCTATCCCCTCTAACGACTACCTCGTATTCGGTATCTTCCTTCAAGCCAACTGTAATCTGGGTACTATGTGCACCCTCTGCCAGGAAGGTCACTCCTTTTGCGGTTTCTTCAAATTCATGTACGGTAGTTCCCGGTACGGATTCGTACAAGAACATACCATTCTTCTCCAGCTTGGTGATTTCCGCAAAGGTCTTTACCTTATAAAGGTCTCCCCTATGCTCATAATCCTCCACCTTTTTCTTTGCAGCCAAGGTATGATTTCCAAAGCTGATTGTACCGTTTGCTTCACTACGAAGCAGTTCCTCTACTACTGCCATAACAGTATCCTCCTCATGTTTTCTATTGTACTTTTACTGTAAAGGTCACTTGTCCCTGACCTGTTTTTTTATCTGTTTTATAACCTGCGGTAACCGTATCTCCGGATACCACATTCTTTTTTAGGATTTCCTCTGCCAATGCATCCTCTACCACAGACTGTATCGCTCTACGAAGTGGTCTGGCTCCCATCTTCTGGTCGGAATACTTCTCCACCAAATGCTCCTTCAATGCCGGGCTCAAGTTCAGGGTAATATCCATCTGCTGCTTGCAACGCTTGGTCAGTCCTGTCGCCAACAGATTGATAATCTCTTTCATATTGTCCTTATTCAACTGATGGAACACGATAATATCATCAATACGGTTGATGAACTCCGGCTTGAAGCTCTTCTTCACTTCCTCCATGACACCGGACTTCATACGCTCATAGTCCTTTTGCTCATTGACTTCCGAAGCAAAGCCTAAATTCTTCGGGTCGATAATTCTCTGAGCACCTGCATTGGAGGTCATAATCAGGATGGTATTCTTGAAGCTGACCTTACGTCCCTTGGAATCGGTGATGTGACCGTCATCCAGCACCTGTAACAGGATATTGAATACATCCGGATGTGCTTTTTCGATTTCGTCGAACAACACCACGGAATAAGGATTTCTTCTCACCTTTTCACTGAGCTGTCCGCCATCGTCAAAGCCCACATACCCCGGAGGAGAACCAATCATCTTGGAAACGGAATGTCCCTCCATGTACTCTGACATATCCACTCGTATCATAGCATTTTCATCGCCAAACATAGCCTCTGCCAGTGCCTTGCTTAACTCTGTCTTACCCACACCGGTAGGTCCTAAAAACAGGAAAGACCCAATTGGACGGTTGGGATCCTTTAAGCCCACACGACCACGACGCATTGCTCTGGATACTGCAACCACCGCCTCTTCCTGACCGATAACTCGCTTATGCAGGGTACTTTCCAGCTTCAGCAGTCGCTCACTTTCCTTCTCTGCCAGCTTCTGTACCGGTATCTTGGTCCACATGGCAACCACTCCTGCAATATCCTCTTCCCCGATTTCAATGTACTCTTCTTCTTTATTTTTCTGAAGCTTCTTCTCTGCCTTCTTCAGCTTATGAAGCAGTTCATCCTGTTCTTCCTTCCACTGAGAAGCTTTTGCAAAATCCATACTGCGAAGTGCTTCTGCGATATCTTCATCCAGTTGGGCGATTTCCTCACGCATCTGTGTCAGCTTATTGGTGGACTTAGTACCTTTTAAGCGTGCCGCAGATGCTGCCTCATCGATCAAATCAATAGCCTTATCCGGCAGATTTCTATCATTAATGTAACGCTCTGCCAGCTTCACTGCCGCTTCCACTGCCGCTGTGGTAATCACCACCTGATGGTGTTCCTCGTATCTGGACTTAATTCCTTCTAATATGGCAACTGCCTCTTCAATCGTAGGCTCCTCCACATTTACCGGTTGGAATCTTCTCTCCAACGCAGCATCCTTCATGACATGCTTGCGATACTCTGCAACAGTAGTAGCTCCAATCAGCTGGATTTCTCCTCTCGCCAGCGATGGCTTCAATATATTGGAAGCATCAATAGCCCCCTCTGCACCTCCGGCACCGATGATGGTATGCATTTCGTCCAAAAAGAGAATCACGTTTCCGTCTGCGATTACTTCTTTAATTACTTTTTTAATACGCTCTTCAAACTCACCACGGTACTTACTGCCGGCAACCATACCGGACAAATCTAAGGTCAACACTCTCTTATTCTGCACGGTAAAAGGAACATTTCCCTGCACGATTCTCAGTGCCAAGCCTTCCACTACTGCGGTTTTTCCTACTCCCGGCTCACCGATTAAGCAGGGATTATTCTTGGTGCGTCTGCTCAAAATCTGTATCACACGTTGGATTTCGTCTTCTCTGCCGATAACCGGATCCAGCTTGCCGTTTCTGGCAAGTGCCGTCAAATCACGACTGTATTGATCCAGAGTGGCTGTTTTACTCTTACCGCTTTGTTTCTTATTCAAATCCTCTTTGTACAGATTGGGGTCTGCACCAATACTGTTCAATACATCTACATATATCTTTTGAGGTGAAACATTTAGGGTATTCAATAAACGTACCGCTACATTTTCCCCTTCTTTAATCATCGCCAGCAAAATATGTTCTGTTCCGGTCAGCTTCTGTCCGAACCTTTTCGCCTGCTTGTGTGCTTCCTCCAGTATTTTCATAGCTCTGGGGGAATACCCTTCTCTTTCCTGTATCACTACACCGCTTTCAAAAGCAATGAGTTCCTTAATCATTTTCAGCACATTTTCCAAGGTCACACCATTCTCCTCTAAAACCTTAGAGGCAACACCGGTACCTTCCTTAATCAATCCTGCTAAAATGTGTTCTGACCCAATATATCCCTGCTTCAACTGCTTCGCACATTTTTCCGCAAGGAGCAATGCAGCATTTGCTTTTTCCGTAAACTGCTGTTGCATTATTCCAGTCCTCCGAATTCTTCATATATTTCATCAATTAATTGGTGGAATTCTTCCCGCTTTATATTTTTACAGCTTCCTCTGGCTATCATTACCAACAATTCCCTTTTTAATTCCTCCAAGACTTTTCGTTTGTTCTCCTCGATAGATACAATGGCACCCTTTCGCCTGTCAACCTTCACAAAGCCCTCCTGCTTTAATACAGAATATGCTTTGTTCACCGTATGCATGTTAATGCCTACACTATCTGCCATCTGTCTCACACTGGGCAGGGAATCTCCTTCCTGAAACTGAGAGGTTGCTATCGCCACGATAATCTGATTTCTCAGCTGTAAATAGATGGCTTCATCGCTATTAAAGTCAATCTGAATTATCATACCGACATCTCTCCTTTCTCAGAATCATCCATTTGCTGTTATACTAATCATATCACAACTAACGCATAATGAGAAGTCACTTTTCCCCCCAACTTTCTAAAATTTTTCGAAAAAAGAGGAACCCTATAAAGGTTCCTCTCTGGCTTAATTATCTTCACTTCCGTCCCAATTCAGGAATTCAAATTCGAACTCATCATCCTCTTCCGGAACAAAATTCTTAGACTGCCAAGACTGCTTATTAGCTGTATCTGCAGGTTTCTGCTGTACCGGTTTGGGCTGAGGCTGAGACTGTGGCTGTGCAGGCTTTTGCTGTGTCTGCTGCTGTACAGGTCTCTGCTGCTGTGCAGGTCTTTGCTGTACCGGCTTTGCTTGTGTTTCCTCCGGATTAGAAACCTTAACTGTCTGCGGTGCTCCGTTCGCCGGCTTCTGCTGTGCCGGTCTACCGGTTACTGCCGGCTTTGGAACGGAGGTAGTCTTGGGTGCTCCCTGCTTTGCAGTATTGCCACCGGCACCTACTGTCTGCATGACACTCTTACTGCCTGCTGAGCTTCCGTTATTTGCTTTCTGTCCCTGACGCTGACGAATGGTTTCCTTTTCTACTGCGGTAAAATATGCCTCATCCATAACGTCCTTTACCTTTAAGAAAAGGAGTGTTGCCAAAATACCCAAACCAATTACCAAAATCACCAAAACTACTACAGTAGTCTTCTGTGACTTAATCTTATCCTGATAAGACTGCAACAGTTCCTGATTGGTCTTTATGGCAGAAATCGTCTGTGCTGCATTATACTTAAAACCTTCTTTGTTATCTACGAAGAACCATACACCATTCTCCTGGATGACTTCATAATCATTTACCACAGGTGCCGGTGTGGGTTCTGCCGGAGGAGTTACTACCGGGTCTTCTACTACCGGAGGAGTTACCACCGGGTCATTTACTACCGGAGTAATGGTTCCGGAAACAGTAAGGAAATCTTCTCTGATGAAACCGGTCACATCACCACTGTCTGTACTGAAATTTACACGATACCAGGTCTTATTCTGACTGTCCACTGCCTGTCCTGTAATAGTTACCACTACATCTCTTACCACACTGGTAATAATACCACCATTGGTAGAAGCATCAGAACGTACACGCACTGCACTACCGGTAATCGTTGCACTCACCGGCTGAACATCTGTTACTGCAACGGTTGGTGCATAAGTTGCTCCGGTATTGCCCGGTGTAGACGGTGTACCGGTTTCTCCGGTCTTAGACATCAGGTCGGAACGAATATATCCTGTCTTGTTACCTTCAAAAGTAATCTGATACCAAACCTTACCATCTGCTCCGGTCTTTTCTCCGGTAATGGTATAAGTCTGATCCTTTAATGCACCACCTACCACATCACTACTGGTAGATGCATCTTTTCTGATTTTAGCAGAGTTTGCTGTAACCTTTCCTTCTGCTGCCAAGCTGATAATTGAGAAGTGCACAAACATGAAGCACATCATCATTACCATACCGACCAAACCAAACAGTTTCATTTTTAACTCTTTTGTTCTTCTCATCTATACAACCCTTCCTACTCTTCTCTCACTATGCTTCGTCAATCGCTTTGCCGATATCGTGACGCATATACTTGTTATCAAAGCGAATCCATTCTGTTGCCGCATAAGCATTGGCTCTGGCTTCCTTCAAATCTGCGCCCTTTGCCGTAACGCCTAATACACGACCTCCATTTGTTACAATACCTGCTTCTGTCAGCTTGGTTCCTGCATGGAAGCAATAGTAGCCTTCCGCATTCTCAAACTTCTCCAGACCTTCTATTACAAAACCCTTTTCATAAGATACCGGGTATCCGTCACTGGCAAGTACCACACAAACTGCCGCATTGTCCTCAAACTGCAAATCAATCTGATCCAAGGTTCCGTTTACGCAAGCCTCCATGACCTCGATAATATCATTCTTCATACGAGGCAATACTACCTGTGCTTCCGGGTCACCAAATCTGGCATTGTACTCCAATACTCTGGGGCCGTTAGGGGTCAGCATCAAGCCGAAGAAAATAATACCCTTGAATTCTCTGCCCTCAGCCGCCATGGCATCTACAGTCGCCTGATAAATATACTTCTTACAGAATGCATCCACTTCCTCTGTATAGAAAGGACTGGGGGAGAAAGTACCCATACCACCGGTATTCAAGCCCTGGTCTCCGTCCTGCGCTCTCTTGTGGTCCTGTGCAGAAGTCATAATCTTAATGGTCTTACCATCTACGAAAGAAAGAACACTTACTTCGCGTCCGGTCATAAACTCCTCAATAACCATACGGTTCCCTGCGGTACCAAACTTCTTATCCAGCATGATTTCATGTACGCCGGCAATGGCCTCTTCCTTCGTATTACAAATCAATACACCCTTACCGAGAGCCAGACCATCTGCCTTTAACACGATAGGATAAGTAGAGGTTTCCAGATACTTCAGTGCATCCTCTGCATTATCAAAGTTCTCATACGCCGCTGTGGGAATATTATACTTCTTCATCAAATCCTTGGAGAAAGCCTTACTTCCCTCCAAAATCGCTGCATTCTTTCTGGGACCAAAGGCAGTCAAACCAGCCTCCTCCAATGCATCAATCAAACCACCCACCAACGGGTCATCCATACCTACAATGGTAAAATCAATTTCCTTTTCCTTGGCAAAGCTTACCAGCTTGTCAAATTCCATGGCACCGATAGGCACACATTCTGCCAACTGTCCAATGCCCGCATTGCCCGGTGCACAGTAGATTTTATCTACCTTGGGGCTCTTTGCCACACTGGTGGCGATGGCGTGTTCTCTTCCGCCGCTTCCAACAATAAGTACCTTCATACATACCTCCTGCACGTCACAGCTTCCTGCGACACTGCTTCCTTATTCATCCTAATTCTCACGGATTATTTTCTTCTCACCTTGTTATCCACTACCTGAATTCTGTCATTCGCGATATCATCAATGGCCTGGGGCAATAACAACCACTCCGCCTGCTCCATAACTCTGCGCTGCAATACCTCCGGGGTGTCATCCTCTTCTATATATACTGCCTTCTGAGAAATGATGGGACCCTCGTCCATGCCTTCGTTTACGAAATGTACCGTAGCTCCTGTCACCTTCACACCGCGCTCCAATACTCTCTCATGCACCTTCAGACCATAATAACCCACACCACAGAAGGAAGGTATCAAAGACGGATGGATATTAATGATACGATTGCTATATTTCGCCACCATTTTGGGTGGTATAGCCACCAAAAATCCTGCCAAAACCACCAAATCCGGTGCAAATTCGTCAACTTTTGCAAGAAAAGCGTCATTAAACAGCTCTCGGTTCTCAAAATCCTTGGGCGAAACACTTACCGCAGGAATTCCTGCATTTCTGGCACGCTCCAAGCTCTTTACGGTCTTGTTATTGCTGATAACACCTATGATTTCCGTATTGGTAATCTTCCCTGCTGCCACACCATCTATAATGGCCTGCAAATTGGTACCGCCACCGGATACTAAAACAAGTATTCTTAACATAAGGTTACTCCCTTTTCTCCTGCTTCACACTGACCTGCTACCCATGCGGTTTCACCGGCTGCTTCAATAGCTGCGATAGTCTTATCCACGTCTGCCGGGTCTACTGCTAACATCATACCAATACCCATATTGAAGGTATTGTACATCATCTCATCTGCAATGTTTCCGGTCTTCTGCATGAGCTTAAAGATGGCAGGCACTTCGTAGCTGTCCAGCTTCACCTTTGCATTGATGCCTTCCGGAAGCATTCTCGGAATATTCTCCTGAAAACCGCCACCGGTAATATGGCTACAGCCCTTAACAGTAACGCCTGCTTCCTTTACAGACTTGAGAGCCTTTACATAAATCTTGGTAGGAGCAATCAGAGCTTCTCCGAGAGTCTTTCCTAATTCATCATAATAAGTATTCAGGCTCTCTGTGGTCATTTCGAATACCTTACGTACCAGTGAAAAACCATTGCTATGTACACCGGAAGAAGCGATAGCTACCAGCACATCACCGGGCTTAATATTTGCTCCGGTAATCAAATCCTTCTCATCTGCTACACCTACAGCAAAACCTGCCAAATCGTACTCATCCTCCGGCATAAGTCCCGGATGCTCTGCGGTTTCACCGCCAATCAATGCTGCACCGGCCATCTTACAGCCCTCTGCCACACCCTTTACGATAGTTGCAATCTTCTCCGGGTAGTTCTTGCCACATGCAATATAATCCAAGAAGAACAAAGGCTCACCACCTGCACAAGCTACGTCATTCACACACATTGCCACTGCATCAATACCGATAGTATCGTGCTTGTCCATCAAAAATGCCAGCTTTACCTTGGTACCACAACCATCAGTACCGGAAAGCAATACCGGGTTCTCCATATCCTTAATAGCTGCCAGCGAGAAAGCTCCGGAGAAACCGCCCAAACCGCCCATAACTTCGGGACGCATGGTCTCCTTCACATGCTTCTTCATCAGCTCCACTGACTTATAACCGGCTTCAATATCCACACCTGCGTTCTTGTAATCCATAATATCCTCCATCTTGTCCTAAGGACTTTGTATTTTATATGTACAACTTTCAGGAGCTCGGTCGTCAATCCCTTGCCCCCTCCGGTCGCCTTGTACCAATAAACCCTTCGTCGGAACTATTTATTCATATAAGCCTTGTAGCCCACTTCCTGTAGCTTGGCATCCTTTGCCTGCACCTGTTCCTTCAGGTTCTTGCTGTAATTCTTTAACTTCTCTAACAGCTCTGCATCTGAGGTTGCCAGAATCTTTGCTGCCAAAAGACCTGCATTCGCACCACCATTGATTGCTACAGTCGCTACCGGAATACCGGAAGGCATCTGTACGATAGAGTAAAGAGAATCTCTACCACCCAAAGAAGTAGTGTGCATAGGAATACCGATTACCGGCATAGGGAAAATCGCTGCACACATACCGGGCAGATGTGCTGCCATTCCTGCTCCTGCAATGATTACCTTAAAGCCCTTCTCTTCTGCACTCTTGGCATACTCAAAAAATACATCCGGCTCTCTGTGAGCGGAAATAATAGTCATTTCATAAGAAATGCCCAACTCTTCTAAAATATCAGCAGCCTTTGCCATAACCGGCATATCAGAATCGCTGCCCATTACAATACCAACCTTTGCCATGGTATCTTCCTCCTCGTTTCCTTCCTATTTATTGAAAAGTCCACTATGACTTTTGCATACCTAATCTTAGTTTACTAGACTTAGTGCCACTATGCAAGACATTTTTCTACATTTTGTGCCCCAAAACCAAAATCTTAAGATTTTGCACCACATATAGCCAAGCCACATGCCTGAAAATCATAAGCGACGAATGCTCGCATTCAGGCGCTTGTATTTTCCCCAAACGCCTCATTCAACTCCTCGCAGCCGGCCAACACAAATCGTCCATTTCGCACAATCTCTATTCTGCTGCCGTCTCCACACACTGCTGTCAGCTCCCCTAACTCATCATAGGGAATGGTAATATCCGTATGACAGTCAAAGTACGCCTTCCCCGGCTCACTCTTTCGAAGTGCCGCCACCTCGTTCTCTCTGGCAACGATTTCCTTGCCGTCCGGATTGTACACCTTGATATCCTCCGCATGGGAATAACAGGTATCCCCTACTGCGAAGTGGGGTCCCATCTTTTCTGCAATCAAAATCGGCAACTTGCTCTCGATGCCCCATTTCCGGGCGATAACATAGGCGGTGGTATTGGTACCGATGGCAAACTCACCCATAGGTAAAGTCTCCCTATGATACAATACATTTTCCTTCACATACTTCTTATTCTCTGCTTCCTCTGCGAAGTTACTACAATTATAATCGCTAATCATACCATCCCGGAATTCCATCCTCAGATTGCGATACTCCAGTTCATTCAAATACACCTTGGAAACATGCAGTGTTCCGTTGGTTCCCTTCAGCACCGGAGACGTAAATACCTCTCCCACCGGAATGTTCACATCTGCCACACAGTTTTCAAAAATAGTTTCCTTCTCCGGGTTCTTCAGCTTATAAAGCTCCACCGTCAAATCCGTCAGATTACCGTTCATGCCCTTGATTTCTACACGCTCTGCTCTGTCCAATGCATCAATCAAAGTCTGCTGCAGCTTGCGATACTTCATGTAGTCCAAGGTATTTATCTGAATAATATCCTCGAAAATACCCGCAAAATTCTCACCGATTTCCGGCACCGGAAAAGCAATAATGGTAAAGCTTCGCTCTTCTTCTATAATATAATCCCTCTGAATAGCTCCTGCCTGAGAACGATACTCTACTACCAGCTTCTGCTGCTCGGCATTCAGATGCGGTGCTTCCTTTTTGTTCACCGGTTCAAAGGGCTTCTCCCCAAAGGTTTCAATCACTGCCGGTCCCGCATACAAATAAGCATCCTCTTTTACTTTTTCAAAGGCAGTCCGATACACCTCCAACTTCCGCTGTACCATGCCCTTGTCCCAAATCAGTGCCTTATCATCCTTGTGGTCAAAATCATACTGCTTGTTGGGATTTCCACCGATGGCTCCCAGCTTAAACAAACCGCCACCCTGCAAAATTCCCATAGGTGTTCTGCGAACAATAGGCTCCAGTCCCAGCTTCCGCAAATTCTCGATGGCCTTCAAGACCATCCGTTCAAAGCCCAATGCATAACGAATTTCCGCTGTCTGTTTCTTAGACAAATCCTTATTTCCCAGCACGAAGCCCATACGATATCCTTCTGTATAAGTATCTGCCATCAAATCAATGGTTTCCTGGGGCAGGCTTGCCAGAAACTCTGCTGTTTTTATTTCATTCTCTGACACATACTCTCCATAACGGTACAAATACTTCACCTGAGAAAGGTCTGCTTCCCGCAAAACCTTTACCGAGAAATTCCCCGAAGCAGTTACCATACTCCTTATCTTTTCTTCTTCCGTAATATCACTGTAATCGCTGACATACCAATACAAAATCTGCTTCAAACTATCATAGGAAGGATGCTTGCCGCTTTCCTGCCACTCGTAGGCACAAACCACCTGTAGCTCCACGAAAAGCTCCATACGAATCAGCATTTCCTCCAAACGTTCCTCCGCAGCCAAAAGAATCATACTGCGCATTTCCGCCACAATCACAGACCAAAAGGCACCAAACTCTTCTCCCAGCTCCTTCACTGCGTAAGCAGGATTTGCGTAGTTCTCCTCATACTTCTCCGGTAAAATATCCTCATACAAATCTCTGTTCCAAGCCTGCAACACTTCCAAATCTGCACTCTGCATTCCACCGTTTTTCACAAAAGAATAATACCCATCTATCTTCAAAATCCATTCTGCCAGCTTCTGAAAATAGGCATCCCATGCAGCATCTCCATAGGGTTCCTTTGTTATTTGTCGGATTTTTTCCAAAGCCAGCTCATATCTTTCCATCACAATTTCCAAATGCTCTTCCATACAAAACCTTTCCTATTACCAAACTCGTCCTACGACCACTAAACTCACTGCCACACCTATCCCTATAAGTAGGAGCCTGCATACAGAATACCGCTAATTCCTGCCAACGCCACTGCATTTAAAGCCAGTCCCAGCCAGGCAAACAGTCGAAACCGCTCCTTTTCCTGTGCTGCAAACACACCCAGTACCACACCTACAATCGCAAACAACAGTACCAAAATACCTGCCATACCATAATTCACCGGTATCTCTCCACCCTTTAAATAAGCAAGATAAATAATTGCTATAAGGGATACACAGCTTAAAATCCCAAACACAGTGGACATCACTGCCTTTTGCGAATGTGACTTATTCGTAAACTTATAGCCCTTCTTCTTCGCCATTCTATTCCCTTTCTCCGAAAAAAGGCATACCCATCATCGTGGGCATGCCTATCCGCCTAAAATAATATCTTTGATTTTCCTGCCAAAAGCTTCGCACCGCTGATAATCAGCAAGACACCGCTTGCCACACCTGCCACAATTGCAACCACACCTAAAATAATATTCAGAGAACCGGTTCCCCTCATTGTCTTATATGTTTTTTCTTCCATAATTACCTCCTGCGATACAGCTTTCCTTCCCTTTGATTATGCACCATACTCTGCGTAATATGCATCAATTGCAGCCTTTAACTCATCATCAATCAATACCTGTCCCTTATAAGGCTTATTATAGAGATGCTCGATAACATCTGCCATGCTCACGATAGCATTTGCTGCAAAACCATACTTCTCCTGAATTTCTTCCAGTGCGCTCTTCTCGCCACCCAGACCCTTTTCCATACGATTCAAGGATACCATCAAGCCTACGATTTCTACATCAGCTGCTCCCTTTACCTTCGGAACAGTTTCTTCCATGGACTTTCCGGAGGTGGTCACATCTTCAATCATAATCACTCTGTCACCATCTTTTAACTTACTTCCCAAGAAGCTTCCCTTATCCGCACCATGATCCTTCTCTTCCTTTCGGTCTGAGCAATAACGAACCTCCTTGCCATACAGCTTGCTGTATGCAATGGCTGTTACTACACTAATCGGAATACCCTTATAAGCCGGTCCGAACAATACATCAAAATCATCTCCATAAGTATTGTGAATAGCCTTTGCATAATACTCACCCAGTCCCATCAACTGGCTTCCTGTAACGTAAGCACCTGCATTCATGAAGAATGGTGACTTACGACCACTCTTTAAAATAAACTCGCCAAACTTTAACACCTGGCAATCTACCATAAACTCTATGAATTCCTGTTTGTACTGTTCCATCTTCTCATTCTCCTTTAATATGTAAATTAGGAAAGATATTCTAAATACCTTTCCTAGTCTACCACAAATTACTGTACTTTTCAATGTTGTTTTGGAAAAAGCTATAGAACTTATATGAATCCTATAGGCTTTTCAAAATCATGTTATGTCAACCTGTTAATCCAAGTAATTTCGAGCAAATTTTCCATTTTTAAAAAAAACAATGGAACATTTGTTCGTGTCGTGTTATAATATAAGAATTACTACAATACATATGCTCATAAAACTCATAAATAGAAACGATACACCAACATAGGAGGACTGCATATATGAACCATTCGAATATTATTATGTACACAACTGAAGATGGTTTGACGAAAATAGAAACTACCTTTGAGGAAGATACTGTATGGTTATCCATTGACCAAATGGCAGAGCTGTTTCAACGTGACCGAAGCGTAATTGGAAAGCATGTCCGTAACATCTTCAAAGAAGGAGAATTAGATAAAAATTCAGTATGGGCAAAATTTGCCTACACTGCTTCCGACGGCAAAGATTATAATGTTGATTTTTATAATCTTGACGTAATCATCTCCGTAGGCTACCGCGTAAAATCTCACCGTGGTACACAGTTCCGCATCTGGGCTATGGGAATATTAAAAGAATATATGAAAAAAGGATTTGCCTTAGACGACGACCGTTTGAAAAGACTTGGCGGTGGCAATTATTTTGACGAGTTGCTTGCCCGTATCAGAGATATCCGGTCATCTGAAAAAGTATTCTGGAGAAAGATTTTAGAAATCTATGCTACCAGTATCGACTATGATCCCCGTGCCGAGAGTTCCATTCTGTTCTTCAAGCAGGTTCAGAATAAGATGCACTGGGCAGCACACAAGCATACAGCCGCAGAGGTTATTTTCCAGCGTGCAGATGCTGCAAAAGATAATATGGGACTTACTTCATGGGCTAGTGATACCATCCATCGCTCCGATGTGGAAGTTGCCAAAAACTATCTTACCCAGCAGGAACTGGACGCTTTAAACAAAATAGTTACCGCCTACCTTGATATTGCAGAGGTACACGCTCTCAATCAAGAGCCTATGTATATGAAAGACTGGCTGGAAACCATTGATAATTACCTGAAAATGACACGTCGCGATATTCTTACCAGTAACGGTCATATCAGCCATAAGCAGGCACTGGATAAAGCTCATGCCGAATACACCAAGTATAAGAACCGCTTGGAAAACACTATTTCCCCAGTGGAACAGGACTTTATCAATAGCATTGGTACATTGAAAGGGATTGCAGATTCCGATAAAAAGTAAGCCATTTGTAAACAAGGAAGTTCCCTGTTATATAATAAAAAGCCGAGAGGATTGCACCATATTGTGGAGCAATCCTCTTTCTGAATAACCTTTATTAAATACAGCATACGAGACTATTTTACTTCCACACCACATATGCACCATTGTTTTTTCCGCAAACCTATTCTCAACCAAAAGAACAATTTACCATTAGATAGGCATTCATATTAATCTAATTACTGCTTTTCTACTGATAAAATCTCGCCCATAAATGGATCAACCATTGATATTGAACCTGTATACTTCACAATTACCTTATCTCCAGCAGACACTTCTTTTAAACCTTCCGGCTTTTCTTCAAAGGTAAATGCATAGCTGACTTTATCATCATCTGTTACAATAAACATAAAGTCTTTTATTTCATCTATGGTACCTTTTACTTCTGATACTTCTTGTTCAATCTTCTCTGGCTTTGTACCTTCTGCTTCTACATTATCTTCCTCAATCACTTCGCTTTGTTGTATGCTCGTCTCACTAGCATTTGCATCCTGCATAGGACGCTGAGAACACCCAACCATAACACCTGCACTTGCCATTAATACTAATAACATTGTTAAAATTCTTTTTTTCATGATATCCTCTTTTCCGGAAGTTTCTCTTCCTTACCTATTTTCATTCACATATATTTCCACTCGACTTTGAATAACCCCGGCCACTTCAGACGCACTCTTTTGACCTGTCAGAAATGAAGCAACTTCCTCATTGATAATAGCTTCGATGTCTTCATCATAATAGACACATTTATCAATGTTCTCCACAAATTCAACAAATTCATTTACCTGTTCTTCCGTCATATTAGGTAGAACAACACTTTCTCCTCCGATTGATAACTTATACTCATACTCCATTTTGTCACCATTACTACCTATGGTATAAGGATTCCTCGTAGCTTCCATGGCTCTTTCCAAAAATACATTCTTATTTACCGGAAACATAAGCACTTCCTTCTGATATTCTTCTGTCAGGTAATAACGGACAAATTCCCATGCCCCATCTATGTTCTCTGATTTGGCTGATATCAAATATTGTTCCCCAGCCTCCACAACTGCTCCATTTCCAGTATGGGAAGGAAAACCGATATAACTGATTTCTTCTCCGAAATATCCGTTGATATAATCATTTACATAACGCACATTACTTACATCGCACTCAGCTAATAGGGTGCGATTATCACGATACTGAGAATCCTGTTTTACCCAGTAATCATCTCCATATTCACTCCAGTTAATGTCTTCCGGTAACATTCTTGCGTATTCCAACATTGCAATAAAATTCTCTGAATCAAAATTACATTTTCCTGTTTCCACATCCACCAAGTCATTTCCACAGTACTGCATCATCATTTGCACAAATCCGCTTCTGGTTAGTTCACCAATCAACTGTGTACCTTCCGGCATGGATGTCTTCAGTTCTACCATTTCCTCCATTGTCCACGAAGTTCTTTCCCCTACAAGAGATGTCTTTCCCACCAATGTTTTCACAGAAAATGATGGTGTTACATAATACAGCTTTCCATCTACCCGATAAGCGTCAAATACATTATCCATAAATTCTGTTTTCGATAATTCCTCATCTGCCGCAATCAATGCATCTATGTCAGCCAAAAGACCTTTAGAAATATAGCTGGATACTGGAAAATAACTGTCCACAATTAAAATATCGGGTAATCCTCTTTCCAAAATATCCATGTTTAATCGATTATAGCCTGCCATGCCATCTTCCATGGTATCGTAAGTATGGTACTCTTTTATTACAATCCTATATTCAGAATTTGTTTTATTAAACTGAACTACTCTGCTCTTTACCTCGTGCGGAACATAATAGCCTGCCAATACCAGAACCGTTTTATCCGTTACCTCATCCGAATTTGTTTTAGTAAAAATGCTCACTTTCTGCGTGTGATTATAATCATCAAAATAAAAGCCAATGAAATGTGCCTCATCTAAAAGAATAATATGGTTCATATTGGTAGTTGGTACATTTGAGTTAATAAAGTTCATCCATTGACATTCTGTTATTTCTCCCTTGCCAATGGCATACACACCGGTGGTTGTTGTATACACAACATCTGTCTGTTCCTCTCCTACTACAATAGAACGATAGCCTTGAGAGCGAAAACTATCCGGCAACTGCTTTGCTTCCCCTATCGATTTCTTTGAGAGATCAAGCATGTTCAACCACATGGTAGAATCTTTCTTTTCATCTACATATGTATATAATAAAGTACCCTCTTTGCCAACGAATAAATCGCTCAGACCGGAAAGTGTTCTATCGATTGTAGATAATGATATTCTCCCTTTAAACTCGCCTTTCGCTGTGAATGCCTCGATTTCTACACTATTTCCTCCCAATACAATACTCACACCACCATCAGCATTTGAAAGAAGCTTCCATACATCAGTATTACTACCCTCTAGCCCCCCTAACTCAAGGTTTTCCTCCCAAACTAAGCTTCCTTCCAAATCCCAACAACACAATTTCCTCTCTGTCGCATCTGCACCACCTACCAGTTCTGCATCTGCCAACGCATAATGTTCTTTGATGCCAAATAACTTATCACCCGAAAAAGCAAAATGTGTAAATCCCACATATGTGTGCTCATCAAAGGACTCTGATTCAAAAGAAATCTGTACATCCTTAAACTGTATGTTGCTTCCGTCTTCCTTCATAGACATGAGTCTGAGTTTACTTTCCGGCATTTCTTCATTTCCATAAATTTCCCAAACTGCATAAATATTTGAATTCATCTGTGCTGCCTGGTGAACACTTGCATTCCCCAGAGTTTCCGGCAACTCCAGCTCTCGTTCTGTATAAACAAATTCCTTTGCTAATGCTGCATTGTCTTTTCCCCATCCGCTAACTTCACCCTCTACAGACTTTTCCCCTCCACAAGCGGTAAGTCCTAACAATGTAGTAAGAACCAAACCTGCACAAATAATTCTTCTCAATCCATGTCTAATCATACTCTCTTCCTTTCCTCTATATCGCATAGAATAGATATCATCACCAGATCTTCTCTATCCCTTCTTTTCGGTTACAGTAATTAGATGTATCTCCTACAAAAAAAGTTTCATTTTCCAAAATAAAATATTACAAACAAAAAAGACTCTCCACATCACCCCTTGGAAAGTCTTTCTATTATATTCGTTTCCCTATTCCCCTTGTGTTTCTTATTTTCTGATATCATCCAACACTTCTGCCGGAATTTCAAATTCCACAACACCCAAATACATAGCTGCCACTTCTCCCTGATCAAAGCTGATAACCACATTATCCTTTTCATTGATGTAGAAAGAAGTCTCTTCTGAAATAGCCTTGAAATTCAGTTCCTCTATTTCATCATCCAGCCAATAATAGACATTTTCATCCTTTGTCATCTGGTTACGCATCTGCTCCTTGATATTTTCACTTATAGGGGTAATATAATCAGCACCTTCAACAAAAATATCTTTTAACTGTAAACGTTCTCCGGAAGCAAGGTCAATTGTATAAAAATAGTTCCATGCATAGCCACTGGCTTCTCCCTGATAACAGGATAGCTTTAATGTATAATACTCCTGCGTAGTTAATAAGACTTCACTTTTCACAATAAGTTCTTTACGCCCCAATTCTTCTCGCATATGGTTTGCAAACTCATTTAACAATTCATTGGTAATCTCTTGAATCTCAGTATTGATTTCATCTGTTGTGTTCTCAAGTATCTCCACAGATTTTGCTTCCTGCGGTTGTGCTTCCTGCGATTCTGCTTCTACCACCAGTTCCGGAATTTCAACGTCTGCTCTATGCTTTCCATCCTCGTATTCATAATCACGGAATGTCACCACCTTTACAAACTGACCAATAACCGGTATCTTCTCCATCGCATAAGCGATTGTGGGTGACATATTTGGCAATGCAATAAATGCTATTACCAATGCAGCTGCAGTTGCGGCTAACCGTGTAACACGAGTTCGATTTCTGTCTTTACGATTTTCCCGTTTTGCCTCTTCCATTTTCATTTTCAATCTGTTCAGTTGCTCCTCTGACATCCGGGGCTCTATATATGCTTTCTGCAAGGACTTCAATCCCTCCTCCGACGGTTCTTTAAAATTCTCATAATTTATAATATTATCTTTCATAGGCTCGATTCTCCATAATAATCTATTCATCTGTCAGTCTGATGCGAAGTTTCTTCATACTGCGATATAATCTGCTTTTAATAGTACTCAGATTTTCGTTGAGTATTTCTGCAATTTCTTCCAACTTTTTATCTTCAAAGAACTTCATCATAACAATAGCTTTATCCTGTTCAGGAAGCGAATCCAGTGCCCTTTGCAAATCAATATCCGTATATTCATCTTCCACATACGTTGCCTCTATCCCCACTTCTTCCTGTATATATTCATATGACTCCATCTTAGGCTGCCGTAGAAATCCAAATATCTCATTTAGCATAATACGATATACCCATGTCTTTGCATATTCCGGATTTCGTAATGTATTGCTACTACGCAATGCTTTATATGCTCCGTTTTGCACAATATCCTCTGCATCAGCATCATTATGTACGTAACTATATGCCAATCGGTAATACTGGTTGTATTGCTCCAGTATTACTTCCTCCACAATCTCTTCATTACTCTTTTTCTTCATAAATCCTAAAATCTGCACGCCATCACCTCCTTTGTCCTTGTTCACATCATATCACAAAAGCATCCTGGCAACAATGTCGCTATCAAAAACCTTGTGCATTCTAACACTTCTATCATTCGTTTATCCCGCCTTATACCCCAATCCACGAACTACTTTTACATACTTTGGTTCTCTTGGGTTGTTCTCTATTTTTTCTCTAATATGGCGAATATGTACTGCTATAACATTCTCTGCACCAATCGGTTGCATTTGCCAAATTTCTTCATAAATCTGATTAATAGAAAAAACTCTTCCCGGCTCTCGTATCAGCAATCGTAATATTTTATATTCTACAGGTGTCATTTTGACATTTTTATCATCTATCATTACTGTTTTATTTTTATCATCCAGCACCAAATCACCTATACTATATATATTCCCAAGATTATCACAAAGAGTCGTTAATTCTGTATATCTACGCAACTGCGCTTTTACTCTTGCCAACAAAATCACTGGACTGTCATAAACTGTTACATAATCGTCTGCACCTACATTCAATGAAATAATCTTGGCTGTTTCTGCTGTCTGGGCTGATACCACTATTATGGGAATAGCAGTACACTTCCTAATATGTTGAATTATTTCTATACCATCCCCCAAGCCACTTCCTTCTAATTCCAGATCCACGAGAATCAAGTGGATATTATCATATCTTATTAGAGATAATAGTTCCTCCAGCGTGGAAACCTTTATCATATCGAATCCTTCTCTCTCAAACAAAGGGTTCATAATTTCTGCTACGCCTGTGGTATTATTAAATACTGCAATATTCTTATTCATATGCTCTGTGCTTTCTCCTTTCACAAGTGACTTTTTATGTCACAAGTTATTACTCATTCAAACAAAATCTTTTACGTTTTTTATCCTTCAAATTATTTGATGTACTATCAGGAGAAAAAGTTTCAACAATAATTATTTTTTTAATTTGCACTCATACTCATCTTCATTTTCCCCTAACTTGTACCCCTTTTCGATACTAAGATGTTGTGAACCGCCCTCCTTTTCCAGCCTGACCTTTAATTTGTTAAAGGACAAATTCCGAACAATTCTGGCCAGAAATAATCTAAAGCATTGCGGTTTCGTGGGCGGTATTGAATCCCATGTTTTAAGCCAAGTGTCATTTACACATTCCTCAGAGTCTTCTCGACAATTCAAAATGTTGTTAGATATCTGAAAGCAATACGCACCATACTTTCTATCCGTTTCCTCTATTGCCACCTCGTTTCTTACAAAATACAATTCTATTATTTTTTCATCTGTCATAACCCCACTCCCATCCTTAACTCGCGAATATAAGGCTCCTTCACTATATATGACAACTTTTATTTTAATACATTACAAAAAATCAGAGCTTTTTTGCGGTTTTTTGCAGATGAATAATACAATCGTCATAGCAAAAACAGGATACCGCCATTGGCCATATCCTGTTCAAAAATACATCATACATTTTACCATAATCTTAAAACATTACACAATTCCACCATTCTTATATTGCTGTTCACGAAGTTTATCCAACGATTTTGCCCCGTCCGGACTGTATAAATCCAACAACTCCAAAAAATTGCCTGACGCCTTACACCCATGCAATAACAAACGCATGCCATCCGCATCTTTACCAAACAACATACCTAACAAACTCATATCGTATTGATTTTGACTGTCACTTAATATTCCCTGCTGATGTAAATCCTCCATAAAACCATAAGAACGAACCTCGGAACCTATTCGCATCGCCACATTGTATAAATCCGGATCAATAGTATGAAGATAATTCAGGTAGCGTGTCTCAATATTTCTATTCGGAGTGCCGCTCATCATCCAATTCGCAATATCTTCCACAGAGGCTTCCATACCAACATCATCAAGCAAGTGCATCTGCCATCTTCCGCTTTCCGTCTTTGTAAATGTATATTTCCCATCTTCCGAATATAATGTATTTGACCATGAGTTTTTCGGAGCTGCCTGTTGTCTGACAAGCACTTCAAATGCATCCATTGCAACTCTGTCAGGGCTACATTTTATCTCGTCTGAAGGTAATTCCATTTTTCCCAATGCTACCGCTGTTTGCACCAACTCGTAATCTGAAATGTTTTCTCCATGATAATAATAAGATGCTTGTTCTTTTAATTTATCAAAGGAATCCGGAAGTTTTACTTCTGCCAACTGTTCTTTGGAAACCTCAGTCCAATCTTCTTTTTTCTTACTACCCGCTGTCTGCATTCGTATTCTCGAACCATTTGTAATCTTTGTACCATATTTTGCATTTACCATATGTTCCGTTATTGTCACATGTGCAAACTGAAATAAACTCCTTCTGTTTCCTGAATTTCCGTAACCTTCAACTTTCATGGCATACGGAAATGATGAACCACTCTTCGTATTCAAAACAGAGTAAGTCCCTGTATAAAATGTATTTGCTGCTTGTATTCTCATAGCAAAACCTCCAATCCAAACGAGAAACAGCGTCTATTTTCATATTCAATCCTTTGAAAACAGACGCCATCCTTAGCTATTAAGTATATCGGCAAATATTCAATTATCTTTACCTAGCGGAATGAAACCCTATCAGCTCATTCACCTACTTTTATTAACCGCAAAATCCGGATAACGACTGAGTGCGTACTTCTCCGCCTCATGATAGCAGCTACAATAACTATTAATCCATAAATCCCTATCCACTGTATGTAAACGCAATGACCTTTTCTGATAAGCCGGAATGATGCTCACATATTCGATTTGCTCATTCGTGACCACATAAACCTTTCCGAAAAGATTTTGATAAAACACACCCTCCGGATAAAAAATGATCCTATAATTTTTCATATACATAATGAATACACTGCCCAATGCCACAAATACAATCCCCATGATACCGAGAATCAGAACGGCTTCCAAACCATTACTGTTATCATCCGAGGCATTCCAATTCAATAAACCACCATACAACATTCCGCCTCCCAGTGCCACACACATAACTGCGATTGCACTGAAAGCCAGCTCACTATACTTACATACAATGAGTTGTTCCCGCTTCCAAGAACCGCCCGGCAGCTTCGGCAATGGCCATAGATTCATCACAATAACAAGTGTACATGTTGCAAGCCAATACACATTCCCCCCGACTGCAAACCAGGCAAATCCTTTCGTTTCCGCCCTTATGAATGCCTGCCGCAACGGACATTCATTAAAAAAGCACATTAACCATACAAAGCCCACAGATAAAAACAGGCTCATGATACTGATTCGTAGGTATGATTTCACACGTTTTCGTATCTCATTCGTCATTCTTTTCGTGTCCTTTCTGAATGTATACACTATACCTTTTTACTAATATCTATTTACTACCAAGCCTTAATCCTCAATCTACAATTCAAACTCTTCCTGATGAATGTTGGCATATTTATCAATCTCTGCCTGCCAACCTCTAATCTTTGCTTCGGTAATATGTTTTTCCATCCCTTTAGCAATCATACTCTGCCTTCTCTCTTCAATCGTACGAATATGTCCAATCTCTTCACTCTTACATTTTGAAGCAAATTCGCACAAAGTATCAGCCAGCTTTATGTATTTCTTTCCCCTGTCATGATATTTAAAGAAAATACAGCCATTTTCCTTTTTACCAATTGCTATGGTAATATCATCTCCGGACACGGTCGTTGCGATAGGCAACATATCATCTTCCAGATAATCCTCCAATATATTCATGTTGTCTATTAGCTTTTGAAAATTGTAGTGTGCATTCGCATTACCTAATCCATAAAAAGCCCTGACATCAGAAGATACCTTATTTATTCTAAACTTGGTTTTGGGTGTCATTCCGCCATTATATTTCATCAAAAATCTTTTATATTCCTCCGGCCGACACTGCTTTACTTGTGCACCTCTTAGTACCTATTTTCAACTTTGTATTTATATACCACTAAATTATATCATACTAACAGTTATTCCGCATACATTTCTTCAAAATACATACTCAGAAAATCCATGTTTTGTTCCTCCGTCTTCCTCATTACAGTCAATGGCAAACCATCATAACTAGCATTCCCTGTCATCCCTAGTACATATAGCTTATTCTCTATTCTTCAGTACCTCTGCCAGATTCACCTTATACAATCTGCCCACCAGCAGCTGATTGATTACCAGGTATACCAGCAGCACTCCTGCATAAATGATTGCATACAGCTGCCCTGAAAATTGCAGTCTCATAGAGCATGCCACATTAGAAACCATCACGGGATACATCAAATCCATACACTTCTTCGCCAGAGGAATGCAAACCAAAGCTCCCACTGCAATCACGTAAAAGTTTCCGTTTAAATACAGCTTCTTGATTTCCCTGGCGCGATATCCGAACACCTTCACCATAGAAATGTGAAAAGCAGAACGGTCTATCATGACTTTCATCATCAGATACATTACCACTGCAAAAATCAATGCCGAAACGCTTATCATCATGGTTATCATGGGTTTCATTTCATTGATAAATACATCCGCTGCCTTTTCGATATCCTTTTTGGTCGTCACTGCATACAAACGTCCTGCTTCAATATCCAGTGCCTTATCCGCAAACACCTGATTAAAATAGGTTTCGCTCTCTCCAAACAACTCCCTCATGTAATCAATATCCATAAACACATAAAAGCTGGTGGAATACTCTACAATATCCTTTACTTTAAAGGCATAATTCATTTCGGTCTCTTCATCCTCAAGTACAACTATCTCTCCTGCTTTGATACCATACTTTTCTGCCATAGCTGAAGAAATAACTACCTCACTCTTATTGTTCGTCAGTTCCACCTCAAAGAAAGGATTTTCCTTGGTAATACCCAAAATTGTTACATCCAGATTGTAACCCAGATTTTCCTTCTTCATAGTCTTTGCAAAGGCCTCATAGCCGCCTGCAGGCACCTTTTCTTCCGGATATTTATAGGTATACATATACTCAAATTTGGTATCTGCTTTATTTGCCTCACTAATGTGTGAACACATGCTATAACAATCTAATCCAAGCATCAGAATAAGCAGCGAAATGAACATACCGCCTAAAACCGTAGCAGATGTTCTGGCTTCACGCAGCATCTGACGAATACGGAACTTGGTAATAAAGCTTAAGTTCCCCAGCTTTACATTGCTTGCTCTTCCTGCCTTTTGTTCATTACGAAGCATTTGCAGTGCAGGTTTATTCAGCTTCTTTCTGATAACCAATGTATTTACCACTGCCGAAAGCACCGGTGGCAACAGGATTCCATATACCAGCAAATACCCCTGATAAATGGTATCCATTTGGGGAATAGAGAAATAATTGTAGCAGTTTCCCATAATGGTGCTCTTTCCAATTGCCGCAAAGCCCAATGCGCAGCCTATTGTCCCTGCAAGAAAGGTAATCACCACCGGCAGGCATAAATAATGTCTGATTAACTCCTTTTGCTTCACACCTAAAGCATATAAGGCACCAATAGTACAGTTTTCCTTCTCAATACCGTACACCACAAACACAGAAATTACATAAGCAAACAGCACCAATATAATAGCCCCTGCTATCAAACCACCATACTTATTGATGACTTGGTCGCCTGCTGCCGCCATGGCTCTGGGATTATCATCCACCACCAGAAAGTGTGTCAGATTAGAAATCTCCAGTTCAAAGTGTTCCTCCCAAAATGCGTCCGTTTCATCCTGTATCTTACCAATACCATCCTTCAGCTCACCGGCCCCATCTCTGGCTTCTGCTATTCCCTCGTCAAGTACCTCCAGACCGGTCTTTGCCTCTGCCAGCTTTTCCAAACCTTCATACAGCTCTTCAGAACCATCCTTTAATTCCTTGATACCGTCCTCCAGGTCCTTCTTCTCTACTGTCTGTTCAGCCCAATATTCCTGAAAATATACATCCTCTATTTCCTCAGCAGCAACCTTCAGCTCCTGCAATTTCTCCTTTAATTCTTTGTCAGAAAGTCCGTCTGTCAATCGATATGCATACACATATTCCTCAGCCTTTACGCTCTTTCCCTCTTCCAGCAGTTTCTCGTAGGCTTCCTTTGATACAAAAGCAGTTCCAAACTGTATACTGTTCACACTGCTGTCCGTAAAATCCTTATAGGGTGCATCATAATCCGGACTACAGCCCGTACCGACTACTTCAAATTCTCTGTCCCCCAAAGTAAGCTTACTGCCTATCTGTAGCTCATGTTCCTCCGCATAGCGTTTCTCTACCACCAGCTCCGTACTATCCTCAGCCATTCTGCCTTGCTCCACACAGACAAGATTCAGAATCTCTCTATCCTGAAATACTCGCATGGTACTATCATCTGCCAGTTGATAGTCTAAATAGAATTGTTCTTCCAGGGTAACCCCCAACGCTTCTAAATCATCCTTTTTCCCTTCTGTTAGGGGTACAAACAGGGTAAACTGCCCATCCTCCAGTTTGTTGTTTTCGGCAAACTGCTCTGAACCGGTGATAATCGTATCCGCAGTACCTATCAGGGATATAATAATATACATACAAAGAATAATCATTGCTCCCAGCGCCAGATAACGCATCCAATTTTCCTTCAAATCTCTTAAAACTCTTTTTCTCAATACCTTTTGCATCCTACAGGTCCTCCAGTTCCATAGCCGGTACTCTTGTCTCATTGTGATATTCCTTACTAATCTGCCCGTCCCTAATTCGAATTACCTTATGTACCATATTCTTAATGGAATTGTTATGAGTTACAATCAGCATGGTAGTACCGTACTTTTCATTTACCTTCTCCAAAAGCGCCAGAATATCTCTGGAAGTCTTAGAATCCAAGGCTCCGGTAGGTTCATCACACAAAAGCAGCTTGGGATTTTTAATCAATGCTCTGGCAATGGCACATCTTTGCTGCTGACCACCGGAAAGCTGTGACGGAAACTTATTCTGATGCTCCGTAAGTCCCAGAATCTCTAACAACTCCTCCATATCCATAGGATTGTCGGAAAGGTACTCGCATACCTGAATATTCTCCCGTACAGTCAGATTGGGTACCAGATTATAAAACTGAAAAATAAAGCCCAAATTATCTCTTCTATAGTCAGAAAGCTTTCCGGGCTTCATCCCCACGATTTCCACACCAGCCACCCTGATGCTGCCACTGTCCAAGGTATCCAAGCCACCAATACAGTTCAAAAAGGTGGATTTACCAGAACCGCTGGTTCCCTCAATAACGCACATTTCTCCCTTTTCCACGCCGGTACTGATACCCTTCAATACCTGAATATAGCTTCCTCCTTCACCATAACTCTTCTTCATGTCCTTCACTTCTAAATACATACTCCTCATCCTTTCTGTTTATACTAATAAAATTTAAATCAATTTACATAACAGCGTTATGCTTTTGTTATTTTTTTAGGACTGATTTCTCAGTCCCTTATTGCTTCATTTACAAACAATCCACACCAGCCGGCAGTCATATGCTCGACCATCTGCCTGATAAATATCAAGGCTTCCTCTTCCTTCTCGATATGGGTTATCATATAAATAAATGCATCAATCTGCATATGTGCCAGCCAATGAATAAAGTTTTTATCAATGACTTTCCCCGGATACATCAGCTGCATCTGCTTCGCCATCATAGCCAAATGTTCCTCCGACGCTTCAATAAACTTATCTGCTATGTTCTCCAAGCCGGATCCCTGACTCTTGGTTAATAGCAACAGCACCTCATCCCGATGAAGGTACATCTGATGAATCACCATAGCAGACTCCTGAAAATCCTGATTATGCTCTACCAACATTTGAGCAGGAGACATACCATTATCCCCCATCTGCACTTCATCCAGATAATGCTTCTGCATGATCTGATAAATGCCGTCTATCGTTTCCTTGGTAATCGCCCGAAACAAATCGGCTTTATCCTCAAAGAAAAAGTACAAGGCTCCCGTAGTCACTCCTGCATTCCTGCAAATATTGCGCAAGGAAGCATTCATATAGCCCTTTTCCATAAATTCCGCCTTCGCACTCTGTAACAGCTTCGCCTTTGTTTCCTTATCCCTCTTCAATACTATCACCTCAAGAAAAAGTAACATAACAGTGTTATCAAATAACACCGTTATGTTATCATGTGTTTTTCTTTTTGTCAACTGTTTTTTATTTACTCACTTTGCTAAGCTTCACCGCAGACACTACAAACATCAGCAGGGAAATCACCAACACTAAGCCTAACGGCTTCGCCGTATCCATCAAAGTGCCGCCATCCTGCAATATTTCCACAGCAGAAGCAATCCATCTTTGCGGGAAAACGCTGCCGATTTTCTGCATCAGCTCCGGCATTGCCTCAAAGGGAAGCAAGGCTCCGGATAATACCGAGGATGGTAGGATAACCAGCACTCCTACATTCCATACCGCACTCTCATCCTTCAAAAGTGCTGCCAGAAGCATACCAAAGGCTGTGGTAAAGATACCCATTGCCACAAAGATAACTGCCACGCGCAGCGGAGCTCTCATACCAAAGTCAAACCGAAATACAAAGGTGGTAGCAAAATACACTACAATAAACAGTAGAATATTCAAGAAAAACACAAAGCCGCGTCCTGCCAAATAGGTAGTCGTACTGGTTCTGCTAATAGCTACTCTCTGGGCAATGCCGTTCTTGCGCTCCATAATCAGAAGCTCTGCAAGCAGTGACCCGGCTGCTATCATTTTAAAGAGAATGATACCCAGGGAATTGGCGATAGGCAGCCCCTTCTTCCCCACATCGTTCTGCTCCAACACAAGCTTTTCTCCGCCCTCATATTTCGCTGAAGCACCTGCCAGTATGACTTCCATATACTCTCCTATGGAAGAATCTTTCGTACGAACGATTTCAATTTGATTGTCCTTATCAATCAATACTGCAAATTCAATCTTACCATTCTGAATCTTACTCTCTATCTCTGCCTCATCTACGTCTACGATTTTAATCAAGTCAGTATTTTCCATCGCAGTCTCGATATAAGTACCAAAGCCTTCCGTTCCCTCATTTATCATGGCAATATTTACCTTTGCCTGATAAGCAAAGATAAAGGTATAAATAAGGGTAATAAGAATTGGTCCCTTTACGATGGTTCCTATGTACTCCTTGTGTCTGGAAAATAACAGCATGGTATTTCTAATTATATTACTCATATAAGAATACCCCCTTTTCCTGCTCCATCTGACGCTTCTTAGCATAGATAAGCAATATTACTGCCGAAAGTATCAAACACACTGCCATACCGATAATATGCTCATTGGTGCTCTGGTTTCCTGCCAGAGATACGGTACCATTGGTAATCCAATAGAGGGGACTTATCTTACAAATATAGGAAAGTACCTTGTAGGATTCCAAAAAGGTAACCGGTGTTAAACCACCACCCAGCAATCCAACTAAAATAGAAATAATCAATATCTTATCACTCATATCCGCTCTGCTCTTGGAAAATACACCCATAACAGCCCCCATAACAGAACTGAACAAGCCCAGACACAGATAAGTCAGTACAATAAGCCACATTCTATTGCCCCAGTTTACATCCAATACATAAGTAGACAGCAAATACACCTCCACAATCTGAACCACACTGATGGTGATACCCAGTGCTACCTTTACAGCCACATATCCGTTTACACTGGCATCAGAAATATAAATTCTGCGAAAGGCCTTGGTATCCTTATCCCCAAACACACTTTGCCCTACAATCAAACTGATATAAAACATAATGAATCCCAGCTCTGCAAAAGTAAAATAGGTATAGGAATCCACTGTTTCTGCCTCCACAATGGTGGAAGTTACCTGACTTTCCGAAATTGCTGCGAATTCCCCCAACATATTGTTATAGGCAGCCCGCAATACCTTGCTGGCGGTAGGCTCGTTATAAGGCGAACGATAGTAATAAAATCCCTCCTCAGAAACCCTGATTAAGGCTATAGCATCATTCGTATCTACTAATTCCTTAGAGGCTTCAAAATCCGTCACCTCCTGCCATACCACTTCCATCCCTTCCTCTGCAAAGGTCTGAAACACTTCAAAATTCAGTTTCGCTTCCTGAGTGGCAGTCTCCTCTACCATGTAAAGTACGCAAAGCTCTTCTTCACTTTCTATACTTGCATTTTTCCCGATTACATTAGACATGGTGTAGCCCATGAGCAACACAAAAATCAATGGAAAGCCTAGAGTAAATACTAATTGAAACGGGTTTCTTAAGTAGGAACGCAGCTCCTTTTTATACATATTCCAAATCATTCGTCCCTCAGCTCCTTTCCGGTTACCATCAGGAACACTTCCTCTAAGCTTGGCAGCTTATCCCCCACCTTGTAACGCTCCTTAATCTCTGTGGTAGCACCACCCTCAATGATGTTACCGTGGTCTACAATTAAGATTCTGTCACAAAGCTCGTCAACCTCCTCCATATAATGAGAGGTATAAATCACAGTCGTTCCTGTTGCACGCAGAGCTTTAATCCCCTCTAATATGTAATTTCTTGACTGTGGGTCAATACCAACCGTAGGCTCATCCATAATAATCAGCTTCGGTTCATGCGCCAGAGCACAGGCAATATTCAGTCTCCTCTTCATACCACCGGAAAAATGCTCTGAATGCTTCTTTTCCTGATCAAGCAAACCTACAGTCTCTAATGCATAGTCAACTCTTTCCTTCAGCTTTGCTCCCTTCAGCCCATACAACCCTGCAAAGAAGTTCACGTTTTCTCTGGCAGACAGATCCGGGTAAATAGCCAAATCCTGTGGCACCAGACCGATATTGCCTCTCCACTTCTTAAAGGACTGCCCCTCTTCAAAGGTAATGCTGCCGCTGTCCGGCACCAACAAACCTGTAATCATGTTGATGGTAGTACTTTTTCCGGCACCATTAGGACCCACCAGCCCGAATATCTCTCCCTTCTTAACAGAGAAGCTGATACCGTTTACCGCTACCATGTCTCCGTATTTCTTTGTAATGTCCTTTACTTCCAAAATGCTCATATTGAAATCCTCCACGCTTTATCACTCTTATTTGCTGTAATTGCTAACTCATCATAATACGGCTGCAAATATCTTTTTAATAATCGTTTTCTTAGAACGCAACCGGTTCGTTTCATCTGTTAATCCTAATTGAATCGCCCTTTCTATAATAGCCAGTGGGTAATTATGGATTTGTACCATCGGATCCTTAAACATCATAATAGATGAAACAGAAAACAACATACACAACACAATACTTTCTACCAAAATAGCCATAGTTACATTCTCCTTATAACATACATTTTATTACAGTTAGTTTTGACTAACCTTTGTTGTAAAAACAAGTGGCACACTTGTGCACCACTGGCTTTTAGTATATTCAGTCCTAGCAAAAATGCAATAGTTTTTCAGAAAATGATACATTTTTTAAATTTGTACTACCTCGTAACCTGCCTTTTCAATCACTTTACGAAGCTCTTCCTCACTCACTTCTTTCTCCATGGAAACCACCGCCTGCTTTTTCTTCAGATTCACTGTAGCAGAAACACCCTCCATATCGTTTAAGTATCTCTCCACCCTATTCTTACAATGGTCACAGGTCATCCCTTCGATGATTATAGTTTTCCGTGCAACCACATTTTTCAGCTTCTTTTTCTTTACCTTCACAGAAGAACCGCCGCCACAACAGCTGCTTTCTCCCTTAAAATGCTTGATGGTGGAACGAACACCAACCAATATCATTACCACCAATATACCAATAATAATTATATTTTCCATGTCTTTATCTTTCTCCTTTTCTATCAAATCTTTTTCGCTGTTTTCATCTAAGCTCGTTTTATAACCATGCCTTTCAATTGTCCAATTTATCACAATCCTTTCTATTTTTTACAACACTAATTATTTCTTCCCAGTTATCCAACACATAACGACCTATGATTGGGTCATACATCGTTCCAAGATTCTTTTCAATCTCATCAAAACAAATTTCAAAACTTAGAGCTTTACGATAACAACGATTGGAGGTCATTGCATCAATACTATCGCAGATTGCCAATATTCTGGCTCCCACAGGAATTTCAACCCCCTTGGCTCCGGTAGGATATCCATTTCCGTCGTAACGTTCATGATGCATTAATACAATATCCGATATTTCCCTCAATCGATGAGACTTGTTTAAAATATCCGCTCCGATTTGAGGATGTTTTCTAATGAATGCAAATTCCTCATCCGTCAATTTCCCTTCTTTGTTTAGAACTGCATCCGGCACACCTATTTTCCCGATGTCATGCAAATGTCCTGCAATATGTATCTTCTCTGTATCAGACGCTTTTAATCCCATAAGACGACATACTACCAGTGCCATATCACTGACTCTGCGAGAATGTCCGGCAGTATATGGATCCTTAGCATCCAATGCAGAAGCAATACACTCTACTATTTCATGAAAATCTATTTCATTGGAACAAAAATCACATTCCTGCATTTGATTATCCCTTCTTTCTTGCTACTAAATGAAGACGATGCCCTGCCAGATTGGCCCAACACCTATAACCGGCAGATGCTTCTCTTTCTTCATCCTGCATTCCTCCTTGGTTAGTTGTTTCTAACCGAATTATAGTACTGATTTCCCAGTAAGTCAACTTAATTCCTTACAAGAATTATTCATTACTAACTTGTGTTAGTTATTGACAACACAGATTTTCCTATGATATATTTCTTTTGAGTTAGTTTGGTCTAACTTTTATTTATCATTACTTACTTCGGAGGATTTTTATGAAAAATACAAACAAATTAACCGTTCCTGATTTCATTTCCATTGGGGTATTTACTGCCCTGTACTTTGTCCTTGTTACCATCGCCACCTTTAGCAGTGTAGTGATTTTCCCCGGCTTTAACAATGTGGTACTGCCAGCCTTTTGCGCCTTGATTTCCGGCTGTGTTTATATGCTTTTGGCTGCCAAGCTGCAGAAATTCGGCGGGATTTCCGTGATGGGCATCGTCATGGGACTTTTCTTCATGACCTCAGGACACTTTATCATTTCCTTTGCTGCAAATATCGTAATGGGTATTGTGGCAGACTTTGTTGCAAAAATAAGCAATTATAAAAGTAAAAAAGGACTGCTTCTTAGCTATGTTCTGTTTTCCTACGGACTCTTCGGACCCGTTATTCCCATGTGGTTTATGAAAGATGCTTATGTAGCTAATTTGGAAGCTCGTGGTAAGGACGCTGCATACATCGAAGAGTTGTTTGCAAACATCAATATGCGTACCTTCGTTCTGGCTGTCGTCGCTACCTTGATATGCGCATTGCTCGGGGGATGGTTTGGTCAGAAAATGATTAAGAAACACTTCGTAAAGGCAGGTATCGTATAATGTCTGTCCGCTTAGACCCTCGCACCAAGTTATATTTATTGCTTTTAGCCAACCTGACATTATTTTTACATGTCAGTCTACTAACGGAGGTCTTTCTGGTAGTACTGCTTTTGTCCCTATACTTTCTGGCAGGCAAGTACAAAAGCGGTTTTCGATTGACTCTGATTTATGCAGTGTTGGTTAGTATTGATTTGTTTATCATTCCTATTGCAAACGGATTCCTTTTAAATATTTTATCCCTGCTTTCTGTGGGTATCCGCATGATGCTCCCCTGCATCATTTCAGGTGGTTATGCTTTTTCGACCACTACCGTAGGGGAAATGGTCTGTGGACTTCGAAATCTGAAAATACCGGAATGTATCATCATTCCCAGCGTCACGGTTGTCCGCTTTTTTCCTACCCTAGCGGAAGACTATCAGCAGATTCGAAATGCCATGGCTCTGCGCGGTATAGCTACAGGGAATATTGCTCTTCTGAAAAGTCCGGCACAGTCCTTGGAATATATTCTCATGCCTCTGCTCATGAACAGTAATAATGTGGCACAGGATTTATCCGTAGCCTCCATGACTAAGGGCATCAGTTTACCGGGACAGCATACCAGTATGATTGAGCTTCACTTCACTGCCTTGGATATGATTTATGCAGTTGCTTGTACGCTCCCCTTTCTTTTGTATCTGGGAGGTGTTTTATAATGATAGAATGTAAGGATTGCTCCTTCACCTATTTCAGTGCAAAAAAGAAAGCGCTGGAGGCTTTGACATTGCAAATCCGTCCCGGGGAATGCGTTGTATTATGCGGGAAAAGCGGTTGTGGCAAAACCACTCTGACAAGGCTTTTGAACGGATTGGCTCCCTCCTTCTTTTCCGGAGAACTGACCGGTTCCTGCAACACCTTTGGCTTGGAGGCCGGCACTGCTGCCATAGAGGATTATGTGCCCTTTGTAGGAAGCGTTTTTCAAAATCCCAAGACACAATATTTCAATGTAGACACTACTGCGGAGCTTGCCTTTCCCTGTGAAAATGTGGGTATGCCTTCCGCAGATATTCACCAACGAGTACAGGACTGCGCTGTTACCTTTGGCTTAGAAAACCTACTTGACCGCAGTATTTTTAAGCTATCCGGTGGCGAAAAGCAGCGTATTGCTTTTGGTGCTGCCTGTATGCTCACTCCAAAGCTGCTGGTTCTGGACGAGCCTACCAGCAATCTGGATTACAAGGCCATTAAAACACTTCACCATATGATAGCCTGCAAAAAGGCTGAGGGGGTTACCATTATCCTTGCAGAGCATCGTCTGGCATGGATTGCGGATTTGGCTGACCGCTTCTGCTATTTTGAAGAAGGCCGCCTAATAGGTCAATGGTCCACGGCACAGTTTCAGGCTTTACCCCTAAACACGCTACAGTCCATGGGACTTCGCCCCTTGGATATTTCCTCCTACCACATACAGGCGATGGAAAAGAGTAAGCTTGCTTTCACAGGAAGTCACCCCCTGATTTCTGCTAAGAAGCTTTCCGTAGGCTATGGTAAAAAAAGTCCTGTCTATCAGGTAGCGGATTTTCAGATAGGAAAGGGCGAAATCGTAGGGCTTATGGGACACAATGGTGTGGGAAAAAGTACACTTGCCAAAACCCTTTGTGGTCTACAGAAGCCAGTCAGCGGCAGCATAACTCCTGCCAGAGAAAAAGAACGTTTAGCGCACAGCTTCATGGTCATGCAGGATGTAAATTATCAGCTCTTTTCTGACAGTGTCCGCGAAGAGGTACTGCTTGGTGCCCGGAAGCCTGAGCTATGTGATCAGGTTTTAAATGCTTTAGGTTTACTGGAGCTGGCAGACCGTCATCCCATGAGCTTATCAGGTGGTCAGAAGCAACGCGTTGCCATTGCTTCAGCCATGCTCTCCGGCAAGGATTTCATCGTTTTGGATGAGCCCACCAGCGGATTAGACTACTACCATATGACACAGGTTGCCCAATTACTAAACAATCTCAAGGAACAGGGCTCCGCAGTTCTAGTCATTACACATGATGAGGAACTGGCAGCCGGATGGTGTGACAGGGTAATTTATTTAGAAGATAAGGAGAATGAAAATGATTTTTGATAAAGAAGAATGGCTCGGAAGCTGGGTCAATTTTGAAAGTTATATCTATAGTGAGGAAGCCGCTATGAAGCAGTGCTGGTCGGAAGCTGAAGAGCTGGCAAAAACCATGCCCATGTTCAAAAATGGTGCCAAGGCCTTCTGGCAGATGGCTTGTAATACCATTAATGAAGAGAATCCCTTGCGACTGGGTGGCTGGCAGATTGAAGCTACAGAAAAGGGTATGTCCATTGAATGGTTTGCTGAAAATGGTTCCTCTCTGGGGAAATACAATTATACTTTATCTCAGATTGTTCCCAAAGGACTGGAGGCTAAGGAAAACTTTATATTTGCAGCAATGGATGCCCCCGAAAACTGGTCCTTCCGTTATCTGTTAGCCATGGCACCCATGCCGACTCGTTCTGAGAAAAACAACGGTGGTCTGTTAAGTCATCTTCACTTTCAATACGCCGGCAGCCCAGAAAAACTGTTAAAGGATGGTGTGCTTTGCAAGCCTATGTGGTACGCTACCATGTGCGATGGAGATAGCGACCTGCTGCAACGTTGTAATATTATTCGTGCCCTGCATCACCTGCCACTTTGGACAGAATTACTTGTATAGCTCTTTCCTTTTTTTCTCATAACAAGGGAGCCTCGAATATTACCTCGAGGTCCCTTGTTTTATTTATGCACTTTTCAGTGCCTCCTCCACCCTATCATACCGCGGGCTGTCTAACAGCTGCAGCAGGCTCACGTAAGGGTCCTTCTTTTCCTTTTGCGCTGCCACCTTCATGGCATTCTGGGAAAAGCCGGACAACAGGCAGATACCACTCTCATTATCCACCATAGGAATGGTATTGGTGCGTCCGCACACATTCCAGAAGATAAGTCGGGGCATGGTATAACCGGCTGCTTTATACCTCTCGGCAATCTGGTCGAAGAGTGCTTCATCGAAGTGCTGCATGCCCTCAACACGTCGCCAAGAGGAATAGCCCTGTGCCATATCAAACTCCATGTCAGAGATGATGAGTACCTGCTTAGGCAATTCCTCTGCCGGTACCTGTCCGCTGACAGCCATTTCCAACAGCAACAGAAACACTGCCTCGATATTGGTATTGGCTACCTCATTATGAGCCAACATGATTTCCAGCTTCTCCTTCAGGCTTTCACCGGGTGCCAAATCAATGAACTGCGGGGTTTCGCTAAAGGTAATGGCCTTGTTATGGAACACACCCTTTAACTGCTCTGCAAAGTAAATTGCCAGAGAATTACACACATCCAGAGCCCTGATGCTGTTACTGCCGGACACTGCACTACACATACTGCCGGAACCGTCCGCCACCACGATACAGTCCTCCAGTCCCCAATCATTCTGAAAGCCCTCTTCGGAAATCTTCTGCCACATAAGCTCTGCCAACAAGTCATCCTGCAAAGCATTTTCATACCACCAGCCGTTTCCTTTTACCAGTCTGCCTACGATTTCATAAGGCATGAGACCCTTGGCATTCAGTTTTCCTTCTCCCAGAAAAACCTCCTTCAAATATGCACTTCTCCGTTCCTTGTCATGGCGGCTGAAAGCCTTGTCATACTTCAGCTGTGCCTTTGCAGGCAAAGCTTCATACGCCACCCGGTCCCACTGGTTTGCAGAGAGCTTCTGCTCCACTACAGCCATGTGTCCTCTCAAGGCAGCCAACAGCTTACGATACGCCTTGGCAGAAAGACCCAGCTCCTTCTCCAATATGTGAGCATATCTGCGACTTTCAGCTGAAGAGGTATTATTACCGGGCAGCCACTTAGCCAAAAGCGACACTGCCTTTCCCTCTGCCATGGCAGCTTCGTCCTTCTTCAACTGCTCCTTAATGAAGGCAGCTGCCTCCCCGCAAAGAGGGGTATCCAAATATACCAGCAAATCATCATAACGACCATACTCCGGCACCAGTTTCATAATGGACAGAGCAATAGCAGGATGAGAAACCGCCAGATACTTCAGGCAAATACGAAAGGTTCTGCGCTCTCCCATTCCCTCCAAAATATCTCTCAGGAAGAAAAGCCACTTCACCGCGTACTTTTTATCCTCATAAAAGGCAGGAATGAACCGATTCACAATATATCTTTCATCCATCCCTCTCAAGGAGGAAACCATGAAATTCAAATCCAACAACGGATGGGTACTGGTTTTATAACCCACTGCACCATTCTCGGTCACAGACACATTGGTAGCATTCTGCAAGAACTGAGCTGCATAGCTGGTATTCACATAGATTTTATGTGTCTTTGTTGTATCCACATTATTCATTTCCTTCAAAGAATCATTATTTATAAATCTCGCAGCTCTTCTCATGTTCTCCTCCACTTCCTGCACCTATAAATGCGTATTATCATTACACTTTTGTAAAGTACCAATTCACTTATTCATACTTAAGGGAAAAGAGTGCCGGGGAAGTGTTTCCCCGGCTACCTCTATACAAAACCTAGACGCACTAATTTAAGGGTTACCTTAATGTCTTTGTCCGCATGATCTTTTAAATGTTTTTTAAGATTGCTGTATGCGTCTACTTGTTTCGTTTCTATGGATACTATAACATGAGAATTTAGCATTGTCATTGAACTGGTAGTTCAATTTTGAGTTCTACTCTTTTTTCCTCCACCTGGTCATTCCGTGCCCCGAGAAATCATCCGGACGCTTCCGAAAGCCCAGCTTTTCATAAAAGCCTTCCTTCCCCTTTGCAGCACCCAGAATAAACATAATCCTGTCTTCCGGTTCTGCGACCGCCATCACCTGCTGCATCAACAGTTCCACAATATGTTTTCCAATCCCCTGTCCCTGATATTCCGGTCTTACGATTACATCACCGATATAAGCCGTATAGCCAAAGTCAAACAAAACTCTTCCCATGGCAACCGCTTTTCCCTCTTCACGAGCCACCACCAGAAAAGTGGTATGCTTCAGACCTCGTTCAGCCTGCCCTGCGGTCATAGGTCTCCACTCCACTGCCTCACGTAACTCATTATATTCCTCACTCGTCATATGATTGGTATACTCCATGTATTCCTGCCTCCCTTCCTCTCATAATCGCTGCTATATGCATAAATACTTAAGAAAGCTAATTCTATTTTAATACAATCTTTTATATCTGTCCAACAATTACATTGTTTAATAAATCTAAATTTTTTTAAATTTCACATATTGATTTTACACCTTTCCTATGTTATATTCTTATCAAAGCAAATTTTCACAAATTCATTCGTACAGTTTTTGTACTCTGGAATTCATTTGCAGAGACATCTGCATTCTTTAGAAAATTCTTGCTTTTATATCACACATTTTAAGCAGGAGTTTCTGAAAGAATTTTACTCCTGACAATTTCATAAGGAGGTTAAATGAACATACAGAAAATTGTACCTAATCCCAAGGCAATTACGCGATTACAATGGCATCCTGCTTTTTATGCAGGATTACAAATTGAATTGGCTGAAGATGCAACCAATCTTATTTTTGAAAATGAGCATCAATTAGGAACTCGTCCAAAGGAAATCGATATTTTAGTTACCAAAAAAGATGCTTCACTCCCCATTCATTCCAATTTGGGCAAAATATTCCGAAAATACAATATAATCGAATATAAAAGCCCCAGTGATTATCAAAGTATTGATGATTTTTATAAAGCTTACGGATATGCCTGTTTTTACAAAGCAGACACCGGTCATGTGGATGAAATTGACATAGAGGATCTCACACTGACATTTATTTGCCATAGTTATCCACGCAAAATGCTTCGTCACTTGGAAAAGAAATGGAACTGCAAAATTGTTCAAATAGAAGAGGGAATTTATCACATTTTAGGTAATGTCATTTCTATGCAGTTAGTTTTAACATCTCAGCTATCAGCCGAAAATAATTTCTGGCTGAGAAACCTCACTAACCCAATCGACTCTTTAGACGATTTCGACAAATTAATGGATGAGTATGAGAAAAACAAAGAAAGCGAACTATATCAATCTGTAATGGATCTGATTATTCGCACAAATCCACATTTATTTACAGGAGGTAATCATATGTGTTTAGCTATTATTGAACTTGCCGAACAAATTTCGCAAGACCCAACAAACCCCTTTACTTTCAAATCCTTTGAAAAAGCACGCGCTGAAGGCTTAGAACAAGGATTAAATGAAGGCCTGGCTAAAGGACTTATTGAAGGACGCATTGAAGGACGTATTGAAGGACGTATTGAAGGACGTATCCAGTCATATATCGAAAGCCTTCAGGAATTCAATATTTCCTTGCCTGAAGTACTTATACGTCTGAAAAATAAATTTAATTTAGATGATGAAAGCATACAGGCTTACATAGATCTATATTGGCAATGAATCAAACTGCCTTCCAAAGCCTTAACTACTTTGGAAGGCAGACATATTTTATTTATTTGCCAATGCTCCGGCAATATCCTCTCTCATATCCAGCACAGCTGCTCTGGCTGCATCTGCATAACCGGCATCACCATAGGAAGCGTATTTCTCCTGCTGGTATGCTGCGATGATACCTCTGGAGGAATTGATGATAGCACCCAAACCATCCTCATTGAAGAAGTGTACCAAATCAGCACCCTTACCGCCCTGCGCACCATAACCGGGTACCAGGATAAAGGACTTCGGCATTACCTTACGAAGGATTTTGCCCTGCTCCGGATAAGTAGCACCTACTACTGCACCGATATAGCTGTAAGAGTCACCCATATGTTCAGCTCCCCACTGAGCCACCTTTTCCCCTACATGCTCATAAAGAGGTCTTCCGTCAATCAATCTGTCCTGGAAATCTCCACTGCTGGGGTTCGAAGTCTTTACTAAGATGAAGAGACCCTTATTCTCTTCCTTACAAACCTTTACGAAAGGAAGTACACTGTCTGCACCCATATATGGATTGATGGTGATGAAATCCTCGTCAAAACCATAATATGCATTGCTGCCTACCTGAACCTTGCCCAAATGTCCTACTGCATATGCTTCTGAGGTAGAACCGATGTCACCACGCTTCACATCACCGATAACCACCAGTCCCTTGCTCTTACAATAATCAACAGTCTTCTTGAATGCAACCAATCCCGGAATACCGAACTGCTCATACATGGCAATCTGAGGCTTTACTGCCGGTATCAAATCATAAATCGCATCCACCAGTCCCTTGTTATACTGCCAGATTGCTTCTGCAGCACCTTCCAGAGTTTCACCATACTCTGCAAATGCTGCCTTCTTAATATGCTCCGGAATAAACTTCATCATAGGGTCCAAGCCTACTACAATAGGAGCGTTGGTCTGTTTGATTTTTTCCACTAACTTGTTAATCATTGTTCTCTCCATCCTTTATCTCTATTTTTTCCAAATTGGTATTATAAGGGAGGTACTTCTGCAAGTCAATCCCTTTTTCTCATAATCCCTAACTATCGGGAAGAAAGGAAGCTGCATTCCCGCACAGCCTTTTCATCATCCGGATACATGGTCAGATAATTCTGTATCAACTCATATGCCTTCTCAAACTCACCCAAATGTTCATAAGCTACTATCTCGTTAAACTGCAAAGATTGTAACATCTCTGTGTTCCCTACCTGCAGCCCGGACTGAAAAGCTGCCAAAGCATTGGCATATTCACCCTTCTTCATTTCACATAAGCCTAACTGATTATAAATACGGGCATCATCACTTTGCTTGGTCAGGTAAGAATTGTACACACTGGCAGCATAATTATAATCACCGGTAGCTTCATAAGCCATGCCCAAATACAGATAAGCCTCTACACTGCCTTCGGTCTTAGCCTCCTCCAGTGCAATATATGCTTTCTGATACTCGCCCAGACAATAATACATACGTCCCTTATCAAAGTTGGACATATCCTTCTCATAGGTCTGCAACGCATTTGTCAGGTACTCCTGCCCGGCTTCTTTGTGACCTGCGGAAGCCATGGCCTCATAAATCTGTATCAGACGTTGAAAATTCTTACCATCTGCCTGAACCACCTGATCCATATCTGCCTTCGCTTTCGCATAATCCCCCAGCTTCAGGCGTACACAACCTCGAAGGAACATTACATCATCCTCCTTGGGGCGCATAGCCAATATGGCATCATAAATATCCTCTGCCTCCGCATACTTCCCTTCTTTGGTATAGGTAGCTGCCAGATACAGATTGATATCATAATCCATCTCTTCTATCAGTCCGTTACTCTGCTGCAAAGCCTCCAAAAAAGCAGCTTCTGCATTCTCATATTGGATCAGACCCATATAGGCAATTCCCCGACCTCTGGCAATCAGCTTTTCACTTTCTCCGCTATCTGCTGCCAAATCAAAGCTCTCCAATGCCGCCTGATAATTCAAATCTTTAATATGCTGCATTCCCTGGTCAACGTTTTCGGTACTGCCGCATCCGGACAGTAGCAACATGGTCAGACCACAGCAGAAAAAGGTTTTCATTCTTCTACGTCTTTTTAACATCTTTCTTCCTCTTTTGCACGACACAATACTATCTCTTTTAGTATAACTGTTCTTTCCCTTTTAGGCAATCCTTGAATGCAAAAAAATTAGGTGCTGTCCTGCGACAACACCCCTTTATCATACTATTTAAACTGTCTGAAAGCCCTGTAGCTTCCCTGAGATATAGTTACAAACCTCTCCACGCTCCATATTCAGTGCCACTGCCAGTTCCCCATACAGATTATCCTCTGCGATTTTGAAATACTTACTGTCTACTGCTGTCTCCTTCCGTCCAGCCTGTAAACGTTTCTGTTTCCTTTCATAAATGGTTTTTATCAGCTTCACCCATTCATCACAGCAGTTGCTCTTCATGCAGGTTTTGTAATCCTGCTCCACCATTTTTTCATTCTTAATCTCCAACACCGGTATCTCCGGAATAGAATGTATCAGAGTTTCTGCCTCTTCTCTCGTCAAAACGGTTCTCATAGAGGTAGCCGCTGAATCAACCGGCACATAAACCGTACTTGCAGTAACATATCTGGGCTTCAGGATATAATATTTCTTCTTGTTATCCACACCGGAAATATCCAAGGTAGTAATATCCTCTACCGTGCACACACCCTTATTGCCACAAATTACATACTGACCAATGCTAAACATTCTTACCATCCCTTCTTCTTTACTAAAACCAACTTATATGCCTATTATTTCTATATTTTAGCAGATTTATTCACTAAATGTCAGTAAATTTTTGTGTTTTAATACAAGTTTGTGCACAATGCCTATAGAACAAGGAATAGTATTTGTCAATATTGCATATTCTTTATGCTATCAAATCTTTGATAACCTCTGAAGCGATGATTAATCCGGCCACAGAAGGTACAAAGGAAACAGACCCCGGTGTAGCCCTGCGTGTACCACCTTCCTCCGGATTGTATTCCTGCATAGGCTGTCTGGGCTCCTCCTTGGAATACAATACCTTCAGGCTCTTTACCTCCCGTTTTTTCAACTCCCTGCGCATCACCTTTGCCAGCGGACATACGGAGGTCTTATAAATATCCGCAATCTCCAGCTCCATAGGATTTAGCTTATTGCCTGTTCCCATACTGCTGATAATGGGTACTCCCGCTTCCTTTGCCTGCATCACCAGCTGTATCTTTCCGGTCACTGTATCGATGGCATCCACCACATAGGAATATTCCCGAAAGTCAAACTGCTCTGCCGTTTCCGGCAAGTAAAAGCACTGATGCTTATATACCTTACAAGCCGGCTGAATATCCAGAATACGCTCCTCCATGGCATCCACCTTGCTTTTCCCCAGATTGCTTCTGGTGGCAATAATCTGGCGGTTCAGATTGGATTCGCATACCACATCATTATCGATAATATCAATCGCACCTACCCCGGCACGCACCAAGGCTTCTACCACATAACCGCCCACACCGCCGATGCCGAAGACAGCCACTCTGGACTGCTTCAGTCTGGTCAATGCTTCTTCTCCCAACAGCATGGCTGTTCTGGAAAACATCTCTTCCATATCTATTTCTTCTCACTTTCCTAAATCTTGATTTGTATCCACTTGCCTTGCTTAAATCGTATGGAGGCCAATACCAGTCTGGAGAGCTGATCTGCTACAACACCCATCCATATACCAACGATGCCCCAACCCATCACATAACAGAAGAAGAAAGAACCTGCGGTACGCATGATGGTTACACTGATGGTAGATACAATGGCTGTGTACAGGGTATCTCCCGCTCCACGCAGACATCCCATATAAATCACCTGTGAAATCTGCAATACCACAATCACTGCTATGATACGCATAATATTCACACCAATCGCAATGATTTGTTCTTCTTCAAAGAAAAGACTGTACAAAAGACCACCACCGAACAAATACACTACTGCCAGTATCACAGAAATAAATCCGCCAATGGTTCGACAGATACTACCATACTTTTTCGCCAAATCCGGATCCTTTGCCCCCAGACTGTAACCAATCAGGGCTACTGCGGTAGACTGTAGACCATCTCCAAAGGAAAAAGACAGTCCCATAATATTCATGCCTACCTGATGTGCTGCCATAGCGTCCGTTCCCTGTGCCGCTGCCATGAGCGAGGTAGCCATAAAGCCTACACGCAACAAAAGCTGTTCTGCGAAAACACTGTATCCTACCTTCACCAAATTTTTAAATGCTTCTATGGTAGGGCGAAGTTTTTCCTGTGCAATATAAATCAGGCTGACAAAGGTATCTTTACTGCAAACGGAAAGGATACTCATAATACAAGCAACCACGGTACCTAACACAGTAGCCAATGCAGCACCATGAATTCCAAGTGCCGGGAAGCCCAAATGCCCCTGTATGAGTAAAAAGTTAAAGATTACATTTACGGTATTGGACACCAGATTGGTGCGCATGGTGATTTTGGTATTGCCACAGCCACGCTGTGCAGCATTGATACCCATCTGAATACAATTAAAAATCATACCACCCATGATAATCCGAAAATATGCCACTGCACCTTCATGGGTTTCCGGCTCCGAACCGCAGAATGCAATAATCGGGTCTGCGAAACAGACCAAAAGTGCACTAATCACCACCGCTGCCACAATAATAAAGGACAGTGCGGTAATAAAAATCTTGTTGGCACCTTCCCGGTTTTGCTCGCCCTTCCTCCGGGCTACCAGTGCAGACACAGATACATTCACTGCAAAGAACATGGCCAACCCTACAAACTTTGGTTGTGTGGTCAGTCCTACCGAAGCCACAGCCGCTGCCCCCAGACTACTCACCATAAAGGAATCCACCAATCCTACAAAGGCAATGAAAAATGATTCTAACACTGCCGGCCAAGCTATCTGTACGACCTTCCTCACTTGTTCCTTATCATAATCCAAAAACTTCATACTTATTCCCACTCCTATGCCTTTTGCTGTTTCCTCATTCGCATCAACCCTATCAGCATCACTATCGGAAAAACAATAGCTAATAAAATACCTACCGATAATTTACCATCCGCTGCATTGGCTACCATACCTACTACGGTAGGTCCTGAGGAACAGCCCAAATCCCCTGCCAGTGCCATAAGTGCGTACATGGCGGTACCGCCTCCCGGTAATTTATTGGCGGCTACACTGAAGGTACCCGGCCAGAAAATTCCTACAGAAAATCCGCATATAGCACATCCTAACAGGCTTAACAAAGGATTGCCGGATAATGCTGCCAGCAAATAGCAACCAATACACAAAATAGCACTTCCTGCCATCATTTTCATCAGCGGAAGCTTATCACTGTACTTTCCATACAAAGCTCTGGCAGTTCCCATCAGAATAGCAAAGGCACAGGGACCCGCTAAATCTCCTACAGTTTTCGATACCTTTAAGGCGGATTCTGCAAATGCAGATGCCCATTGACTCATGGCCTGCTCTGATGCCCCTGCACAAACCATCAACACGATTAACAGCCAAAACACCTTCTGTCCAAACAGTCCACGCAGAGACAACTTTTCACTCTCTGCTACAATAGGATAAATCGGCACTACTGCAAAATAAAAAATATTGATGAAAGGCACCACCGCCCAAATACACGCCAGCACCTGCCAATTTTCAATACCAAACACTCCGAAGAACAAAGTACTGATTAACACTACTCCTACATGTCCCCAGCAGTAAAAGGAATGCAACAAACTCATAGCCCCTTCCTTCTTTTCCGTAGGACAAGCCTCTACCACAGGGCTGACCAACACCTCCATGAGACCGCCGCCTATGGCATACAATACTACTGCAACCAACAGTCCGGCATAGGCATTTGATAGCATATCCGGCAGAAAAGCCATGCCTACCAATCCCAACACCGAACAAATATGTCCGAATATCAGAGCCGGTCGATAACCTACCCTATCAATCGCCTTTGCGGAAATCAAATCCACTATCAGCTGTACCAAAAAGTTTATAGTGGTAATCAGGGTAATCTTATCCAAGCTCAATCTATAATCTGTTGCAAAAGTCAAAAACAACAGCGGTGCAAAATTATTATTAATCGCCTGCACGATATAGGCAATGTAACTGGCATATATGGTATGATTGTAATTGTTTCTAAGTTTGCTTAACATGTCTTCTCCTACTACTGCGTCATTAGCTTATCCGCAATACGTTTCCCCAATAAAAACCTTCCCCGTTCATTCAAGTGACAACCATCATCCTGATACACCTTCCAATTATCAAGGGTAATGGGCAGCTCCCGAAAATTATCCAGAACATCCACATTTCGTTCCTGTGCTACTCGGCACACTGCATCCGCATAGTCCGCCAATATGCCGCCCTGTTCGCTCTTCCTTTCCTCTCCGCAGTTGAAATAGGTGGTAAAATTTGGTGTCATTATCAAAATCCTTGCCTGAGGGTACGCCTCCTGCAACTTCTGAATACCTACGCGCAAAGCCCCGCTGTAGCTGGTAATATCCTGTTCTTCCCCTGACTGCACCGGCACCCCGTTAAAATAATCATTCAGCCCGTAGTTAATGACAAACATAAGCTGTTTTCGTGGCTTTTCACTTTCTACAAAAGCCTTCACACCTTCATAAACCTGTGTCCCCTCCGGCAATACTTCCGGCTGCTTTGCCACCAAAGCATCTACAATATCCGGAAATGATTCCTGTGTCAGTTCACTCAGGGCTGCTCCCCTTCCGCCATAGCCGCAATTATACACTGCCGCACCACTCAGTCCCTGCACCACCTCCGGCACAGACAGACTGTCAGTATAGTTTCCGATAATACTATCCCCAAAGAACACAATTTCCACATTCTTCCCCTGGGGATATTCTACTGTGCCCTTTCGGTATCTATCTAAAAGAGACTGCATCGCAGCCAATCTTTCCTGCATATTCTCTGCGGTCAGTTGATATTCATGATACTCATCCATATTCGCCATCAAAAACTTGGAGACTGCTGTATTGGTATTCCCATCCTTCTCATAATTCAAGGGATTGCATATCAGCCATTCTTCCCCACTAAACAGATGCAGACGAACATTCTCCTGCTGTAAAATTCCTTCTGCCAGACTGCGATAGTTCTGCAATTGCTCCTGATACCTTTCGTCACTTAACTTCAACCACTCTTTTATAGGAGGATGTGCAAAGGCAATGTCAAAGATGGTGTCCGGGTTTTGTTGCAGTAACGCTGTCATCTCTTCCACCTCAATCTGCCCGGGAGCTATTCCCAGATAGATTGTGCCCATCACATTCCCGGATGCTTTCGCCAGCTCCATATACTGCTGTAGTTGTTCTCCATCTGATATCACATGACCGGTTTTTACGATATCCATGGCACGAAAAACCATCCAATCCTCTTCGTCATAATAATCCGTAGGATACATGGAAAAGAAAACTGCATTGTATTCTTCTGACTGTAGGCGTTCTCTATCTGTCTGTATCTGCCTATATTGGCACACGAAATAAGCAGTCACGCCCAGTGCCACTACCAGCAAAAGTACCACGATTATCAAAACTGCTCTCTTCGCCCTTTTCATCCACGCCTCCATACAAAAGAGTTGTGACACAGGTGTGCCACAACCCCTCTTTACTTTTTACACCTGATAAATAACAGACTTCTCACTTACTGCATCTACTGCAATCTTACTCTTTCCATGTAACAGGAATTCCATACGCTGTACTTCCTTAAAATAAGGTGCTGCTGCCTGATAAATACTATTAAACAGCGTCGGTGCCAGTTCTTCCTCACAATCTATGACACACATATAAGCTCTTTCCTGCTTGATATCTACCTTCAACAGGAAATCTACCCTCTTAATCTCCGCTGTCTGCTGTGCAAAAGCAACTATAGCTTCCTTAATCATTCGAATTTCCTCATTCTCCTTGGGAACACCTACCATAACATTTGCTCCCTGTTCCATAGATGCCTTCTGAACATTCTCCCCTTCCTTGGCTCCAAATTCCTGCTTATAGCCTTCCATGTTCACAATCTGGCTAATCTGCTGTGGAGACAATAAAATAGGGGTAGGACCAAAGGGATTAATCACCATGCCGGTACCGTTACATATAGAAAGTATCTCCGGGAATTTCAGGTTCGTTGTATTCTTGGGATGATTCTCATCGAAAATACCCTCCCACTTGTCCAAAGCTGCATCATCCGTAAATACAGGGAATACATTCTGTGTACGGTCTGCCGGATTCTGCAGAGAAGGGAAACGTAACAACGGCTCATTTCCACCATTTGGATTCGGAGTTACACTCACCGGCACCACAAAATTGGTATGACAAATAACAAAAATCAAAATGTTAAGATAATTATTATCCTGCACCCACTGTGCATAATCCATAGATAAACCAAGCAACCAAGGATTTTCTACCTTGGTATCCTTATTGATTTCTTCTCCATAAGGCAGCGGACGAATACTAGTCAATACCGTAAATCTCGGTACTACATTCTTATCCTTGATATCTGTCAAGGTAAGTGCCACCTTCTCATCAGTAGCCTCTTCGGTAACACGACCGGGACCCACCTCCAAATCCTGTACCTTGGTAATGCCCACTCTTCCACTGGGATGAATCACATAAACTGTATCTCCCTTGCGGATGGTTCCTTTCAAGTTACCTACGATAATCGCTTCGGTATCCTCATTTATTTTATGACATTCCTCCACCATCAGGGTAAAACGTCTTTCGCCGTCCTCCATTGCTTCTGCTTTTTTCTCTGCAGCTTCTGCTGTCGCCTCATAAGCTTCCGCTTTTTCTTCCACTGCCTCTGCTACTGCTTCAACGGCTTCCGCCTTCTCTTCCACTGTTTCTGCTACTGCTTCTGCTTTCTTCTCCACAGTCTCCGTCTTTGCATCAGCCTGTGTATTCTGCTTTTTAAATCTGTCAAATAAACCCATTTATTTCTACTCTCCTATCGTTAAAATCCGAACTGAAACAATCCGGCAACCATTTACCTGTATCCGTAAATAGTACTAGTCTTATTATCCCACAAATTATGACTTTATGCTACCCTTTTCTTTCAAAACCGACTAAAACATGAAAGGTTATGTCTCCTTACGCTTTAGGTACTCCGTGTCGTATTATCAATAGCTTCATTTTGCTTCATCCTCTTTGCATAAAATCTTCTGCGATATTTCAACTCCGCAAACTTCACTACCTGCTTCATATAAATTACATCATAGGCTCCTCCTACCGCTCCGGCTATAGGAATTCCCTGCAAAAACTTCATGTACAGAAGTTCCTTGGACAAACATCCCGCAGTGGCTTCCACACTTTTATTCAACCATACCGGCTTGGAATAAGCACCTGTTTCTATGAATAAATTCAGCTCCTTATTTATGTTCTGCTGTTCCTCACCACGAGCCACAGCTCCTTGTATCAGCAGTAATATGAAATGCTTTTCTTCTCTGGTATCGTAATGAAATCCATAGTTCAATGCAATCTCATAAACACTCTTTAAAAGTAGCCCGGTGAAAACAACAATGTCCGGTATTCCCACACCAAAGACCCCCATTCCTATTCCGGATACTCCGGATAAGAGAAGGTTCACCTTGCCGGAACCGGAAGCCTTCTTGGAAAAAGTCTTTAAGGACCTTCTGTCATCCATTACCTCTGCGATATACTCATTCACCAGATATTTTTTCTCTAAGTTGCCTTTCTTGTAGGTTTTTTCGATAACATCCGTTCCCTTCTCGAATATCACCTGAAAAGCCTTATAAAAAGCTGTATCCAAGGTCTTCTGCAGGTCTGCCGGCACCTTGTCCTCTAACAGCTGATTCAGCTTCGATTCCTTCTTTTCAGTCTGCTTCCGTAAATACTCCTGCTCCTGCTTCACTACCTTAGCCCATTCTTTTTCCAAAGGCGTTTGCTTTTTGCGCATTCCTTTCACCTTCCAAACTCCTTAATACTTTTATTATAGACCTATTTTGCTCACCTTTCAATGCTCAATATTTTTCAGAAAACGTCAAAAACCGCTGAAGTCCCATATGACCTCAGCGGTTGCGTTTTATTTATTTTCTTTTCTCTTATGTGTAATTGTACCACCTGCCACGGCTACTACCAATATACAAGGCAACCACCATAACAATACAGGTATTTCACCTGTCTTTGGAGATGTATGCATACTATCCATAACATCTTTATCAATTACAATCGTATATTCGGAAGCATGTGTAAATGCCAAATGTGCCGTACCATTGGCACGAATTTGGTCTGCACCGACATACTGCATCATATTGTATTTTTCATTGTAGTAGAACAAATTCGCATAGTGCCCTTCATTCTTCTCGCCCAGATAAATATTTAAGATTGCAGTCAACCCAAGCGGTCCATCGTAAACAAGACTCACATTCACATAATACTTCTCTCCGGTTACTTTATTAAGTACCTGTACCGGAATATTATTCAGCGGAGTTTCTGCTGTAGAATAATTCACAGCAAGATTCAATTCACCCTTTCTATCGGGGTCTATGGTCTTACCGTAAATCGTCCAACTCACACCATTATCAAGCAGATATGTCATGGTAATATCACGTCCTACCATATCCCTCAATACATTTTCAGGAACTGTGGTAGTACCATTCATATTAACTATGATGGTTTCACCATCGGCAGTCTTAGCCAATTCGTCAAGGATTACATCCCAGCCTTTCTTACCATCTTCCCCCTGAATAAAGGGCTTACCTTCATTGCCGGATGCTTGTGCAGGTGAGGTTGTTATAGTCGTCTGCACAGGTTTTGTGGTTGTTGTGCCTCCCGGTGCTACAGTTTGCTTCTCCTTAATCACTGCATAAGTAGCTATTTTACCATCTGCATCCACAATAACCTTAAAATATTCATAAACACCTTCTGCGATTTCGTCTTCCAAGATATCTACATCACCATTTATCGGCGTCTGAAGCTCAACCTCTTCTCCAAAGCTCAATTCGCCCGCAACCATGATGGCAGGTGCTTCTGTCTTCTCTGTATCCAAATCAGAAGTAAGGGTTATCTCACCACCCTTTATCGTCAGATTGCCATAGGTAAAAATACCATAATCTCCGGTATTTGCAGTGATAATACCTCCCTCAATCAGGATATCTTCATATGCATCGAAGCCATCGTCATCTGCCTCCAGAGTAATAACACCACCACGAATGATAACGCCTTCACTCACATCCACAGTGTCATCCGTATCGGAAGTAATATTTACCGTACCGCCATTCACAATAAAATCTCCCATACCATCAATGCCATTATCATCAGCATGCACGGAAAGCGTTCCACCATTGATAAGCACTGAAGCTACTTCTTCCACATCAATTCCGTCATCATCATCTGTGTTAATACTCAGTGTACCGCCATTCATAACAAACTCACCATACAAATAAATACCATCATAATATGCATCCACGATAATATTTCCATCTTCAATGGTTACATTACCATCACAGTAGATACCATCCATATGTGCATCAATAGTAATCGTACCGGACTCAATGATGATATCACTACTCTTTACCAATGCGCCGTCATCATCATATTCTCCATATGTAGAAAAGCCATAGTATGCTACAATGTTTAAGGAACCTGTGCCTGAAACAGTCAAAGTTTCCCCCCAAAATGCAATACCTTCACTACCTTCTTCTGTATTCATCAGCTGATTCTCACCCAGTAATACAATTTCCAATGTTTCCAGTTCAGAATAGAGTGTATTGTCAGCCCCTCTACACACATAGTTATTCAGTGTCAGTACACCACCCTTATAATATGCATAACCGCCGCTCGTGGGTTGTGTGGTGCTGATTTTCCCATCGCTATTTAGGTATTCCCCATCTGCCAATCCAACATCGCCAACATAAATCACAATCTCTCTATCGGCATCATAACCACATACAGAACAAACACTATTTTCTCCATTAGTAACATGTTCTCCATACGCAGCAGCATCCAAATATTCATACAAGCTTGTATTTTCTGAAAGGAAGCACTCTGCATCCGTACAAGCATGCCAATGTGCCCAATGATTATAGTCATAACCTGTAGACCAATTATGTGTAATACTAGGTATTATCAATACATCACTGGCCGGATAACCATCCTGATCCAGAACAAAATATCCATTCTCTGAAATACTACCATTCTGCGGCAACAAAAGCTCCGCCTTGTTCTGTTTCAGTATGATTCCCTTGGCAGCATGGATAGCGGTATTAACAGCATCAATCTTTACCATTCCACCATTCATTTTTACCGCTCCAAAGACATCAAGACCATTCTCATCACTATCAATCTCTAGAGTACCACCATTTACAACAATATCTCCCACTATCATAATAGCTTCTTCATAAGTGTTTATAAAAATGCTACCACTCTCAATGGTAATATTAGAATATACCAAAGTCCCTTCTTCTATGTTGAAGGAAAGTACCCCTCCAATACCACTATAATCCGATAATATCTCCAAGCTACCTTCGCCGGAAATGGTCAGATTACTACCATATAATGTAATAGATTCCTCTGCAGTGCCGGCCAACTTGTTCACTCCCTGTAGTACTATCTCAAGCTCCCCTGCAGTAACATAAATTGCACTGGTAGTTCCATTATATATACGACCATCGCCATTATACTCATAGTTATTCAAGGTCAGTACGCCATCTTTATAGTACGCATAACCACTGTTTGTAGGCTCTGTCTTTGTAACCTGTTCAGCATTGGTAGCCAGATAATCTCCATCTTCCATACCAACACCACCTACATAAAGCTCATACACCTTACCCCAAACAGCATAAAATGTCACATCCTCTGTCACATTATAGTTCCTGTTAACCACTTCTCCATCTGCAGTCGTGGACCACCCCAAAAAGCTTAAGCCCTCCGGTGCAGTATATTTACAATCCGGCAACCAGTATTCGCCACTACAACAGATTACCGTTTCCATGGTACCACTGCCACCATTTGCGTCAAAGGACAATGTTATGGGCTTTGCCAAGGTCAAACCATCGCCGGCATTGATTTCATCATCTATCATTTCGCCGCTAAGCCATACATATCCTACCGGGATCCTCACCTGATTCTCACCGGGAGCATTCATAAATGAAAATTTATATCCATCCTTTGTTACTCCGGAAAGATCTAAGGTACCGCCTTCATACAGTGTGACCCAACAATCAATCTCACTATCCTTTTCAACAAACTTACCATCAGTAATGGTGAGTACTCCGGAATATGCACGAATTGCATAAGCTGATGAGGTGAGTATTTCAAAGGTACCACCATTTATGGATAACTGTCCCATATTCCATACTGCATAATAAGAATCCACTCCATCAAAGATACCGCCATTTACTGTAGCACTACCGTTTTCCTCAACTATCAATGGCGCATATCCACCTGCATAGGTACCCTTTTCAATGATAACAGATGCTCCCTCCTTTACCAAAACCGCTGAAGAATCTCCATTATTATTGGGAATACTTACTTTACCCATCTCATCCGAGGTTGTATCTGTAAATGTCACCGCTGTGCCATTACCGCTTACAGAAAACACAGGCATTCCATCAACACCGCTTACCGTCTTTCCGTTCAAATCCAGCGTAAACACACCACCGGTTATGTCATACTGTACACCTGCCAGTGAATCCGTTAATCTAATATACTTAATATTGTTATCAGAAGCTGCTGCAAGAAGTGCTTCCAATAAATCACCCTCAGACATATTGCTATCCGTTGCAGAGTTACCCCACATAGCCTGTGCCGGAATCTTCTCGTAAGAATACGCACTGCCATTGGTCAGGGTTGTAACTATACCTCCATTGCTATCTACGAATCTGTGGGTCGCTGTAGGCATTTGAATGACTGCGTTCGTATCACCCAGTCCACCTACGAATACATTATTACCACTATCATTATATACCGATAAAGCAGATACATTCGTACCGCTTAAAACTAAAGTACCACCTATATAACATATATCACCATACTGCGGTTCGTCATTTGTATCCGAAGCAGGCAAAAACTCACCACCGGCTATCGTAGTCTGTGAATCAACGTATGCCTTTAATATAGCATCACTACCGGCATAAAACTTACCATCATAAATGGTCAAGGCACCATTGTTTTGAATTGTAGAACTAAAATTGTCACTATGAAAACCGCCGCCGCTAATTACTACCGTTCCCTCGTTAGTGATTGCGGGCATTCCGCTATAACTACCACTCTCAATAGTACATCCCTTTCCGGAATAAACATGTATCGAACGGGAAACACCCTTAATACAGCCAGTCTGTGCCATAGAAGAATCTCTGAAAACAATCCCTTCTGTACCGACATAAAAAGCTATCACCGAACCGGTAATCTCTTGTCCGTTCAAATCCACAATAAGCGTTTTCCTAATATACACTGAGTCAGTCAATGTAATCCCGGCTGTCAGCTTTACATTTTCACCACTTCCGATTGCAGCTCTCAGCTCCGCCTCCGTACTTACCTCTGTAAAGGCCGCATCTCCACCGGATACGGTAGTTTCCTGAGCATCATCTGCATTTCCTACAGAAATAAGTGTTGCTTCCTCTCCTGTTACATCTGTTGACACAGCATCCCCTCCGGACACCGTCCCCATTGCCATGGTTGTCATATCCACACTTGTTCCCATGAGAACTATCGTCAACATACAAGCAAAGATTCGTTTTATTCTCCCTTTCATATGGCTCCTCCTTACTCACAACATTTTCTCACTAATATTTTAGTTTGCCCACTGTTTCATGTCAACATTTTTCCTTTCCAATTCCACACAAACGATCTCCGGCAAATTAAACAAACGCACCTGTATCACACTATTTCCCAGACCTCGGCTGATAATCATGGTAGTAGTACCTTTTACATGTTCTCCACTGGTATATTTCGGGAAAAGTCCCTGCCCCGGTGCTACAACACCGCCCATAAAAGGAAGTCGAAACTGCCCACCATGTGCATGCCCGGACAGCACCAAATCCATGCCGCTTGCAGCATAATTGTCCAAATATTGGGGCTCATGGGCTAACAATACCTGCAATTGCTCCTTATCTGCACCTTCCAGCACATTTTGCAAGGTATTCCCCTTTAGGCTCTCATCGTTTAAACCAATCAATGAAAAGGTGCCCTCTCCCTTTGAAATCTCCACCAGCTCATCCTTCAAACACACTACTCCACACTTTTCCAGCTCTTTCAATAAAGAAAGCCTCTCCGTTTCCTCCAGCCAGATTTCATGATTTCCGGTAATATAATAGGTTGGAGCAATTCCTACACATTGCTCTGCAAACATAGTCGCTACCTCTATGTCAGTAAAAGTAGAATCTACCACATCTCCGGTAATGACTATGATATCCGGTTGTAATTGAGCCACCTTAGAAAGCAACCACTGATTGCCAACACCGAATGTCGCATTGTGCAAATCGGATAGCTGTACTACACGATACCCATCCAATGCAGCAGGTATTTTTGTACTCTCATAAATATAAACGCTGACTGTTAACCAATTGTTCTGTACCCAGCAAAAGGCTATGAGTACAACAAAAACTACTATTCTCTTTATCCAAACCTTATGCTTCTGTTTCATATCCCACTCATTTACATCTATTCCCGTTCCGCTGAAGTTCCTTACTCCAGCTGTCCATCCTCATTAAACTTAATTCCAAATGATTTACTATAATCATTCACATGGTCTATTATCTTCTGTGCATCCTTTCCTTCTGCAGGAGTAGGTTGGAAATTATTTCTGTTCTTCACGGAAGTGATATAGCAGGGAATGATTTTGATATTATCATCCAGCTGCAATTCTCCATCCACAAAGGTGAAAGTTTTCTGGAAGATCATAGTTTCCTTCTTCTTCGGATTTTTATTACCTCCGAAGCAGAAATTCCCCAAACTATAGACAATATACCTGTCCTTGTACTTTTCTATTCCCTGTAGCACATGAGGATGATGACCTAATACCAAGTCAGCTCCCCAGTCAATACATTTCTTGCCAAGCTCTTCCTGATAATCCTCTATGTAATGATGGGTTTCAATTCCCCAATGGCAGCAGGCAATAATCAAATCTACTCCCTCGTCCTGCAAGCTCTTGATGCCCTCTTCCAAAAAGCTTTCCACTGCCTCACCATCATACACCTCATTCACGGATACAAAGCCTACCTTCAGCCCCTTTACTTCATAAATCCCAACAAACTCATCATAGGCATACGCAATACCCGCCTGTTTGAAAAGCTCTACCGTGTCATCACTTCCACGTTGTCCGTAATCCATGCGGTGATTGTTGCCGAAGCTGACTGCCTCCACGCTTCCTTCGGTCAAAATTTGAATATATTCCGGGTCACCTTTCAGATTAAAAGCCTTTTCCACTCTTTCATCATGAAGGGTCAATACTCCTTCAAAATTCACGATTGTCATATCATCTTCTTCAAAAATAGATTTCACATTCTCGAAAAAGTAACCGGGGTTATTCTGTACATCATATTCTTTTCGAAAGGTTCCGTCATAGCCCTGCAAATGAGTATTTCCCAAGGTCACATCACCTGCTGCTGAGAGGAGGATTTCCACCACCTGCGGTGTCGGTTCCGGACTGGGTGTTGGCTCCGGTGTAGATGTTGGCTCCAGAGTAGGAGCTTCTGTTGGCTCTGGTGTTTCTGTTGGTGCCGTCAAATTTTCCTCTCCGGGGTCAGCCATATTCTCAGGAGCCTGAGTAGGTAGCATTCCTGGCTCCGGTGTCGTAACCACTGCCACTTCCCCGTTTCCCTGTCCAGCACTCACATTACCGCTAACAGGTCTTGCCTCTTTCCCTGCACCATAGGTACAAAACAATATTAAAAAGCCTACGAAAAGCAGGCTGCCGATTTTCTTCTTCACAAGTCCTTCCTCCACACTCATCTATCTAAATCTTTACAATTATACTATTTTCATCATAAACTTTCAACCTGCCATTCCTTGCATGTCAGCAAGTTTATCTGCCAACTATAGGCTTTCCAACACCATCGTATAACATTCCTGCATTTGACATCACTCTGCGAACCACCTATAATGATACTAATCAAAAGCTTACAAGGAGATATTTTATGTCCAATATCATAGAACTCACAGATTTTTGCGACCCACAGCTGGATGTTTATGCCCGTCTGAAGGAAAGTCAGTTGTTGCACTATTATGAGCCTCATGGAGGTATCTTTATTGCCGAAAGCCCCAATGTCATCCTACGTGCTTTGGATGCCGGTTATGAACCCATCTCGCTGCTTTTGGAGTCTAAACATATCGATACCCAAGCTCGTGAGGTAATTGCCCGTGTGGACGACATTCCTGTTTATACGGCAGAGGCTGACATACTGACTCAGTTAACCGGTTTTCAACTGACACGAGGTGTACTCTGTGCCATGCGCCGCAAGGCACTGCCCGGTATAGCAGAGGTATGTGCTCATGCCCGTCGTATTGTTATACTGGAAAACGTCATGAACCCCACCAATGTGGGAGCCATCTTTCGCTCTGCTGCAGCCCTGAATATGGATGCTGTGCTGCTTACCCCGGCATGTAGCAATCCCTTATACCGTCGTGCTGCAAGAGTTAGCATGGGGACGGTATTCCAAATCCCTTGGACATATTTTCCGGACACCGATTGGCCGCACCCTGCCATGTCTGAGTTGAAAAACTTAGGCTTTCAAACAGTGGCCATGGCACTAACCGATGATTCTATCAGCATTGATGATCCCGCACTTTTGGCAGAAGACAAGCTTGCCATCGTACTGGGTACCGAAGGGGACGGTCTGGCTTCCTGCACCATTGCAGACTGTGATTATACGGTACGAATTCCCATGTCCCATGGAGTAGATTCTCTCAACGTAGCTGCTGCCAGTGCTATAGCATTCTGGGAATTGGGGAAACAATAATTTATTAAAAAATCCTCCGATGCGGAGGATTTCTTTATTTATTCACTTCTCACTCCCTGCATGCTTATCAATGAAGCATAAAACTCCGGAAACTCCTTCTTCAAATTAATAATTCCGCCTTCCGGATTTAGGAAGCAATGTTCAGACTTTGCCTCACATACCAGCACATTATCACGCTTCATTTGATAACCAATTTTCAGCTTTACGCCCTTAAACTCTTCTACCCATACAGAAATCGTAATCAAATCGTCGAATTGCGTACTGACCCGATACTTACACTCCACCGCTGTTACAGGCGAGATAATCCCCATATCCTCCAGCTTCTTATAATTCCAGCCGATTTGTCCTAAGAAATCTATTCTGGCCTCCTCCATCCAACGAATGTAGTTGAAATGATGTACGATACTCATCTTATCGGTTTCATAATACTTCACTCTGTGTTCGTAGGGTTTCATCTTGCTGTTTCCTCACTTCTCCACGATTTCATTGTTTTCGTCCGAGCTGCATATCCGTCTCAGCTTTCTTTACAGGCATACCACTATTTTACTGCTCTCTCTGTATCTCCAAATTGCTATATGCAGAAGGATCCATAAACTGACAGAACTCTGCCACTACCGAATATCCTCCGCAAAGTGCCTTCATGAAAAATTCTGTCTGTTCTCCCTGTGCCACTACCTCTTCCCAGCTTCTGCCATTGATTGTAACCTCGCCGGCATAAAACTTGTGGGGTGTTGTTTCCAGCTCCAAATCCCCCTTCTTCAATGCAATACCGAAACAATGCACCTTTCCCTTATTTCTGGTATAGCAATACACTCCCGCTTCATCCCAGGAATAATTGATGCCTGCTTTCGTCTTTACCTTCCTAGCCTCACCCAGAAAATCAAATGCAGAAATATCGGTTGGCAATGTTATCACTTTGCCATTTATTGTTATTCCGGCAGCAGAATAATCAATCATCAACTTATTATTCACATAATCAAAAACCTCAACAGACTTCTTTTTTCCAAAAAGCTTTGCAAAAAATCCCATACCCTCTTCTCCTTTAATAAAAGTTTTTATTCATTATATTACGTTCCATTCACTTTTTCAACTTCTACAGACAATATTCTACTGTCTCAACTCTCCGTTGAGTTTTTGTTGAAAGTACGTTAATTGACTTTTTCTGTGGTGTAAATTATAGTGAAATCACGGTACCGAAATCAATTTAAGGAGAATAACTTTATGAAACAATCCATCGGAGAAAATATTAAAATCATGCGCCGCAAATGCGGATTTACCCAGGATGAGCTTGCTCTCAGACTGGCAGTGACACCACAGGCCATTTCTAAGTGGGAAAACGGAAATGGTACACCGGACATTTCACAATTAGTACCTTTATCACAGATTTTCGGTATCACAACAGATTCTCTACTGGGTGTAGTATCCGCAACTTATGGTGATGCACATACCGAAGCAGCACTGGGGCATGAAAAAATCCTTATGTCCACCGCACAGCCTGCTGCGGAAAAACACCTTGCTGCTTATACTTATTTCCGGGCAGAGTCTGAGAAAGAACCTACCAACTATACGTTAATGCGTAAATGCATCGCTCATGGAGCAGAAATCAGCCGCTATGCCGACTTTGATGGCTTCTTATCAGATAAGCCGGAAATGTTAAGTGATATTTTTGCTGACTGTGAACGCAAAAACTTATGTATTTCCCGCTACTGTGAAGACCGGATTACCGTAGAGAAATCGGACTATTGCATGATTTGGATATACATCCATATCAAAGAATTTGACAAAGCACAGAAGCTCATAGACCGCCTTCCCAGTTTGGAAAGCAACAACCTGAAAGAACATATTATGACTCAGTTCATTCACTTTCAACATGGTTTTGAACAGGAAAAGCTCTGTATCGCAGACAATATCCGTAAACTGCTTCACGCAACTGCAAAAGAATTCTTTTATGACTTCGAGGATTATGCTTATTTCGCAAGCGGTGAGGAAGCAATCACCTTCAGCCAAAAACTGTTCGGTGTGCTGGATGCCTACAAGGCATTTGATGAGCTTCGCCCCCAAGTCCTTATTTCGGAAAATCTGCTACGCAAACTTATGCCCCGATGCTATGCCCGAATCGGTGACATGGACAAAGCTGCTGCCGAGCTGGTAACCATCTCCCAAAACTATCTGGAAATCGCCACCAGTGGCCAATACCAGGATGCCGAAGAAGCAAAAGCAGATGCCCTCGCTGACCTAAACAGTGCCATAGGCATCGTTGAGGAAAAATTCCGAGAACAAGTCCGAGAAAATATTGGCTATGCCAAGGCTTTAGAAATCGTTGATAAGCTGCATTTCTAATTGTAGCAAAGATTGACACCAAACAAGAAATATACTATTTATTAATTAAAAGTTCTAAATCTCTTTTCATTCCATCTTTTGAGATGGGTCGAGTAATTTAGAACTTTTTAATTTTCTATCCACTCTATAATAGCATCAAACTTCTCCTGCGTCATTTCATGCCCACCGGAATACTGCTTGTGGCACAAATTATGCAATGCTTGTCGCTCCGAATAAACTAAGCTGCCTTTTTCTACGATATAGGAAGCATCTCTGGAATATTTATCCTCTTCTCCCGAAACAATTAATAACCGCCTTGGAGCAATACAAGACACCAAATCATCTATATCATACTTTCCATGAAAGTTGGGAATCACGCTCGCCATTTCAATTCCCACATCATGCTTCATGCGATTTTCATATGTACAGGCACTTCCGCTTGCACAACAAAAAGAAATCCTTTCATCTAAAGCCGAAAGAAACAGTGCTGTATTGCCACCATAGGAATGTCCTAATGTACCTATCCTTTCCGCGTCAACATAAGCAAGTTGGGAAAGCAGCGAAATACCATTCATGGTGTCTTCCAACACCTTTTTCATCAAAAAATCACCGCGAATAATACGGTAACACATTTCATTAAAATGTTGCCAAAAGTCAAAGCCTTCTATATTGGGATCTTTACGCCTTTCCTCGAAACAAATTGAATCCGGTGCCAATACCACGAAGCCTCTTTTCGCCAATTCCGGTCCAAAGGCTTGCAAAGGATTTCCGGCCAGACCGCATACCTCACTTTTTCCCAAATGATGCTCCCTGTTATGTTGATGATTGATCAGTATCGCCGGATTTTTATTAAGTATCTCCGGAAGCAGCAAAAAAGCACTAACCTTATCACCACCGGAAGCATACTCAATTAATTGTCTCGTATATCCATCTTCTTTTGTATTTTCCAGAATTTCATATGGTACCTCAGCACCTGAATACGGTACCTGAATTCCTATTACTTCCGCTATCTCCGTTCGTAAATTCACCATATTTATACATCCCCCAACCTAACTACTCAGTAATAATATCCACCAAATCCTTCAACTGCTCACAGCATACCTTCCCCGGCACCTGATTATGTACAAGTATGGGAACCATTCCGGCGTCCTGACCTCCCTGATAATCTGTCACGGGATTATCTCCAATCATATACTTTATATCCGGATTGCCGGCTTCTCTTATGGCATGTTCATAAATCTCTCTTCGGGGCTTCTCATAACCCACACCGGCAGAAGTAAAATACCCTGAAATATATGTATCCAATCCAAGCCGTTCAAACACCCTTCCCAACTCCGGAAAGTTATTGGAAATAATATAGTTCTCATAACCTTTTTCTTTAAAGTACTGCAATACCGACTTGGCATCGAAGTACGCTTCATATTCGAATGTGACCACGTTCTCTCGAAAAGAAGTACAAATAGGCAGGATATCCTGTTGTTTCACTCCATGTACATTGCAAAAGCTACGAATTTCGCCTAACAAGTCCTCCCACCAGGCTTCTCCGTCTTTATCGGAATGGTCCTTCTCAGGAACATACCAGGAGCAAACACGCCTCATGAATGCTCCGGCAACATCCTCCTCCAGAGAGTAACCACATTTTTCAAAAGCTCTTACTAGCGAATATTTAAATGACTCATTTCCATACAACAGTGTTCCGTCGCTGTCCCAAAAGATTGCTTTTTTCATACCAAATCCTCTCCTACACCTTTTACATCCTTCCTAGAAAGTAACCTGTCACCGACTATTCTAACAAAAATTAATGCTTATCATTATAATCATAAAACATCTCATCCAGCAATCGGTCATATGCTTCTGTATTTCCCATGGCAGCTTTTATCAATGTACCCATATTAGAAAACATTAATTTAAAATACAGCCAGTCTCCCATGTCATCATATTTTCTCGTAGAATTAATCAGACAATTCTTTCGAAGAGTGGTATACGCCTTTCCCTTTGATTTACCATACTTCTTCAGTTCCTTCGCAGTTGCCACATCCTCCATTGCCTTTTTATCTACGAAACCGCCTATTGCATCAAAGGTTTCTTTCTCAGCCCAAAATATCCCACTATATAAACCTGTGATACCAAACAAAAAGCGACACATCATATCATTGCACCACAAGGGAAAAGAATATCTTTCAAATCGAATAGGTGCACCACCACCTATATACCTACCACTCCTAAGCAACTGATATACCTCTGAAATAGTACCTTTGGTCATTCGATTATCACAGTCTATGGTAATTATGATTTTTCCCCTTGCTGCCCGTATCCCCGCATTCCGTACCCTTGCAATACACCGTTCCTCATTCTTAACAACCACAGCTCCGTTCTCTAAAGCAATCTGCTCAGTCCTGTCTGTACAACGGTTACATACTACAATAATTTCTACTTTCCCTTTGAATTTGCTTGCCGCAGCATGTATGGAATCAATGCATCTCTTTACATACTTTTCTTCATTATGTGCCGGTACAACCACGGAAACATGTATCTTTTCACTCATTCTCTTTCCCTCGACATTTCGAATTTACCAAATCTTTGTAGTTCTTTTTATTATAATACACCTATCACACTTATTCAATGACCAGCCCGGTTTCTTATACATTTCAGTAATCTCCATAAATACATTTTCATCATCACCATGCAGAAAACGCCCTATACCAGCCTCAAAAGCCGATATAGGGAGCCCCCTTACATCACACTATTTTGCAAATTCACATTCCCAATTACCACTGATTACCCATGGCTGGTCCGCTTTGGAGCCGCCTAGCATTTCTATTCACAATCCGATAACTCTCCAAGCCAAATGTATCCAAAAAACGATAGGGTGCTACATCCGGATTTACCATGTTAATGGCTACGGTCAAGCAGAAGCATAGTGCCAAAGAAGCTACTGCAACCATGGGGCTCTTAAAGGTGTGTTTTGTATTCTTATACATATACTCCTTCCGATATGTTTCTTCTAATAATCTGCGCCCTTTCTGTAAACGCATTTTCACTGCTGAGGTTGTTCGCCCTATCACGCCGGCAATCTCCTCTATGCTGTATTCCTCCACATAGTACAAAACAAGCACCACCCGGAACTTCTCCGGCAAGGTCATCAAAGCCTCCAAGATACCACTGTCCGCGGTCTCCCGGGTGAACTCTTTCCATATCATCAGCCGGCCGCGCCGATGTATTTGCCATTCTATCAACCTCCCTTCACTTATAACACGTCAGAAATGGTGGTTTGGTCAATTTTGCTTCTGGTTTTTTACGAAAATTTTTATGTTATTAGATTTCATGGCAAAACAAAAGGACGGTCTGTGAAACCATCCTTTCCTACTAACAATTATTCACCTATTCTGACATATCAATACTTTCCTAACCAATCAGGACTGTCTTTCCCTGAAAGGCCATTCCGTACTTACGCACTTTTTCCAGCGGAATACCTCTCTCTACCAACTGTGCGGCATACTGTTTTTCTTCAATCTGTGTCAAAGCTGCCTGTACTGCCTCCTCCAGACTTTTTTCGCGTCTTCTGTTAAGTGCTTTAAATTCTATAATGATAGCATCATTTTCTTTTGGCTTCCTCGGCTCCAGTATCACATCATACCTTCCGAATCCACTTTCCTGATTGGACGTAATAATATATTTGTCCCTCAAATCTACCATCAACCCCAATACGAAACCATGATAAAAACGTTCCGGATCCGGACCTACGGGATTCTCTGCCATATCAAAATAACTAAAGGATACCAATGCCACCCGATTCATGTACTCATTCATAGCATCCACATCGCCTTGTAGCATAGCTGTGATGAAGGCATTATACTCGGTCCTGCTCTTGGCAAACCACTGGCTCACCATACCTTCAAACATTCTCTTTACTTCCAGATTAGTAAGTGCCAGCTCATATTCCGGGATATCATCCTCTGCCACATCACCTGCATTTTCATAAGAAATCACCTTCAAATAACCACTGGCCAGCAACAGGCTCCAGATAGCATCCTTATTATTATCCAACTGATTGTATACTATCTGCTCATCAATATTTAATCTTACGCTTTCTCCCTTTAACAGCTGTTCAAATTGCCTTTTGATATCAATATTCCCTTCACGGATTAGTTTACCCACCAAACTGTTTCCGCTGGTATTTGCCCAATAAGTATCAATCTCTCCGGTACTTAACATATTAATGACCGACCATGGATTATAAATATCTGTATGCTTACCAAATACAAAACCATCATACCATTTTTTTGCATTATCCTTTAAGGCTTCAAGACCCATTTCTTCCAGAGCAGAAAACACTTCCGGTTCCGTGAAACCAAAGGCTGTGGCATATTTGTTAGAAGTAGTGGTCACTACCTCCAGATTATTCAAATCTGAGAAAATAGATTCCTTGCTCACTCTCGTAATGCCTGTCATCAATGCCCTCTCTAAGTACGGATTCGTCTTAAAGGTAGAGTTAAACAGACTACGGGTAAACCCAGTCAGCTCCTCCCAAAATCCTCCTACATATGCCTCCTGCATAGGAGTATCATATTCATCCAATAAAACAATTACCTTTTTCCCATAATATCGATACAGGAAATTGCACATTTGATGAATGGCAAAGGTTGCTTCACTCTCGCTCATATTGTAAGAAATGCTGTCAAAATAATCCTTATCCTTACTGCTTAAAACATCACTGTTTCGAAGAAAATCATACTCACTATACAAATTCGTAATAATCTGAAAAAAACGCTGTATAGTGTGTTCATAATCCTTCTCCTTCACATTCGCAAAGGAAAGGTTTATTACCGGATATTCTCCCTGCAGTTTTCGGTATTCGGGTAGCTCCCATATGGAAAGCCCTTCAAACACATCCCCTTTTCCCTGATACTTATTCGAAAAGAATCTGTCCAGCATACTCATATTCAGTGTCTTACCAAAGCGACGTGGTCTGGTAATCAATGTTACCACATCCTTACTTTCCCACCATTCTCTGATAAAATCCGTCTTATCTATATAAAAACAATTCTGTGTAATAACAGTTTCAAAGTTCTGCATTCCTATTGCTACCGTTCTGGACATGTGACACCTCCCATTCAAAAAAACTGCTACCCTAACCATTTATGTTAGTATAGCAGTTTTTTTATACATTTACAATATCTTAGTTCTCGGTCATGTGCTCGCATTTCTTGACCATTTGCATCCATAATACTATTTCTTCAATAACATGTGAATTCAGATTAACAAATCGCTCCCCAACATAGGTAGCCATAATAATGTTTTCTAACAGTGTTACTAATTCCAATAATTTTTCATTGAAGATAAATGTACAAGACTTACCATCATAATATGTTCCTACATTTTCAGCAGTCCCCTATCTTGTGATAAACATTGTCTCCTTTGAGATAATAAGCTATTTCCCTTGTTTCTAAAAATTGCCTTGCTGTACCATGATATAAAACATTCGGTGTTCTTTTCTCTTCTTTATTAATCTTCATTAATATTGAATATCCATCAAATGCCATTTTCTCACCTATTTGTTCATGGTATCTCTTCTCAGATTTTTGATTTCAGATGATCCTTATGTGCACCCAGATGGCAAATTTCGCCCTAAGGTCTTCAAACAATCTCCATGGATTAATCGCCTTCGGAGAGAGCCATTCCGATTAATTTATAGGTCATAATTTTTCTTAAGCAAATATATAATAAAATAAATAATAATTCGATTTTATCCTATATTCTCTATTTCTTCTACTTTTTCACGTATGAATACTAATTCTTCTGAAAAAAAATCCATACTTTCTTCATTCAAGAAATTTTTCTCATTCAACATTTTGCTTTTTTCCAGAATATATTTCATAGAATTAATATCACTTGTGTTAATGTTAATTTTGTGTCGATACTTTAACATAATAATAGCACATTTCGCAATAACACTTTCAATTCCTCTACTACTAATATACTCTAAAAATGCCTCATAACAAATACCTGCTGCTTGGTCATACGAACGGTTATTTACAAATACTTCGTAATAAAAACAGTCACTTATTAAATACTTAATTTGAAAATAATCAACCATTAGTTCCCTCTCTCCTTATCCTATATTGCAGTCACTGCAAACTCATTTCACACCACTAAACGGCATATAAATAGTCAATCCAGTTTTATTATTGTGCTATCTTTACAGACTTCAAGTTATATATTTCATTATAATGCGTTCCCACTATTTCAACAACAATATTTTTAGATACCCTGATAGCCCCATCACCTTAAAACTCACTCTTTGAACTACACGTAAAAATGCCCTATATCAGCTACTTAAAGCCAATATAGAGCACTTTCTTTTACAACTCAATATTCAATTTGCCAACTCACCTATTAAATGCCCTATATTTCTTAGTTCTCGTTCATACGCTCGAGTTTTTTGGCCTGATCTGCCACAATGCATGCGTCTATGATTTCCTGAATGTCACCATTCATTACTTTCTCCAGCTTATACAGTGTCAGGTTGATTCTATGATCCGTTACACGACCCTGCGGGAAATTGTAAGTACGAATCTTCTCGGAACGGTCTCCGGTACCAATCTGGCTACGACGCATTTCAGCTTCTGCGTCATGTCTCTGTTGCTGTTCGATATCGTACAGCTTTGCCTTTAACAGGGCGAACGCCTTTGCCTTGTTCTGCAGCTGGGACTTCTCAGTCTGGCTGTACACCACGATACCTGTGGGATAGTGGGTCAGACGTACTGCGGAGTCTGTGGTATTGACACACTGACCACCGTTACCGGATGCACGCATTACGTCGATACGGATATCCTTTTCATCGATAACGATGTCGATGTCTTCATCTACTTCCGGCATCACTGCTACAGAAATGGTAGAGGTATGGATACGTCCGCCACTTTCGGTTTCCGGTACACGCTGTACACGATGTACACCACTTTCGTACTTCATCTTGGAATAGGCACCCTGACCGGTAATCATGAACTGTACTTCCTTCATACCACCGATACCGATATCGTCCACGTTCATGGTTTCTACCTTCCAGCGATTGCCTTCTGCATAATGCACATACATACGATATACTTCTGCTGCGAAAAGGGCTGCCTCATCACCGCCTGCGCCTGCACGGATTTCCACGATAACGTTCTTGTCATCATTAGGGTCCTTAGGCAACAGTAAAATCTTCAGCTCCTGCTCCAGCTCTTCTACACGCTTCTTGCTGTCATTTAATTCTTCCTTCAGCATTTCCCGCATTTCCTCGTCAGACTCTTCCTCCAGCATCATCAGAGAGTCTTCGATAGCCTGCTTGCACTTCTTATATTCCTTATAAGCCTCCACGATAGGGGTCAGGTCACTCTGCTCCTTCATGAGCTTGCGGAATCTTTCCTGATTATTGGTTACGGTGGGTTCGTTCAACTCACCCATGATTTCTTCAAAACGGATTAACAAATCCTCTAACTTATCAAACATGTTCTTCCTCTTTCTTCACATCTATCTATGTCTATGAATCTCTTTCTATCTTAATGTGGCATAAACCACCCTGTCAAGTCCTGCGTAATCTTTTACCACCTGAATCTGCGAAAAACCGCCCTTTTCCAGTAATGCACTGACCTCTTCTGCCTGGTCATGACCAATCTCAAAGTATAGTTTGCCTTCCTTATTCAGAAACTTAGGAGCTTCCTCGATAATCCGGCGATAGAAAAACAAACCATCCTCCATACCATCCAGTGCCTGCATAGGCTCATGAAGCCTTACCTCCGGCATCAGGGTATCGATAACCGCCTTACGAATATAAGGGGGATTGGACACGATGATATCGTAGCGACCTTCCACTGCTTCAAACAGGTTGCTTTCCAACCATAAGGGGTGCTTTTCTTCCGGCAGCAAAGCTTCTGCATTTCTGCCTGCCACCTTTAGGGCTTCCGGCGAAATATCTACCCCTACACCCTCACACCAGTTATTATAGTGTAACAAACTGATTAAAATACACCCGGAACCGGTACACATATCCAGTATGCGGGAGTAATCCTGCATCTGACGCAGAACCTCCTCTACCAATATCTCCGTATCCTGACGTGGTATCAGCACATGCTCATTCACCTGAAAGGTCAGTCCCATAAAGTCCTGTTCCCCGGTAATATGCTGTAAAGGAATACGCTTGCCTCTTTCGGCTATGGCGGCTCGGTAAGCAGTAAGCTTCTCCTCTGCCACTTCCCTATCACCATGCACCAGCAGGTCATTTCGGTTGGTACCACATATATATTCCAACAATAGTCTGGCATCCAGGTCTGCTTCCGGGATTTCTGCCTGCAACAGTGCCTCTCTGCCTTCCTTGTAACAATCCTGATAGTTCATAGTCATTCCTCAAAATTATCCTTCAAATACTGCTTCCAGTCAAACACAGCTTCTACGGAAGCGATGGCTACCTCTATCATGTCTTCATCCGGCTCCTTGGTGGTTAATCGCTGTATCAGCATACCGGGTGCAGACAGAATACGCACGAGGATATTGTTGCTTCTGCCGGCCAGTCGAATGATTTCATAGGATATCCCTGCCACCACGGGCATCAAAGCAATACGAAGCAATACCTTCAATACCTGATTATCCACTCTGATAAAGAAAAACAGGATAATACTCACAAACATTACGAAAAACAAAAAGCTGGTTCCGCATCTCTTATGCAGTCTGGAGCTCTCCATGGCGTTCTTTACATTCAGCTCCATACCATGCTCGATACAATTGATACATTTATGCTCTGCTCCATGATACATATACAAACGTTTGATATCCTTCATGGCACTGATAGCAACCACATATAGTATAAATATACTGATTCTCAGCACACCTTCAATAATCGCAATCGCTGAAGGGCTGGTAACGGAAAACCAATTCTGCAACTTGTCGGAAATAAAATAAGGGAGAACAATAAAGATACCAATCGCCAATACCACAGACAATATGGTGATAAAGGTGGTAATGGCCTCTTCTCCTTTGCCCTTGGTCAGTTTATCCAACGCCTGGTCAAACTTTGTCTCTTCCTCTTCTTCCTCATAGAAGCTGGCTGAATGATTGATACTCTTCATACCTAACATCATGGAATCGATAAAGTTAAATACACCACGGATAAACGGTAGCTTCTTCAGCTTATTTTCCTTCAAAACACCTTGAAATTCATCTATTTTAATGTCGATTTCTCCGTCCGGCTTTCGTACTGCTATAGCGTACTTATCGCTGTTCTTCATCATAACACCTTCCAAAACAGCCTGACCGCCTACACCGGAGTAACAAACCTTGTTCTTTTCTGCCATAAAACTCATACCTTTCCCAATTCAACAAAACGAACAGCTAAAGAGAATAAAAGGTTGAGATAAGAATACCTCAACCCTTTTCATCGCCTTATTATTTGATACCGTACTTCTTATTGAACTTCTCGATACGACCATCAATTCTAGCAGCCTTCTGCTGACCGGTGTAGAATGAATGACACTTGGAGCAAACTTCTACGTGGATTTCAGGCTTAGTAGAACCGGTTACGAAAGTGTTACCACAGTTACAGGTTACAGTTGCCTGATAATAGGTAGGATGGATTCCTTCTCTCATGTTTTTCACCTCTCTAATATATTGTAACAACGTTTAAATTTTGTTCTCATCCGCACTGCCTATGCAACCACAAACAGCGTTGCTATTATAACATGAATAAAATACCATTGCAATAGTTTTTTAGATAAATTTGTTCTTTTTTACCATAGCTACGAAATCTACATTATTTCTGGTACGTGAGAACATGTCCAAAATACGGTCGGTTGCTTCATCTGGCTTCAGACCGTTCAAGGCTCTACGCATAATATTCACAGCTTCCAGCTCTTCCGCACTCAACAACAAATGCTCATTTCTGGTGCTGGACTTGGCAATATCAATAGCCGGGAAGATACGCTTTTCGGAAAGCTTTCTGTCCAGTACCATTTCCATGTTACCGGTACCTTTGAATTCTTCGTATACTACGTCATCCATCTTACTTCCGGTTTCTACCAAAGCTGTTGCCAGAATGGTCAGGGAACCGCCTTCACGCATATTACGTGCTGCACCGAAGAAACGCTTAGGCATATGCAATGCCGCCGGATCCAAACCACCGGAAAGGGTTCGTCCACTGGGGGGAACTACCTGATTATATGCTCTGGTGAGACGAGTGATACTATCCAACAAAATCACTACATCCTTTTTATGTTCTACCAAACGCTTCGCACGTTCGATAACCATTTCGGAAACTCTCTTGTGATGTTCCGGAAGCTCGTCAAAGGTAGAATAGATTACTTCTACATTATCGCCCACGATAGCTTCCTTGATATCCGTAACTTCTTCAGGACGTTCATCAATTAACAAAATCAACATATGCATATGGGGATTGGTACGCAAAATGGACTTTGCCACATCCTTTAAGAGGGTGGTCTTACCTGCCTTGGGCTGGGATACAATCATACCACGCTGTCCCTTACCAACCGGACAGATTAAATCCATTACACGCATAGCCACACTACAGCCCTGAGTTTCCATTTTGATGCGCTCATCAGGGAAAATAGGGGTCAAATCTTCAAAGGCTGTTCTCTTTGCAGATTCTTCCGGGGTATAGCCATTGATGGTTCTCACATATAACAACGCCTGGAACTTCTCCTGCTGGGTCTTGATACGCTTGTTACCACGCAGAATATCACCTGTCTTTAAGCCAAAGCGACGGATCTGGCTGGGAGCCACATATACATCATTTTCACCGGGCAAGTAGTTTGCACAACGAATGAAACCATATCCGTCCGGCATAACCTCCAGAATACCCTCTGCTTCCACACCACTGTCCAGCTCCGGAGGATACATGGTGGAATCATAAGCATTATCTGCACGATAAGGCTTCTCCACAGTCTTTACGGTACCTTCCTGTCTGGTTTCTGTCTTTGCTTCTGTTCTGGTTTCTTCACTGCTCTTTCCTGCAGCTTCCTTCTTCTCACTTGCTTCCTTTGCCGCAGCTGCAGCCTTGTCCTTTTCATCTTCTGCCAGCATGGCTTCTACGATTTCTGCCTTTTTCATAGTGGTTGCACCCTTAATTCCACGCACCTTTGCCAGTTCCTTCAACTGTGCCAATGCCAAGGATTCATACTTTTCTCTCATAAGTCCTCCTCATATCTCCAATATTATCAATTATGAATAGTGGGTATTTTCAATCAGAATTGCTCTTGATGTGACTTCATGAAGCATACATAGCTTCATCCTTACTTTGCATTATATAACAAGAATACAAAAATAGGAAGTAAAATTTTTCAAAACTGCAATATTTCCTTGAAAAAGATACATTTTCGCTTTAAAATAAGATGGACTTATGTGAAATACCCGTAAGAAAAACAATTCATAAATATAAATATCAATTAAGAAAAGAGGCATCTTATGACTACAAACGAAAAAGCATTATTATTACATGAAGAATGGAACGGCAAGCTGGAGACCATCTCCAAAACTCCCGTCAAATCCAGAGAGGCATTGTCCCTTGCCTATACCCCCGGTGTAGCAGAACCCTGCAAGGTCATCGCACAGGATAAGGAGGCTGCTTACAAATACACCATGAAAGCCAATACTGTAGCAGTTGTTTCCGACGGCAGTGCTGTTTTAGGTCTGGGAAATATCGGTCCTTATGCAGCCATGCCTGTTATGGAAGGAAAAGCTGTTCTTTTCAAGGAATTCGGTGGTGTCAACGCTGTGCCCATTTGTCTGGACACTCAGGATACCGAAGAAATCATCAAGGCTGTTACTTATCTGGCTCCCGGTTTCGGCGGTATTAATTTAGAGGATATTTCCGCTCCTCGCTGCTTTGAAATCGAGGAACGTTTGAAGGCTACCTTGGACATTCCGGTATTTCATGATGACCAACACGGTACCGCCATCGTAGTACTGGCAGGTGTTATCAACGCCTTAAAGGTAGTGGGTAAGAAAAAAGAAGATTGTAAGGTAGTCGTAAATGGTGCCGGAAGTGCCGGAGTAGCCATTACCAAGCTGTTGCTGACCTATGGTTTTCCCAACATTATCATGTGTGACAAGGTAGGTATTGTTTCCAAGAATACCGAAGGTCTCAACTGGATGCAGCAGAAAATGGCAGAGGTGACCAATTTAAATAACGAAACCGGTACATTGGCAGATGCCATGAAGGGTGCTGATATCTTCGTAGGCGTATCTGCTCCCAATATCGTAACCAAGGAAATGGTAGCTTCCATGAACAAGGATTCCATCCTTTTCGCCATGGCAAACCCTGTTCCGGAAATCATGCCGGACGAAGCAAAGGAAGCCGGTGCCCGTGTGGTAGGTACCGGACGCAGCGATTTCCCTAATCAGGTCAACAATGTGGTAGCCTTCCCCGGTATTTTCAAGGGTGCCTTGGAAGGACGTGCTTCCCAGATTACTGAAGAAATGAAGCTGGCTGCTGCCATCGCCATCGCAGGTCTGGTTCCGGAAGAAGAACTGAACGAAGACAATATTATGCCTGAAGCATTTAATCCTCAGGTAGCCGAAATCGTAGCTGCTGCCGTAAAGGCAAACATCAAATAATGGTTGTGATGAAAACGGACTGGCACGGTAAGCCCTACTATTCACTGGATGCTTACTGTAAAAATCAATTTCACCAAAAATGCTACAAAATCGCCATCAATGCCCAAATGACCTGTCCCAATCGGGACGGCACTCTGGATCACCGGGGCTGTATCTTTTGCAGTGCCGGTGGCAGCGGAGACTTTGCAGTATCCGCCCCTTCCATAGAGCAGCAAATCAAACAGGGACTGGAGTTGTTCGGTGACAAAAAAGTGGGCAATCATTTCATTGCTTACTTTCAGGCGTATACCAACACCTATGCCCCTGTGCAGCATTTGGAGCAGCTTTATACCCAAGCACTGTCCTGTGAACAGGTATGCGGCATTTCCATTGCCACACGTCCGGACTGTTTAGGGAAGGATGTACTTGCTTTGTTGGACAAACTAAAGAAACAGTTTCCGGACAAATTTCTATGGATAGAACTGGGGCTGCAGACCATTCATGAAGAAACAGCCCGTTATATCCGGCGTGGCTATCTCCTTTCCTGCTTTGAGGAAGCAGTGAAGCGTTTGAATGACCTCGGCATCCCTTGTATCGTTCATGTGATTTTAGGATTGCCCGGAGAAACCCCGGAAATGATTTTTGAAACAGTCCGCTACTTAAACCAGTGGTCCCTCTTCGGTATCAAGCTTCAGCTTCTGCATATTTTAGAAGGAACGGATTTGGCCACAGATTACGAAGCCGAGCTTTTCAGGACTTACGAAAAAGAAGAATACTTAAATATACTCATTCATTGTCTGGAGCTGTTGTCGCCGGATATTGTAGTGCATCGTCTGACGGGAGACGGTCCCAAGGATTTGTTAATCGCCCCCAAATGGAGCCTGAACAAAAGAGATGTACTCAATTCCCTGCATCAGCAAATGAAACAACGCAACACTTATCAAGGGAGATTATTTCATGCTACAAAGTCCATTGACTCTATATAAACTAATCATTCTCTATATGCTGAACCGGGTGAACTTTCCCCTCACCACTGCACAAATCAGCGAGTTTATTCTGGGAAAAGAATATACCAATTTCCTGACGCTGCAGCAGGTTATCAGCGAGCTGACTGAAGGAAATATGATTACTGCCCGTTCCCTGAACAATCGTACCCATCTGACTATTACGGAGGAAGGGAAAGAAACTCTGCGTTTCTTCGAAAATCGTATCAGCGACACTATTAAAGAAGAAATCATCAGCTATTTCAACGAGAAGGAATTCACTCTTCTGGAGGAGGTTTCCGTACTGGGGGATTATTACAAATCCACTACCGGGGAATACGAAGCCCATCTGGTTGCCAAAGAAAAGGGGATTAATCTCATAGAACTGACGCTTTCCGTTCCCAGCAAGGAAATGGCCGTGTCCATCTGTGATAACTGGCAGGAGAAAAATCAGGCAGTTTACCAATATATAATAGAGCAGCTGTTCTAATCAGAACTGCTGCTCTTTGTTTGTTACACTATTCTTCTGTTCTCGAAGTCTTTGCTTCCCGTTTAATCCGCTTCATATGCTCCCTAATCTTCTGCTCATAACCATTTCCGGTAGGTCTGTAAAACTCCCTTCCGCTGAGCTCATAGGGCAAATACTGTTGTTCCACATAATGATTGGGATAATCATGGGCATATTTATAACCAATTCCATGTCCCAGCTTGGCTGCCCCCTTGTAATGAGCATCCTGCAGATGGGTAGGAATGGGTAAGTTACCGCTTCTGGCCACTTCCTCCTTGGCCTCGAAAATCGCATTGCAGGCTGCATTGCTCTTGGGTGCACTGGCCACATAAGCTGCCGCCTGAGAAAGGATAATCTGTGCCTCCGGCATACCGATACGCTCTACTGCCATGGACGCATTGGTGGCTACTACCAATGCCATAGGGTCTGCATTTCCCACATCCTCCGATGCACAAATCATAATACGTCTGGCGATAAAGGTAACACTTTCCCCTGCATATAGCATTCGTGCCAGATAATACACTGCCGCATCCGGGTCTGAGCCTCGCATACTCTTGATAAAAGCAGAGATGGTATCATAGTGATTGTCACCGTTCTTGTCATAACGAACGGCACGCTTCTGGATACACTCCTGTGCCACATCCAATGTAATGTGAATCTTACCATCCTCACTACGCTGTGTGGTCATAATACCCAGTTCAATAGCATTCAAGGCATGTCTGGCATCTCCACCGGAAATATCCGCCAGAAACTCCAGTGCATCCTCGTCAATCTCTGCATCATAGCTTCCCATGCCCCGATCACTGTCATATACTGCCTTACGAAGCAGTTCCTTGATGGCTTCTCTGGGGATGGGTTCCAATTCAAAGATAATGGAGCGTGATATCAACGCTCCGTTTACCTCGAAATAAGGATTTTCCGTAGTGGCACCGATTAATATAATAGTACCATCCTCTACAAAGGGTAACAGGTAGTCCTGCTGTCCTTTGTTAAAACGATGTATCTCGTCAATAAACAATATGGTACGTTTTCCGTACATTCCCTGCAAATCCTTGGCCTTGGCAATGACCTCTTCCATGTCCTTCTTGCCCGCCACCGTAGCATTAATCTGAGTAAATTCCGCACTGGTGGTATTGGCAATCACCTTCGCCAAAGTGGTCTTGCCCGTTCCGGGGGGACCATAAAAAATAACGGAGCTGATTTTGTCAGCCTTTATGGCACGATACAACAGCTTGTCCTTGCCAATAATATGCTCCTGTCCCACTACCTCATCCAAGGTTCGGGGACGCATCCTCGCAGCCAACGGAGATTCCTTCTCCAGATTGGTGCTTCTCATATATTCAAACAAATCCATTTTTATTACCTATTTACCAAGTGTCAACAGACGATACCATACCAATGCGTCAATGTATGCCTTGTACAAAACATTCATCGGGATATCCAGTAAAATCATCTGGCGGGAAACCTCTTCCCAGTTTGCCTTTTCATAATTCAGAATAAAATCATACAAGGGTGCCAGTTTACCGCTTTTGTTTATCAAAGCTTCACTGACATTCTTGGGAACCCTAACCAGCTTCAATGCTTCTGACATATCCTGATCCAAAATAACATCCAATACAGAGAACAGACCCATCAGGAAGATTTCGGAAGCAAGCATAGCCATTTCGAAAGAACCTGCCAAATTCTCTGCAAATTTGGCACGAAGCATTGCCAGTCTGGTGATTTCGTTTGGCTTGTCCGAACACAACTGGTCTACAACTGCTGTGGTAATCCACTTCTTCAATTCCTTCTGTCCTAACATAGCTGCCGCATGACGAATGGAAGTAATCTCTGACTTCAGTGTCATATTATTTACCATACGAAGCAGGGAAATGGTCAATGCCGGATCTCGTCCGATAATATCCGCTGCCTTCGTCAAATCAAAGTCATCCTGATTCACTGCATTTAACAATTCAATGTAATTCACCTTCAGCGGATTTACTTCTGTCTGACCATCCGTAATAGGAAGCTTATAAAAAGCTCCTTCAAACAATGTGCACTGGGTAGTGGTTTTCAACCTTTCAAAATCTTCTACCGTATCCACTTCCGCTGCACATATCTTTATATTGGGAAACAGCTTACTAAAGTAAATAGTTGCCTTCTGCAAATCCACCTTTTTGTGATTCAGGAACACATAATCCATTCTCTTCAACACTTCTGTATATGCCTGAAATTCATGCACCAAAAGCTTACGAATGGCAAACTTGTACCCCTTGTCCCTCAGCTCCTGAATACGCTCTACATACATAGGCTCCGGCTTTACCGCATGGTCAATCAACAGTACCAGTCTGTCATGTGCTGCGTCACACTGTGCCTCGATATCAGAGAACAAGGACATATTCGTAACGGATACAAATACTTCATTCGCTCTGGAAAGGGTCTCGATACCCATATTCTGGATAACCTCTAAACCATCCACACGAGCCGCACCATCTAACTGTCCGGTTCCCAGATAGCTGGGATTTAAATAAAAGTTTGATTTCTGTGTAAATAATGAATATGCACTGATTGCCATATCTTTGTCAAAAAGAGGGATTAATGAAACCAGCATGATTTTTTCTCCTTATGTCAAAAGTCAATATATGTATCAATTATAGCTTATTTTTCTTGAAAATACTACCAAAAATTTCTTACCAGCCCATTTGCTCCTTGATGGCTGTTGCCACTACTTCGGCAGCCATACTATGAGATGCCGGAGTGGGATGATAATCGATGGCGTAACCGCCTACTGTAGTCTGATCCGGAATATGGATGGTATGAATACGCTCATCACCTGTCTGTTCTATATAATCTTCCCGTACCTGACATACCTTGTCATACAAACGGTCGCCCATCAGTCCCAATGCACAGAATATTTCAGCCTGTGGATTGTTCTTACGCACTACCTGTAAAAACTCCACATACTTTTCACGATATTCTTCCCGCTTCCATTCTGTATCCTGACAGAAGCTGTCATCATTGGTTCCCAGATTGATTACGATTACTTCCGGCTGATATTGACAAAAGTCCCATGGAATATTAGCCGGTCTGCCTGCACTACCGAAATCGTCCCGGCTAAAGCATTGTGCTTCATAATAAGGCGGCAACAGTTCTTCTGCCCCCCGCACCTCAGGGTCGCCTGTATAACCGGAGATAATACCGTATCCACTACAGGAGAACATACTGTAATCTGCACCCAGCAGTTGTGCTGTTTTGTAAGCAAAGGCCTTGGTCACATCCTCCGTCTGCGTCGAAAAGGTATGCGACAAGTCCAAATCATCCGTTCCGTAACCACAAGTAATGGAATCTCCTATAAACTCTATGGAATGAGCCTTCTTCGGCACAGGCGTAACCATGGCTTCGTCATCACATTCCAGCGGCATAATCCCGATAGCAGACATGGCTGATTCGGAAAGCTTCATAATCTGTACCTCTGCATCTACCGGTTCTTCACCGGCAAATACTTCATAGGTTTTTGAAGCAGTATCCATAATAGCATCCACTACTCTTTCCCCATTCACTAAAACAGCAAATCTGGCATAGCAGATATCATTATCCGGGGTTACTGCATTATTACTGCCTAATATGGTAATGGTCAGCTTCTTACCCTGAAAGCGAAAAGCTGCTCCCGCCCCTGACAGAGCTACCCAGCGTGTATCCTCCACCAACAAACTTCTACCGATTAATTTTACATTATCCTCTGTTAATCCAACCTGTTTCATGTCTATCGTACCAAAAGGCTCCTCCATTTTAAAATCATCTCTATATAAGTATAGTACAATTTGGCAAATTAGTAAATTCTTTTCTGAATTTTCTCTATTCAAACAATATTTCTTCCACCGTCACAAAGGTATACCCTTCCTCCAGCAACTCATCCACAATCCGAAGTGCTGCCGTCACGGTGCTGTCATAATAATCATGCATCAGAACGATATCATTTTCTCCAACCTTTTCTGTTACACTGCGTACCACACAGGACACATCGCTGGAACACCAGTCTAAGGGGTCCACCGTCCAAAGCACCGGTATCATGTTCAGCTCCTGCTCGAAGCTTTTGTCCCAGGAACCATAAGGTGGTCGAACATAAATAATCTCTTCACCGGTAATCTCCTTTAACACCTCATTGGTTCGCATCAATTCCTCCCGGAAGACCTCCCGATTATCACTTCGCAGTTGCGTATGACTATAGGTATGGTTTCCGATGAGATGCCCCTCCTCCTGCATCCGTTTGATAATATCCGGATGTAGTTTCGCATGCTCTCCTGTCACAAAGAATGTAGCTACGACGCCTCTCTCCTGCAAACCATCCAGTAACTGCTCCGTATAGTACGGGTGCGGACCATCATCAAAGGTCAGGGCGATTTTCTTTATTTCCTCTGCCTCTGCCGGAGCCTGTCTTAGCCACTCCCAAACACCGCTCCTCGAGTTGCTGGTTGCTTTTGCCTGACCTTCTGTTCTCTCCGGCTTGTTCCAACACGCAAAAAACAGCAGCAATCCCAGTATGATATCCATCATCAGAATTGCTGCTGTAAGCTTCTTCATATTCTAAATATTCCTTTGAGTTTCCTCAACCCATTATATGTCTGCTTTTATGTGATTATGTCTTTCCTCTGCTACTCTGTCTTAAAGCCGGCAATTTCCTGCTTCAAGCTTTCCATGTTCTCACCCAGAATTTCGGAAGTCTTGTTCAGGTTCTCTACATTTGCCAAAAGCTTCATGGTATTGTCGCTTACAATGCCTGCACTTTCCGCAGTTTCATCGATAATCGTAGAAATATTCTTCACCGCTGCCAAAGTATCGGAACGTTCCTTATCCGCCTTTTCTGTGCTGATTACAATCTCCTTCAGTCCTGCTACCAACGCAGTAGTTCTGTCATTCATCATCTGGAATACTTCAATAACCTCTTCCACTGCCTTATACTGTAGCTCTACCATACTTTCCGCTTCCTTGGCACTGTTTACACTATTACGGGTCTGTACACCAATGATTTCTACATTGCGACTGATTTCTCCGGCTGCTACTGCGGAATCATCTGCCAGCTTACGAATCTGCTCTGCTACAACCGAGAAGCCACGACCGGCTTCTCCTGCTCTGGCAGCTTCAATAGAAGCATTCAGAGACAACAGATTGGTCTGCTCGGAAATATCCGTAATCGTCTCTACGAACTCACTAATAATAGCAGATTCCTTGCGGAGAGCTTCAATGCTTTCGCCCACTTTTGCTGTAATTACATTAGTTTCACGAGCTCTGTTACCCAATACACGAATAATTTCCATACCACGGCTAATCATACTATTGGTTTCTTCTACCAGCTTCTCAACCTTTTCTACTACATTACTTACTTCCTGCATATCATCAGAAAGAGCATTGGTCATCACTACACATTCCTGTGCATGCTGTGCCTGACGGGAAATACCCTCACTGATTTCACTGATCGCCTGTGTAATATCCATAGAATAATCGTTGATTACTTCGGAAGCTTCCTTTACTTCATTTGCAGATTCCTCCAGCTGCTCCGTAGCATGGGTCACCTTAGAAACCAGCTTCTTATTATTATCAATCATACTGTTAGCAGAAGCTGCCAGCATACGGAATTCGTCTCGTCCCTTTACCTTTACGGTACCGGTCAAATCGCCCTGTGCAACCTGCTCCAAGCCCTTGGATACTCTTCTAACGTTCTTCTGGATACTGGTTGTCATAGTCAAACCGATACCTGCCGCAATCACTGTCGCGATTACTACAAAAAGAATGGTAATCCGTCTGATATCATTTGCCTGTCCGGTAACCACCTCTTCCGGAACCAAAGCACAAATGGTAGCACCATTGAAGCTGCTCTTGCTATATAAGAACAAATAAGGCTTGCCATGGAACTTCACATCCATAGTTCCTGTAGCTTCACCGGACTGCATTGCCGCCTGATAAAACTCAGAAGGAGCGAAAACCACTTCTCCTGCATCCAAAATACTCTGCTGATTTTCCCCTATTTTCTCTGCAAGAACTTCACGTCCGCCACCGGAAACAAAGCCCACGATACTTCCTACACCAAAATCCAAATCTGCAATAAAGGTTTGTACCGCCTCAGCACTAATATCTGCAATCACCGCTGCATCCTTGCTGATAGGCATAACCTGAAAAGACATAATATAACGGTCTTCTCCCATGGAAAGATGCTTATCCAATGCCGGATGAGAATCAATCCAACCATCAAAGGTACCATTGGGTGAAAGTGCCACTACATCATCATGATATGCCTGAAACATACCATCAAATAAACCACTGTCCTTGGTAGTCGCCAGTCGAATTCCCTTTTTCGTTACAATATGCATATCCCGTACAAACTCGTTCAGGGTCTGATACGCAATCATATTTAATCGTGCATTATCAATCGCTACCGTATCTGATGCAAAACCATTGTAATACTTTACCAAATCCTTATCATAGGCATATGACAATACCTCTGATTCCACATAGGATGTAGTCATATCTATGTATGCAGTAGCCATTTCTATGGTCTGAATGGTAGATTCCTTGAATTTATCACTCATACCTTCCGCAGCCTTCTGATAAGCTATAATGCCCACCAAAATCATGGAAACAATAGGAATCAAAAAACAAATAACAATCTTAGTTCCAATCCCGAACAAATTACTGTGTTTTCGCATTTTCTCTTTCTTTTCCTTTGGTTCCTTTCTCTTATTCCGCTTTAATTCTTTATCCTTCTTCATAAAAATAGAATCCCCCTAAGTTTATAACTTTCTAACATTATAACACACTGGTTAACAGATTCCTACTAATTTTTTCACAAAAAGCGACAATTTTATTTATTTTTTGATTAAACCAACTTTTTTAAGTTCATATTCTCCACAAATTCTTCTGTAAACGCTTCCATCTCTGCCAAATTCACCACTTTTGTGACAGTTCTAATCCGATCCGTTTCCTGTACCGCCTGGCTGCACACATGTCTGTAATAGCACCCTGCCAGTGCACTATTTCCCACAGCCTGTATCTTTCCCTTTAGTTCATCAGGAAGCAGCCCTATATCCATGGCTGCCCATTCCTTCAAATAGTAACCGAATCCACCAGCCAGATACACCTTTTGGATTTCCTTCGTGCTCTTTAATCCATATTCCTTTACCAGAGTCTGTACTCCTGTAGCAATGGCGGCCTTGGCCATTTGCAGACTTCGAATATTGTCCTGGGTGATACAAACTCCGCTCATAGTAACCCCTGTTTCAAAATAAGGTTCTGCCAAAAGCCCTGTCTCATCTACAATGCCTCTCTTCAGAAGCTCTGCTACACAAACCACTATATCTGCCCCCCAAACAGACTTTCCCTGAGACCGCAGCATTCCTTCAAAAGCGGGACCTGCTGCGGTACTGCCTGCCAACAGCTTCTCCCGATTTCCTAATACCAGTTCTCCATTGGTGCCCAAATCAATCAACAGGCTGATTTCTTCCCGACGTTGCATACCGGTAGCCAATATTCCTGCCACTACATCTCCGCCAACAAAGGCTGACAGCCCCGGCATAGTGACTGCCGGAATGCCTTTTATCTCCAGAATTTCCTGTTCCAGAAAATCCGCACGAAATGGTGCATATCCCAAAGGCTGTACATCATGCCCGCACAAAATATTCAGCATTACCGTATTTCCGGCAATATAGATTTTTTCTATATTCCGGTCCTGATACATGTCTTGTTGAAACTCTTGCTGTTCTGCGGTTCTGTCTGCTTCCCCATCCATGGTCCGCGTCAAAAACTTCTCTATTCCCTTCTCCAGCTCCATCAGCACAAAAGCTTGCAATTGCTTCGCCATCATAGGATTTTCCGCCGCCTGTATGCGGGATATGACATCCGCTCCCACTACTCGTTGGGGATTCGTTGCTACATAGTCCGCCACCTTATTCCCCATCGGGTCGTACAACTCCATAGCAATAGTCGTAGTGCCGATATCTGCAATGACAAAAGAACCTTTGCCCGCAGTTTCCCCTGCAGGCAAAAGTTCCGGTTTTAAAAAGGATTCTGTTATAATGTGCAAACTTGTCATATCACTTTCGCAACGTCCACAGCCCACACATATTTCACATTTGTTTTTTCTATCTTTTCCAACTACTGACATGATAGCATTCTCCTTCAGCGAACCACAATCGTTCCGCACACACCGCTCACACAACACCACAGTTCAGTCGTGCCCTTCGCAAAGTCGTCACTTCGTGACTTACCGCTGCTACACAAACTGATTTCTTTCTTCACTATAATGATAATCTATCTTGTCCAATTTGGAAAGTAATTCTTCTTTATCCACATCCAAATCCTCACAAAAAGCATCCAGACTGGAGTAAAAATCTCTCAATTTTAAATTGACGAAGCTCAAAAGCATCACCGGGTCATTGGGTATCATAGCAGCCTCCTACTTATCCTTTGCAGTGGACACTATCAATTCCATGTCACCCAGGAAGGAAATCGTACCATATCCATTGGGTACCAGCATATGGTCACCCTTCTTCACAGATCTGCCTTCTACCACACCATAGCCTTCCAATACACTCAAAAGCAGGAACGGATGCTCCTGTGTAATAGCAGCCTCTTCCTTCACATTCAGCTTCCAAACCTTGTAATATGCACTCTCTGTCAAAAGGGTCAATTCATTGTCTGCTACAGCACCTGCTTTGGTAATAGCAGTCTTGTAAGTTTCATCCGGTACATTAATCACATCGATACTCTGCTGTACATGCAACTGACGAGGCTTGCCATCCACAGTACGATTATAATCATACACACGATAAGTAATATCACTGTTCTGCTGGGTTTCCAAAATCAGGAAGCCACCCTTAATCGCGTGTACGGTACCCGGGTCAATCTGAATCATATCCCCCTTCTGTACCGGTACCTGACGAATCAATTCTTCATAACGGTTGTCAGCGATCATCTGCTTCAGTTCTTCACGAGTCTGAGCATGATGACCGATTACCAAAGTAGCATCCTCATCACAGTCCATAATATACCAGCACTCGGTCTTGCCGAAAGGCACCTTCTCTACTTCCTGTGCATAGATATCATCCGGGTGAACCTGAATGCTCAAATCACCCTTAGCATCAATAATCTTTACTAAAAGAGGGAACTCTTCATAGTTTAAGTTACCGAAGAACGCCTTGTCCTCCTTATAAAGCTGGGACAAAGTCTCTCCTGCATATCTGCCTTCCTTAATCACGCAGTCCCCATGAGGATGTGCACTGATTGCCCAACACTCTCCCACAGCTTCTGCATCACAGTGATAAGGGAACTCCGTTACTAAACGGTTACCCCCCCATACACATTCCTTCAAAACAGGCTCTAAATACAGGATTTCCTTGGCACTGTTGTTTACTGCCAGACTTCTTCCGTTACTCTTCATTACCTCACGATACCAATATCCGGAATCCTTTACAATTCTCTTCTGGGTAGTGTAATCCACATACACAATACCGAAACGGTCATTAAATCCGCAAGACCACTCGAAATTATCGGAAAAGCTCCACAGGAAGTAGCCGCGAATATCAATACCTTCGTCTACTGCTCTCTGCACCCAAGCCAAATATCTCTCCAGGAAATCAATACGGTTAGGGTCATGTACCTTACCATCCACAGAAACGGTATCATGACAAGCCATACCATTCTCTGTCAGATACATCGGAATATGATAACGCTCATACAGGAATCTGCAGCTCCAATATACACATTCCGGAGTTACCGGCCACTGAGTAGAGGTTTTCGGGAAACCATAATAATAATCTACGTATTGTGCATTTCCTTCTGCATCACTCTTTACATAAAAACCATTATAAACATTCTGTCCCATGAAATCCAAAGGCTGACTGATTAACTTCATATCCTCCTCGGTGATTTCCGGCAGATACTCCTTGAATCTTTCCACACCCTGCTCCGGATACTTGCCCAAGAATACCGGGTCGCTGAACCATGCCACATTCCAGGTCCAGTTGTCCATAGGATTGGTACAACTGAAATATGCCTTTCTGGCAGCTTCAATATCCTCCGGGCTCTCTGTTGCCGGCAGCTGTACACCACAGGTAGGTGCATAACCAACCAAAATCGGCTTCTTTGCATACTTTCTCAGTGCAATAACAGCCTTACCATGAGCCTTTAAAGCATTGTGAGCAATCTGGAAGGTATCCTTGTAAGGAAGCTTAAATCCCGGTCCATGCTCCCCCTTCAAATGTCCCAAGCCTACAAAACACTGAGGCTCATTCATGGTAATAAAATAGGTACATAAATCAGAGAAATTCTCCGCAATTACTTTCGCATACTCTGCGAACCAATCCGGGCTGTCCGGATTCATCCAACCGCCCATATCCTGAAGTGCCTGAGGATACTCCCAGTGGAACAGGGTAAAGTACGGCTCTACACCATTTCTCTTCATTTCTTTAATCATTTCACGATAGTAAGCAATCCCTTCTTCGCTCACTTCACCGATACCATTTGGCATAATTCTTGCCCACTGAACGGAAAAACGATAGTGCTTGATACCCAGAGCCTTCATCAATGCAAAATCCTCCGGATAACGCTTCACTCTATCGCATCCCACGCCTACCTGGTGACCGCCATACACTCCGCCGTTTTCGCAGAAATCATCCCATACACATTTTCCACTGCCATCCTCACGCTTACAGGTACCTTCTACCTGATACGCACTGTCTGCAACGCCCCATACAAAATCTTTTCCAAACATAGCTTTTTTACCTTTCTATTATTTTTCTTTATGCTTTTTCCTCGTAAAAAGACCGCTTGATTTCCTTTTTTCGAGAAGATAAATTTTTACATTAGCAATTCGTGTTTCTTTCTTCTATTCACAGATGCTCGACTTCCTTCTTACTCGCTCCGATTTCCACCCATGCCGGACGAAAACCGCTATTCAATGCAATATTCCAAGAATGATAATTGGACACGCTGGTTCCATAAAAAGGTATGTCCCCAAGCTCCGCAATCCTATTCTTTAAAAGTGTTACAAGATAGGTACCTACTCCCTGAGAACGATATTCCGGCATGACATCTATCCCTATCTGCTGCCAGTGCGGCGCATCCTCAGAGCAACCAGCCATCCCCATGATCTCATCCCCATCATAGGCACAAACCACTATTCTGTCAGGACGTACCGGATTAAACTGGGGACAAATTGCATTCGGGAAACGTTCATCTCCATAGAACTGCTTGATTTTTTCCCCATAAAACCATTTTACAGGATAATCCTTACGTACTGTAACCTCAAATTGCGGTAAAAACATATGATAGGTGCCTGTGAGAGTATAACCAAACTTATTCAGCTCCTTTTCCAATGGCATCAGATTCGGTATCTCAAATAACCAATGTCCTGTGCGGTTCTTGATAAACTCCTGTAAAAACGGATGCAGACACTCATCTGCTGTTACCACTGCATTGTTTCCTGTTGTCACCATATGGAAAAAATATTTTTCCGAACTATAGTTTCTGCGTCCTTCGTGAAGCCTAGACGCTGTTAATACATTTTCCTGTTTGATAAAATCCTCCGGCGTGCAGTTAAATTCAAGTGATAAGAGTTGAACTAACAGCTTCATTGAATCGTCCCTTTCCCCACCAATCCGGAAGCAGATCTTTAAGGTAGACGGTTTTTCTATTCTCAAAATCTACCAATATTTCGATATCTCCACTATCTTTATCCAGTTGCATCATATACTCTCTACAAGCACCACACGGAGAGCCAACGCTGCCATCTTCTATCACGGCAACCACCTTGTCTATTTGATTCTCGCCATTTGTTATCATATTAGCAATAGCATTTCTTTCGGCACACATTCCCAAAGTACTTGCTGTATCAATGCAAACTCCAACATATATATTTCCTGCTTTTGTCAATATAGCGGCTGCAACACCACCAGCTTCTATAAAAGGAGAAATCGTTCTACTTTTTTGAACTCTTCTTGCTTCAGAATACAATTTATCCCAAATATCTTGTGTCATAATACCCCCCAAAATATCATTCCATTTCTATCATCACACCATAATGATCACTTGCCGCCAATGCTATATCCTCATAAACTGTCTTACCAAATATACTGCACTTCGTTAAAATCGGAAAATCCTGTGGGTATGTATTTCTTAATAAAATCCTATCAACTCTCGAATTAGTCTCTATTGTATTATACTTAAATCTTGGATTTTCTCGAAATTTCAAGGTATCCTCTACAGTAGTATTCGACAATTCTGCATATGATAATGCTAAATCAAACCAACAGGGTATCGCCTCACTATTATTCAATGAGCATTCCCCGCTTAAAAAACGTTGAACATTCGAGGAAGCATTACAATTAAAGTCCCCTGCCATGTAAACGTAATCAAATTGTTTTTTATTAATAGCGGTAACAATACTTATTATTTGTCGTTCTCTCTCCACTACACTATCCCACGGAAGATGAACATTTATAATAGAAACTTTCTTCTTATTATACACGATGGAACAGTAAATTGCATTTGAAGCATTTAACCAAGAATCACATTCTTCAAATGGTATGTGACTTAATATACATAGTCCTTCTTCAGCATTTGGGTAATTTTCGAAATACCAATATTGATAACCCACACTAACAGCAATATTTTCAGCCAGTTCCCGATTATGAACTTCTTGAAGACATATTATATCTGCTTTTATCTTTTGAATTTCATTAACTATATAATTATTTCTATATGGCATTCCATTTTCTGAATTCCATATATTATATGTGGCAATTTTCATGCTTAAAAACTCCTACAAAGGAAAAGTTGTTGCTCCAACAGCCTGAACTATTCTGCCTTTTGCAAAATATAGTCAGTCGTTCCGACTATTTTTGATTTTTTCATGTTTTCGTCGGGTGTATTTTATCTCCGCTACCGACTATATTTGTTTTTATTTACTTTAGTCGGTAGCTCTCAACATATTTTACCGACTATCATACATTTTCCCCGAATTAGTCGGGAACACATGTGCTCTATCACCCGACTGAATTTATCCGTTTCTGAATTCAATCGGTAAAATGGAACATTTTTCCCGACTAATTTCAATATTGCTCCCTTTAGTCGGGTTTAGTGCATCTCTCGCTCCCAAAAGCTCGACAACTTCCAATCTGTCTCTCCTAAATCATTCAGAAAAATTTGCCACACGCTCTTACGAGCACAGGAAAGATACCAAATAGAATGGCAACTTATCATCCTCATGTACATTCACCAGCTCCAAACGCACGGTATGCTTTGCCTTCTCCTCATTCTCAAAGATAGTCTCCAGTGCAATTAAATCGCCCCAGGTCTCGTCAAACTCACCGTTAAGCACAGTCACTTCTTTTCCATCCACCAATACCTTCATGGATGGTGCAGGATGCTGAATGGTTCTGCGGTACTGAATGCCCAGACAGGTTGCTTCTACTTCCACTTCTATATAAGCACCTTCTTCGGAAAACTCCCAACCATTCTTAAAGATATGAGTAATATGCTCCTGCACGGAAGTATCTTCCACAAAATTCTTAGCAGACTTAACCACCATATTCTGATTGCGGAAACGTACAGAACTCTCATAACGGTTCTTGGTCATGGTCTCTGCCTTTAATGTCGGAGCCACTTCTTCTACACTCAAATCTGCATAGACCTGATCTAAGAAATACTTCACGGTCTCCGCCAAAAGAGCATGTCCCTTGTCATTAGGATGTAAGTGGTCGGGGGTAATGTCCTCCTCAACGATTACACCGTCTGCCACTCTGGCAACTACACTCTTCTTAAAGCTCACCACCGGCAAATCATAAAACTTTGCCACAGGAGTATGGATTTCTTCTGCACACACACCATCATGATAAAATGCATTCTGCAAAGTTATCACTGCCGGAGCTAATTCACATCCATACACCTTACGAACCAAGCCCTCATAGGTCTCCTGAAAATGTGCAGTTGCATCATCATTTACGGTAAATTCAATAAATACCACATCCGGCTTGTAGCGTAACAAATCCTCTTCCACTCTGGCTACACCAAACTGCGAAGTAGTCGCACCGATACCGGCATTTACAAACTGAATATCTGCCTGAGGGAATTTTTCCTTCCACCACTCATGGCTCAAATAAGCATAGCATTTTTCCTGTACAGTAGCTAAACTACCCATGGTAATAGAACCGCCTAAATAACCAATAATCAGCTTCTCGCCTGCTGCTGCACGCTTCATGCAGCTTTTCAGTCTCGCCCAATTACCTCTGTTTACAATACTTGATTCAATATATTTGTTTGCCATATGTCCTCCTGTTATCGCAGCCACTGCCACGCTTTATTTCCTACTACTCTAAAACCTCCCAGCCAAAAACGAAACCTTCTGCCTCGACATTACTCGTTTCGCTTTTCTTTCATGAGGGGAACAATATCGTCTCTTACACCGGGAAAAATCCGTACTTTTCATTCAATGCTTCTACAAAGGTACTCAGCTCTTCTGCCATCTTCTCTGCTTCGGGACGTCTGATGTGTCCATGAGTACCTACACTATTGTTGCTATATTTAAAGTAATGCACCTGCTCATCCGCAAGCTCCGCCACCACCTGTTCAATAGCTCTGTCCCAGCTAAAGTCATGGTTCAAAATGGTAGTCTTACATACAATATGAGCCTTGGGATAAATCTCTCTTATCTTTTTCACAAAAGCTGCATAATGTGTTCTCCAGTTCACAGCCTTCTCCCCATCATAGTCCTCTTTCATATAGTCCTCAGGGTGATTGTCATTCTGTCCAAAAGCCAGAACCACCAAATGTGGTGTATATTTAGAAAAGTCCCACTGCTTTGCCTCCATAAACCATGGTTGGTACTGAATTTTGTCGTACATCCACTCCATGCCCTTGGCATCCGGCTGGTTGAAATAACCTGTTCCATCCAGCAAAGCAATACCACCCTGGGCGATATCGTGAAGCTCTGCATTTAACTTACGGGCAGTCAACCACGCATAAGAATAATAGCTGTTGGAATACTCTCCATTGTGCTCCGGATCCGCCAAGCCACAATACTCTATTGCCTCTGATACTTCTCCGGCAGATACCGAATCCCCAAATACTTCCATCCTGCGAACCGGCTTTACCGGTGGCTCCAAAAGTTCAAAATTCTCATCCACCACAAATCCGTGGAACACTGCCATATGGCAGCAATCCATTCTCTTATAAAAGCACAGCTCATGCTCACCCTCCGGTAAATCCTCTGCAATGGTAATCACAGCATCCCCACTATCCGCAAGCATTCCTCTGCCTTCCTGACCATCCAATATCCAGCCCATTTCACTGTTCCAATAGCCCTTGATATTGGTCATTACCGCCTTGATACTCTTGCCGGTAAACTTTATTTTTACATAACTACAAGGATAGACCATTAATGGTCCACCCTCGTAATCAAAATCTATTCTGCCGCTATACTGTAGCTTCTCGTTTGCCGGAGAAATTACCTTCTCTCCTGCACCCACATAATTCTTCAAAATGTCCATACCTTGTAACCTCGCCCTCACAAGCCTTATGCGTTTAATAACTCTAAGTTCTTCTTCACCAATTCACATCTCTGAGCCACGCACTCTACACTGCGTAAAGGATCCTCAGGAGTGTTGAATACATAATCAATCAACTTGTCGATAGTGGTGGTTGCAACATGCATTCTGGTGTCGCTGGAAGCATAGTAAATATAAACCTCACCATTGTCCTTTGCGATAGCACCATTAGTAAATACTACGTTAGAAACGTCACCTACACGCTCCTCGCCTCTGGGTCCGATGAGCAGACCGGAAGGCTCTGCGATTACCTTGGTAGGGTCTTCTAAGGAAGTTGCAAAGGCATAAATAACATAACGAAGTCCTGCTGCGGTATTTCTTACACCATGTGCAATATGTATCCAGCCCCTGTCAGTCTTAATAGGCACAGCACCTGCACCATTCTTTACTTCTGTGATGGTATGATACTTTCTCTTGCTGGTGATGATTTCTTCATCAATCACGGGATTGGTAATATCCTCGCAAAGACCGAAGCCGATACCACCGCCGGAACCGGTATCAATGAAATCGTCCATTGGTCTGGTATAGAAAGCATACTTGCCATCCACGAATTCCGGATGAAGCACTACGTTTCTCTGCTGAGGAGAGTTCAAGGTCTTTAAGTTGGGCAGTCTCTCCCAGGTCTTCAAATCCTTGGTTCTCACAATACCTGCTGCCGCTACCGCTGCAGAAAGGTCATTTACGCTGGTGTCCTTGCTTTCGGAACAGAACACACCATAAATATAACCATCCTCATGCTTGGTCAGACGCATATCATATACATTGGTTTCCTCCGGACAGGTATCCTCTAACAGGATAGGATAGTCCCAGAAACGGAAGCCGTCGATACCATTATCAGACTCAGCTACTGCGAAGAAGCTCTTTCTGTCATTGCCTTCCACTCTTACGACTAAATAATACTTGCCATTCAGTTCAATCGCACCGGAGTTCATGGTTGCATTGATACCCAGTCGCTCCATGAAGTAAGGATTGGTCTCCTTGTTCAAATCATATCTCCAAATCAAAGGGGCATGCTCTCTGGTGACAACCGGATACTTATAACGCTCGAACAAACCATTATAAAAGCTGGTATCCACCTCATTCTTTCTGTTCAGCAGTTCTTCCTGCTTCTTCAACTCTTCATAATATCTTTCATGTATCATCGCTCAAATTCCTCCAAAATTTATTCTTCACATCTCTTAATCATTTCCAAGCACATACGTCCATTGTGGTAAGGACATTTCCAAGGCTCCAGAATAGGCTTATCCATATGAGGCTTACCCTGACTGTCCACTGCCGAAAACCACTCGCTGCCTTCTCTCTTATCCACTACATATTCCTGAATAAACTTCCAGATTGTCTCTGCTGCCTCCAGATAGTGCTTCTTCTCCGGTGCCTTCTGCCAAGCATTGTAGAAGCCTACTACAGCCTCTGCCTGCACCCACCATACACGGGTTTCATCATCCACACCACGTTCGCACTCGTTCTTGAAGGAGTTCTCACTATATGCCAGCTTATAAACATTCTGCTCTAAATCTGCGGTAATAGGAGCCATCTTCGCAATATATGCTTCATCTCCCAACACTGCAGCACCTCTGTCTGTCAACCATGCGGTTTCAATATCATGACCATAAGAATGCAAATCAATCAGGCTCTTGTAAGCATTGTCAAAGAATACCTCCTGACGATGCAGCTCAGGATTGTAAATCTTCTCTGCAATCAAATCCATCATCCAACGAAGCTTCGTTGCTGCGATTTCATCCTTTGTCACACGATACAGCTCGGTATATGCCTCAAATACATGAAGCAAGGTGTTCATGGTTCTGTCAGCCATAACACCATTCTCGGAAAGCTTGTCATTTTCTGCAGGAGCAAAGTTAATATCCAAGGCTTCCTTGTAACCTACTTCATCGAAGCATTTTTCTTCCACTACATCACGAAGTGCTCTTGCCAGTATAATCGCCTCTTCATTGCCACTTGCATCATAGTAAGAAGAAAGTGCATAAATGGCAAATGCCTGATTATAGGTATGCTTGGTAGTATCCTCCGGCTTGCCGTCATAGGTCACAGACCAATAAACACCGCCTCTCTCCTCATCAAAACAGTACTTCTTCATAAACTCGAAGGCATGATCCGCATATTCCTTCAGACTGTCATCCCTTAAGGTCATCCATGCATTGGAGAAAAACCATAAGATTCTGCTGTTTAAGATACAGCCCTTTACAGCCTTCTTATCCAGCTTTAAATCAGTGTCCATAAAACCATAATATCCGCCAAATTCCTCATCCTTTAATCCCTTCCAAAAAGGAAGGATTACTTCTTCTAAATGCTGCTTCATTTCTGTTGCAATACTCATTTTCTATTCCCATACCTTTCATTCATTATTTTTTTCGTACTCTCTCGGATCACCAAGGTACCTTCCACCACCTGCATACCAATGTGCTTCTGGTCTCCGTTAATTCGCTCTATCAGAATATCGATACCCAGCTTTGCCATTCGCTCCATATCTACAGAATAAGTCGTAATCCCTACATCACAAAGTCCGGGATAGATATAATCATCATAACCGACCACGGAAATATCCTCCGGCACCTGCAAACCACACTCACGCAAGGAACGTATCAACCGACTGGCGGTCAAATCACTGTTGCACACAAAAGCTGTGGGCAATTCCTTAGGTAGAGGCAACTGTTCATAAATATAGATATGTTTATCTCTATCCTGAATAATCCATTCCTCGTGTACCGGCTCTCCATGCTCAATCATGGCTTTCTGATACCCCAGATAACGATCCATGATGCTTTCCGTTGCCATAATGGTTCCTACAAAACCTATCTTGCGATGCCCCATCTCAAACAGATAATTGGTAATACTGTAAGCACCATAAAAGCTGTTACTGATAATACTGTCACCCTTTATCTTCTGGTCATAGAAATCAATAAATACGGACGGTACCTTTGACTTTTTCTTCAACATAGCTAAATATTCTGTGGGAACTCTTCCCAAAATCATCAATCCGTCGATTTTGTTCTCCTGCAGAATTTTCGGTTCTACCAGATTTCTTTCGTCCTCTACCGACAGCACCTCCAGCAATACGAAGCAATTCTCCTTGCTGGCACTGGTATTAATCTTCTGGTAAAACTCCCAATAAAAGCTGGCATATCTCTCAATATAGGTTCCTTCGATCAACACGCCTAAATTATAGCTTTTTTTGGCTTCCTTTTTCGTAGTTGCCGCAGATTTATAACCAAGCTCTTCTGCCAGCTTTTTAATTTTTTCCCGCATCTCTTCACTGACACCTTTTTGGTCAGACAGTGCTTTGGATACCGTAACCGTGCTGACACCCAATTGTTTGGCGATATCTGCCATCCTTACCTCTTTTGCCATCTTTCCCCCTACTTTCTATGCCTCCAGCACAACGACCTTTGCTCTGTAATCTCCCCACATACGTTCAAAATTCAGACCTGCATTCATCAGCAATTCGCCGCTGAAGCTTCTATCCATATCCTTCACGATATCTTTTGCATCTGCTACATTCATATCCAGTTCCTTCACGGAATAAACCAGCTTGCTGTCCAATCCCTGTAGCTTCAAAATACGGGAATGCATATTTGCTTCATTCAGTACCTGTACATAAAATACCAAACTTGTCTTCTTATCCTTGCTTACCACCTGGAAGCAATCATATAAATGGTTTTCTCTGTAAGAAGCGATGCGATAATAATCACCCTCTCTGACTACGTCATTGAACTGATGATACATAGCTGTCTGCTTCTTCACCATCTCCTTGTCCTCTTCGCTGAGCTTGGTAATATCCAGTTCATAGCCGAAGGTACCTGCCAGAGCCACGTAACCTCTGGTCTCAAAAGGAGTGTTTCTTCCTACCGTATGGTTAGGACATACACTCACGTGGGCACCCATTGCAGAAAGCGGGTAAATCAAAGAAGTACCCTCCTGAATGGTCAGTCTTTCGATGGCATCCGTGTCGTCAGAACACCAAATCTGAGGACTGTAGTACAACATACCCGGGTCAAAACGTGCACCGCCGCCGGAGCAGTTCTCCAATAATAATTCCGGAAACTCTGCCAACAGCCTCTCCTGCATATCGTACATACCCAGTACGAATCTGTGATACAATTCTCCCTGATTCTCTGCGCCCAGAGCCACACTGCCCAAATCACTCAGCGGTCTGTTCATATCCCACTTCACATACTTGATGTTGGCACTGTGCAGTACCTCAAACATCATATCCAAAATATAGTCACGCACTTCCTTGCGACTGATATCCAGTACGAACTGATTTCTTGCCAGTCCCGGTGTTCTGCCCGGTATCGCAATGGCCCAGTCTGGATGCTCCTCATACAGCTTGGATTCCGGAGAAATCATTTCCGGCTCAAACCAGATACCGAATTCCATACCCAGTGCATTCACACCGTCTACCAGTTTCTTTAAGCCACCCTTGAGTTTCTCTTCATTTACCTGCCAATCACCCAATGCACGGTTATCATCAAAACGGTTGCCGAACCATCCATCGTCCATAACCAGCATTTCTATTCCTAATTGAGATGCTTCTCTGGCAATATCCAAAAGCTTCTCTTCGTTGAAGTCAAAATAGGTAGCTTCCCAGTTGTTAATCAAAATGGGGCGCTTCTTGTTCTTATAAGGACTTCTGATTAAATGATTTCTATACAAATCATGATACGCTCTGCTCATGCCGCCTAAGCCTTCTGCAGAATAAACCAATATCATTTCCGGTGCCTGAAAACTCTCACCGTTCTGAAGAACCCAGCTGAAATCTTCCGGCTCAATACCACCTAATACTCTGACGCTGTTAAACTGATTCACTTCAGCCATCATGCGGAAATTACCGGAATACACCAAATGGAAGCCATACACATCTCCATAGGTCTGTGTTGCTGTTTTCTCCAAAAGTGCCAGGAACTGATGATCCTGATGACCGCCTTCGCCACGCAGGGAAGCCACGCCATGCTTACCATGTCCCAGAGGCTTTCTCTCCATATGGCGCTCTCTCGCCCAAGAACCATGCATGGTAATCATGTCAAAATCACGATTATCCATATCCAGACAGCTGCTCATTACTTTATTCAGCACAATAGCATCCTGTCCTTCGTTTATTACACGGATGCTTCTGGCGATAGCATCTACCTTTTCAAACACACTATATTCCAACACTGCCTTCAAACCGATTGCCTTATCCTCACAGGTAATCGCCAAGGTCGTCACTTCCTCCTCAGCACCAAAAGTAGCCGGAAGTCCCTCCAGCTTCTTCTTACCCTTATAAATTTCGTGAGAAACATAAGTCAACAGCACTGCACTGTGTCCGCTCTTGGTCTTTACACGGATGCTGCTTTCTCTGTAATCGCCCACACCATGAGGCGAATACTCCATAGGGAAAGAATCCAAGAAAGAAAGTCTGTCTCTGGCATTGGTATCCGGTGTAAACGGTGCCTCATAAATACGCATGAGTGCAGCAGCTCCCTGCATGTCCTCAATTCTACGACCGTAATAAACGTGTCCTAAAAATCCTTCCTCAGCTACCAGACCGATGATATAGGAGGTCTTCGGTGTATCTAACTTAAAAAGCTTCTCTTTTTCGCAAAAAATAATTCCCATTGTAACGCCCCTTTCATTTAGCTAAATATTAATTTAATATTAGCATTTTTTAATCAGCATTACAACAGGAATTTTAAGTTTTTAAGCCTTTACAAGGGCTTCTAAATCATTTTTGTTTAAATTGATTAAAATTGTATCACCACTTTTGACTAAATCTGCCAAAATAAGCTTGGCTGCAAGGGTTTCTACGTGTTTTTGAACATATCTTTTAAGTGGTCTTGCACCATACACAGGGTCGTATGCCTGCTCAATAATAAAGTCTTCCGCCTCCTTACTTAACTCTATGCTTAACTCCTTATCTGTTAAGCGTTTATTTAAGTCCTCAATGATGAGTTTGATGATACCTCCGATATGCTCCTTGGTCAATGGCTTGAACAAAATCACTTCATCCAGACGATTCAAAAACTCCGGTCTGAAATGTCCTCGCAGCTCCTGCATCACCATTTCCTCAGCAGCTTCTGCTATGGTACCATCTTCCTGTATCCCCTCCAACAGATAATGAGCACCGATATTGGAGGTCATTATCAATATGGTATTCTTGAAATCCACGGTACGCCCCTGAGAGTCTGTAATGCGACCATCGTCCAACACCTGCAACAATACATTGAACACATCCGGATGTGCCTTCTCAATTTCATCGAAAAGCACCACACTATAAGGCTTTCTCCGGACAGCCTCGGTCAACTGACCGCCCTCCTCATAGCCCACATATCCGGGAGGAGCTCCAATCAGTCTGGATACAGAGTATTTCTCCATGTATTCACTCATATCAATACGCACCATATTGTTTTCATCATCAAACAAGGATGCCGCTAATGACTTGGCCAGCTCTGTTTTTCCCACGCCGGTAGGTCCTAAGAACAGGAAGGAACCGATGGGTTTGGACGGATCCTTGATACCTGCCTTGGAACGGATAATAGCTTCCGTCACCTTTGTTACTCCTTCTTCCTGACCAATCACTCTCCTATGCAATTCCTCATCCAGATGTAATGTCTTATGGCGCTCGCTTTCCGTCAGCTTCGCCACCGGTATCCCGGTCCAGCGGGAAATAATGCGGGATATTTCCTCATCAGAAACCTTCTCCCTCACCAGAGTAAGCTCCGTATCGTTCACCCTGTTCTCTTCTATTTCCAACTGCTTCTTTAAGTTTGGCAAAGTCCCATAACTTAATTCTGCAGCCTTTTCCAAATTGCCTTCTCTCTGGGCTATCTGGATTTGATTGCTTACTTCATCAATCTGCTCTCGCAGCTTAGACAGATTTTCCACAGACCTCTTTTCATTATCCCACTGTGCCTTACGACTGTTAAACTCGTCCTTCAGCTCTGCCAGTTCCTTCTGTAGATTTTCCAAACGCTCCCTGCTGAGCTTATCATCCTCTTTCTTCAGTGCCGCCTCTTCGATTTCCAGCTGCATGCACTTACGCTGCAATTCATCCAGCTCCGTAGGCATGCTGTCCAACTCAGTTTTAATCAGGGCACAAGCCTCATCCACCAAGTCAATGGCCTTATCCGGCAGGAAACGGTCCGTAATATATCGATGGGAAAGCACCGCTGCACTTACCAATGCGTTGTCCATGATTTTCACACCATGATATACCTCATAGCGTTCCTTCAGACCTCGCAAAATAGAAATGGTATCTTCTACAGTAGGTTCATCCACCATAGCCGGCTGGAAACGACGCTCCAAAGCCGGATCCTTCTCAATATACTGACGGTACTCATCTAAGGTAGTGGCTCCGATACAATGCAACTCACCTCTGGCCAACATAGGTTTTAACATATTTCCGGCATCCAGAGCACCATCGGTCTTACCTGCACCCACGATAGTATGCAGTTCATCAATAAACAGAATAATCTGTCCGTCGGAATTCTTTACATCCTCCAGGACTGCTTTCAAACGTTCCTCAAACTCACCGCGATACTTGGCACCTGCCACCAAAGCTCCCATATCCAGAGCAAAAATCTTCTTATCCTTTAATCCCTGCGGTACATCCCCGCGCACAATACGCTGTGCCAATCCTTCTACGACGGCGGTCTTTCCTACACCGGGTTCTCCGATTAACACAGGATTGTTTTTCGTCTTTCTGGACAGAATACGAATAATATTACGAATTTCGTTATCTCTGCCGATGACCGGATCCAGTTTCTGCTTTCCTGCCTTTTCCACCAAATCCTGACCATACTTCTCCAAGGTATCATAAGTCGCCTCCGGATTATCGCTGGTCACACGCTGATTACCACGCACCGTAGAAAGAGCCTGCAGGAAACGTTCTCTGGTGATTCCATACTCTCTCCAAATCTCTGCGACAGCCTTGTTTGGATATTTCAACAACGATAGGAACAAATGCTCTACAGAGACATATTCATCCCCCAGCTGCTTTGCTTCCTCCTCTGCACTGACTAGCACCTTATTCAAATGCTGCCCGATGAACAGCTGACCTCCCTGCACCTTTACACGGTTACGCAGTGCCTGCTCCACACGATTCAGGAAGTGTTCCTTCTGAATCTCCATCTTTTCAATCAACTTCAAAATCAGGCTGTCCTCTAAGGTCAACAGGCTATACAGCAAATGTTCCTGCTCGATTTCCTGATTGCCATACTCATATGCCAGCTTCTCACAGCCTTGTACCGCTTCCATGGATTTCTGTGTAAACTTTGAAATATTCATAATGCTACCTCCTCCTCTTTCTGTTACGAGCCCGGGCGTGCTTCTGTCACTCACACACCGAAGAAAAAACATTCTCCTCGTGGTGTATGTCAGTTCGCCGGACAGGTCTGTCCGTCACTGCCATACACCTCTCACAGTCTGTTTTTTCAACGGTGTATTATGTGACAGAAGCACGCCCGGGCTCTACATACTAACGATTACTGCAAAAATATATCCTTGTTTTTTACATCTGTTCTATTACTACTATAACACATAAAACATATAAATCAAGTGGATAATTATAAACATTTTATGAAAACCGGATAAATATTAAATTACTTGTTCCTTACTCATCCACAAATGATACAAGCCGAGGAAGTTCTCCCCGGCTCGTATCCTCGCATTTCCTTATACCAAATCATATAGTCTGGAGTATTTGTCATCAAAATATTTCAGTATGGGCACTGCACTGATTTCCTTTCCGCAGACGAATTCGATGACCTCCTTGGAGGTTCGAAGCGAACCATACTGATGAATCTTATCATGAAGCCAAGCAGTGATTTCCTTCACTCTGCCCTCAGCCAGTATTTTGTCCACATCCCCCAACTCCTCTGTGATTTTTTCCAGAAACATTCCATCATAAATGTTACCCAGTGCATAAGTGGGGAAATAACCAAAGGAACCATCCGACCAATGAATATCCTGCAAAATACCTTCTGCATCATTTTCCGGCTTCACTCCCAAAAGCTCTTCCATCTTTCTGTTCCACATTTCCGGCAATTCCTCTGCATCTACCCCGTCACGGAAAATTGCCTTTTCCAGCTCATATCGCAAAATCACATGCAGACTGTAGGAAAGCTCATCTGCATTGGTACGTATCAAACCGGCACGTACATGATTGATTTCCTGATAAAACTGTTCCAAAGAAATCTCCTGAAACTTGGGCAGGAATTCTCCCAGCTTTTCATAAATAGGCTTCCAGAAGTTCTTATTTCTTCCTAAAATATTTTCAAAAAATCTGGACTGACTTTCATGCAGTCCTAAAAAAGGAATGGACTCCACATCGGTTTTGGCATAACGCTCTGCCACTCCCTGCTCAAAAATACCATGCCCTCCTTCGTGAATAATACTAAAAATTGCATTGATGGCGTCTTCTTTACAATAATGATTGGTCACTCTTACATCCTTCGAACCAAAGCCTGTGGTAAAAGGATGCTCACTTTCTCCCATGACACCGGCCTCCATATCATAACCGATATACTCCAAGAGAAATGCTCCCAACTCCTTTTGCTTGTGAATAGGATATTCTCCCTCGAAAACACTTTCATCCGGTGCAGGCTGCTTCTCAATCTTTTGCAGCAAAGGAACCAATCCTTCCTTCAACTCCTCAAATAACCGGTCTATGGTAGCACTATCCATTCCTTCTTCATACATATCCAAAAGAGCATCATAAATCTCCATATCCGGCCTGGTGTAACCCACCAGTTGTCTGGTATAATCAATCATTTTCTGCAAATGGGGCGAAAAAATACTATAGTCCTTTGCCTTCTTCGCTTCCTCCCAGGCTCTTTGGGAATGTGCCTGTGCCCTTACCAGCTTTTCGTAAAACTCCTTGGGAACTCTTTTATTTTCCTGAAAGCTTTTCCATCTTCGCTTCACGGTAACCTGCATACCTTCGTCTAACTCTGCCAAACGCTCATGTCTTGCCAATTCCTCCAGCATTTGACCGTATTCTTCTGCGGTTTCCAGTTCAAAAGCTTTTGTAGAAAAATAAGTCACTGTATCTGCCTTGTTATCAAAGCCTTTAGGCGGGGTCTGTGTCTGCATATCCCAATGCAACTGAGTAACCACATGATTGTAATAGGACAACTTCTCCAAATACTCCTGAAATTGCTTTAATACCTCTGACATCCTACTTTCTCCTTCATCTTACAAATTCCTTCTTCCTGATAATCCTGTACTGATTATCACAGGTTTTCATAGACAAAGTAATCTGCATGGAGGCTGCCACCCTTTCCTTCTGCTTCGTGAATGCTCATCAATCCTACCTTCACACCTACCCAGCGTCCCGGTGTAGCTTCCACTACTTCGCCTGCTTTTTCATAGCATTCCCCATCTTCACTGATTTCAAACGAGACAAAATTTTCCTCTTTTACCAGCATCTTCATATAAATAGTATTGGTATGTACTTCCCTCAGTACCTTGCAGGAATCTTCCTGACGATTGGCAAGTTCTTCTGTCCAGGTTCCAGTTCTTTGCTGTAAAACCAGCTTATCCTTTTCCTTCTTCACCACCAGTCCGGTATAGTGTCCGCACTGGGAAACCATGCCTGCCACATCCCCTTCCTGCATATCCTGAAGGTGCAGACAGGTAGTAATCTGAAACTCCGGTGCCGGCCATTTCTGAAGAAGCAGGTTCGGAACATCACAAAGAGATGTCTTCTCCGGAACGGACTGTGCATACAGGATGAGCTGCCCCTCCTTCAGAGCATACCAATCCTCCTGATAGTTGGCATTCCACTGCCACTGCAGTCCCAGCTTTTCTCCCTCAAAAAAATCACTGTCCTCCGGTGCATCCACGGGATAAGTCGCTCCCACAGCCGGCTTTTCATAACGAAGCACCGGCTCACCACAGCCGTTTTCATCCTCATTGATACCGATAATCGGCCAGTCATCTACCCAACGCATAGGTTGCAAATGTACGATACGACCTGCATTTCCCACATCCTGAAAATGCAGGAACCAATCCTGTCCGTCAGGGGTATCCACCCATGCTCCCTGATGAGGTCCGTTAACAGGCGTATTGCCCTGATGCAATACAATCCTTTCTTCATAAGGACCATAAATATTCTTGGATCGAAGTACCGTCTGCCAGCCGGGTTTTACACCACCTGCCGGTGCAAAAATGTAATAATAACCATTTCTCTTATACAGCTTGGGACCCTCTATGGTTGGCTGTGTTGCATGTCCGTCATAAATAAACTGACCATCATCCAATACCCCTGAGCAATCCGGCTCTATGGGAGACATGTACAGCATGCTCTTAAAGCCGATACGGCTTCTGGCAAAAGCGGACACCATATAGGCTTTTCCGTCCTCATCCCAGAAAGGACAGGGATCTATCCAACCTACTACCTTCCTTACATAACTGAGAGGTGACCATTCTCCCCAAGGATCCGTGGTTTTACTCATCATAATGCCCTCATCCGGGAAGGGGATGAACACATAATAAACGCCTTCGTGATAACGAATGGCAGGAGCCCAGGTACCACATCCATGTTTTGGTTTGTTATAATGCTCGAAGGGCAACTTCTCACAAATATAATTAATCACCTTCCAATTCACCAAATCCTTGGAATGCAACAATGGCACTCCCGGGCTGTTACAAAAGCTGGAAGCAATCATGAAATAATCTTCTCCTACACGTATAGCATCCGGATCCGAATAATCCGTATACAAAATAGGATTTGTATAAGTACCGTCACCTTGGTCTGCAATCCACAATTTTTTAATATTTTCAAAACCTTCTTTTCTCATAGCAACCTCCCAAATAAATATTATTTATAGTATATCATATTCTTATCCTTATGACGATAAAAAATTTTTTCTGCAAAATTATCAAAAAACTAGTTATTTTTACTGATTTTTTCAAAAAAAATATCATAATTTAGTAGAAAAGTACTAAGTAATATGTTATAATGTTAACAATATAACTACCAAAGGAGTGATACCGATGAACAACATAAAGAATTCTTTAGTTTTTACAAACGAAAACTGTATCGGTTGCAACAAATGTACTCGTGTATGTAGCTGCGAAGGAGCCTGTGTTTCCACGAAAGTAGATGGCAAAATGCGTATTGAAGTAGACCCCGACCGTTGTGTCGCATGTGGTGCCTGTTTTGATGTATGCGAACACAATGCCCGTGAGTATCGCGATGATACCGAACATTTCTTTGAAGATTTAAAGCGTGGCGAACCAATTTCTGTTTTGATTGCACCGGCTTTCAAAGCCAATTATCCGAAGGAGTATGAGGCTGTTTTAGGCGGTCTGAAGGCACTGGGTGTGAAGCATCTGATTAGTGTTTCCTTCGGTGCAGACATTACGACCTGGGGGTATTTAAACTACATTCAGAAAAACAATTTTCTGGGCGGCATTTCCCAACCTTGTCCGGCTGTAGTACGTTATATAGAGCGTTATACACCGGAGCTTTTACCCAAGCTTTTCCCGGTACATAGCCCTATGATGTGCTCTGCCATCTATGCACGAAAGGAAATGGGTATTACCGATAAATTAGCTTTCATCAGTCCATGTATTGCGAAAAAGATGGAAATTGATGACCCCAACACCAATGGCTACATTTCCTACAATGTAACCTTTGACCACTTGATGAAGTATGTTCGAAAGAACAAAATCAAAGGGGCTCTGGCTTCCGACGAAATCGAGTACGGTTTGGGTTCTATCTATCCCATGCCCGGCGGCTTGAAGGAAAATGTATACTGGTTCCTGGGGGAAGATGTATTTATTCGCCAGATCGAAGGCGAGAAGCATATGTATCACTATTTGGAAACTCATAAGGAAGAAATTGCAAACAGCAAAACTCCCTACGCCTTTATTGATGCCCTGAACTGTTCTATGGGCTGTCTCTACGGTACCGGTTGCGAAGCTGACAAGGTAGATTCTGACGCAGCTCTTTGCACCCTCATGGAGATTAAAGCAGCCTCCAAGAAGAAGCGTGGTTCCGACACTTGGTCCAAGAAGCTCACTCCGGAACAAAGACTGAAGAAGCTGAACAAGCAGTTCCGTCATTTGAAATTAGAAGACTATTTAAGAAGCTATACCGACCGTTCCGGCGAATGTACCAGCAAGGTTCCTACTGCGGAAGAAAAGGATGCCATCTTCCGAGATATGTTGAAACTCACCAAGGAAGAACGTAATATCAACTGTTCCTGCTGTGGTTATGAATCCTGTGACCATATGGCTAATGCTATTTTTAATGGTTACAATTGCAAGGAAAACTGTGTTTACTTTATAAAGAAGGAAGTGGAACTTCAGAACGAAGAATCTGCTGCCCTTGCGGCTCAGCTGGCAACAGAAAAGCAGCATATTCAGGAACAGAAAGAAATTATTCTGGAGACCATTGAAAAGATTAACGAAGAGTTTACCAGTCTGTATCAGGCAGTAGATGAAATGGCACAGGGCAACGAGACCAATGCCAATGAAAGCACACAGATTTCTATGGATATTGCGGATGTTACCAATTTCTGCGAAAGCCTGTATGCTTCCATGGACGATATTCGTACCGTATTGGATGAGTTGGCACAGAATAACAATGAAGTTATGAGTATTGCTTCTCAGACCAACCTTCTTGCGTTGAATGCCAGCATCGAAGCAGCCCGTGCAGGAGAAGCAGGACGTGGCTTTGCCGTGGTTGCCGGCGAAATCAATCACTTGGCTTCCAATTCCAGCGAAACTGCTAACCGAAGCAATTCCAGCCAGAGTAAGGTTATGGAATCTGTCACCAGTATCATCGCTGACACCACTAAGCTTCGTGATACACTGTCCACAGTCAATGACCGCACCCAGAATCTGGCTGCTTCCAGCGAGGAGATTGCCGCTTCTGTTTCTATGGTATTAGCGGCTGCTGAAACAGTAAAAGAAATGTTAAGTGTCTTAGAAAATATGTAATGTATACACAACAATGCAGGCTGTTCCAATCACAGCCTGCATTTATTATGGTTCCCTTATTCTCCTCATTATTCTCCCACAAATTCCGCCACATTGTATTCTACAATCATTTGCTTTGATGAATAAGTCACAGTCAGCTTCACATAACCAATCTCTCCTGCATATTCTTCCTGTTGATACAAGTTATAAGAAGTCTCGGTGGCACCCTCCGAAGCCTCTACCAGTCCCTTTTCCAACAAAGCCTTCCGATATGCCTCTGCCAATGCTTCCCCATCTGCGGATGAATAAATACACTTTCGATAGACATACTCATCCACTCTGTCCGTTAACTTAGCTTCCAAACCAAAGGCTTCCGGCTGTGGCACACTGTCATAAAAGCCAACAACAGCCTGTTCTGCTCCCAGCATATCATTTAACACGCCCAAGGCTTGATTCTCAGCTGCATTGGAACTCTGATAACAGCTTACAAATACCAACACATAAAGAAGAAGCATCAGAAGCTGTATCCAGCCATAGGTATGTAACCATTTCCATTTCTTTTCATATCGCTGTAATACCCAACCATAGTTCTCATAATCCAGCTGCGTATCGCAGTATTCACACCTTCCGCCTTCCAGCAGACTGATGCTGTTTGCACAATTCGGACATTTGTATTCTCGAATGGCAGTCGTGCTCTTTTCCAGTATTTCACGCTTACCACTCAGTATTAATCGAACCGTCTCATACTTTATACGAATGCGTTTCCCGTTGAATACACTGAGCTTCAGATTGACCTCTACATCCATCTCATAACCGGTAGAAGTGGGTCTGACTGCCAAATACTTCAAGCTGCGCATATGGCAATCTACCACATCCTTATAACCGGCTACCACCGGTGCCAAATCGAAGCTTGCAAAAGCACTTACTTCCCCGGCACGGTCCGTTAAATGAATATTCCTCAGCTTATATTCCAAATGCTGAAAGAAATCCTGAGAAGAAAATTCCGGTATCACTGCCTTCACAATCCGTTCTCCCTTTATCTGTCCGGGTACCGCAAATATCAAAACTCCGCCTAATATCGCATACAAAAACACTAACCGGAATATGGTATTCATCAGTACCGGCACTAAATCCAGAGAAGCAAACAAACTAAACATAGAAACAAACATTCCCTTTGTTTCCTGAGCACTCGTGACATAAAACATAAATATTACTCCGGAAACAAATGCAATGATGCCCAAAAGCACTGTACTAATCCCCAAGAATACCAAGGTCTTTAAAAAGGTAGACGTCACCTTCTTTTGTATGTTCTCTTCCAACGAAAAGCCACAAATCTTCGGTTCGAAATCCTTTACTGTAAATTTTGAGCCACAATAATCACAACCATCAATGAAGCCGGACACCTTTCCCTCATGTCCGCAATTAGGACAGGCTGCATTCTCCCCATCTACCTCGGTCTTCAATAAATGAATGGTACTGATATCATGTTCCTTTTTGCCGAAAATCTTCTTCCCCCTGTGATAAAAGCTTCGCTGTGTCACAACTTCACGTGAAGCATATCCTACCTGATTGGCACCATCCTTATAAGTATACACATTCCCACGATGAAGCTTCTTCGACTGTTCTTCCCGGATATCTACATCCATGGTCAATTCCTTTGCCTGCAGACGTCTCTTGCTGAGACGCATACTCTGCCAGAAAGGCTGTGTGGTGCTTTCTATCAGTTCCTGATCCTGCAAATCATTCTTATAATACCCCTGCTGTAAACGATAAAACTGATTCGCTACAGCTTGCATACCTTGTCTGATATCCATCTCATCCCCCAGTTCCTTTTTCCGCAAGCTTATCCTTTTACCACCTTTATGCGAGAGTTAAGGTTGTACATTTGCGGAACATAATCTACTATATTTTTCCCTTCTATTGTAATCACTTTTTTCTGATTGGTCAACAAACCAAAATCATTATCTCCCAAATCCACACACTCCGTATCCGCAATGTGTAGCATCCACACAAAACCTTCAGTTACTCCTTATGCGTTCTGAAAAACTTTTCTCGATAACATTTCGGTGTATATCCGGTATGTTTTTTAAACACATGAATAAAATGACTTTCCGAACTAAAACACAAGTAGTTGGATATTTCAATACAGGAATAGTCGGAGAATTTCAGCATATTCTCTGCTGCCTGAATTCGCTTCTTAACGATATATGCCGAAATTGTCAGTCCTACCTCTTTGTGAAAGAGCTTGGACAAATAAGCAGGACTTAAGCTTGTTACCTGCGCAAGTTGCTCTAAGGTAATTTTAGTATGCAGATTGTCGTATATGTAATCCAGACAGAGCATAACCTGTTTCGGGTACAAATTGACTTTGTGAATTGTCTGCATACGCTTGGCATAATCTTCTACCACCTCACGATGAAGCCGATTGATTTCCTCTTCTGTTTCACACTTATCAATGGTACGGATGTAAATATCACTTAAGTTATAGGCTGTTTCCATCTCCATACCACCCTCAATACAATACCGGGTAATAAATGCCACCGTTATAATCAAATGATATCTCAGATTACGAATTTTATTTTCACTAAGCCTCCCCATTTCTTCGCATTGAAATGGTTTAAACAAACGCTTTGCCTCTTCCGGATTGCCCATTTTTATACTTTCAAAAAAAGCCATCTCCCTCTCATAGGACAAATGCGAAACATTATATTCCCTGTTTAGAAATTCTATATGTGACAGCCTTTTTTCAACACTCATATCATCCTCTCCACTATTCAAAAGGTGTAAATTTAATCCACTGATACTCAGCAATCAACGGGACCTTCGTATCATCAAAAGCCTTTAACCAACCATTGGCCGCCTCAAAGCCTTTCGGCATACTTCCTGCATACTCCACGTATATCGCTTCCTCTTTATCTGTAGCTATATCTTCTTTACTTTCTTCCGGAACCTCTTCTTGCTCTGTAACTGATGTTTTTGTTGCCTCTTCAACGTGTTCAGGGGATACCTCTCCCCGGCCACAGGATGTTAATAAAAACAATGCAGATAACATAATCATACTTCTGATTTTCATAAAGTCTTCCTCCCAAATTCCGTTTATTTGTTAATTATATTATCATTATACCAATTCCCTTCTATTAGTCATATCATATACTTGTTCATTGTATCACACTTTTGTTATTTTTGCATAGCGACACAGCATTATTATGTCATAAATAGCAAATATATGATATTATTTTTGTCATTTTCCAGATATACTTAGTTTATGATAGCAACTTAACCAACAGAAAGGGGAACAAAATGATGTTAAAAAGCAGAGGTTTTTACAAAGGTGTAAACTTAGGCGGCTGGCTTTCCCAGTGCGACTACAGTGAAGAACGACTCAATTATTTTATTAAGGAGGAGGACATTGCGAAAATAGCCTCCTGGGGAATGGATCATGTTCGTATTCCTATTGACTATAATGTAGTAGAAATGGAAGATGGCAGCTATAATGCTGCGGGCTTTGCCAGAATTAATAAGGCTTTAGAATGGTGCAAAAACTACAACCTCAATGTAGTTTTAGACCTTCACAAAACTGCCGGATTTTCTTTTGATTTTGGAGAAAAAGAAGATGGTTTCTTTGATAGTGAACAGCTTCAGGAGCGCTTCTATCGACTTTGGGTAGAATTTGCCCGCCGTTATGGAGATCTTTCGGAGTATGTTGCCTTTGAATTACTAAACGAGGTAACAGAACCACATTATATTGATGCTTGGAACAGGATCTCCACAGAATGTATCAAACGTATACGCGTATTAGCTCCCGATACCATCATTCTGGTAGGCAGTTATTATAATAACAGTGCTTCTGCAGTAAAAGATTTAAACAAACCCTACGATAGCAATGTAGTATATAACTTCCATTGCTATGAGTCCTTGAAATTTACTCATCAGGGTGCTTACTGGACTGACATAATCGATCCGGCTGCAAGAATGAGCTTTGAAGAAAGCAAACTTTCTCCGGAGTTCTTTGACCACTTCTTCGCATCTGCTCTGGAAGCAGCTGAAAAAAACAACACCTGCCTCTACTGTGGTGAATATGGTGTAATTGATGTGGTATCTCCGGAAGATACCCTTAAATGGTATCAGGCAATTCATAGCGTATTTGAAAAATACAATATCTCCAGATGTGCCTGGAGCTACAAGGAAATGGATTTTGGACTTTCTGATGCCCGACTGGATGGTATCCGCGAAGAATTACTAAAGTATCTTTAAATCAAAAAAAGAAAAGGTAATACCACCACAGATATACCAAGTAATATTGCTCCCTATGAATTGACTTTTTTCTCCCAAAAGCTTAAAATAAAATTGTTAACTATCATTCGTCCATAAGGAGATATTTTTATGAACAATCATCACAAAAAACTACTTGCACCTATTATCATTACCGGAATTATCGTATTATACTATGGTGTTTTCTTTTTGGTATGTATGTTCATGCCTGTACCCTTTCTCGGGAAACTGTTTTTCGGTCTGTTTCCCCTGTTTATTATAGGGGTATGTGTTTATGTTCTTGTGGAACGCATCAAAGAGATAAGGAGCGGGGAAGAAGATGATCTTAGTAACTACTGATTACATCGCAGGAAAAGAATTAGAAATGTTAGGTATGGTAAAAGGAAGCACCATACAGTCCAAAAATGTAGGACATGATATTACGCAAAGCTTCAAAACATTAGTAGGTGGCGAATTAAAAGCCTATAATGATATGATGAACGACGCCAGAGCCTTAGCTACCAAACGTATGGTAGAAGAAGCTACCGCACTTGGTGCAGATGCTATCGTAAACATCCGTTATGCTTCTGCTTCTGTTATGGCCGGTGCTGCCGAAGTCATGGCATATGGTACCGCTGTAAAAATATTATAATTTTAATGGCTGCTTCTCACTTATGGGAAGCAGCCATAATCTTTTCTTTATTTTCTTTGTTTTCTCTTCTTAATCCTCGAAGCTTAGTCTCCTAATCTTCTCAATTCCGTATATGCCAGAAGCAACGGGCCTACACCCTTTGCATCATCTTCCACAATAGGTTCTGACATATAATACTCAAAGCTTCCGTCACGACGCTTGTCCGACTCAGGACCCAAACCTGCTACCAGACAAATACCGCCTAAGCTTAAGCGTCCGTCCTTTTCCTTCAGGTACTTATCACATACGCCATGGAATGCCTTCAAACCGTATTCACGATAACTTTCCGGCAAAAATCCTAAGCGTACACCCTTTAACAGACAATAAGCCATAATAGAACTTCCGCTGGTTTCCAGATAATTCGGCTCCTTACCGCCCAACGCAGGCAACTGATACCACAAGCCGCTTTCATGCTGAAATTTCAGCATGGAATCCATCATATCCACATAAACCTTTTTCAGGTTTTCATACTCTGCCTGATATTCTTCTCCCGGTTCACACTTGTACAAGGTATCCAACAACGCCATGGAGTACCAGCCCAACGCTCTCAACCAGAAATTCTGAGAAAGTCCGGTTTCCTTATCACACCAAAACACCTCTCTGCTCTCATCATAACCATGGTAATAAAGACCGGTTTTTTCATCACGCAAATACTTCACCACATTGGCAAACTGTGCAAAGATATCTCCGTAGTTCTTCTTATTATTGAATTTCGTCTCATACTCCATATAGAAAGGCTGACCCATGTACATACCATCCAGCCATACCTGGTTCGGATAAATCTTCTTATGCCAGAAATTGCCCTCCTTGGTTCTGGGCTGTGTCTGTACCTGAGAATAAATCAAATCGATAGCCTTACGATACTTTTCCTTTCCATTGAGCTCGTACAATGCAAAAAGGGTCTTTCCTGCATTCACATTGTCAATGTTATATTCCTGCACATCATAACCATCGATGCTACCGTCCTCTTTCACACGATGATTAATAAACGCATCTGCGAATTCATAATACTTTTCTTCTCCGGTTGCCTGATAAATCTCCATCAAAGCTAAAATCATACAACCATCTATGTAATTCCAGCCAGCCTTCAATCCGGCTACCGCCTTTTCAATATTCCATGCCGGAATATCCAAGGTACTCTTCTCCAACAAATCATCAATATACTTCTCAAAAATGGGCATCTGCATAACCAATCCTCCTATTTTTCCCTTCAAACACACTCTATATAGATTTTACCGAAAAAACTCTTATCCGTCAATGTAATTTCTTTCATTCATATTTTTTACACTTTCTAAAATGCTAGCTATGCCTTGCAAGCCCTGCTTCTCTTTCCATATAAAATCAACAAAAAGCTATGAATAGCGAGCATATAGGAGGTTTCTCATGAAAGTAAAACAAGACAGAACAAGGTATAATGTTGGCTCAAACATCCGCAAATACCGCAACAAAAACAACTTAACCCAAAATCAAACCGTCACAAAAATGCAACTCTTGGGTGTGGATATTTCCAGAAGCAGTTATTCGCAACTGGAGTGTGGTTTATATAACATTCGTGTTGAAGTGTTACTTGCCCTCAGCGAAATTTTCCATGTGGAAATCAATGCCTTTTTCGAGGGAATGACATTATAAAAAAAGCCAGCCCCGATAAAAGGGGCTGGTATTTAAACAGGCACTACCGGGATATTTCCCAGTCCTATTATTACACTGATACCGTATAACACAAGCAAATGAAGGGGATAGAACAGATAAAAGAAATACTTCATGCTTCTGCCGCGTTTTCCGTTGTATTGATGCGTAAATAAAAAGGCAAGCATGGCAATAGGTTCCCACAGGAAGCTAACTGCCCCTGCCATAGATTGCAGCTGCTTATTGGTACGGAAGAAATACAGTACCATAATGCAGACTACACCCTTGGCAGAATAATCCGTATGCAACAGCTCTGCCAGAAACATCCCTGCCACTACACAAACCACACTTCCTAATATCACCAAGATATTCTGCTTCCGAAAATGTGCTTCCATCTTACTGCATCCCCACATGGTTACTAGGCCTATCAAAAGCGTAAACATAACATTCTGGTAACCCCAATGTGTTATATCCGCTGCAAAGGCTAAATCAAAAGGAAGCTCTGTCAACAATGCAAATATTCCCACTCGCAACATATATCGAAGGGGACTGCGGGTTCGCGTGAATCCTTCTACCAATAAAAAACAAAAAATCGGAAAGGCGATACGCCCTATGCCACGCATAATCTGCATAACATAATACCAGATAACATATTCCTCTTGCGAGCCAATCCACACATTTCCCACCGGTGCATTAATATAGGACAACAGAATTTTTGTCAATACTATTGCACTGAAATGATCTATAAACATGGTAACAACAGCTATCCCCTTCAGCGTACTGCCGGGTAAGCCCTTTTTCGTGTTTTCCAATTTCGTTCTCCGTTTCTAGCCCACTTTATATCCGGTTCCCCATACAACCTTCAAATATCTGGGTTCCTTGGGATTATCTTCAATTTTTTCCCGAATATGTCGTATGTGCACGGCAATGGTATTGTCCGCACCCACGGGCTGCATTTTCCAGATGGACCGATAGATTTGCTCAATAGACAATACTTTTCCTCTTTCCATTACTAAAAGACGCAATATCTTGTACTCTATAGGAGTGAGCTTTACTTCCCGCTTGGCAACGGTTACCTTTCGGGTATTGTCATCAATCTCTAACTCGTCCACCTTATAAATATGCTCAATATTATCACACATCTTTACCAATGACAAGTACCTGCGAAGCTGAGACTTTACCCTTGCCAAGATTTCCAAAGGGCTGCATTCCGTACTGCAGTAATCGTCCGCTCCCGCATTCAAAGCCAGTATTTTAGAACTTTCATCCTTCTTATCCGATACTACCAGCAAGGGAATATTGCTCAATTTGCGGATTTGTTTAATGTATTCCAAACCATCCCAAACATCCTTCTTTTCACATACTATATCTGTCAAAACCAACTGTGCAATACCACGCTTCACACATTGAATTATTTGCTCAAAGCTTTCTACCACTAACATCTGAAAGCCTTCGTTCAGAAACAAAGACTTCATATTTCCCACAATACCCGAATGATTTAACACAACAACATTCACACTCATAAGCCTCCTCCTTTTCCGCATAGTTATCTATTTCTATTCCTGTTTTACTCTCATCCAATTTACCACGTCGACAAACGTCTCCGCATAGTTCTTCGCCTTATAAAGCTCCCGACACACCCACGGAACTCTGCAATGCTCACTTTACCACAAAAAAGCATCATAACAGCATCAAAAAGGCATCAAAAAAAGAACCTTCTATTATATAAGACAACAGAAAAGGTTCTTTGGTTTCAAAAATATACAATATTGACTAATTTAATAAAAAACTTCCTCCAGGATTAATCCTTTGGCCGGAACCAAGGCTCCTGCCAACTCTCTGTTTTGTGCTTCTATCAGCTTCGGAATGGAGGCTGCCTCTCTTTTTCCCAGTCCCACCTCCAAAATCGTACCCATCAGAATACGAATCATATGATACAGGAACCCATTGCCCTCAAAGGTAAAGGTCAGCAAATCGCCTTCTCGCTTTATTTCAATACGATCTATACGACGCACCGTAGATTTTTTCCCTTTCTTGGTGGAGGTAAAAGATTTGAAATCGTGCTCCCCATGCAGATATTCCGCCGCTTCACACATAGCTTCCATATCCAGCTTTTCCGCCACTTCATAAGCATAACGACGATAAAACACATTGGGTACAGAACTGTTCCATACCCGATAGCTGTAGCGTTTCCCCCTGGCATTCAAACGACTGTGAAAACGTTCCGCCGCCTCACTGATTCCCACTACTGCTATATCATCAGGCAAATACTGATTCATATATGCCTGCATCTCCTCCAAATTCATTTGGCTCTTGGTATGGAAGTTCACCACCTGCCCCAGTGCATGTACCCCTGCATCAGTTCTTCCACTGCCCTGTATAGCGATTTCTTCCCCACACATACGGCTGACAAGGGTCTCCAGCTTGCCTTGTATGGTATTTTCTGAGCTTTCCTGTTTCTGCCAGCCCTGGTATCTGGTACCCTCATAGGCCAGCTTAATTCGAATATTTCTCATGATTCTTCCACATTCTCCGCTTCTGCCTCGATAATCCCATCGATAATATCATATATTTCTTCTCTGCCCTGCTTGGTGGTTGCCGAAAACGGCACCATGATGGTTCCCTTTTCTACCTGCAGTGTCTCCCGAATCAGTTTCAGCTGCTTCTGCACCTGACTACGATTGATTTTGTCCAGCTTGGTAGCAATAATCACCGGCTGATAACCATGGTCACAAATCCAGTCATACATGATACAATCATTTTCGGAAGGCTTGTGCCGGATATCAATCAGCAAAAATACCACTCGCAATTGCTTGGACTTATGAAGATAATCCTCTATCATCTTGCCCCACTGTGCCTTCACCTTTTCGTTAGCCTGTGCATAACCATAGCCCGGCAAATCTACAAAATAAACTGCATCATTTACATTATAAAAATTGATGGTCTGTGTCTTTCCCGGCTGGGAACTGGTTCTGGCCAGGGATTTACGATTCATCAACGCATTAATCAAAGAGGACTTTCCTACATTACTTTTTCCGGCAAATGCCACCTCCGGCTTCATATTCTCCGGCAGTTTACTGGTAATACCGCATACTGTTTCCAAACCTACATTCTTAATAATCATACTTTTTCTCCATAAGCAAAACGCCGCTTTTTACGGCGGCGTTGTACAAAACTATTCTCCTTCACGAACGACGATAGGTTCACTCGTTCCTTCTACTGCGCCCTTTGTAATGATACATGTTCTGATTGTTTCATCAGACGGTATCTGATACATTACATCCATCATAACATTTTCCATAATAGAACGCAATCCTCTGGCACCGACTTTTCGCTCCAGTGCTTTCTCAGCAATCGCTTCAATAGCTTCCTCTTCAAAGGTCAGCTCTACATCATCAAAATCAAAAAGCTTCTGATACTGCTTAATCAAAGCACTCTTAGGCTCCGTCAAAATCTTCATCAATGCTTCCTTATCCAAGCCCTGCAAAGAAACATTAATGGGCACACGACCTACAAACTCCGGAATCAAACCGAACTTCACCAAATCCTGTGGAGTTACCTCCTGCAACAGCTCACCAATTTCCTTGGTAGATTTCTTGGTCAGCTCTGTATTGAAACCGATAGACTTACGATCTAAACGAGACTCAATAATCTTCTCCAAACCATCAAAAGCACCACTACAGATAAAGAGGATATTGGTCGTATCAATCTGAATCAATTCCTGATGGGGATGCTTTCTGCCACCCTGCGGCGGAACACTGGCAACAGTACCCTCTACAATTTTTAAGAGTGCCTGCTGTACACCTTCACCGGATACATCTCTGGTAATGGAAACATTTTCACCCTTCTTGGTAATCTTATCAATTTCGTCAATATAGATAATACCGTACTGGGCTCTTTCCACATCATAGTCAGCTGCCTGTATCAGCTTCAAAAGGATATTTTCTACGTCTTCGCCTACATAACCGGCTTCTGTCAGGGTCGTTGCGTCTGCAATAGCAAAAGGTACATTGATAATCTTCGCCAAGGTTTGTGCCAAATAGGTCTTTCCGGAACCGGTAGGTCCAATCATGATAATATTACTCTTCTGGAGCTCTACATCGTCCAAATCCTTGGGCGCCATTACTCTCTTGTAATGATTGTAAACCGCTACAGACAATACCTTCTTCGCCTGCTCCTGACCGATTACATAATCGTCCAAAAACTTCTTTATTTCCAGAGGCTTCAGCAAATTAATGTCATAGGCTGCTTCTGCCTCATCCTCATCCGTCAATTCCTCTTCCAGAATATCCTCACAGATTTCAATACACTCATCACAAATGTATACTCCATTAGGACCTGCAATCAGCTTACGCACCTGCTTCTGGGTTTTGTTACAAAAGGAACAACGAACATCGCCACCAACTGTTTTTCCTGCCATTTATTTTACTCCTGTCAAACTTCCCCCACACTCTGTATTAAACAGAAGCATGAGAGGTAATTACCTTATCAATCAAACCATACTCGCAAGCTTCCTGTGCACTCTTCCAGTTATCACGCTCAGTATCTGCACAAATGATTTCGTAATCTCTTCCGGTGTTCTCTGCCAAAATACGATTCAACTTCTCTTTTGTCTTCAAAATATGCTTTGCAGCAATTTCGATTTCAGTTGCCTGCCCCTGTGTACCACCGAGAGGCTGATGAATCATTACTTCTGCATTGGGAAGCGCATATCTCTTACCCTTTGCGCCACCTGCCAGAAGGAATGCTCCCATGCTGGCTGCCATACCGATACATACGGTAGAAACGTCACACTTAATATACTGCATGGTATCATAGATTGCCATACCTGCGGTTACACTTCCTCCGGGACTGTTAATATACAAATGAATATCCTTCTCCGGATCCTCAGACTCAAGGAACAAAAGCTGAGCCACTACCAAGCTGGCAGTCACTTCATTTACTTCTTCGCCCAAGAAAATAATTCTGTCCTTTAAAAGTCTGGAATAAATATCATAGGATCTTTCACCCTTACTGGTTTGTTCAATGACATAAGGTACTAAACTCATATTACCCTCCATTCTGCCTGAGTTTACAGGCATACCAATATTTTACATTATTAGTCTTATTCATAATAGCCTACACAAACTATCATTTCAAGCATAAACAGAGGATTTAAGAAAAACTTAATCCTCTGTTCGAATTTTGCTATTTTTATTATGATTTTCTTTGTAATATTATGCTTCTACAGCATTTTCTACTACAAAATCTACAGCCTTAGCGATGCAAAGGTCTTCCATAACGGACTTCTTGCCTGCTTCGCCAAGTAATTCCTTCACCTTGTCGTTCTCCATCTTGTACGCTTCCGCCATCTTGGTTACTTCTGCTTCGAAATCTTCTTCGGTAGCTTCAATCTTCTCAGCAGCAACAACTGCTTCCAAAACCAGACGAGACTGGATTCTCTTCATAGCCTGAGGCTTAATCTGCTCTAACAGCATCTGAGGAGTCAAACCGGTGAACTGCATATACTGCTCCATAGAAAGACCCTGAGACTGAATTCTCTGTGCGAAATCCTCTACCATCTGTCTCTGCTGGGTTTCTACCATAGCATCCGGAATCTCCATAGTAGCTTCTGCGATAATTGCATCGATTACAGCATCTTCCTTAGCTGCCTTTGCATCGTCTGCCTTCTTGGCAGCCAAGCCCTTCTTTACGCTTTCCTTGTATTCTTCAAAGGTATCGTATTCAGAAACTTCACTTGCGAAATCGTCATCCAACTCAGGAAGCTCCTTCTCCTTGATTTCCTTTACGGTACACTTAAATACTGCTGCCTTGCCAGCCAGCTCTTCTGCCTGATATTCTTCAGGGAAGGTTACATTTACATCGGTCTCTACGCCGATTTCAGCACCGATAAGTGCTTCTTCAAAACCGGGAATGAATGCACCGGAGCCGATGGTCAAAGGATAATCGGTACCCTTACCACCTGCAAATGCTACACCGTCTACAAAACCTTCGAAATCGATAACTGTCATATCGCCATCCTTAACAGCTCTATCGGTTACAGGAATGGTTCTTGCACAGTTTTCTCTCTCTCTGGCGATTTCTGTATTGATTTCGTCTTCGGTTACTTCTACATCAATCTTGTCAACCTTTATACCCTTGTAGGTACCCAAGGTTACTTCCGGCTTCAGTGCTACTTCTGCAGTAAAGATGAAAGCCTTGCCAGCCTCTAACTGAACTACATCAATCTTCGGAGAAGATACGATATCCAAATCGCTCTCATCATATGCCTTCTCATAAGCTTCCGGAATCAACTCGTTTGCTGCATCTTCATAAAATACTTCCTTGCCATACATCTGCTCGATCATCTTACGAGGAGCTTTTCCCTTACGGAAACCGGGAATGCTGATTTTACCCTTGCTCTTCTGATAAGCATTTTCAATTGCCTTGTCCAATTCCTCAGCGGGTACTTCAATGGTCAGCTTTGCCATGTTCTTTTCTAACTTTTCTACCTGTAAACTCATTGTTACATTTCCTCCTTCATTGCCCTTTCGGTCCTATATAATGAATATGTCTTAATTATTTTCGGACATAGTCACAGTCATTGTACGATTATAGCACACAAATCAAGAATCTGCAAATGTTTTTATAGGATTTTCCGCTATTTCTTACTATAAATCACTTTACTGTTCACTCCATGGAGCATTCCCACCTTGCCGGATAGGGCACTGATTACTTCCTGAGGCGCATCTATCACAATACTGATGACATTCATCTGCTTCTCCCGATGAGGGATTCCCATCCTGCCGATAATATACTCTCCATATTCATGAAGCAGCTGATTCAGCCTTTCCACAGAAGCTGTATCCTCTACAATAATCCCTACCAAAGCCACTCGTGTTTCCATCCTGCTCCCCCTATTCTACATGGCTGGCCAGCAATACGATGCGTCCTTGCGTATGCTCAGCGATACAGCTTCGCACCTTTTCCCGATTGACTTCATCCAACCCGGTGTAAGGTTCATCCAGCAGCAAAATATCTGCCTCCGCCGCCAGAGCTCTCGCCAATGCCACTCGTCTCTTCATACCACCGCTCAGTTCCCTGCAGGGTTTCTCCAAATCCTCTGCCTCCAATAACTGCAGTAACCGCTCACGAGCCTGTACCTTATTTCCTGTAATCATTTCCACATTCTTCAGAGCACTATATTCCTCGCACAGTCTGTCCTCCTGAAACAAAAAGGCAATCCGGGCTCCACCACGTTCCACGAAACCCTCATCGGGCTGCTCCAGCCCTGCCACCAAGCGAAGCAGAGTAGTCTTGCCACTTCCCGACGGACTGTTCAGTAAATATACCCTACCGGGCTCATATTCTGCAGAGAAATCCTCTAAAACAACTTCTTCATGATATTTTTTCGTCACCTTTTTCAAACAAAGAGATTTCTTCTGAAGTTCCGTAACAGAAGCTTTCACAGCCGGCTTGCAGACCGGTTCCCAACTGCAAAAACATTTCCACAACCACAACACTGCTCTCTCGAAGCCGGTACTCAGCAGAATAATCACGATAGTCCATGCCAGCACCCCGGAAGTGTCCAAATAAATTTTGGACATATAAAGCTGCTCTCCGATAGCATTGGCAGGGAGTCCTATCACCTCTGCCGCCACTCCGGACTTCCAGCTCATACCTACCGCCAGCTTCACTGCACTATCCCAGAAGGGACACAGTGCAGGACGATATATATAGAAGAAACGGTTCCATACCGGCAGCTCAAATACCCGAGCCATCTCCAGAAGTCTTCTATCCGTACTCTTGATTCCTTCCAGTGTATTCACATATAAATTCGGCAGCACAATGCAAAAGCTAATCACCGTCGCCAACTGTGCCGAGCCCCACCAAATCAGGAAAATCACCACAAAGGAAGCCACCGGAACCGCCTTTATCAAGGTCATGGGCGGAGCCAGTATCTCCTCCAGGAGCTTATGTCGGGCACTGAGAATTGCCAACACTATCCCCAGAAACGTACCTGCCAGAAAGCCCATGCTGATACGAAGCAGGGTCCCCATACAAGCCTTCCAAAAGCTTCCTTCCAACAGGAGCTGAACCAGTACCTTCACGGTCTCCACCGGACCTACCAGTAAAATACGATTATCCACCCATAGGCTCAATAATTGCCAGACCAAAAGCCAACCGATTATAATAAATATCTTTCTTATCCAATTTATCCAATTCTTCTTCATCACTGTATATAATAGAATCCCTCTTCGGGAAGCTTACCACCCACAGAAGCAGCATTCTGCTCGAACAATACCTGCAAATAGCCGGACAAAGCCTGCTTCATCTCTGCTCCGTCGATATAAGTAATATTACATTTAGGGATTGCCTTCTGTGCGATCGGTGCTTTTGCAATAATTCCTGCATTTGCAGCCAATTCCGCACCTTTTTCCACATTTGAATTGATTGCATCGGTGCTTTCCTGATGTTCTTGCAGGAAATGTTTCACTGCCTTCTCATTTTCTTCCAAAAAGGCATTGCGCACTACAGTAACACCGGTAACCATGCGGCTACCATTCTCACCTTGCAACAAACTCCACTGCTCATTCATATCCATTACCACGCTGAGTGCTTCATTCTGGCTGCAGGCAACAGTTACAAAAGGCTGGGGTAACAAACCGATTGCCGCAGGATTCTCCGCTAAAAGTGCCGCCACCTCTGTTGCCTCTGACTTGTATTCCAAGGTCACATCACTTTCGCTCAAACCATTCCCTGTCAAAATATAATGTAACACATAATCCGGTGTGGTTCCCTTTCCGGTGAGATAAATGGTTTTCCCCTTCAAATCCTCCACCTTACTGATGCTGTTATCACCGGACACCATATACAAAACTCCCAGTGTATTAATATCAATTACAGAAATGCCGCCCTCGGTTTTGTTATACAGCACACTTGCTACATTTGCCGGCACCAGAGCAATATCCATTTCCCCTTTCATCATCAGAGGAAGCAGTTCATCTGATGATGTTACCATAGTGAATTCATAATTTTCCAAAGCCTCGCCGGCTTCGCTCTCTTCCTTTAAAAAGAGAAGTCCCATGGAAGTAGGTCCCTTCATACCTCCTACCCTCACTGTCATCTTCTCTTCCTCCGCACTGCCGCAACCGGTCAGCACACTCAATGCCAGCAGCATGCTTAAGCCTGCCGCCACTACTTTCTTGAATACCTTTTTCATGTGTTCTTCCTTTCTACGCAGACATTCTGTCTTTGTCATCAGTTTTTATTTTTCTTTTGATTTTTGTCAGCCATGGCTTCCAAATTTCAAACTTTATTATAAAGAATACCCTTTTTACTGTCAATGAAAAGCCGGCTTTATATGAAAAACTTACCAACATAAATCTATTTTGATTGCTCATACTATTACCAAGATAAGTGATGACGAACACTTAAAAACGGAAAATCATCCGGGATAAGTGCCAGTCAGACGCACTTATCTTGGAAATACAGACAATAGAAAAATAGGAGGAAAAAAACATGAACAGCAGATCTAACAGAATGGAAGTTCCTGAAGCTAAGGCTGCAATGGATCGTTTTAAGACTGAAGTAGCATCCGAACTCGGTGTAAACCTTAAGGAAGGTTATAATGGTGACTTAACCTCTCGTGAAGCAGGTTCTATCGGCGGTGAGATGGTTCGTAGAATGATCAAGAAGCAGGAAGAGCAGATGAAATAATGCCTACAGGCAAATTTCTGCATCAGTAACTTTCGTATAAAAGAAAAGGGACTGCCGTTTCCGAACAACTCGGAGGCGGCAGCCTCTTTTTTATCTTACTATAACCTTAATATAATGCAAAGGAACACAATGCCACATTTCCACCACCGCGATAGGTAATGTAAATTGCCTGTACACCATCCGGTATGGCAATCGGTGCAGTATATTCCTCCCATACATTAGTATACTGTATTTTTATCCGGGCAAGCACTTCGCCATCCCAGGCAGTTTTCACTTCAAATTCACCATCTCCATAGCCTCTTGTCTGAATGCGGATTTCCTTCACATCCTGACAGTCGAAATACTTAAAACCTGCGGTAGCTGTATCCTGAATATTGCCAATATAACCAATCTCTTCATCACCGTCTCTGCCATCCTGCATTACCTTTGGAGCTCTGCTGTCTCCTACATACATAGATGGTTTTTCATAGAACAAATGACATGCCAGATAGGCCGGATACTCTCCCTTTCCCGCCAAGGGACCTCCGTTCAAGCCACAAGAGGTAATCTCCACCTGCGGGATGCTGCCGTCCGGCAGAATCGTCAGTTTTTCTGCACAGCCCTGTCTGCTGTACCAGGTACCATTGGTCTGACGGTGATAAAAAATATACCAGTCATCCTTTATCTGCACCATACTGCCATGATTGTTGGCACCATAAGCCATAGGCATATCCGCCGGCTTGTAAGTATCAATATGCATATCACAGTTGCTGACCAATACTCCACCATAGGTAAATCCGCTTACCGGACTCTTACTGGTGGCATAGCAAAGCTCATGCATTACCACAGAAGAATAAATAAAGTAATAGGTATCCTCCACTTTACGAATAGAGGAAGCTTCGAAGAATTCATGTCCCTCAAAGCTACTGCCCTGACCATATTCACATCCCGGAACCACTAATACCGGATTCTCCAATATGGTAAGCATATCCGCACCCAGAACCACTACCTTGGAGCCGGTTCTGGACTTGTCACCTCTGCCACAAAAGCCGGTATACAAATAAGTCTTATTTCCCTCTGTTAACACTCCCGGGTCAAACTGCGGTTCATCCCCCGGCCTGTCTCCCAGTCGTGTACCGTCTGCATAGTGCACATAGCCATAAAATTCATACTCTCCTGCCGGAGTATCACACACTGCCACCGATACCACAGATACATGATCCAACACATAATACAAATAATATCTGCCATCCGGTCCTACGGTCACATCCGGTGCATATAAACACATCTTGCCCTCTTTATTCAAAGGGTCTGCTGTTTTGGGATAAATCACGCCCTCATAACGCCAGTCCCCCAAATCGTCTACCGGAGCCGACCAACATACGTAGTCTCCCAAACAAAAAACATGACCATTGTAAAAATCATGGGAACCATACACATACACTCTGTCACCAAAAACATAAGGTTCTCCATCCGGAATATATTCCCAGGATGGCAAATACGGATTAAATGCCTGCTTCTTCATGGACTACTCCCTTCTAAAAAAGTCCCCAAGCATTCGGCCTGAGGACTCTCCTTCTACTTATTTTACTACTGCAGTTACAAAATTATTTTTTGCCACAGCACTTCTTATACTTCTTTCCGCTTCCGCATGGGCAGGGATCGTTAGGATATACCTTTGCTTCCTTCTTGATAGTAGTAGAAGACTTCTGCTCCTTGTAAAGAGCCTTTCTAGTAGCTTCATCAAAGATAGCATTCCACTCTTCCAAACCATATAACCAGTCAGCCTCTGCAGCAACCATGTTCTTATATAAAAGTGCTTTATCAAATGCAAGACTAACTTCGGTATCCTCTTCCATCTCTTCGATAGGATTTGCTTTCTTCAAGCTGTCATTGATACCATCCAGGAAACCAACCATTGTCATAAGAGAAACATCATACTTATCCGCCAATTCCTTTACGGTTCCCTTTACTTCCTCATCCGGATTTGCTAATAACTGCTGATAAATTTCCTTTTCCTTCTGAAAGTATGCACCCCAGAACTGCTGAAGTTTGTCTCTTCCCAGCTCTTCATTATATGCAACTTCTCTCCACTGTGCTAATAAAGCCATTTCTAAATACCATACCTTTCTACTGCTTGTCTCATGCAAGCTCTTTTGCTTTGGGCATATAAATCGTCCCTATACCGTAATAGTATATAACAAAATCCTCATGAAAACAATAAAAACGTGAAAAAAAGATGTATATTTTCAAAAAAACTTTCCCATACTAGTATTATCATTGGACCCCTCCTTTGATCTTACCAAAGATAAGAATAATACTTAAATCCTCCCCTTAAGTATCCCCGGGCTTAAAATAACGTAAGTTCGGGGATTTTTCGTGCTTTTTTTATTCTCTGAACCAGTTTTGACACAATTTTGACACAACTTTCAAAATAAATTGGCTATTTTTTGCATTTCTTCTGCCTTTGTATCAGGTAATACATGTGCGTATAAATCCATTGTCATAGAAAGCTTACTGTGTCCTAATATAGCTTTTAATGTTTGTGGGTTCATTCCACTTTCGATACATCTTGTAGCAAAAGAATGACGAAATGTATGCATGGTAATGTGTTCAAACTCTATCCCATCAGCATTGATACGTTTAACAATTCCATCCATACTATTCTTTAAATACTCTTTGTCAATAGGACTTCCTACATTGGTTGTAAATACTAAATTATTTAATCCATCACATGGTTTCCATTCTTCTCCCAGTTTCAAACGCATTTCCGCTTGCCATGCTTTCTGCTTCTTCAATAACGCATACACATTGTCCATCATAGGTATAGTCCTAACACTGCTACTTGTCTTTGGCGAACCCAAATAAAATCCTATGCCATCCTTATTCAATGTCACTTTGACATAAATCAATTTTTTTTGAAAATCTACATTTTCCCACAGTAGCCCTTTGATTTCCCCACCACGCATACCAGTACTTAGTGCAAACTCAAATATTCTTGCATATTGGCTTTGCCTTGCATATGCTAAAAATGTACTTTGTTCCTCTTTCGTCAACACTCTTCTCTCCTTTTTCTCACCTCCTTTAGGTAAAGTTGCCAATGGTACAGGGTTTTTGTTAATCATTTCATTTTTCAAAGCCTGCTTAAACATTCCACTCAAAACTCCCGAAACAAGTTCAATCGTTTTATGGCTATACTGCATTCTATGCATATCGTTATAAATCTTTTGGATATGTTCCGCACGAATGTCTTTTAACTTTTTCTTACCAACTGCCTTGTCTATGTAGGTATAAAAATAGCAAGTATACAATTTTACTGTACCCTGCTTTATTGTTAAGCTTTTATATTCCTTTATCCATACTTCGAACCATGCCTTTACTGTCATATCTGTTTCTTTACAGAATAACCCATGTTGCAATTCATATCTTTTTTCATCCAGTTTTTTTCTAGTTTCCGATACAGTACTGCCATATACAGTAACAGTTTCACCTTCAAAGGTAACCCTTCCCATATATCGCCCATCTTTACGCAAACTTATCCCCTTTGGCAATTTCTTTTCCTTGCTCTCCATACCCATTCACCTCCAGATTTTATATGAGCTTTCCCTCATTATATTTTTCTTGTTCTTCCAGCCATTTATCAAAGGCTATTCTGTCTACTAAAATTTTCTTTCCTACAGTTACTTTTGCATTTGCCATTTCAGCAAGCTTAAATGCATTATTTCTTCCCACACCACAATAATCCATAAACTCTAATATTGTTAAGCACCTTTTTTCATCTAATCTCACTTCTGCTTTTTTATATTTGTCTACTGGTTTCTCTGTAATAATATATGTCTCTAACTTCTTGCTTTTCATTTCAAAAAAACCTCCAGTCATTTTGTATTACATGACCGTTAAGAAGCAAATAAAAAAATATTTATGTATAACATATGTGTAATTCATTCGTAGTACAGTGCATTATGTACTAATTTATGCATGTACTACATTTTGCTAAATTTTTATTAGCTCTTTTTATATCTAATCATAAAAAGAAAAATCCATATAAATAATCAAGTAATAAAAAGACCTATAGATAAAATATTTTATAACTATTTAATCTATGAAATATAAAATATAAAATATAATATTGGAGTGAATAATATGAATAAGAACAAAAATTTATCTGCAAGAGTTACTGCAAAAGAATACAATGAAATCAAAAAGAAAGCCACTAAAGCCTCAATGAATTTGAGTGACTATATTGTACATAGCTGTTTAGCTATCAATAATACTTCGAACACTTATGAAAAAGACGTACTCTTAGATATTCAAAAACTCGTAAACCAATATCATAGTAACGTCATAGGAAAGAAGGATTTTATAAAGAAATTGGAAAGGATATTAAACGAACATGGCATATTTTAGTATTGTAAAAGGGAGTTATAAATCTCGTGACGCAATTTTCAATTTAATACGCTACATCACTAATCCCATGAAAAATCCCTATTGTATAAGCAATAGAACCCACGCTTGCAACGCAGACGCTTATAAAACTGCCAAGTGCTTTGAGAACGTTCAAATATATTGGCGAAAAGAGAATGGAAAACGCATACGGCATTTTCATCTTGACTTTTCGCCAAATGAACCTTTAAATTATTCAGACCTTAATTACATAGGCTATAAAATTATTGATTACTTTGCCAATTATCAAATCGTTTTTGCATTGCATGAATTTGATAATGATGGATTACCTTGTCACAAACATTTACACTTTGCCTTAAACCCAATAAATTATCATACCGGCAAACGGTATCGCCTAAATAAAAGGCAACTGGTAAAATTACGATTGTTTATTGAACAAATTTTATTTGAATACGGCATCACATTTGAAGGTTTTCGTGAAACTCGTTCGCCAATACTGCCAGATAATATTGCCCCTTACGCAATACAACATTAGCACTACTGCCCTTTTGCCTTTTTAGCAAGTGCCTCTGTTTTAATATTGCCATCATATTACGTTCACTGATATTGGACAGACCTTCACTTTTTACAACTTTACAAAAATGCTCATACCACTCACTTTTTAAAAGATAGTAGCACCTTTCCTTCATCCCCCTAGGTTCATTCCCTTCGAATAACCAATCTGCCTGCTTAGAAAGGTGTATTTTTATCATGTTACCCATGCATCGCAGGTATTCCTTGTCATCGAAGAAATTTTGCAAATTACTCCCCTTATCGCATGGCAACGGACTATCTATAAAAGCTTTCCGATATAGTTTTTTTAACTTAACAGCCTGCTCTTGATACCCTATGTAATTTAAAAACAATCCAAAGTCATATAATGCCACATATAACAGAAATGTGGGAAGATTATCGTTTAACCATACTGCATCTTCCTCCTCGGATAAATTTAACTCCTTCATCGCCATAAATTTATCCCCATCAACATTTCTTCGTATATTAGTCCATACAGCTTCCCTTTCTCGTAATTCCACCTGACTTTGTATGTCTAATTTACATAAAAACAAAAGAAAATAATACAATAACTCCAATGCACCATGATGCATTTTCCATATAGCCTCTTTATCGTTTAGAGCAAAAGGTAGCTTAATATTATCAATACCAATATTAAGCATTTCATCAACGTTTATGGCTGTATCGTTAATATATACAGGAAACAAAAATAATTTTCCTGTTCTTCGTTTTATATATAATTCCTTCAACACTTTTGCGGACTTTATAATATGATTTGTCTTTGATGTCACAATAACAGGCACACTACTATAACGCTTCAAACTATCAATTCTGTCAACCACGGATGTTGCAGAAAAATGAGGCGTCTTTGGTATATTTTTCCAATCCTTTTTAGGATTATCAAATAAATTAGACAACACGTTTGCAATTGCTTTTACTTTGACAAATTCATTTCCATAAATACAGATAGAGAAAAAAATACTATCGAAATTTTCCACATAATTATTACTCAGAAAATAGTTATTCAGCTTATACTGGTACTTAAAATCCCATAACACTGAATGTATAGTATAAGCATATATTTGCAACACTTTCTCCTCTGTTAATATCCAAGACAAAAATTTCATTGCGTCTTTCGATAAAAGGTTATCTCTGTCCAGCGTACTATGAAAACGCATACCGCCAAACATATTTGGAATAAATGTCGTATCACATCCTCTATTTGTTACCGATTTAAATTCGTATACATCATCAAATTTTTTCCAACCACATCTTGCATAAATATCTTGGTTTTTTGCAATATAATCTCTTACACAAAACTTAATATATTTCTCTATGAGAAATTGAAGTTTTTCCTTATTCAAAATCCACTTATCTTTGTAAACTTCTAATATTTCTCCCTTCTCAAACTCTAATTTCATATTTTCTTGTACTGTTACCGATATTTTCCACTTTTTGCTGCCAATAACCAAACATATATCAATCCAAAAATCATCCTCTACATAACCATGATTTTCTATTTTTAAATTTGGATATTTTTTTGCAATAGCTTCTCTTCCTTTGCTATTATGCACATATATAATATCGTTATCACTAATCGAATACTGCGTATATTTAGTTTCCAATTTTTCCAAACAGTCTTGAAAATAGTACATACTCCACCTCCATTCATCAATTTTATTATATAACACAATTATCCCTACATCTACTCTTCAAAGCAAAAAAAGAGGTATTACCCTCTTTTTACTACTTATTTGTACCAGCAATTACCCACTTTTCGACCAGCTGAACTGAGTAAACCACTACGATTACTGTAAGTCGAACAAGTATTTCTTTCCCTATCTGCTTCATGTCCATTCCTCCTTTTCGTACAAAGAAATAAGAGGCACAATAACTGCACCTCTTATCATCTACAAAACTTTATTTTCCAATCAATTTCATTATAATAGCTATTGGTATACAAAACCATCCTACAAACACTGCAAGAAATAATTTTCCTGCATAGAATTTGATTGTATCATGCACAACATAAACCCTTTTAGAATACCACACTACATTTACTGCCCACCAGCCAGCTATTATATACGCTATGAACAAAATCCAAGCTATTACTTCCATATGTATTCCTCCATTACATTTCACTCGTAAGAATAAATAATACAAATGCCACTATAAGTACCGTACCCACAATTTTATAAATCTTAGCAAATTTAACATTTTTCTCATATACTTCCATAGCTTCTGATAAATCTTTATTTTCCACTACATGTTTTAAAAACAGGCACAATTCATCAAACAGAAATGCTATCTTTTTACGCTTCCGTTTAGACATTTTAATCCAATTAACAATAAAACCAATGGTAGTATTTCCTTCTTGATTTTGCGTAACTTCTACAGGGAAATCGTACATTGAAGTATGAACTACTATTTTACCTTCCGCATTGTAATCAACAGATGTTACCGCTGGATGGTTAATCCTTTTTACACATTCAAATATTTCCTCTTCCGTTTTCTTGTCTTTAAAGCTTATACCTTTTACCCAACGTACAGAGCTTTTTGTTCGTGCGATGCTTCGCATTAAAGTCATTACAATAATAATTAAACCACTCACCGCAAGTATAATAACCATTATTTCTGACATGCTACTTCTCCTCCTTGGTTTTCCATTTTACTTTCTTTGATAATTTGTCGAAGCCTCCGCTCTGTATAACCATATTTCACAGCGATACTTCGTATGTTAGTAGCATTTTCGCTACGCTCTACCTGTTGTAGGATGTATGATTGTGTGTATAGTTTCTTAGGAAAGGTAATCTGTTGCCCTTGATAAATGCTATGCATTGCAAGTGCCACAGGTACTCCTACAACCTCTGCAATCTCTTTATACACTCCAGTCAAATCAACAGGTGTTAATTCACTTTCAGCTTGCATATACCCCCTTCTTTCGACTTGTTTTTCTAAACTATACTCTTTTTCCATGTCAAATACACTCCTCAAATATCCTTGAAATTTACCTTGTAAATTTCCTTTTTGAGTATACAAAAATAGAGTAGCTATAGTCTGATATAACTATAATCTACTCTTACCCTTGACACATTTTCTGACACAAAACCAGTAAACCAATATAAATTACTATAAACTTATTTTGAGGTAAAATAATCTTATAACCATTCAGATAAATGGTTATAAATCTTTGTAAATCCTCTTTGTTTAAATCCTCCCCTTATCAAATTCCCGAGCTTATTGCAGATAGGTTCGGGAATTTTTGTTGCGTAAATTTCCGAAAAATGCTATTCTGATAAAAAACCTAATTTACATGCTTCACAGAAAGGATTTCTTATGAAAGATAATAAAAACTCCAAGAAAAAAATTACCTCCAAACAGATTGTGGCACTCATCGGTGTATTTCTGTTGGTTGCTTTATATCTCGTCACTCTCTTCGTTGCCATCTTTAATCCGGATGGCTCCGGCAGAATGTTTCAGGCATGCCTGGTGGCAACAGTTGCCGTACCGGTGCTTCTCTGGATATACATCTGGATGTATGGCAAACTGACAAACCGTCATACCATTGCAGACCCGGATTATTTGAAAGATTTGAAATTAGACGACGAAGAAACGCAAGGCTAAATAACACTATGTAAATCTGTAAATAAGCAAATTAGTAAATATGGACATCAATAAAAGGACTGTCTCCCTCCCGGGAAACGGTCCTTTCACATGCTATAGGTTCACACCCAACTTCTTTAATTCTTCCACTGCCTGTTCCCTGCTTCGAAACAAAATACCATGCATTCCTTCTGCCTCAGCACCCTTGATATTTTTCTCCGTATCATCCAAAAATACACATTCCTCTGCAAGCAAGCCATACCTATTCAATAACAATTGATAAATAGCAGGCTCCGGCTTCGTCAGCCTTTCCTGATAAGACAATATGCCACCATCCATGCCTGACAAAAAATCTATTTCCGCAGCGCAGTCCGCCTCTGCCTTTTGGAAAAAATTAGACAAATAATACAATTTATATCCCTTGTCCCGAAGCTCCTGCAGCCATGCATCCACATACTCATACTTATACAAAAGCCCTTCCACACTTTCAAAGGTTCTGCGTATCACCGGTTCCAACTCCGGGTCATTCTTCACAAAGCCCTGCAGTATTTCCTCGAAGGGCACAGCTCCTCTGTCCAGCTCATTCCAAACCGGGCTCAGTGCTGTCGCCTTCGCCAATCTCTGTACCATTTCTTCTTCATAGCCAAAGCTTCTGTAAAAGTTCCAAAAATCAAAAGCTACCAGTACATTTCCGATATCAAAAATAATATTTTTAATCATTACTCTCTACCATCCCAGCAGTAGGTACAAAGCTTAGAACGGTCAATACCCACTGCATCCATCATATCATCCAAACGATGATATCTCAGCGTAGTAAAGTTCAGCTTCTTTCGAATACGCTCTACCATATCCTGATACTCAGCAGTCTCCGGATTCACATAATCCTTCAGATCAATCTCCTTGCCCTCCTGCTCGATTTCCTTCAATACTCTTCTGGTAATCAGGTCCATTTCAGAAGAAGAACGGGAGAAATTCAAATACTTACAACCATACATCAAAGGAGGACATGCCGGACGAATGTGTACCTCCTTGGCACCGCTTTGATATAAAAATTCTGTGGTTTCTCCCAACTGAGTACCTCTAACAATAGAATCATCAATCAAAAGCAGGCTCTTGTCCTGTATCAAATCATGCACCGGTATCAGCTTCATCTTGGCAATCAGATTACGCTGGGTCTGAATGGTCGGCATAAAAGAACGTGCCCAGGTAGGAGTATATTTAATAAATGGTCTGGAGAACGGAATTCCGGAACGATTTGCATAACCAATCGCATGTGCCAATCCGGAATCCGGTACACCTGCTACAATATCCGGCTCCACTGTATCTCTGTCTGCCAGCTTCGCACCACAATTGTATCTCATCTGCTCCACACTCATACCTTCATAAGAGGAGGACGGATATCCATAATACACCCACAGGAAGGTACAGATTTTCATATCCTTCCCCGGCTGTACCAGTGTAGTCATACTCTCCGGTGTAATCACTGCGATTTCTCCGGGTCCCAGTTCCTTTACATCCTGATATCCCAAATTCAAATACGCAAAGCTTTCAAAGGCAGCACAATACGCATTCTCCTTTTTACCTATTGCAATAGGAGTACGTCCCAATCGGTCTCTGGCCACATAAATCCCCTTGGGCGTTAACAACATGATGCTCATGGAGCCTTCAATCAACTCCTGTGCATATTGTATACCCTCTACCAAATTTTCCCGCTGATTTATAATAGCCGCCACTAATTCCGTAGCATTGATATCACCGCCACTCATTTCCAAAAAGTGGGAATTTCCCTTTGCAAAAAGACCCTCTACTATATTATCCATATTATTGATTTTACCCACCGTAGAAATCGCATAGGTTCCGTGATGGGAACGTACCAACAACGGCTGCGGTTCATAATCGGAAATACAACCAATTCCCAGATTACCCTGCATAGTATTTACATCCTTATCAAACTTGGTACGAAAAGGAGAATTTTCAATGTTATGAATCGCTCTGTCAAATCCTTTTTTATCACTGTATACAGCCATACCGGCTCTTCTGGTTCCTAAATGCGAATGATAGTCCGTTCCGAAAAATAAATCAAAAACACAATCCTCTTTTGATGCCACGCCAAAAAATCCGCCCATTGTCTTTTCCTTCCTTAACTGTTCATTTTACCGATAAATTCTCTTACTCTTGCATTATTGGATGCAAAAATCTCCTCCGGTGTCCCCTGCTCCTGAATCACTCCCTGTTCCATGAAAATAATCCGGTCGGAAACCTCCTTTGCAAACTGCATCTCATGTGTCACAATAATCATTGTCATTTTCTCTTTTGCCAGTTCCTTGATAACCTTCAGCACTTCTATGGTAAGCTCCGGGTCAAGTGCAGAGGTCGGTTCATCAAAAAATAATATCTTCGGCTGCAATGCCAATGCTCTGGCGATGGATACTCGTTGTTGCTGTCCGCCGGATAACTGAAAAGGATATGCATTCGCCTTCTCCTCCAGTCCCAACTGCTTCAACAGCTTATTCGCACGCTCCTGTGCTTCCTTTTTGGATATTTTTTCCACACTGACAGGTGCATCAATAATATTCTTCATCACCGTATAATGCGGAAACAAATTAAAATTCTGAAAAACCAGTCCGAAACACTTTTTTATTTTCTTTAACTGTGCCTTGGGTGCATATACACAAGGTTCTCCTTCTGCTGCCGTTTCCCCCATATAAATCAATTCTCCGCCATCCATTGTTTCCAATAGGGTAGCACAACGAAGCAAGGTAGACTTACCGGAACCGGAAGGTCCGATAATGGAAATCACTTCTCCTTCCTCCACTGACAGAGAAATATCCTTCAAAACATCTAACCCCTCAAAGCTCTTTTTTAAGTGATTGATTTCTAACAGCTTCATACATACCTCCTGTCATACTAACGATAATAAGACAGCTTCTTTTCTATCTTTTCCATCACAGTTGCTACCAACAGATTAAATACATAATAAAATACACCGGCTGCCATCAGAGGCATGATATTAGCCTTTGCCGCACTGATTTCTTCTGCCACGGAAAACATTTCCGCCAAGGATATGGTGAAAGCCAGCGAAGTGTCCTTTACCAAAGTAATAGTTTCATTGGTAACCGGAGGCAATACTCTCTTAATCACCTGCGGCAAAATGATTTTGAAAAAAGTCTGTACCTTACTATAGCCCAGTACATTTGCCGCCTCATACTGTCCCAAAGGGATGGCTTCAATACCGGCACGATAAATTTCCGCAAAATATGCCGCATAGTTAATCACAAAAGCAATGATTACCGCAGGGAAGCGATAGCCGGTTCCCATTCTCAACCCAAACACATAATAGGGTCCGAAGTATACTACCATGATTTGCAACATCAGCGGCGTTCCTCGCATAATGGAAATGTATGCCTTAGTAAAAGTTCGCAGTATGACATTTTTCGACATACGCCCGAATGCCACCAGCATTCCCAACGGCATGGAAAATAACAATGTTAATACAAAGATTTCCACTGTCACCAAAAAGCCTTCTGATAATTGTACAATCATGGACCAGATATTCATATACGGTAACCAACCCTTTCCCTATCTATCTTACGTAAAACAAAGGAAGGGCTGCTACATTTTGCAGCAACCCTCTAAAAGCTATTTGCCGAGACAAACACTATCAGCCAATCCCCATTCTTCTGCAATCTTCATAAATGTACCGTCTGCAACCATTTCATTTAAAGTTTTCTGAACGGTATCACGAAGCTCTGTATTTCCAAGCAGGAAACCAACACCATACTGTTCGGTTGCCAGCTTCTCCTCTAACATTACATAAGCACCTGCTTCTCTCTGTTCAATCTGGTATGCAGCCACACCGATATCAATGGCTACTGCTTCTACTGCACCCTGCTCCAAATCCATGAAAGCAGTGTTGTAATTTGCATATTCTACCAAATCCGCAAAGGAATCTCTAAGTGCAATGTTCTCTTTGTTTTCCTCATCATTCAAAGCAGCCAGTGCAGAAGAATCCTTCTGTACCGCAACAATCTTTCCGGCCAAATCAGCCTTGGTCTTAATACCGGAATCTGCTGCCACTACAATCACCTGACTGTTATCTACATAAGGTGTTGTCCAAGTATACTGTGTCTCTCTGCCATTCATGGTGAAGCCGTTCCAGATACAGTCAATGGCTTCTGATTCCAGTTCCATATCCTTGGAATTCCAATCGATAGGCTGCTTTACCAGCTCCCAATCATTTCTCTTTGCCACCTCTGCAGCCAAATCCAAATCGAAACCTACATACTCGCCATTGTCATCACGATATCCGTAAGGCGGAAACTCTGCGTCAAAACCTACGATAAAGGTATCTGCGGAATTGTTCTGTCCGCAACCGGTCAGCATGCCAACGGTCATCATACCAACCAACAATAATGCTACTAATTTTTTCATACTCTCTCCTCCTGGCCGCAAGCCCGCTTTTTTATATCATCACTTTAGCACAGTGGCTTGTCAAGCTGAATGTATGTTATCATAACCCCTGCATAATGTCAACCCAAAGTCGTTGTTTCCTAAGCCTTTCCTTTTTGAAAAACACTCTCTTTTCAATGCTTTTTTAACTCTGCCATTTCCAGTCTCGCCAGTATTTCCTCCTGGTATGCCGGATATACATTTGCGATTTCTGTCACCTCATTTTTGGCTGATTTGATGATTTCATTATTGTATTCAATCTGCTTACGCAGTGCCTGTCTGCGGATAATCAGCTCGTGACGCATCTCCACCAATTCCTTACGATCCAGCAAAGCTTCCACTCTGGCAGTAAAACGTTCCGGATATCTGACGCGGTATCGGGAAAGCTGTTCTGTCAGCATCTTCACATAATACTCTCTTTTGGCATCTGCTTCTGCATACTGTTTGCGTTCTTCCTTCTCCTGCTGATACTGTGCATACTGCTTTTCCAGACTTTTGCAGTTCTTCACCTGATACTTCAGGTACAAATAATTCAGCAGATTGGTGTTGTTTACATACTTAATCTTCACCTTATTCTGTAGCTGTATCAGTCGGTTATTGGCTTTTTCTACCTTTACCAGTTCCTTCTTGGCATCCATATGTTTCATCCAGATAACCGTAAAAGCTATGGCTACGGAAACAATAGCTATGAAATAACCAATCTGCGTATCCATCTGAAAACCAAACTGTAGGATTGCCAACACCAACACGCATGCCATCAAAGCTGCCACGAAGATAATCAGCATACCACGCATGTTATCCATCATTCCCAACAATTCTTCTTTACGATACTCATAAGCATGTCGTTCTCTGGAAAGTCGTTGCATATCCTGCTTTATGATACCGCCATACTTCTCTGCATCCTTTAATTTTCGAATAGCTCCCTCCAGCTCGTCTTCCTTCTCCTGCATACGATGAAAAACAGAATCCGGCATCCTATCCTTCTTTTCCAGATAATCCTTTCGCTCCTGCTCCACAATTCGCAATCGATTCGCCGCAGCAGTCAGAGTTTCCTGCTCTCCCTCCGGCAACGCCTCGATTTCCTCAGTATCCGTCAAATAAGCCGTAACCAGTGCATACTCTCCGCTTAACAGCTCCAGCTCTCTTGCGGCCTCCTCCAGCTGCTCCAAACAACTGTCTACATACCGGGTTCTCTCCTCCATATCTGCAAAATCCACACCATCTCTGGTGTAGACGATTTCTTCCCAGTTTTCTTCTTCCACGCGATTTCTTTTTCGCTTGAAAAGCTTGTCAAAAAACTTCATCGCCTATACTCCTCTTTCAAAGCATCCACAATCTGAACACTTTCTTCATAGTACATATACTTATCACCCACAGTTCGCCACTTACGCATGTTTTTCAAACCGGCGTACTCGTGTGTCTCCTTCCACTGCTGCTCCAGTGCCTCCATTCGCTGCTCTACTTCCAATGTAATCTCGTAGCTCTCCGGATACTGTGCCACCAGATTTACATACTCCTGCTCGGAAAGTTCCAGCCTTTTGGCAAAGAAAAAGCTCTGTAATGTACTCCTATCCCTTTTCAATTCATAAGAGCGTTGAAAATCATTGGCAGCCTGCTTGTAAAACAACATTCTGGTGTATACCACACCTCTGTTATAATACAAATCTGCCAACACAGAAGCTTCCTTCGGGTTATTCACACCGGCATCCTTCATATCCAGTATCAATGCTTTGTAGGCTTCCACCGCAGCTGCATATTTTTTCTTTTCCACCAAATAATCAATCTGTAGCTTTTGCTTTTCATAATCTGTCAAGCCGGAGCCCATACGCACGGTATTCTCTACCTGTCGCACCACTGCCTGCTCGAAAAAGCCTACATACTCCAAAATCGTTGTTACGAATACGCTGAGTGCTCCCTTTTGGTGAACCATGGGATACAACTCTCTGGCCAACTCCGGCACCTGACAATCCGCCCCTATGAATTGCAGCATCCTGTCAGTCATAATCTCCGTTCCTATCAGGAAGGCATACTCCTTCAGGCAAAAGGCAAGCTCCTCCATACAATACACCGAAAGCTCCAGCCGTTCAAAATAATATGCATTTTTCGAATAAATTCCAAGACATGCTCTTGCCTTCATCATTTCCTCACCTATTCATAAAGTGTTATTTCATGCTTCCACTTTGTTTCTGCCGGAGTTCTAAAGCATCCAAAGCCTAAGTCCTCGACCTCCACACACAATACCTTCTCGCTTAGTAACGTAAAGTGCAAATACACTCGGGTACTCTCCCCTTCTTTCAAGCCAAGACCTTCCAAGGGTATCTCTATCCTTTTTACTGCAGTATGTATGAGCGGTGTTACCGTTAGCTCCAAGCAATTCTCATCCTGCAAATAGACCTCACATTCATAATCAATTTCAAACCAGTCAATTCCCGCATCCAGCAGTGCGAAATAAGCCTCCTCGCCCCGCTTGAGTACTTTCATTCCCACATTTGCCTTCAGTTTGTCTTGTCCCAAAAAGACATACTGTTTTCCGGCCTCACTGGTTCGCATCTTCTCCTGCAAACAAAAGCAGGCACCCTTACTGTATAAATTATTTCCCTGAAAAACCCGTCGTCCGTCGCACAGATATTTCAACGACTCCTTCATCCAGCCACCGGTAAATTTCTCACCGATTAAGTAGACCGAAGAAATCCTTTCCTCACCGAATAGTTCCCGCGCCAGTTTCAACAGTTCTATATCTTCTCCCCGAAAAGAATACTCCTCTCCGGAAATATAAACCACAATGGGCGTGGTATTCTTGTTATTCTCCAATCGCAAAAGCTTGAGACTGTTTCCCCGATAATCCATTAATACTGAGCCATACAACCACAAATCTGAGGGCTGATAGAGCATATAACCATAATAGCTCTCCCGATAGTCCTGCATGAAAATTTCTGTATTTTTCAAGTCCAATCCGTTTTTTACAATCTGCAGTACCTCTTTCCCACGCTCAGAAAGCTCCTCACAGGTAAACATCAGTGACTGTATCTTATCCAATGAAGAAATCCCGGACAACAGCCCCAGACTGCGTTTCACAAATAAGGTCAGAAGTGCTTCCGGCTCATAGCTCTTTCCTTCCACCTGAATCAGCTCTCCCGCCAAGGCCAGCTGCCAGAGATTGTCTATTAAAATCCCCTGTTCCGGATACTCCTCATAATACCGCAGGGCATCCTTTCCGAATAACCACTGATTCAGACCACATTTCTTACATAACACCGTGGGAATATCGAAATTCTCCTCCCCGGCTACTGAAGAGACGGTTTCTACCTTTCCTTCGTCATTTATATAGGAATAACTGATCTGGGAACAGATGTTAGCCAAATCATATCCTATTATCAGTTTATCATCACTTGTATTTACCAACACCATTCCCACCTCCGTTACTTTCTTAATTCAAACAATGCCTGATTGAAAAATTCTCTCTTGTAATATTCCTCCAGCAAGGTATCAAAGGTATTATAATCCTGCAAAGCCTTGCTCATGACGATATCGTTTATGGCACCGTACCTTCCCACAGACTCTTCTCCCGGATTTTCAGTTCTGTGACAGACACCGCTCTGAGTCAGCTTCTCTTCTCCAGCCTGCTCCTCCACAATATAATATTGCAGACTTTCCCCGAAGAAAAGTACGAATTCCTTGAAATAAACACCGCCTAATGCTACCTGCATACTATCTGTCATATACTCGCCGCTTTCTTCATTTCCCTTCATAATCAGGTAATGAATCTTTGGCTGTGTGCCTGCCGAAGCATGATATTCCACGATGGTTTTGTCAGCAAAACGTAATGCCTTCCTACTGTAACGCTTCAACTCCAGAAAACAATTCAGACAGATACCTTCCTGTACCAGACTATCCAAGAAGCTGCTGAGAATCTCCTCATCCTCTCTGCGGATTTCCTGCTGATTCTCTGCATAATACTTCACATAAGCCAGCTTGCAAACCTTTAACACACTATGACCTTCCTTTGCCATACGACAAATTTCTGCCAGCATGTTATGTTGCATGATTTTATCATCCACAAAGAAATCATAGCAGTTCTTGGCCAGATAGGCCTCCTTCACACGGCTGTCCGGCTTTCCCTGTACATATTCCTTGAAAATTTCATCCTGTTCTCCTACAAAATAACCGGTGAACAGCATCTGTATCAAAATCCGCTCACAGAAAGCACTCCTGTCGAAGCTGAAGCTCTTAGATGCCTTCCAGATATTGCGTAATTCCTTGGACCTTCCCTGATAATGCAACATCAAATATTGCAAGGTGGTACTGCTGTAGCGAGATTTCACAAACAACCGATAGGCAGCCCGTAAAATTCCTTCCACATATTCATATGAGCGAATATCAATGGCCACCTCCAGCAAACGCAACAGAATCTTCTCATCGATAGTTACATCTCCGTAAAGATTCATCCATTCACATGCCTTGTCAATATGACCGCAAAGCACCATATATCGGATGATTTCCCCTCTCTGCCGTGCACTCAGTCCTCTGCCGTTTAAGTTCCCCAGATACTCCATCAGATGCTTCTTATCATCCTTGTTATAATAATATTGGGCAATCTTAACGACCAGCTCTCCCTTTATCTTCTTAGGCGTATAGGGATACTTCAACAGTCGCATCCAACGATACAGCTCCTTAGTACCGACTTCCACTGCATCGCCTCTCGTTTCCTGCATATAAATATCCAGTGCCTGATTCTTGGTGACAAAAGCAGCCACTCTCTCGGCCAGCTTCTCCGGTGACATAAGCTTTTCGGTGGTATACTGTACATTCTTTACCAGACGGTTTCCCTGCTGGTTTTCAAACAATACCAAGGTATCATTTCCATACAAGGGTACCCACACCCGGTCTCCTATTACAGTATAAACACTTTCCTTCAAATGGTTGGGCTGGCAGACTATCACACTACGAATTCCTGTCTGCTCCAGTTGAATTTCGTGGGCAAACAGAATGGTAGCCAATACCTCTGCCAAATCCTCGTCAATCATGACATCTATCAAAAACAGCTTGTACAAATAGGCCAAATGCCGGTTTACATGCCCCTTTAACAGCTGTTCTCTGACAAACAGTTCCATCCTGGGGCGGTAGCTCTCATAAATATCCGGCATTTCTCTGGCACGCTTCGCAATATAATACAGCAAATAGGCATTATGCCGATAATCCAGATTGGTCTGATAGGTAAAATAGAGCAATACTCTCTTGGGAATTTCCGGTTCCTGCTGCAAATCCAGAGACAGCATAAAATACTCATACAAATTGGTTATACGCAGTTCCTCTGCAACACCCTTCTCGAACCACGCATAATACTCTTTGCCGGTTTTATTTCCCTTAATTAGTAAAGTACAGATTTCCTTCAAAATCCGAACATCCTTTTTCTGTCCGTAGCAGAAAACCAATACCTGATACAGAAGCGGCTGATACTCCTTCACTCTATCCATCAGATACAATACCTGCTCTGTCAGCTCCGCATTTATCAAAGCCTTCTTCCTGCCATAGTTGAGAACCTGTATCTCAAAGCCTCCCAGCTTCCGAAGCAATGTGGCATTGTTATTTAGTAACTGCAAGGCTTCCACATACAACAACGGACTGTGACAGCCATTCTCAAACTGTTCCTCCAAAAACTCCCACTTCGTGGTGACATCCTTGTCAAATTCCTCTTTTAAGAACAACAACAGCCAGCCTACACGCCAGTCTTCTCCGTACTCCCTGTATATCTGTAATACCTGTCTGCCAACTTCCCTTGTATAACCGGCATCCTGCCTCAACAGGGTGTTTAAGTACAAATAATAAGCCTCTAACGCCGGCTCTACTTCCTCACCCATGAGCTCGCCCACATGCTCCAGCACCCATCCGGCCTCATTAAAGTACTCCTTGGTAATCAACTGATGTGCCTGATACAGACGTATTACTGCATCCTTCTCATCCAAAGTCAACAATCGTTCTACGATTCGAGTAGTATCCTTAATCCACGCTGCAGAATTTATCTTTTTCAAACGCAATGCCTGATACAAATTCATCAGCTTGAAAATATTTTTTTCTTTTTCCACATGGTAGGCATAATCCAAAGAGCGTCGTCTTCCTACCGTTACCAAAACCGGTATCTGCAAACTCACATAGGCATTTCGCAAATATACCATTCCATCATTTTTTCCTGCATGCAGGAGTGTTTCATCTATGTATACCGGAAGTGCATAACGATTGCCCAGAAATGCATCATCCGTTATCAAATTCTTTTCCACAAAAAGGAAGTCACCCTCCGTCCAGACCTCCAGATAGGTATACCCCCAGCCATTTCGAAAAATGTTCAATACCATTTCCACCACACCCTGAGGATTTTCCACCTGCAATCGGGGCTCTGTAATCACATACTCCACCGGTTGCTTTTTCCCTGTGGCTATGAGGAATTCTTCCATATTCTGCTCATTACCATCCTGCACCGACAGCCCCTGATAAAGCATATTAGTCTGGGTATCCGCAGTCTTTAATAAATGCATAAAGGCGGGCGAATAATAAAAGCGTACCGCTTCCTTCCAGTTACTCTTAGCCAGATTGGTGAAATGAAACAAATTCTTCACCGGTCCCATAGAGGACTGGGGTACCGTATGTACTACCTTTACCACATAGGGCAGATAATACTCTCCCTTATTGCTCACTACTACGAACTCACCCTTAGTCACTTCGCCTTCTTCCATCCACTCTCCGTGGAAGCAAAAGCTAATGACCTCCTCATTACCGGAAAACTCTCGGGTCAGGCATTCCATACGTGGGTCTGTAGTAGTAATATAGCCCATCGTATACTTGCCTTCGGATGCAAAAATCGTGAAATTCCCTTCATAAACCTCACCCTTTTGTAGCTCTATTTCCAGTTTTGCACACGAAAAGTCCAAAGAACCTTTTTCGTAATCATATGTACCATCTAAAATCTGTTCTACAACCTCTCGCATACAATATCACCTACTTACCAGCTCATTTTGTACCTTTTCCACCCTTTCTCTGTCGAAAAGGACAAGGTACACCACTATTACTAAGTATACCATGTGAGTGCTTTCAAGGCAAACAATTCTTCGAAAAAAAGTGGTGCATTCCGTACTTCGGAACACACCACCCATATCTTTATTCATTCACATATTTCTTTACAGTAGCCGCAACTGCACCTACACCTGTAGAAAGCTCAGCAAAATACTTCTTTACCAACTCAGCCAGACCTACTTCGAACAGGTCCACACCGAAAATCTTTTCATTGCGAAGCAATTCATCCAGCTTGGACAAATCCTTCGGTTCCTCGCTCAGCTTGTAATTTTCCACATAAGGCATTACCGTATCCAACAGAGGGTCTGCACTGGGTTCAAAGGCATTGCCTGCATCATCCACAGCCATGAGATAACGCAACCAGCCTGCATACACCAAAGGTATCAGCTTCAACTCTGCCACATCCAACTTATCACTTGCCGCATATGCCTTAATGGTTTCTCCGAAACGGATTGCCAGCTTCTGAGAAGTATCTGTTGCAATACGCTGAGGAGCATCCGGCATAAACGGATTCGGAATACGGCTGTTTACTACCTCGTCAATAAACTTCTTCGGGTCAATGATGCCGGGATTTACGACTACCAGAAGACCTTCTTTATAGCCTACGATTTCCACGAACTTCTTCAAATCCGGGTTCTGCATTTCTGCTGAAATCAAAGTATATCCTAACAGACATCCATACACTGCCAGAGTGGTATGAAGAGGATTCAGACAGGTACAAACCTTCATCTTCTCCACCTTATCTACGGTTTCTCTATCGGTAAAGATAAGTCCGCCCTTGTCCCAGGCGCTCTTGCCATTGGGGAACCAGTCTTCTATTACCAGATATTCACATTCCTCTGCATTTACAAAAGGAGCCACATAGGTATTTTTAGAAGTAATCACTGCATCCAGTCCATCGATACCATCTGCATTCAGCAGTTCCTCTACCTTCTTGTCCGGGCGGGGAGTAATCTTGTCAATCATACTCCATGGGAAGGAAACTGCCTGTGCATCACGCACATACTCTGCGAAGCCCTTGTCTGCCACACCGTTTTCTACCCACTTATCTGCAAAGGCAAACACTGCTGCTGCCAACTTGTCACCATTGTGGGAACAGTTATCCATACTTACCATAGCAATAGGTAATCTGCCCTTTTCATATCTGGTATAAAGCAGAGATACTACCTTACCCAGATAGCTGGTCGGCTTCGCCGGACCGTTTACGAAATCTGCCTCAATGGCAGGAAGTACATTCCCCTTTCCATCCACCAGAGAATATCCCTTCTCGGTAATGGTAAAGCTGGCCATCTGTAAGGATGGATTAGCAAAGATATCCTTTAAGCGACCATACTGTGCTTCGTTTTCACTATCCAAAACCAAAGACTCCATGATACTGCCTACGATAGTCTTTTCTACAGTATTATCTGCCTTTAAGGTAGCCAAAATGCCCAGATTGTCATGAGGGCGATACATCTTCTCGATGATTTCGTAATCGAAGCCTTCCGCTGCGATGATACCTGTGGAAAGAGTGCCGTTATTTAACAGGTTCTGACATACATTGGCCTGGAAGA
>JAZQEK010000047.1:0-1647 GCA_045538995.1 Acetatifactor sp. | reverse complement strand
GGGTGGATGGTCTTCTGATTCCGGGAGTATCTACCATTGATGGAAAACCAATGGGCGGCTGGTCTCAGTATGCCTTGTCACCGACCATGAGTATCTGGACGGCTCAGAGCTTTGATGAGTATTATCTGTATACCGGAGATGGGGAGTTCTTGCGTGAACGTGCATTTCCGTTTTTGGAGGGTGTAGCAAGAGCAATTGCCGGACTTTTAATAGAGAGGGATGGAAAGCTGTATTTGCCTCTGTCCACGTCGCCGGAAATTCATGATGCAGAGCCGGAGGCGTATTTGACACCGAATAGTAATTTTGACTTAGCATTGATTCGCTACTTATTTAGTCGACTTTCGGAGTATTGCTGTATTCTTTCTCAAGATAAATCGTGGTGCGACTATATATTAGGAAAACTGGATGATATTGCCACCATTGATGGTTATATCGGACTTAGTAAGACAGAGCGACTTAGGGAGTCGCATAGGCATTTTTCCCATTTAATGTGTCTATATCCTCTTCATCTGATTAATTATGATACAGAGGAACACAAGGAGCTTTATCACAAGGCTATTGAGGAGATTGAACTTCTTGGTATGGGGCTGTGGGTTGGATTTTCCTATGCAATGTGTGCGCAAGTGTATGCTATGGCAGAAATGGGTAATGCGGCGTATGAGAAACTTCGCCAGTTTGCAGATGGTTTTGTGGCGGAAAATGGTTTCCACTTAAACGGAGATTTTAAAAATAAGGGTTACTCTACCTTCCATTATCGCCCGTTCACCCTGGAGAGTTCTTTTGGATATTGTGATGCTCTGCAGGAAATGCTCATGCAGGAGCATCAGGGATATTTGCATGTATTCCCGGCAATTCCGGACACATGGAAAAAGAGAAGGATATCTTTTGAAAACCTCAGAAGCTACGGTGGTGTACTGGTAAGTGCTATAGCCGAGGATGGATTTCTAAAGGAATTATCCTTGGAGGTTCCGAGAGCCATGCATTTGCGCATAAAAAATACGTTTGCAGGGGATAGAGTGATGCTTGAGGAGGGTACTTCGAGCAGACTAGTAACAGCGCAGGATGGCTACTTGGAACTTTCCCTATTGGCAGGGAAAGTCACCCTAGGAGGTGTGTTATGACGCGAAAGATTCAATTTGGTTTTTGGAATTATATTGAGAGTGGTGTGTTTGGCAAAGAAGCAGTGCGTGACTGGAAGGATATGCATTGTACACTGCCTATGAGTTTTAATTATGACCATGCCAGGGACAATAAGCAGGACATGCTTGATATTTTGGATGAGTGTGACAGGCTTGGAATGAAATTAATTGTAAGGGATACCCGGACTCGTTTTCGCACCTTACAGAAGGTGGGCGAGGAAGCATTCATTGAAGGTGTTAAGAAGGCCTATGAAGATTTCGGAAAACATCCGGCGACGTTTGGTTTCTTTGTGGGAGATGAACCGAGACCGGATGAGAATGAAGTGTATATTCAGACCGTGAAGCTGGTGATGGAGTATGCACCGGGTCTGGTTCCATTTGCAAATCTGGTTCCATATTGGGGCGGAGGCTCGGATTTTGACATGTTTGCAGGTGCAAAAGAAGAGATACATACCAAATTAGTGGAGGATTTGCTTCGTGAGACAGGAATGCCTCTTTTGGCATATGA
>JAZQEK010000046.1:0-2353 GCA_045538995.1 Acetatifactor sp. | reverse complement strand
TCCATTGCCTGTTTTTCTACATAGCGATGAGCATCCGGTTCGCTCATTTTAAGTTCGCTGATTAGCAGCCATTTGGCTTTGTTAACTAATCGAATCTCAGCCATTTTATCTTCAATGGATATTGATTTTTTCTCAAATTGTCTTAGCCGTTCTCGTGCACTTTCCAGCCAATTAAGAGCATGTGTCATGGTTACTTTTGAAATGGGTTTCGGTAAAGTGAAAACACCATATTCAGCAACTCTATCATGAATACCGGCGTGGATATCGTTCTTCACCAGAAGGAGGACAGCGGATTGTTTGGTGGTACAGGTATCAATTGCAAAGCGGGTTCCGGCATCATCCGGTAATGGAGCATTGATGATGACAAAATCATATGTTTTTTCTGCTAAAACTCTTTTGGCAACACTGATACTTGTTACGGTATCAACCGGACTGTATCTTGCTTCTGGAAGCAGGTCGGCAAAGGCAGAGGTGAAGCTGTCTGTAGCAGACACGATGAGTATACTATAAATACGTTCTTTTAGACTCATGTGGCACCTCCTCCTTTTCTGTGGTTTATATTATTTGTTGCAATAGATTTCCAGTATGGCTCCCGGAATGTGTTTTTTAATAAAGTCACTGTTATTTGCCAAAGCACACGCAGATTTTAGATTTTCCGGCAATTGTTCAAATTTTGCAAGAGTATCAGCATCTGCTTTATAAAGGTTAATGTCAGCAGGATCCTGTAGTTCCAATTTGTTCTGAATTCCATAAAGGCTGGCATATATCATTAATGCAAATGCCAGATAGGTATTGGCTGCCGGATCAGGAGAGCGGAGTTCCGCACGTTTGTATTCTCCTACGGCAGCAGGAACTCTTACAAGCTGGGAACGGTTTTCGCTGGACCAGGATATATATCTTGGTGCTTTATTGTTGCCAAAACGCTGATAAGAACTTTCCTGTGGATTCAGGAAAATTGTCATTTCAGCAACCTTTGCAAGGATACCGGCAATCATGAAATTCATATTATCAGCATTATCTAATGATTTTACGGACATATTGATATGAAATCCGTTTCCCGGTTTATCTTCGAGGGGTTTTGGACTAAAATCAGCATATAATCCGTTGCGGCGCGCCACTGTTTTAACAACCGTCTGAAATGTCATAGCATTGTCAGCGGCAGCCAGAGGACTGGAATAGCGAAAATCAATTTCATTTTGGCCCGGTCCTTCTTCATGGTGTGAACTTTCAGGACGGATACCCATTTGCTCAAGCGTGAGACATACTTCACGTCTAATATTTTCCCCCTTATCCTCCGGAGCAATATCCATATAACCGGCATTATCATAAGGTTCTTTTGTCGGATTCCCATTATCGTCCAGATTAAAAAGATAAAATTCCTGTTCAGCACCAAAGAAAAACTGGAAACCTGCTTTTTCTGCATCCTGAACAGCCTGTTTTAAAATAGAGCGGGAATCACATTCAAAGGTTCTTCCATCCGGATAAGAGATGGTACAGAACATGCGGACTACTCGTCCGTGCTCCGGTCTCCAGGGAAGGGGCATTAATGTGTCTGCGTCAGGGTGAAGTAGCAAGTCGGAATGTGTTTCATCACCAAAACCTTCGATAGCAGATGCATCAATGGCAATTCCATATTCAAAGGCACGAGGAAGCTCCTCAGGCATAATGGATATGTTTTTCTGTTTGCCAAAAACATCACAAAAGGCAAGGCGGATAAATTTTACATCTTCCTCCTGTACATATTGCATAACCTCTTGTTTTGAATACTTCATAAGCCTACCTACTTTCTTTTTATTTATGCGCAGCTTAGTTAGCTACATACATTTGTTTATAAGGATTTCTGCTGTCCGGTGTAATAACAGTAAAAGAATCGGATAAAATATCGTCTATGTCATATGCAAAGTCAGAACAATATTCAGACAGGTAATGGCGTATTTCATCCAAGTCCTCACTGGTAGCAGGTCTGGCTGTGACCTGCGCGGGGAATTTAATATTTTTACAATTACCACGAAGGTACATTTTACCGCCATGCATACCTGTGCAGGGGAAATTACCTACAATATGATTTTCAACACAGTTCAAACCCAGCACGATGATAATACCACCGGCCTGATATTCGCCAAGGAAACTTCCGGCACAACCACCAATAATCATGACAGGAATTTTTTCTTTGTATGCCTTCATATGAATGCCGGCACGATACCCTGCGTTGCCACGGACATATATTTTGCCACCACGCATGGCATAACCGGCAGCATCACCAATGTTGCCATGAATTAAGATTTTTCCTTCATTCATGGTATCACCAACTGCATCCTGTGCATTTGCATTTACTGTGATATTAGCATTGTTA
>JAZQEK010000045.1:0-178613 GCA_045538995.1 Acetatifactor sp. | reverse complement strand
GTGAAGATGTAAGGAGCCATCTTAGGGTTCCATCTTCTGGTCTGATGTCCGAAATGAACACCTGCTTCTAATAACTGCTTCATTGAAATAACGCTCATGATATTACCTCCATTTTGGTTAATCGGTCCGTTTCCCGGTACCGTCGTCCGCATGCCTTTTCTGCCGAACCTGCGTTAAAGTCCGGTTAGCTCCGATGCTCATCTAAACAAACAAAGAAATTTCTTTAGAAATTTCCAAAGAAACTTCTTCAGAAGTTTCTTTTAGACACCCTACATCGAATCGGAATGCGTGTTTTTTAGTCACAACGAGTTGATTTTACCATAAGAAAGAAAAACTTGCAATATCTATTTGCAAGTTTTTCGCTTATTTTTCAAATATTTCCCATGTTTTAATTGGTAATGATTTTTGCAATCTCTTTCATGGTGGCACCCTTCTCGATTTCATAGGTACCTACGTCGATGACCTTGGTCAATTTCTTCTTCAACAGATACTGATTAAATTCCGAAGCACTGTCTACCAGTCCTGCCTTTGCCAGTCTCTTGCTAACCACTTCTGAACTATCCCCGGGACGAATTCGGATGATGACCGTATCTCCCTGGTCCACAATAACCGGTGCCTCTGTTTCTTCAGGGGGCTGTTGGTTTTCTCCCTCAGAAGGTGTCTGTGTTTCTGCCGGCTCCGATGTATTATCCGGTGATGCCGTTACCTCCGGTGCTTCTGTAGATTCCGGCTCTTGTGAGACGTTTGTTTCTTCTGTTGCTACCGGCTCCGCAGAAACAGATGGTGCATCGGTAGCTTCCGCATCTTGTGAGCCACTTGGTTCTTCAAAGCCCTCCGGAACCGCTGTTCTCTCAGGCTCCTGCGTCACTACGGGAAGCTGCTCATTTTCCTTGGATGTATCTGCTTCCGGTGCCTGTGTTACCTCCGGTGCCTGTGTAGGTGGTGTATTGTCACGAATGTCTGCCAAAGTTCTCTGTTCCACCATTCCCAACTGTGCTGCACGTGCTTTTATTTCCTCATCAGACATAGCACCATTGTCCCTGGTGGCAATCCCCATTAACAGAGCCGTCACCACGATACCTATGCCCAATCCTCTCAAATAATACTTTAATTTCATAGCTTTCTTTCCTTAAACAGTCCGATTACCAGTTCCACTTCGCCTACCCCCAGACCCAGCTCCTTGGCAATCTGTACTTTATCCTTGCCCTGCTTATACAATGCTAATATTGCTTCATTACTATTGGGCTTTCTATAAAAATCTTCTATTCTTACTGCTTCCGGCTCAGCCGTTTTCTTTTCCGGAACGGTTTCCTTCGGTTCGGCAACAGGCTCCAGCTTTTGCGGTTTCAAGGTCTGAAAAGCCTCCTGTGCAATGGCTTCTGCTTCCTTTGCCTTTTTCTCTACTGCTGTTACGGTTTTTTTCAGACTCACATGCTTGTCGTTCAGCATATCATAGAGGAACATAACCTCCTGATGGTTTTTATTGATTTCTGCCAGCACCGTATCCGAATATTCATTCACTGCCATAATCTTCTCATTGGAAATTCTGGACAGGGAACGCTCTGTCTTTTCCATAGCATAGGTGATGGCTTCCTCCACCGTATCATCCACCTGCTGACGAATTTGATTCATCTCTTCTGTCACCATTTGGCGGATTTCGCCCTGAGCCAGTTCCTTCGCGGATTTCAAGTCTGCTTCCTTTGAAGCCGGAAGCAAAAAGCTTACCACGAAAACACCTATACCGATTACCAAAAGTATGATTTCCATTAACTCCATAGTACACCTCTAAACCTTTACGTCAAATCCCTGCTGTCCCTTTACCACTACCTTGTCAGCCGGCTTTCTGTTCCTTCCGCCGTCACCGGAATACTGATTATCTCCCTGTTCCTTGGCATCAAATTTCCGTTGATGCCAGGCTGTTTCTTCTTTATTTACTACCTGCTGGGCACGCTGTTTCACAGCCTTATCTTCTTGCTGCCCCATGGTCATCTGCGTCATGGCAGCTTTGTTATCTTCATTTTGCTTAATCGTTGTATATTCCGGCGACCTTGCCATATTTACCACATTAATCACACCCATTGCCATGCTGCATACCACCTTTCCTTAAATATCAATACACTTTACATTGCCTCTTACTTTTTCAAAACGGCAGCTCTTATGCTTGCTCTGTACTACCATGGACAAGTCTCCGATAATAATCTTCGTACCGGCAAAAACCTGCCCCCGCACTTCCACATAAGCTTCTCCCTGTACATTAATACTTTCCTGAAGCTTTTCCAGCTTCTCCATGTTTTTCTCCAGTTCCTTCTTTTTATTGGTATCCAATAAAACCACAGACTTGAGATATTCCAACTGCTCCGGTCTGAATTTGGCGCCCTTCGCCTTCTTCTCCGCATAACTGGCAATAATGGATTTGGTACTGCTCAGAACCTTCTGCGTTTCTCCGATATCCTTCTGAAGCTGCTGGTACTCCTCCTTTAGCTTCGGGTTCGCTCCCACCTCTACAATGGTAGTTGCACCCAACTCAGAGCCCAATGTTTTCACTGCCAGCATCTCTGTGGCAACCACATGACCGCCGGTAATGAAGCCGCGTTTTCCGTTTACCTCCACATACTTTCCGGCCATTACATTGCTGTGTAATACGGATTCTGTTTGTATATAACCATCTGCCTCAGCAGTCGCATTCTCCAAAAATTTCGCAATAATATTGCCACCGGCTGACAGCTTGCCCTTGTTCATACCATTCATGCCTCTGGCAATAATAATATCGCCGCCGGCCACCAGTGTAGCACCTTCCACTACACCATTGACTATAATATTGCCCTTTGCATGTACAGAAAAATTGGAGATAACATTGCCCTTTATCTGCACACTGCCTTCATACTCAATGTTACCGGTACTGTTATCTACATTCTCCACATCATACACATCGGAAACAAATACCTTATCGTCCACCAGTGTCACATGACCATCCACCTGGGAAATCAAAGATAATTTATCCTCGGAAACCTCCATGTTTCTGCCATAACGAAAAGCAGCCGGCTTCACCGGAATGGCTTCGTATCGCTCCCCAAAAATATCTCTGCCGTGATGTCCTTTTTCCTCCGGAATAATTCTGGCAATCACCTGTCCCTTCTGACAATGACAAATGGTATTCAGATTGAAGAAATCCACACTACCATCTTCCCGAACAGTAGGCTTGGCATGCATATCTGTAGCAAATAAATATTCAATAACAGCATTCTTACCCTGAATTACTTCCTTACCGGTAGCAAATTCAATATCCGTGCAATAGGTTCTCTCTGCGAAAAACTCCTGCAAGGTATTAATCTGCATTCCATAAATAATGGAGCGGAAACGCATATCCCTGACAAATTCCTCCAAAGAAAGTAGTTTACCACCCTCCGTCGGCGGATAAAAACGTACGAAAGCATGCATTTTATCCTCAGAAACTTCTATCTTATAGCTTTCATTTGCAACAGGACAATCTCCTTCCTTCAGGAAAATGGTTTCTTTTTTCCCTGTGGCAATTTTTTCCTTTAACACAGAAAGGTCACAGACCAAGCTATAATTACTTAAATAATCCATGACCTCAGCAATTCTTATTTGTTCTCCACCCATAGTCGGTGGTACCAGTTCCAGTCCAACTCCCTGTTCTACCTTTACTAATCGAAAATAACCGTTCATAGTATCTCCCCTCTGCCATCAGCGGTCACTCAATATACCCATATAATTTCCTAATTTCCCTTTCATCTTCTGAAGTGCTCTGGTATGTAGCTGTGAAATTCGAGACTCCGATACCTCCAAAATATTACTGATTTCCTTTAATGTCAGTTCTTCATAATAATAAAGGGTGATTACCTTGTTTTCCTTTTCTGTCAGAAGCTCCAATGCTTCCTGAAGCATCAAGGTAAGTTCCTTCTTTTCCACATTTTCTTCCGGACTCTCAAAACGAGCGGCAGTATGCTGATTATAATCCTGTGCCACATCGCTGCCCTGTTCTACGTACTCATTCAAAGAAACCAATCCGGTAATCTTCATCTGAGACTGCCATTCTCCGAACTCCTCCTCTGAAATCCCCAGCTTCTGTGCAATCTCTTCGTCTGTAGCATTTCTGCCTGTTTCCATCTCGATTTCTTTGATTACTGCATCAATACGCTTTTGCTTTTGACGAATGGTTCTGGGTATCCAGTCCATTTTACGAATCTGGTCCAAAATCGCACCACGAATACGCAAGCTTGCATAGGTTTCAAACTTAACTTCCTTCATGGTATCAAATTTATCGATGGCATCAATCAATCCGAAGATGCCATAGCTTACCAAATCCTCATACTCCACATTATAGCCCAGATACATACTCAGACGTCCTGCTACGGTTTTCACCAACGGAGCATATTCCAGTATAATCTTTTCTCTGATTTCCGGCGTTTTGTTTTTAATATATTCGTCCCAAAGCTTTTTTCTACCTGTTTCGTCCATACTTTTCCCGCCTTTCCTCAGTATTTATTCACTACTTCTGTTTCTTTTCTTCCTGTTCTTGGGGCTGTTCCTGTTGTGCTGCTTCCTCTTCCAAACGCTTCTTTTCGTTTTGTTTGTCGAAATAATCCAACATAGCCTTTATGATACACCCTACTCCATAAAATATCAGGAAGGTAATCAGCAAAGCCACCAGCTTCTCCAGTATAGTAAAGTTCTTAACATACGTAGCGACGCAAGTAATCGCACCTGCAACTAACATAAAAACAATTGGCAATACTTTACGATTCATATTTCTTTACTGTCCCAACTAAATAATCTTTTGACTTTTTCCAACTGCACGAATATGAAACTCCCCTGTTTCCGGGAAAAAGGTGACGGTACGTCCATAATTCTCTCCCGTATCCTGTGCCAAAATTTTAATGTTCATTTCCTTTAACTTATCTATGGTTGCCTGAACATTTCTTTCCCCGATTTTCATGATATCGTTACGGCTCTGCACCTGAAACATGGTAGCCCCGCCGGCAATCTTCGCCACCAGTCGTGTCCGGTCTGCTCCGAGAGCAACCAGCTGACGAACCAGCTCTGTAATGCCCGTATCTGCAAATTTTTCGATTACGGAGTTGTTTCCGCGCATCGCTGTACTATCCGGCAACATAATATGTGCCAAACCGCCAATCTGTGTTACCGGATCCCGCATGGCAATTCCCACACAGGAGCCCAAACCAAGCGTAATCAAACCGTCCGGTGCCTTGCAGGTCTTCAGGTCAGCCATTCCTACTTTAATAATCTCTCCCATGATATTTTCCCTTCCGTATAAACTACATCATTCCTAATGAAGTCAGTATTTTTTTATAGGAATCCATATCCGGTATTAAAATGAAATAGCCGTCTATTTCCACCTCATCATAGAACTGTGACTGAATCAACAATATCTTATCTCCTAAGATACCGAATTCAATTGCCGGAACGCTCAAAATTGCTCCTGCCATATCAATGGAAAGACTGGGAGGTGTAGGATAAATCTTCAAATTGGTTAACATAGACAGGGAATTCAAATACGCTCCGGTAATAATATTGCTTATTTCCTGCATCGCGGACATCTCCATTGCATCCAGTGTAGGTTGTCCGGATTCATAGCCCATCATAATTTTCTTTACCAATTGCTTTGCTGCCCCCAGCTCTACCAGAAACATAATACTTCCGGTGATGTCTCCCTCTACACCGAGGAAGACACCCACCAGCAACTGTTCTTCACTTCCAACCATGGTTGATACATCCTTCAAATCCAACAGCTTTACCTGAGGAACCTTCATATCAACCTTGCATTGCAGCATCTGGGACAACGCGGTCATTGCATTGCCTGCACCGATATTTCCGATTTCCTTCAAAACATCAACATATGTTTCTGTCATTTGTTCTAAGCTCAAATCAGCCATGCTCTTTCACCTCAATCGTTTTAAGCATTCTCCCTATCCTGCATTACCAAATTGAAATCCAACAAAGAAATCAATTCATCATCATGCTTACCGATACCATTGATGAAGTTCATTCTGTCATCCTTGGTATCATAAGCTACCTTTTCAATCAGACTATTGTCCAAGGTAACTACTTCCTTTACCTCATCTACAATAATACCGATGGTACCAAACTGCTCTAACTTTAAAATAATAATACGGGTACTTCTGGTATATTCGTCTGCCGGCAAAAACATCTTCAAACGAATACTCATAACCGGAATCACTTCACCACGCAGATTGATAACACCCTTCAGGTAATCAGCCACCTTCGGTACTCTGGTGATGCTCTGCATTCTGACAATATTATCTACATATTTAATGTCTATACCGTACTGCTCTTCTCCGAGACGAACCACTATATACTGAGTGGTATCTCCAATTGTTCCAATTGCTCTCAATTCATCCATGTCCCAATTTCCTCCTTACAGTAAAGCGTTTGCATCCAAAATCAATGCTACTTCGCCATCACCAAGAATTGTTGCACCACTGATAAACTTACACTGCTTTATGTATTTTCCTAATGACTTGATAACGATTTCCTGCTGTCCCAGCAATTCATCAATTACCAGACCAGCCTGCTTGTCACCCTTCTTCACGATAACAACTACCATGTTTTCATCCGGAGACTTCTTACTTTCAATATCAAGCACCTCTGAAAGACGAACCAAAGGAATAACGGTTCCTCTCAAATGGATAACTTCCTTGTTCTGAACCAGCTTAATTTCACTGGGTGCAATATCCTCGATGGTCTGAATAGAGCCAAGAGAAATCGCATACTTCTCGCCACCTACGACAACCATCAGAGCCTGAATAATCGCAAGTGTCAGAGGCAGACGGATAATCCAGGTACTTCCTACACCAAGCTGACTCTTTACTTCTACTTCACCGCTCAGAGATTCAATCTTAGACTTCACCACATCCAGGCCTACGCCTCGACCGGAAACATCGGTAACTGCCTTTGCAGTAGAGAAGCTGGGCTGGAACAACAAGTCGATAACCTCCTTGTCAGACATGTTTGCTGCCTGCTCGGGAGTAATGGTACCACGCTCAATACCCTTTCTGCGTACTGCTTCTACATCGATACCGTTACCATCATCACGAACTTCGATGACTACATTGTTACCATCCTGATAAGCATCCAGGAAAATAGAACCAACTGCCGGCTTGCCTCTCTGCGCACGAACCTCTGCACTTTCCAAACCATGGTCAGCAGAGTTACGTAATAAATGCATCAAAGGATCACCGATTTCATCTACTACAGTACGGTCTAATTCTGTATCTTCACCAGTCATGTACAATTCCATCTTCTTGTCAAGCTTCTTGGACAAGTCACGAATCATACGAGGGAATTTACTTACAACGCTTTCAATAGGTACCATTCGAACCTTCATAACAGATTCATGCAGGTTTGTAGTAACACTCTCCAGATATTCTATCTGCTCGTTAAAGCCACCGTCTCTGGACTGTTCCTGACTGGTGCTGGAAACTAGGGAATTCTTCGCAATAATCAACTCGCTCACCAGATTCATTAATACATCCAGCTTTTCAATATCCACACGAACGGTACGGCTGGTAACCGGCTTGCCACCGGACTTCTTCTCCGGCTGTTTTGCCGCTGCCTTATTCTCTGCTTCTGCAGGCTTCACATCTGCAACCGTCTGTGCTACCTCTGTCTTACTACTTTCGGTTGAAGAATCTACCTGCTTCTTCATCTTATCCAAATTGATTTCTTCACCCAATACGCTGGCGATTTCAGACACGTTCTCTGCGGCCTTCTTCACATCCTCCAGACTGTTATCGGATATTACAATCAAGCTAAAGTCCTTATCAAACTTCTCATCCTCAATATCCTGTGTAGGAGGATTTGCCACAACGATTTCGCTCTTTTCCTCCAATGCCTTAAATACCAGGAACGCTCTCGCTGCCTTCAAAATACAGGTATCCTGTACCGTAACGGTCAGACCGAATACATTCTTCTTCATCTCCTGTGCTGCACGAAGCACATTTACCTGTGTACTGTCTAACACAATATTCAACCACTTCTTACCGTCACCGGAAGTTTCCTTTGAAGCTGTAGCGGATGTCTTGGGTGCTTCCTCCTGCTTCGCCTCTGACTTGCCATTCAAAATAGCATTCAGCTGCTGTATCAAGGGTTCATTATCATTGGTTCCCTCATCTGCACCTTCACGAATATTTCCAACGTATTCCTCCAAAGCGTCCAGACACTGGAACAAAATATCAATCATGCTGGGAGCCACCTTGATATGTCCGTTACGAACCTCGGAAAATACATTTTCCATATCATGTGTCAGATTCTGCATTCTCTTGTAGCCCATAGTACCGGCCATACCCTTCAGGGAATGTGCTGCACGGAAAATTTCATTAATGGTATTCATATTTTCCGGGTCTGCTTCCAAGTTCAAAATCTGTGTGTTTAAGTTTTGTAAATGTTCGTTTGATTCATCAATAAAAATCTCTAAATACTGGCTAACATCCATTTTACTTTACCCCCACGTTTAATATTATTTCCTGAGCAATTTCTTCTAATGGTACAATTTGATCGGACAATCCTGCATTTACCACACTTTTCGGCATTCCGTATACAGTGCTGGTGTCCTGATCCTGTGCAATCACATGTACCTTCTTCTTCGCTTCCAGATTCTTAATACCTGCCGTTCCGTCTGCTCCCATACCGGTCATAACCACGCATACGACTTCATCAAAGGAACTGTCCGCCAAGGATTCATACATATAATTGGCACATGGCTTTACGCCCTCTCTGGAAGGTTCGTCCGAATAATGGATGGTGTACTTTCCGGAGTGTGTTCTCACATTCATGTGCTGACCACCCATGGCAAGATACACATGACCGGCCTCTAACACATCACCTTCTGCGGCTTCCTTTACCTTCAACTCACTCAAACCATCCAAACGTTCTGCCAAAGATGCCGTAAACCCCTTGGGCATATGTTGCACAATCAGTACCGGTGCTGACAAGTCTCCCGGCAGCTTGGGTATCACTGCCTGCAAAGCTCTGGGACCACCCGTAGAACTGGCAATGGCAACAATCTTGTTTCCCGTAGCCTTTGCATTATTATGCTTTTTCACACCCTCCGTTACCTTCTGAACAGTCATACGATTTTGGAACTTCGCCTTCGTTTCTGTTTCAAAGGTAGGTAACTTACTGTTTGCCACACCATCCAGAATACGAAGCATTTCCCTTTTGAAATCGTCTACCCTGCAATCCAATGCATTGTCCGGCTTGTGAATAAAATCCAACGCACCTAATTCCAATGCATCCAGGGTAGTCTTTGCACCATCTCGGGTATCTGTGCTGGCCATCATCACTCTGGCAGGAATTTTAAACTTTCGCAATTCCTGTAACAGCTGAAGACCATTCATTTTGGGCATGTTGACATCTAAAACAACTGCATCATAGGTTTTTCTGCTGAGTAAATCAAACGCCTCCAACCCATTCGTTGCTTTATCAACAACTTCGAACCTTTCATCACTATTTATTATATCATATATAACTCTTCTCATGAGTGCAGAGTCATCAACTAGCAATATTTTTTTCTTCATTTTACCTCCACTCCGACACGATACAACAGAAACTACTATTTATTATAATTGTTATGAGAAACGTCCGTTCTTCATACTCTTGCGTTCTTCCTGGAATATATATTTAATAATCTGTTCTCTGGCACTTTCACTGATATTTACATACTGTACGCGATGTTCAAATACACCCTTACGATTTTCCAATGCTTTAACTGCCAGTACCTTTCCCACTACCTCATAAAGCTTCCTTACATCATCCACCAGCAAATGATAGCTACAGTAAATCAAGCTTCCCGGTTCATACTTCTGCTCCGAAACAAAACGCAATCCGCCACCACTGATATCAACAATTACACTTCTCTTTAAGGGTAATCCCGGTACCAGTTCAAAAAGCTCCTTGCTCTCAACTGCCCTCACTTCTTCGTCCTCCAGATTTCTGGAACACATTTCCAAAGCACAGCTGAAACGATAATACTCTCTACGCTGGTTCTTTCGCAGATTACTGGTCAGTTCCACCACCAAAAGATACATATTATCGCTCTTGTAACGGTCTACCACACGCACAAAACACTGGTACAGACCATGATCCGTATAAATGGCCATGTCATATTCCGTATCCACCGGTAACAGTATCAGCTTGGTCTTCTCCATAGGCATCATGATTTCTAACTGATCTTCCGTCAGAATGTCATTGATTTTCGATGTATATACTCTTTTACTGTTTTCCTCATTCATTCCCGGTCTGTGTTCCACCAATACCAATTCCAGTTTATCACCCGGCTTTACATATTTCGATATCATTATTAACCTCCCGCAATACACTAGTTATTATTTTTTCTTGCCGAAACGATATGTGCAAAAAACGCTGCCATTCCCCTTTTTGGCTGTTTTGCACTCTCATCCTGATTCATCAGCTTGCCAGCGATTTCTTCATAAGCCATGCTGGATTTTGCATACGGGCTCTGAAGGGAAACCGGGCTCTGCTGCATGACTGCCTTCATCAGCTTATCATCCTGTGGTACACTTCCCAGATAAGAAATAGGTATCTTCAAATATCTCTCCACCACTGCATTCAGCTTGTTAAACAAATTTTGACCTTCCTCCGGCTTAAATACCCTGTTTGCAATCATCATGATATTGGTATTGGCTGCATCATATCTGGGATGTCTGCTCAATGCCTTTAACAAGGAATAGGAATCGGTTATGGAGGTAGGTTCCTGCGTAGTCACCAGTAATATTTCACCACTTGCCACTAAAAACTCTAATACGGAATCTGAAATTCCTGCACCTGTATCCACAATAATAACATCTGCCAAAGCATCCAGTTCCACCAGATTCTGTATAATATAATTCAAATAGTCCTTATTCAAATTGGACATTCCTGCAATTCCCGAACCACCGGAAATAAAACCCACTTCCATGGGGCCCCATGTAATAATTTCCTTAATATTCTTCCCCTGATAGATTAAGTCGCACAAATTATGCTTGGGCACTGCACCGAACATAATCTCGATATTGGCCAATCCAAAGTCCGCATCCAGAATAATTACACGTTTTCCCATCTTGCGAAACTGTATCGCCAGGTTGATGGAGGTATTGGATTTTCCCACACCTCCCTTACCACTGGTCACAGTAATGACACGAGCTAAGGGCTTTACCTGCTGGTTCGCTTTGATTATTCGTAATTGTTCTGCCTGATCCATAGCTCCTCCTTACTGTTTTTTTCCGCCCAAAAGCAGCTTTACGGTTGCCTGCGGATCAAAAGCTTCAAAATCCTCCGGCACATTCTGACCATAGGTTACATATGCAATGGATGCTCCTGTATACAATCTCAGATTCAGTATATTTCCTAAGGTATAGGTTTCATCCAGCTTGGTAAAAATCAATTCATACTCCGCCACCGGTGCGTAATTGTCTACAATTCTCAACAAATCCCTGTATTTTGTAGTAGCACTCAGCACCAAAAAGCTCTGGGTCTGTGCCACCTCATTGACCTGCTGTATCAACCGCTTCACATTTTCCTTCTGTTCTTCATTCTGATGAGAATGACCGGTTGTATCTATAAAGATATAATCATAACTATAAAAATCCTTGATAGCCGTTACCAATTCTTCCTCTGTATATAATACACGGAAGGGAACCTGTAAAATATTGGCATAGGTACGAAGCTGTTCTGCCGCTGCAATACGATAGGTATCGGTGGTCAGCATTGCCACCTGCTTCTTCTCTTCCACTGCAAACTGACTGGCAATCTTCGCAATGGTAGTGGTTTTTCCTACACCGGTAGGTCCGAAGAACAAGACCACCTTAGGACCTTCCTCTGCCGGAGTGATGCCGACAGTCTTGCCAAACTTCAGAATCAGTCTTTGGTAAACGTTAGCGAGCAAATGATCATAGGACTGTCCCGGCTTATACCCCTTATCCAAACCGTCTATAATCTGGTTGGCATAACGTTCATCCACTTCATTGTCCACCATCATATTGTACAGAAGCTTCAGGAAACGCAGATATTCATCTTCCTTCTCATCTACTTCCGCAGCATCCTTTTCCTCGGGCTTTTCTCCCTCGTTCTGACTTTCCTTATCTGATGAAACAGCAGTGTTTTCTACATTTTCATTGCTTTGCAGCTTGCTTACCAGCAAATTCTGCAAATTCTCCAGCTTTTCTTCAATGCTTCGAGCATCCTCGCCGCCCAATCTGCGTTCCATGGTACTCTTATCCATATTTTTATTAATCGGAACTGCTTCCTTCTGAATGGGGCTGAACTTTTCCTGTTCTCCCTCCAGAGCCACTGTTACCTCTATAAGCTTCGGACGCAGTGAGGATAAAAAACCTCTGGGTTTAATCTCTCGGACATTCATCACTACCACACCGTTGCCCAATTCTTTTTTTGCTGCTTCCGTTGCTTCCGCTTCTGTTTTTGCTACATACTTTTTAATTACCATTAGGCGGTCACCATCCCTACTGATTGTAATTCAACACTGGTTTCTATTTCGTTGTATGATACAACAATCAAGTCTCTGTAATAATCCTCTGTAAGACGCTTAAAATACATTCTGACAATAGGCGACGTAATTACGATGGGATTCTTTCCCAGATTTTCCAGCTTCTGTACCTCTTTTCCTACAGAAGTCATAATCGCCTTGGAACGTACCGGATCCAAATTCAAATACGCTCCGGTTTCCGTCTGTTTCACACATCCCATGATTTCCTGTTCAATCTTCGGGTCCAGTGTTACCACACTGGTGGTTTCATGAGGTGGGAAATACTTGTTGGAAATCGCACGTTTTAAACTTTGGCGTACATATTCCGTCAAAATATCGGTATCTCTGGTAGTCACTGCATAATCCGCCAGAGTTTCCATAATCGTCAGCAAATCTCTGATGGAAATGCCTTCCCTTAACAAATTCTGCAACACCTTCTGAATTTCGCCGATACCAAGCAGCTTGGGTACCAATTCCTCCACCAGAGAAGGATTGGTTTCCTTGAGGTTGTTGACGAGGCTCTGCACATCCTGTCTGGTCAACAGTTCGGAAATATGCTGACGAATAATCTCTGTCAAATGTGTCGCTATAATGGACGGCGGGTCTACCACTGTATAGCCCATACTCTCGGCTCTTTCTCTCTGTCCTTCCGTAATCCAAATAGCCGGCAAATGGAAGGAAGGTTCAAAGGTAGGAATACCGGTGATTTCTTCTTCCACATATCCGGGATTCATAGCCATGTAATGGTCAAACAAAATCTCTCCTTCACTGACCTGAATACCCTTCACCTTAATAATATACTGATTCGGATTTAACTGAATATTATCACGCAAACGAATAATCGGCACTACCGTACCCAGCTCCAATGCCATCTGACGACGAATCATTACCACTCGATCTAACAGGTCACCACCCTGATTCACATCTGCTAAAGGAATAATACCATAACCAAACTCCAGCTCAATAGGATCCACCTGCAAAAGGCTGTTGACATTTTCCGGCTGACGTATTTCATCTGCCGCCATTTCTGCCATATCCACTTCGCTTTCAATCTGTGCTGTTTCCAACGTAGCCTGCATCTGTCTGCCCACTATGATAAATACCACGCCCAGTCCTACGAACAGAATGGTATTCAAAGGGGTCACAAAGCCCAAAATCATCAGTGTCACACCAACAATATACATAACCTTGGGAATACCGAACAGCTGCCCTACCAAAGCGGTACCAAAATCAGCATCCTTACTTCCCTTCGTAACCAAAATACCGGTAGAAAGGGAAATCAGCAAAGAGGGAACCTGGCTCACCAGACCGTCACCGATAGTCAGGATAACGTACTTATCGACCGCATCCATAATCTCCATTTCCTGTCGCATAACACCCATCAGGATACCGCCGATTACATTAACTGCCGTAATAATCAGTCCGGCTACTGCATCTCCCTTAACGTACTTTACCGCACCATCCATGGAACCAAAGAAGCTGGATTCTTCCTGTATCTTGTCTCGCCTTCTCTTTGCTTCCTCATCCGTAATAGCACCGGTATTCAAGTCCGCATCAATTGCCATCTGTTTACCGGGCATAGCATCCAAGGTAAAACGTGCCGTTACTTCAGCCACACGTTCGGAACCCTTGTTAATAACCATAAACTGTATCAAAATCAAAATAATAAAAACAATGGTACCGATAATCAGGTCACCGCCACCTACGAATTCACCAAAGGTGGTAACCACATTACCGGGGTCACCTGTACCCAAAATCAGCTTTGTAGATGATACATTCAATGCAATACGAAAGATTGTTGTAAACAAAAGCATCGTAGGGTAAAAAGACAAATCCAACACTTCTTTTACAAACATGGAAGCAAATAAAATAGTAAATGCAATCGCTATATTAAATGCCAAAAGTATATCCAAAAGCCAGTTGGGAAGTGTTACAATGAACATGATAAAAGCAGTCAGGATATAAATCGCCACAAATGCATCCGCTTTTCTCATCTTCATTTCCTCACCTCCATTTCAAAACATTTCTAAATTTTTCCTTGTACTTTATAAACAAACGCCAGCACTTCGGCCACCGCCTGATACAACTCCGGTGGAACTGCCTGACCAACCTCCACATTGGCATAGAGCATTCTCGCCAAGGGTTTATTCTCTACGATTTCAATATGGTTTTCCTTGGCAACCTCCTTGATTTTGGCTGCCAGATAATCTGCACCCTTTGCCAGCACCAGTGGGGCATCTGCCACCTCCGGGTCATATTTAACGGCCACTGCATAATGCGTGGGGTTCGTAATAACCACATCGGCAGTGGGCAGTTCCTGCATCATTCGCCTACGGGAAGCCTCCATCATCTTCTGCTTAATCTTTCCCTTTACCTTAGGGTCACCTTCTGCCTGCTTGTACTCATCCTTGACTTCCTGCTTGGTCATTCGCATATCCTTGGCAAATTTATATTTCTGATATGCGTAATCCACAAAGGCCAATATCATATAGAAAAAGGAAAGTCGAATTCCCATCTCTGTAATCACTTCTGCAAGAAGCTGCAAGGCCTGCATCAGCGGCATGTCATACAACATATACAAATAGGACCATTTATCTTTGATATAAGAAAATGCCACATAACCAATTAAGATGATCTTTGCAATAGATTTCAGTAACTCCACTAATGAATTCACGGAAAAAATACGTTTAAATCCCGATACAGGATTCAGCTTACTCAGCTTCGGCTCCATTGCTTTCTTGGCAATCTTCCACTTTACCTGTGCCACATCACTGATAAAAGCTACCAGCACGGCAATAATCAATATAGGAGCCAAAATCACCATGATACGAACCATAATATTTTGAAACATTACCTTCATATCCTGTGCCGGAGTGTATCCGCTCCAAAGAGTAGTCACCTCCGGGATTTTATTGTATACCGCAGAAAAAACCTCCAAAAACTGAGTTCCTATATTTCCTACCCAAATGCGTATTATCAAAAACAAGGACAATAACCCCAGACCGTTAGCAATTTCCTTACTTTTAGCTACCTGACCTTTTTCACGGGCATCACTTAACTTCTTTTGGGTAGCCGGTTCTGTTTTTTCACCACCGGGACCATCTGCAAAAAACTGAAGGTCTAATCGTAATATCACATCATACCTCCCACAAAAGCAGTCATGATTTCTTTCATTTCCTGAAAAATAAAATTCGCTGCACTGGGTAACATGGATATACTAATCAACAGCACAGACAATCCAACTACTATTTTAAACTGAATACCTACTGCAAACATATTCAACTGAGGCGAAACTCTGGCCAAAACACCCAGTATCGCGTTTAATATCAACATGACACAAAACACAGGTAAGGCTATGCGAAAGCCAATCACCACATACTCTCCCATAAACGTAATCATAGACTGCAGCAAAGCCTCCGTACGAAATACTGCTCCGTTGATAGGGATCAAAGTAAACGTATCTGCCAACGCTCCCAGCAAAAAACGATACATACCGGTCGCTAAAAGCAACAGCATCATAGCATACTGATATAGTGCACCTGTGATACTGGTTTGCTGTCTGGTGGTCGGATCCATTACCTGTGCCATCGCCAGACCGACTTCCATATCTACTATAGAGCCTGCCAAATTCACGATATTGGTACAGATAGTAGCAGCAAAACCAATTAATAACCCTGTTATCGCTTCTTTCACCACAACAGCTGCATATCCTGCTACTGTATTATATGCCACCGCTGTCTGCTCCGGTGTCAGAGTTTCATAAAGCAAAAGTGCTGTAAAAACACTGAACCCAATTCGCACATGTCTCGGTGTATTATTCATGCTGAAAAAAGGAGCCACAAAAACAAAACAGGACACTCTGGTCAGAACCAGCAGAAAATATTCCAAATCATAAAGGGAAAAGGAATAATCAATCATAGTTCACTCCCTCTAGCCATTGACATACACACTGAAATTATTCCAAAGTCCCGTCATAAACTCTACCAGGCTGGTTAACATCCAATTTCCCAACAAAATCAGCGACAGAAAAACTGCCACGATTTTCGGTACAAAAGTCAATGTTTGCTCCTGAATGGAGGTAACTGTCTGAAAAATACTAACAATCAAACCCACACAGAGAGAAATCAGTAAAACCGGAAGAGCCACCTTCAATACTAAATATAATGCCGAACCGGTAATGTCTACTACAGTTTCTATTGACATATCTTACACCCTTTCTCCTTCGCCAAAGCACTAATAAAACGTTCGTACCAAATTTCCGATTACCAAGCTCCATCCATCCGCTAATACAAATAATAATATCTTAAACGGCATGGAAATGGTAGTAGGCGGTAGCATCATCATACCCATACTCATCAATACGGAAGCGATTACCATATCAATGACAATAAAGGGGATGTATATAACAAATCCTATAATAAAGGCTTGTCTCAACTCTCCAATCACAAAGCTGGGAACCAATATAGAGGTAGGAATATCCTCCAGTGTACCATCCCACTCCTGCTCTGCAATATCCATAAAGAGCTGCACATCTTTCACTAGTGTCTCTTCATACATAAACTCCCTGATAGGTACCAGTGCTGCTTCAAAAAATTCCTCCTGAGTGATTTCACCCGCATCAAAGGGTTCTAATGCCTCTGTCTGGACTCTCTCAATGGTCGGAGTCATAATAAAAAACGTCAGAAACAACGCTAGCCCAATCAATACCTGATTGGGTGGCGCCGTCTGTGTATTCAATGCTGCTCTTGTAAAATGCAATACGATAATCACTCTCGTATAGCAAGTCAACATAATCAGTAATATAGGGGCAATCGCTATCAGTGTCAGTGTAAGCAAAATTCGCAAAGAACCATTCAATTCCCCATTTCCGTTATTCACGGTAATGGTAAAACTTTCATCCACATTAGGTTCCATCAGTTCATCCATCTCGTCTACCGTCCCCGTAGGACGTAAGATTGTGGAATGGTCTGTGGTTCCCGGTTCTGCTGCAACAGCCACCATGGGATTACTGATACACAATATGCCTACCGAAATGAGTAGGCATATTGATAACAATATATTTTTTTTCTTTAATTGTCTTACTAAGTTTCTCACTTATTCCTTGGTCTCCTTGTGCAGTGCCGTCTCCAGCAATTCCTTAAAAGAAAAACCGCTACCGCTTGCCTGCACGGTTGTTTTCAACTGTTCTGCCGGAACCTCACAAAGCTTCGTAATGGTATCCTTACAAACAGCCATGGCTACATAGGTCTCCCCAACTCTCACAAGCTGTATGTACTTAGTGTTAGAAACCCTTATGGTTTCTAAGATTTCTATGTTTCCGCTCATACCGGCCTGTTTCTGCATCTTGGCAATGTATTTGGTGGTGAATGCTGTCACGACCAAAACAGCCACAAAAATCAAAAGCACCGTTATCAACTGAACATAGCCATCCACATTACTGCCTGTCAGTACCATTAGCCGATAACCTTTTTCACTGCTTCAATAACTCTTTCCGCCTGGAAAGGTTTTACAATAAAGTCTCTTGCACCCGCCTGAATAGATTCAATAACCATCGCCTGCTGACCCATAGCAGAACACATAATAACCACTGCACTGGGATCCATAGACTTAATCTTCTTCAAAGCAGCAATACCATCCATTTCAGGCATGGTAATATCCATGAGTACCAAATCCGGATGGAGCTCGTTATACTTTTCAACAGCTCTCAAACCGTTTTCTGCTTCACCTGCTACTGTGTATCCGTTCTTGCTAAGCACATCCTTAATCATCATTCTCATAAACGCTGCATCGTCACAAATCAAAATATTCTTTGCCATAATATCCTCCACTATTTAATAATCTCTGTTACTCTGATACCAAAGCTTTCTTCAATTACTACAACTTCACCTTTTGCTACATATTTGCCGTTGACTAATACGTCAATCGGTTCACCGGCAATTCGATCAAGCTCTATAATTGTGCCCGGTGCGAAATCCAATATATCTGCAATAGACTTTACGGTACGTCCCAATTCTACGGTAACCTCCAACGGAACATCCATAATCAAGCCGATATTTTCCTGGCTTGGCATTGCATTTACATTGTTTGAGAAATTCTGGAACTGTGCCGGCTGAACATTTACGCTCTGCTGAGGCATCATTCCCATGGGATAACCATATGGGTTCATTCCCATCATTTGTGGGTTCATTCCCATCATTTGCGGGTTCATTCCCATCATCTGTGGATTCATTCCCATCATCTGTGGGTTCATTCCCATCATCTGCGGGTTCATTCCCATCATTTGCGGATCCATACCCATCATCTGCGGGTTCATTCCCATCATCTGCTGATCCATTCCTGTCATCTGCTGATTCATACCGGACATCTGAGCATCCATATTCATCTGCGTGGTGTCCTGCGTGGGAATATTGGGTTGTATTGTTCCTACATCCATCTGGGTCAGATTTTCCACCGGAGCCGGCTCCGGTTCGGAAGCCCCCATACTATCCAAGGCTCCCATCTGAACCCCGATAAAGGTATCTACAATCTTTCTGGCAAATTCTATGGGGTATAGCTGCATGATGGTACTATCCACCAACTCGCCAATTTGCATGCGGAACGCAATCTTTACAAAGGTTCCGCCTAAGAAGGTTGCCACCTCTGAACCGTCACGATGCTCAATCAGGTTCAACAATTCAGCACTTGGCGGGCTGATATCAATCATGGTACCCAGCATGGTGGAAAGAGAAGTTGCCGCCGAACCCATCATCTGGTTCATAGCTTCTGAAATCGCACTCAAATGCAATTCTCCCAATTCACCTTCTGTATTGGTACCGTCACCACCCATCATCAGGTCAGTGATAATCTTTACATCATTTTCTTTGAGTACCAATATATTGGTACCATCCAACCCCTTCGTATACTTAATCTGAATAAATACGCAAGGCTTTTCATATTCATCCAATAAGCTCTTCCATTGTGACAATGATACTACAGGTGTCGTGATATTTACCTTACGATTCACCAAGGAATATAAGGTCGTAGCGGATGAACCCATACTGATATTCGCCACTTCACCGATAGCATCTTTTTCCACTTCTGAAAGCAAAGCGTCTTCTTCTGCTGTTTCTGCCACTGCCGACAAAAATGCATCACCAAATGAGGAATCATTTGAACTATCCACATCTCCGGACAAGTCCATGCCATTTAGCAATGCATTAATCTCGTCCTGGGATAACATTCCATCATCCATTTTATCCTCCATTCTGCTGTCTCGAAACAGCGTTTTATTCTTCCTCCCGAATAACCGAAGTTACTCTCACTGCATACGAATCATCATTCGCTCCCGGAAGTGCAGTGAATTTCTTTATATTTCCAACATAAATATCCATATCGCTGTCAATTCTGGTGTTTAATCGAATACAATCTCCCACCTGCAAGCCCATGAAATCCGATACAGATATAGTACTGGTTCCCAAAATTGCCTTTACCGGTATATCTACCTTTCGAAGCATACTTTCAATAAACGCTTCATAATGTTCATCCTTATATTCCTGCATGGTAGAATACCAATACTTGGTATTCAGCTTATCCATCACTGCTTCCAAGGTAACAAAAGGAAGACAGATATTGATATATCCTTCCACATCTCCTACCTTTAGGTTCAAGGTAACAATTGCCACCATATCCGTCGGAGGAACCACCTGCGTAAACTGCACATTGGTCTCCAGTCTGTTCAATACCGGGGAAAGTTCGATTACATTTTTCCACGGTTCTCGCATCAGCTGGGTTAACAATGTCATAATTCTTTCCAAAATAGTCAATTCTATTTGGGAGAATTCTCTGCTCTTGTCTAAGGGAACACCGCTTCCGCCGAGCATTCGATCAATCATGGCATATCCTAAATTCGTGGACAATTCTATCAATATATTACCATTCAATGGTGTAAAATTCACCAATCCCAATATAACCGGATTGGATAATGCATTGCTGAATTCCGAAAAGGTTACGGTTTCCGAGCTGGCCACCGATACCTGTATATTCTTTCTTAAGTACACCGGAAGGTTCGTGGAAACAAGTCTTCCGTAATGTTCAAATATAATCTCAAGGGTACGCAGGTGTTCCTTTGAGAATTTCGCCGGACGGTTGAAATCATAATTCTTTACCTGCTTTTCATTACCATCCGCCAGATTATCCGCATCAAATTCGCCGGAATTCCATCCATTTATTAACCTGTCTATTTCTTCTTGGGATAATACATCACCCACGTTCCTCACCTCCTTTATTTCTGTCTATTCTTTCCATGGGAGGTTACTGGAACTTAATCTCGTTAATTGCAACCTTATATATAAATTCTTTGTCAAACAAAGCCTTTACTGCCACTAAAATTTCTTCACGGATAGCTTCAAAATCGTTTCTGCACTCTTCTATCGTATGTCTGGAAACCACCTGATTAATCGCATCCTTCACTACACTCTCGTAATTGGCAATATTTTCACCATATTTCTTATATCCTTCTCCTTTGGTATCCAATGCAAAGGATACAGTAAACTGTATGTAATGATCCTTGCTGCCGGTTACCTTGCCTTCAGAGTCTACTACCTGCTCACTCTGTAAGGGGATAGTCATATTACCCTCCAGATTCCAAATTTGCTGCTGAGACATAGGAATTTCTGTCGGTTCTTCCTCTTCACCGGACACACCCAGCTCCAGCTTCAGCACTGCCGCAATATCACTCACCAAATCTGCGGTTTTTTTATTCGTCCCCATCATGCTGATCATCATAATGGTAGTCAATACAATATTTACGATTAATAATGCTAAAATTATAATCGATAATAGATTTTTCTTCATGAAAACTTTCTCCTTTATTGGATAACAGGGTTATAAATTCGTATTTCTACACGTCGGTTCTTCGCCCTGCCTTCTGCTGTGGAATTATCCGCCACCGGAACATACTCTCCTCTGCCGGCATGCTTAATATCTGCCGGATCCAAGGACGTGTTTTCCACCAAATAATCAAATACGGAAAGTGCTCTGGCACTACTTAATTCATTGTTGTTTGCAAACTTCTTATTGCTCATGGGAACCGTGTCCGTATGACCTTCAATTTCGATAGTACTACCGGCATAACGTTCCAGTATCACTCCTACTCTCTCCATCACCGGAAGTGCATCTTCACGAAGTTGTGCTTCACCGGAATCAAACAGCAAAGCTCCCTTTAAAGATAGCATAACATATTGCGAAGTAAAAGTCACATCAATCTTATCACTCATGTTACTTTCTTCTACCGTTTCCTCAATAATCTCTGCCAGTTGCTCATTCACACTGGTGTTATGCTCTTTAATCTCCTCCAACATCTGTTGAAATTTCTCTTCCTCAGAGACTTCTCCGGATTCAAAATCATTAAAATCCTCGGAATCAACAGTATCATCTGCCGTATTACCGGTACTGTTTATGTACTGATCCAATTCATTCAGCTGACTCACACCATTGCTGATAAGGATACCTTCGCCGATAGCTGTTGCTCCTCCATTCAGGATACTAAAAGCCGATGACATAGATGCTACCAATTGATTGTACTTCTCCTCATCAATTCTGGACATGGAGAACAGTAATACAAAGAAACATAGCAACAAATTCATCAAATCGCCAAAGGTTGCCATCCAAGCCGGCGAACCGGCTGCCGGTGGATCTTCCTTTCTGCGTCTTGCCATTATTCTTCTCCTCCAAGATCTGCCTCATCTTCTCCGCCCTCTCTATCCTTAGGTGCCAGGAAGGATTTCAGCTTCTCTTCAATAACACGAGGGTTCTCACCTGCCTGAATAGACAACAGCCCCTCTATCATAACTTCCTTCTGTTGCATCTCTGCTGCATTGTTCACGCGAAGCTTACTCGCCACCGGAGTTGCCAGCCAGTTTGCCAACAAGGAACCGTACAAAGTAGTAATCAATGCTACCGCCATAGACGGACCAATCTTTGTAGGGTCAGACATATCATTCAACATGGCCACCAAACCTACCAAAGTACCAATCATACCCCAGGCAGGACCCAAGGCTGCCAACGTATCCCAGAAGCTGATTACCTTCTTATGCCTCTCTTCCACGCTTGTAAGCTCTGTCTCCAAAATTGCACGAACCAAATCCGGATCCGTACCGTCTACTACTAACAAAATACCCTTTTTCAAAAAAGGTTCATCCAAATCTCCTGCAGCCTCTTCCAAAGAAAGTAACCCTTCTTTTCTGGCTACATTGGATAAATCGATAATATTCTGTATCATCTCAGAAGTATTTATCACCGGCATCTTAAACGCAAGCTTAATTCCCTTTAATCCACTTAAAAATTCCTGCATGGTAAAACTGGTCAGAGTAGATGCAAAAGCACCACCAAAGGTAATCAATGCCGATGGTAAATGTATGTACTGTGTAACGGATGCACCATTTGACAGGATACCGAATATTAACATTATAAAACCTAATATTAAACCAATAATTGACGCTAAATCCACAAAAATCACCTAACTATTCGTATTTTTTAAATTACTCAACAAAAATATCTTTTCTATACAATTTTACAAGATTTTTTATCTCTTGTCTACTTTCTTTTACAATTATTTTTCTCCCCGTAGTTAAAGTTACCACCGTATCCGGCGTTTCTTCAACGATTTCAAGCAAGTGGGGATTTACTAAAATTTTTTGACCATTGATTTTTGTCACTTCAATCATCGCTATATCCTCACATTCTTTCACGAAATAATAGTAATAAAGTACCATATGTATTAAAAAAACGCAAAGCCCTAAACCATCCGAGGATGGTTTAGGACTACTGCTTTATTACATTATTATCTCTTCAGGTTGGTAAGCTCTTCCAGCAAGGTATCGGAAACAGTGATGATTCGGCTGTTTGCCTGGAAACCTCTCTGGGTAGTAATCATTTCCGTAAATTCGGATGACAAATCTACATTACTCATTTCCAACTGACCGGTAGACATATATCCGCCGCTTCCGGTAACATCTACACCGATACCGTCGAATTCGCCGGAGTTCAACGTCGCACTGTAAAGGTTATCACCCTTCTTCTCCAGACCGGATGCATTTGCAAACTCTGCTGTTGCAATCTGACCTAAGAGCTTGGTCATACCATTGTCATATGTAGCATAAATCATACCGTTCTGCTGGATGCTGACACCAATCATGTCGCCCAGTCTTCTACCTGCTCCGAGACCCTCTAAGCTTCCGCTGGTAGCGCCTACGGTAGAAGTACCCTTATTATCAAACATGGAGCTTTCGCTGAAATCCACTTCAATATCACTGAAGTTTCCGCCTAATGCGGAAAGTCCTAATTTGATACCGGTAGTCTTCGGATTGCCGTTAATGCTTTCAAACTTACCGGAATCGCTATCGTATACAATGCTTGCACCATCATACATTCTACCGTCAAATTCCAAACTTGCAGAGCTGAGTGCCACCTGAGGGGTAGTACCGGATGCAGTATTTGCAAGCAAGGTTTCCATGGTATAACGGGTGGTTACGCCGCTGGTGGGATCGGTCACGGACTGTGTCAATGCCAAAAAATCCTCTACAGAACCTTCATAACCATACGCCTTTGCGATATTCTCCATAGCAGCCTGTGCCTCCGGAGTATCCGCCAAAGTACCGTCTGCATTGAACATATCCTGCAGATTCGCCAATACTTCCGCATTCGGGTCGTTAGGGTCTGCTGTGGCATACTTCAACTGGAGACCATCCCAGAGATATGCCTGATTATCAAAATTAATAGCAGTTGTCAACTCCTGATAACGAGCCGCATCACTCATGTTAATAGCAGAAATATCAATTTCTTCTCCCTGTGAATCCAACAAACCGGTAAACTCAATACTGTATTCATTGGTCACATCAGACTGACGCAAAGTAATCTTTGCTGTATAACTGTAGCCCAGATTGTCATAGAAGTTTAAATTCATCACCTTACCGTTGGCACTGGTTACATCCGGATCATTCTTATCCAAAATGCCTGCCACATAAGCCTGAGAGGTTGCCTCCGGCGGATAGGTCATATTCGCAGCACTCATAATACGAAGTGCAGAAACCGTATCCTGACGGATGGTCTGTGTTGCTTCGTCTACCTGCCAACCCATTACATTGTAACCGGTACTGGTCATCGCCAGGTTACCTGCTCCGTCTACATAGAAGGAACCATCTCTGGTAAACATATTTTCATTACCGTTACTTACTACGAAGAAAGCTTCACCACTGATCATAATATCAAAAGGATTGCCGGTGGACTGGCTGGCCCCCTGTGTGGTGATATTGGTGTTGATTGCACCGCTTCTAACACCCAGACCAATCTGTCTGGCATTGGTACCGCCGGTACCGGTAGTGGCATTTGCACCACTCGCCTTCTGAGTAGTCTGGCTCATCAGTTCACTGAAAACAATCGAACTGGATTTGTATGCTGTTGTATTTACGTTAGCGATGTTGTTACCGATAACGTCCATCTTTGTCTGGTGGGTCTTCAGACCGGAAACACCAGAATACAATGATCTCATCATAATGCATTGTCCTCCTTATTTTTGAGCAATTTGTTTTATCCCTCTGTCAGTCAGGATAAGAAAGCCTCCATAAGGTCCGGCTTACATAATCACTGCTCCGTCAATATTTGTAAAAACATTGGTATCTGTTTCTGTGCTGTCCATTGCGGTGACTACCGTATTTTTCGGAACATTCACAATAAATGCCAGCTCATCCACAATCACAAGAGAATCTCTGATTCCCTTCCTTTCTGCCTGCTTCGTTCCGTCACTCAAGCGTTCCATCTGACTGTCTGTCAAACGTATACCTCTCTGCTCCAGACGAATACTTGCATGCTTGGAAAATTTCAAGCTTTCCTTCTCATCCGTTTTGGTTCTCAGAACATCCTGAAAGGATAACCCTGCCTCATTGACCGTTTCCTGTCCGTTTGTCTGAGTGCGACTGCTTCGATACTGCTCCTGTAACTGTAGGGCTGTTAAAAAATTAGAATTCTGTATCATCCTTCTTCTCCTTCTTCAAACCCTTCACAAGCCTTTATTCCTCGTTGCCTGCTCCGTCAGCGTTTTCTTTGTTCTGTTCAGCTTCCTGCTCTTTTCTCAAAGCAGTAATCTTGTCTGTGTAAAGCTTCAACATATCTACCTTTTCGGTTGCCACAAAGCTCTGCTGATATTCGTTCATGCTGTTATAAGTTTCATTCAACTTATCAATCTTCGCTGCATCGCTCATATCCAGTACATTGATATTCGGCAACTGATTCAAAGCTTCCACAAAACCGGTAGCCATTTCATAAGCTTCCAGATATAACGGGTCATGCACGGTATCCAAATCATCCAGTGCATATAAAGATTCATTAATGGATAAATATGCCTTGTTGTTTTCGTAAACAACATAATCCACCTTACCCTGAATATATTTGGTCTCTCCGCTACTGGTAGTCGTCTTCACATATACATTTTCGCCCACTAACTGACTGGCTCTCTGCAATTCCACGCTGGCTGCCATATTCTGCATCTGTTCTACCTGAGAGAACTGTGCATACTGGGAAATGTATTCTGTATTAGAGGTAGGCTGTAACGGATCCTGATACTTCATCTGTGCTACCAAAAGCTGCAAAAAAGCATCCTTATCCATATCATTGCCGGCTTCCTTGGTCTTGTTTAAAGAACTCTGGGATGCCGATTCCACTACTTTACCATCTTCAATCGGTGCGATAAGACTCATCTCTTCACTTCCTTTCTGTTTTTGCTCATACCTTAGATTATGCCAGATAATCCACGGTATTTCCGTTTGCTGCCATCATTTCTGCAACAAGCTTATCTTCCTGTGGAATTTCTTCCAAATCTTCCATTCGGCTCAAATCAATCCTTCTGGATTTGTTCTTTCTGCCTTCCTGCGCCTGCTGTCTTTCTTCTCCCTGTTCCAAAGCACTTTCAAACTGATGGGTCTGAACCGTCACTTCAATAGCATCTACCTTGATGTTCTGATTCTCAAGCTGCTGCTGAAGCTGTACCATCTGACCTTCCAAAGCGGCTCTGACAGTCTCGGAAGCTGTCGTAAACTGGGCAGTCATAATTCCTTCCTTTGCGGTAATACGGATTTGCAAGGTACCAAGACTTTCCGGTTGCAGCTGCATCTCTAAGGTGCTGGTTTCTGCATTTAACTGAACCTTCATGTAATCCATAATCTGGTTCATAATCTGCTCTGTTTCTGCACTCACAAAGCTTGCTGTCTGGCTGAAGCTTACTTGTTGTGCCCCATTGGCATTTCCATTCTGCAACACTACTGCATTAGGATTTTGGTTCGGTGTCAAAAAGGCATTTCCCTCCTGCTTGGAAGTATCTTCCTTCACGGCACTTTCCCGAGGCAGCTTCACCACTTCTGCTTCCTCTGCATTCACAGTTGCTTCTGTAGCCTCTACCAAAACAACCGGTGCTTCTGTTTCCTTCGAAGCTGACAATACGGTAGGTATCTGTTCCTTCCACTGAGCAAATTCTTCCTCTGTCATCTGCAAAGCATCCTTCACTTCGGTCATCACTGCTTCAAAGTTCTTTTCCAGACTCTGTATCTGCTGATAAAGCTCTTCATCCGTTAACAGTGCAGTCATATCGTCCACACCCTTTACCTGAAGCAGGATTTCACGTAAGGTTCCTACTTCCAGCAAATCTGCTTCCGTAAGTCCCATTTCTTCCATCAGCATTCCCAGCTCTTCCTGTGTCATTCCCAGTTCCTGTGCCAAAATTGTTTTGATATCCGATACTGCATCCTGCAAAATGGGCAATACCATATTCAGCACTTCCTCTGACAATTCTCCTTCCGGATTTGCATCCGCTTCGGATTGCTGTCCTTTCTGAGTTTCCACCGTTTCCTGTACGCCATCTGCCTTGTCTGCTTCTACAGCTTCATTGGTCTGAGGCTCCTTGGGTGTCACTTCTTCCACCACATCCTCTTGAGGCATATCCGCCTCATCCTTTGGGGTTACTTCCTGGGTTTTTACTTCAGCTCCTGCATTCTTTTGATTCTCAAAAATCCTGCCAAAGTCTCCCTTGGTATCCGTTTCCTGTACCTTGGGTGTTCCATACAGCATATTCGGAGCAAATCCCGGTACATTCACAGGTACTTTCGTCATTCTTCGTCCTCCTTTCTTCCATATTTTTTATACTAAGAGAAGCTTTCCAAACATCCAAAACACCTCTGAAAACCACTTCACAACCGGTGTTTTCCCTATTTGATAAAATTTCTCATCGCATACTATATATATCGGTCAAAAGTCCTATTTTATTAAGTCTCCGGATCCATTATCTTGGTCAGCTTTGCTGCAATACCCGCATCCATTACGCCCAAAATCTCGCCTCTGTCCTCAGCAGACATAGTTCCTAGAATACGTGCCGCCAAATCCAGATTATCCGTCATAGCTTCAAAAATAGCCGCCGCCTGCTTGGGCTTCATCTCAGAATACGCTGCGGCATAGTCCTTTACCTTCTGGTCCTCTTCCAGCTGTATAATCACCTGACGATAAATATACTCCGCCGTCGTGGGGTCCATCGCCTCATAAAACTTCTTATATTCCTCAGCTCCCGGACTATTTTCCGAATAAACAACTTCCTCATAAAACTCTGTCTTGATACGCTGGAAATCCGTCTGCTTCTCTTCAAAAGCACTCAGTCTGGCCACCTCTGCCTTCAAATCTACGATTTCCTGACTTTGGGTCATATTGGTGCTGTTCGCTCTTTCCAGCTCTGCCTCCAGCAAACGGATCTGGTCCACTGCATCCTGCAGATTGGAATAGCCTCCATAGGCCTCCGGATTGGTAGTCTCGGTCAAATGGGTACCCGGCAAAATTTTATTGATTACCGGCACATCCTTTAATACCGGTGCTAATACATTGCTTCCGAAGCCGCCGATATCCAGCTTGATAATCACGGCAATCACTGCCAGCCAAACGATAACAATCATCAAGGTAGCCATAAAAGCTGCGAACCCGCCGCTTTCATTTTCACCCAATTCATTTTCTCTCTTGGCTATCTCTCGGGCTCTTTTCTTGGCCTCCTTACGCTGTTGCTTCTGTTCCTTCTGAAACTGACGCTTTTCATCCTGTATTTTCTTTTTTTCCGTTATAATCATTGTCTGATTTGGATCCTGCTTACCGGCCATTTCCTAATCCTCCGTATTCGAACTGTCTGCAGCCATAATTTTTTGTCCGTAGGTGTAACTGGTCAATTGGTCAATCTCCTTGCTTTCTGCCTGCTTCTCTTCCATCAAGAATTCTTCAAAAGCCTTTTCCTTCAAGGTTTCATGCACCTTTCTCTCCTGCATTACCTCCGTCAGACGTATCCTTGCTGCTTCCAATAACTGCTTTGCTTTTTCTACTCGCAGATACTGGTCGGCAATATATTCCTCCATGCGGATGATTGCCTCTTTGTTTGCGGCAATTTCCAGCACATCCAGTTTCCCGTTCAAGAGTGCTCTGGCTTCCTCCTCGTACTCCCGCTTGCGAGCTTTCAACCGTTCCATGGTTTCCTCTTCCTTATCCAAAGCCAGCTTGGCCTGTGCAAATTCCTGCTTGGCCTGGGTCTCCATCTTTAGCTTAATATCCAGAATACTCTGCATCCTGTAACGAAACTTTGCCACTTATTATGCCCCTTCAAACATCTTCTTCAATCGTTCCACACTGTCTTCGAAATCAACCTTTTCTTCTACATCCTGCTGCAGGAATTCATTTACCTGCTTAATCATGGTAATGGCATAGTCAATATCCGGATTGCTGCCCTTCTTGTAGGCACCGATATTAATCAAATCTTCTGCCTCATTATAGGTAGCCAGTACATTTTTCAATCTGCCGGAGACTCTCTTATGTTCCCTGTCAGCCACCTGACTCATACATCTGGAAATACTCTGCAATACATCAATGGCCGGATAATGATTCTTATGTGCCAGTCTTCTGTTCAACATAATATGTCCGTCCAGAATACTTCTGGCCGTATCCGTAATCGGTTCATTGAAATCATCACCATCTACCAATACCGTGTACAAACCGGTAATAGACCCCTTCGAAGCCCTTCCTGCACGCTCTAACAGCTTGGGCATCTCCGAATACACACTGGGGGGATATCCTCTGGTCACCGGCGGTTCTCCGCTGGAAAGACCGATTTCTCTTTGTGCCATAGAAAAACGTGTCAGGGAATCCATCATCAATAAGACATCCTTTCCCTGATCACGAAAATATTCTGCAATAGCAGTAGCCGTCTTGGCGGCTTTATTACGTTCCAAAGCCGGTCTGTCTGAGGTTGCCACCACTACTACGGAGCGACGCATACCTTCTTCTCCCAAGTCTCGTTCGATAAACTCACGCACCTCACGACCTCGCTCACCGATTAATGCAATTACATTGATATCTGCTTTGGTATTGCGGGCAAACATACCCATCAAGGTAGATTTTCCCACACCGGAGCCTGCGAAAATACCGATACGCTGTCCCTTTCCGATGGTCATGAGACCATCCACCGCTTTCACTCCCAAAGGAAGCACCTCATCGATAATAGCTCTGCTCATGGGATCCGGAGCATTTGCTTCTATAGGATAATGGATGCCTTTGATTTGTGTGCCGTCTACCGGTCGTCCCAAACCATCCAAGGTTTTCCCAAGCAATTCCTCACTTACATTTACCACCAGCGGTTCATTGGTATTTTCCACTGCATTCCCCAGGCTGATACCATCCACTGCATCATAAGGCATCAACAGGGTCTTACCATCCTTGAAGCCGATAACCTCTGCCATGATAGGCGGAGCGCCTTCCTCTCCGGTTATAATCCTGCACACATCTCCCAGCTTCGCATCCGGTCCCGCTGTTTCAATGGTCAACCCCACTACATTCAAAACCTTGCCAAGCTTACGAAAATATACGCCTTCCAATACTTTATTATATTTATCCTTATCAATTGTTCTATTTGCCATGCTTAACTCTCATAGGATAAGATTCGTAATTTTTTGTTTAATTCCTTTAGTTGCGTTCCGATACCACACTCAAAGATACCGCCCTCAGCCTCAATAAAGCATTCTCCCTTAGCCAGGGTCAAATCCTCTATCACATCCACCGAAGTACTGCTGGTCACCAGACCACTGAGTATCTGCTTCTTCTGCATGCTGACCATAGGATAATCCTCCTTGGACACATGGATAATAAAGCTTCTGCCCCCCTCTACCTTTCGCATGGTAGTGGTTATCAAATGTAGCAATATTTCACGATTGGAACGCAAATCCACATTAAAAATATGCTCATAAATATTGGTTATGGTTTCCACCAAATCCATTTCCATGGTCTGAAATTGTGCCTCATACTCTGCTTCCAAAGCTTTCTGTCTGGCCGCCAACTGTGCCTTCATCTCCTCGACTTCCTTGTTGGCACGATTGATGCCTTCCCGATAGCCGTTCATACGAGCCTCTTCCAAGACATTTTTCTTGGAAAGAGCTGCCTGTTCCATTCCCTCTGCCACAATAGTATCTGCCTGAGCCTTTGCATTTGCCACCAGACGCTCTGCCTCTTCTCTGGCCTGCTGCAAAATCGCTTCTGTATTGGGTGCTTCTGCCTTGATGACTGCAGTGCCATCCTCTTCATCACTGAGCAAAGCAGATACATCCTCTGCCTGCAAGCCCTGCACAAAGCCAGTGCCGGTAGTTTGGGTAGCAGTCAATTCCTTCTGCTTCATAATCTCCGCCAGAGTTTCCAGACGACTGGCAATCAATTCATTGGTATCTATTACTTTTTTATCCGAGGGAAGCTCCGCTCCGTAAAAGTAATTCGACTTATAAACATTACTAGACAACGATATCGTCACCTCCGCCTCTGGATATGATAATCTCACCGGCATCCTCCAGCTTACGGATAACATTTACAATCTTCTGCTGTGCTTCTTCTACATCCTTCATACGTACAGGACCCATGAATTCCATGTCTTCCTTCACCATAACAGCCAGACGTTTGGACATATTGTTAAAGATGGCAGCCTGTACCTGCTCATTGGCACTCTTCAGTGCAATAGTAAGATCATCTGTTGCCACGTCACGCAACACACGTTGTATCGCACGGTCGTCCAAAAGCAAAATATCCTCGAATACAAACATCTTCTTGCGGATTTCGTCTGCCAATTCCGGCTCTTCGATTTCCAAAGATTCCATAATATGCTTTTCGGTACCACGGTCTACCGCATTCAAAATCTCTACTACAGCATCCACACCACCGATAATGGTGTAATCCTGATTCACCAGACTGGACAGCTTGGACTCCAATACTCTCTCTACTTCCTTGATTACTTCCGGGCTGGTTCTGTCCATCACCGCAATACGGCGGGCTACATCTGCCTGCTTCTCCGGAGGCAGGGCTGAAATCAACATAGCAGCCTGACCCGGTGCCAAATAGGATAATATCAAAGCAATGGTCTGAGGATGCTCATCCTGAATAAAGTTCAGCAACTGGGAAGCATCCGTCTTACGTACAAATTCGAAAGGCTTTACCTGCAGTGACGCTGTCAGTCTGCCGATAACATCCATTGCCTTCTCGGAGCCGAGGGCCTTTTCCAACAGTTCCTTTGCATAAGAAATACCACCCTCTGCAATATACTGCTGTGCCAGACAAACCTCGTAAAATTCATTAATAATTTCGTCTTTCACCTGAGGAGTAATGCTTCTGGTATTAGCAATTTCCAAAGTCAGTTCTTCAATCTCCTCTTCCTTCAAATGTTTGAAGATACCGGCAGAACGCTCCGGTCCCAGGGCAATCAGTAAAATAGCTGCTTTCTGCAAGCCACTGATTTTATCTTCTACTAATCTGGCCATCTACTTACCCCCAATCCTCATTCAACCAGTTACGCAGCAGGTTCGCTGCAGCTTCCGGATTTTCGTCTACAAACTTCTCTATCATCATACGTACATCAGATTTGGTTTCTGTCTCAATACTATCCACTTCAGGCTCCACTGTAGATTGCAACAAATCTTCCACGGAAAGCTCCTCTTCCGGCTCCGTATTCTCATTGCTACGCATACTGCGAAGAATGACAAATGCCAGAAGTGCCAGAATAATCACAATCATAGCAATAGACAAAATCGTATTCCAGTTTACTTCCTTTACTTCCGCATCATAAAACAGATTTTCACGATATGCTACGATAGTAATTCTATCCGCATCAATACCGGTTGCCGTAGCCACTGCACTGTAAAAATCTTCGTCCACAGCAATCTTGGTAGACACATCATTGGCAAGCTTGTATTCCTCCCAAGTAATATCTCCATCCAAAAGCCCCTGACTTCTGACGATTTCTTCCCGTACCACATTATAAGTAATGGCAGTAACCGTGATGGAAGAATTGTTATAATCAATAATACCTGCCGGTGTCATGGTCTTTAACATCGTCTCATTCAGCACATAATCTCTGTCGTAGGTGCTGGAAGAAGACTGAGAACCGGTATTATCATCCCACAAATAAGTATTCTCATCATTGGAATCCGTACCGGGCACACCGCCTACACCATTCATATTTTCCGACTCGGAACCGCTCTCATGAGAAAGATATCCCTGACTGTTCCCGTTCTGAGAATCATACAAATGATCCACACGTTCATAATTGGAATAATCAAACTTCAAATAGGGTGCCACAGATACCATATCAAACTGTCCTGTCATAATCAGTGCCTGTGTCACCTTGCTCTTTATGTAGCTTTCCGCCTGATCATTTAACTCCAAAAACGTAGTCGCCTGACCGGCTGTAGTATAATCATTTTCTCCGGAGAACAGCAGATTGCCGTCCACATCCGTAATTACAATATTTTCCGTAGAAGAATTTCCCAACTTAGCAGCTGCAGCCTTTGCCATGTTTGCCGCATTCTCTGCCGTAAAGTTTCCTTTCAGATGTAACAAAATATAACAGGACGCTTCTTCTCGTTTGGAAATCAAAGTACCATCCTGCTCAGGATAATGAATCTGTACCTTTGCTTCCTTCACTGCCGTATAAGTCTCAAAGTTTTCCTCCAAATCAGCCTGCATATAATCTACATACAGCTTCTGCTTGTCTGCTTCCGTGGTAGAAAACCCGCCGCTTAACACATCACTCAAGTTCGGTCCTGTTTCAGACAGACCGGCTGCCCCCAAAGTGATTTCCGCAGGTCCTACCTGACTTTCATCAATATCAATTCCCAAACCATCCGAAGTCACCTTCACCTGATAGCCTGCACTCTCCAATGCTTCCAAAATTTGTGATGCCTCGGATGCCGTTGCACAATTACGGAATCTCACATACTGAGGCAAGCTTCCCCAATATACCAATAATGCAAAAGCAAATATTACCGTAACAGCAACACTCACTATTATCGTCTTCTGTTTTGACGTAAAACGATTCCACCATTCAAGCACTTTTGCCTGAAGCTCCTTTAGTCTCTCCGCCATGGTGTTTCTCCTTGTAACTTAATGTTCTGCGTGACCTTATCGCCCAAATGCACTAAATCTGCATCTGCATAATTTCCTTGTATGCTTCTAACAGCTTGTCACGCACGGCTACAGTATACTGCAATGCTGTAGATGCTTTCTGCAAAGCAATTGTCAAATCATGTGTATTCTCTGTCTCTCCCAAGGCAAACCGAATTTCCTCGTTCTCTGCATTGGAAAGATAACCATTGGTCGTATTAATATTATGAATTGCTGTATTTAAAAAAGATTCGAATACCGTACCATCTGCCTTTTGTGCCTTTTCATAAAGGCTACCGGTCAGAGAGCCCGATTCTTCTACTTTATTCAGATTCAAATTTGATATACTGCTAATCATTGAAAGATCCATTCTTTATTCCCTTCTGTTTGTTATTGTCCGATCTGCAAGCCTTGTGAAGCCATGGATTTGCTGGCAGAAAATGCAGTGGCATTTGCCTCATAGGCACGGCTGGCATCAATCATATTGGTCATTTCTGTCACAATATCCACATTGGGATAATATACATAACCATCCTCATTTGCATCCGGATGGGAAGGGTCATACACCATCTTCAGTTCGGTGGTGGTATCCTCATAAACACCGGTCACCTTTACGCCCTGACCGCTGTAGCTGCCCACCGCATTATGTAAGCAATTCTGAAAAGAGGTCTGTCCACCCTTTTCCTCAAAATAAACCACCTTTCTCCGATAGGGTGTACCGTCTGCGGTACGGGTGGTATTGGCATTCGCCACATTCTCCGAAATAACGTCCATTCGATATCTCTGTGCGGTCATACCTGATGCATTAATATTAAAAGCAGAAAACATACTCATATAGCAACGTCCTTTCCTATTTCTACTCTTCCTACTCCTGTTTCCATCACCGTCGCAAGTAGCTTTTCGTGCCACTCTTGTCAGCACACTACTTCATTACTGCCTGCAGGTTCTGGAATTCTGTCGTAATACTGCGCATAAGTCCCTGATACTTCAGCTGATTCTCTGCCAGCATTACATTTTCATTATCAATATCCACACTATTTCCGTCCAAGCGGTAAGAAAAACCGGCATTATCAATATAGGGCACCGGATTCAGGGAAGACGTTTTCACCCCTGCCACTCTTTCATCCATAGGTTCACAGCTATCATAACCCAATGCCTTTTGAAGCTCTGCCTCGAACGCAACATCCTGTCTCTTATAACCCGGGGTGGTGGCATTGGCAATATTATTCGCAATCGCTTCATTTCGAAGCCAAGATGCATCTGCTGCCTTATCCAATACGTTTATGTAGTTAAATACATTTGTATTCAGCATTTTCCTTCCTCCATTCGTTTTTGCCCATAACAAAATAAAGGCATAATACTACTACCTTATTCTATTATAAATAATTTACGAAAAAACACAAGTTTTTTTAAGCAAAAAGTTAAAATTAGTCCAATAGTCTTATTACTAAAAATAAAAAAGGATCTACTGTTCTTTACAATAAATCCTTTTATCTTTTTCAGACAATATCCGTTTGTCTTTCCAAAATGATTAATTTCTGCTGTTTTGCTTCTTCAGTTCTTCAATCTCATCGAAGACCACATCATTTAACACCTTAATGTAGGTTCCCTTCATACCGGAGGAACGGGACTCAATCACGCCGGCACTTTCGAATTTTCTCAGTGCATTGACAATTACCGAACGGGTAATGCCTACGCGGTCCGCAATCTTACTGGCAACCAGAATGCCCTCCATACCGTTTAACTCATCAAAGATATGAGTAATGGCTTCCATCTCAGAAAAGGACAAGGTACTGATAGCAGACTTCACAACCGCTACCTTACGGCTTTCTTCCGCACTTTCCTCATTGACTGCACGAAGCATCTCCAGTCCTACTACCGTAGAACCGTATTCACACAAAATAATATCATCAATATCATATTGCTGATTGCATTTATAAATAAACAGTGTACCTAATCTCTCCCCTGCGATTTCGATAGGATTGATAATGGCCTGAAATTTATTCACATCAGAGCTCTCAAAGCCCAATGTAGCCAAATTCACATTTTCCTTGGTAGACAACACGGCCAACAGACGTTCATTTAACATATTGTCAATGAAGCCACCTACGGTTTCATCAATCAATTCCGTAATGTGGTCTACGCCTTCATAATGACCTACACCCAGCACCTTTCCCTTGCGGCTGATTACCAATATGTTGGAACATAATATTTCCCGCATCACCTTGCAAATATCGTTGAATACGACCTTGCTGGAATTGTTATTGTGCAAAAGCTTCCCTATTTTTCTTGTTTTGTCTAACAATTGTACACTGCTCATCCGTATCATTCCTCCATTTGTGCCTACCGAATCTATGATTTCTATACTAGTTTAGCACAAATAAATTCAGATTACAATGTATAAATAGTTAATTTATTTGTATTTTTTGCGATTTATGTGAAAATTCTGACATTAGCGACATCACTTACTGTTTGTCGTTCACTTTCACAAAGCCACATTGTTCCTCCATACAAACCAATTTGTTTCCTTTTTCCAACAATACACCACCGCACTGAGGACATTTTTCCTCCGAAGGCTTCTGCCAAACCATAAAATCGCAGTCCGGATTATTCACACAGCCAAAATACCGTCTGCCTTTCATAGACTTCTTCACAATCACATCCCCGCCACACTTCGGACAGCTTACACCGATTTTTTCAAAATAGGGCTTGGTATTGCGACAATCCGGGAAACCGGGACAAGCCAAAAACTTACCATGAGGACCATATTTGATTACCATGTTTCGTCCACAGTTTTCGCAAACTTCCTCTGTTACCTCATCTGCAATCTTTACCTCCGCCAATTCCTTTTCCGCATTTTTTACTGCCTCGTCTAAATCCGGATAGAAATTGGAAATAATGGTCTTCCACTTGACAGTTCCCTCTTCTACAGCATCCAAAAGTGCTTCCATATTCGCTGTAAAGTTCACATCTACAATCGTCGGGAATGCCTCCTTCATCATATTGTTTACCACTTCACCGATTTCTGTTACATAAAGGTTCTTATTTTCTTTCACAATATACCTTCTGGCCAAAATGGTGGTAATGGTCGGTGCATAGGTACTGGGACGTCCGATTCCCAGTTCCTCCAGTGCACGTACCAGACTGGCTTCCGTATAATGTGCCGGTGGCTGTGTAAAATGCTGCTTATCGTCAAAAGACACGAATTCCAATACCGAATCCTTGCTCAGCTCTTTGCTTAAGGAATTGGTTTCCTCTTTATCCTCCTCAGAGATATATACACTCATAAAACCATCAAACAACATCTGAGATGCTGCTACAGTGAAAATCTGCCCCTTCGCTTCTATCTTCACGGAAGTGGTAGCATACTTCGCAGGAGCCATTCTGCTGGCCGCAAAACGCTTCCAAATCAACTGATACAAACGGAACAAATCTCTGGGCAGCTGTTCCTTAATGGCTACCGGTATACGGTTCAAATCCGTAGGACGAATGGCTTCATGTGCATCCTGTATCTTTTGCTCGGACTTTTTCACCGTGGTAGTCTCTGCTGCATATTCCTCACCATAATTTTTCACAATAAAGCTCTGTGCCATGCTCTCTGCTTCTGCAGATACACGAGTAGAATCCGTACGCAAATAGGTAATGAGACCTACCGTACCTTCTCCCTTAATATCCACACCTTCATACAACTGCTGTGCCAGACGCATGGTCTTCTGGGTAGAGAAATTTAACACCTTGCTGGCTTCCTGCTGCAACGTAGAAGTGGTAAAGGGCAAGGGTGCTTTCTTGGTACGCTCTCCCTTTTTCACCTCAGTCACCTGATAGGCAGCATTCTTCAGCTTCTTTAACAAAGCATCCATTTCCTCTTTGTTTTGGATGGATACCTTGCCGGATTTATCGCCATGATATTTTGCCTTAATAGGCTTCTTCTCACCCTGCACCTTCAATTCCACATCCAAGGTCCAGTATTCTTCCGGAATAAACGCATTGATTTCTTCTTCTCTGTCGCAAATAATGCGCAAAGCCACAGACTGTACTCGTCCTGCACTCAGTCCTCTCTTCACCTTTGCCCACAAAATGGGGGAAATACGATAACCTACCATACGATCCAGTGCTCTTCTCGCCTGCTGTGCATCCACCAGATTCATATCGATTTCACGGGCATTCTTTAAAGATTCCTTTACGGCATTCTTGGTGATTTCATTAAAGGTAATACGATATACCTTCTTATCCTGCAGCTTCAAGGCATACAATAAATGCCAGGATATCGCTTCTCCTTCACGGTCAGGGTCCGTTGCCAGATAAATCTTCTCTGCCTTCTTTACTTCCTTGCGTAAATTCGCCAGAATATCTCCCTTTCCGCGAATGGTAATATACTTGGGCTCGTAATCATTTTCCGGGTCAATGCCCAACGAACTCTTCGGCAAATCCCTCACATGTCCATTACTGGCTGCCACTTCATAATTCGCTCCCAAAAACTTCTTTATGGTTTTCACCTTCGCAGGTGACTCTACTATCACTAAATATTTCGCCATTTCAATCCCCTTGTCTCGCCTATATTTCTTATCGCTTACAAGCATCAACGACACTCACTATACACTAAAAATTTTAATGTGGCAAGCTAAATTTTTCTAAAATTTCAGAACTTTTCAAAGAAAACATTTTCCGTGTTCGAAATATTATACGAGCAGGGGGTGAAAAATATACGTTTATCCCATCGCCTCCATCCGCTCCAGAAACTCCGCCTTTGTCATCTGCATGTCTTCGGCCGCTTCTTCTATCGGAATGATGCCTCTCTTTACATATTTACATAGGATATGGAACTGTTTTGTCAGTCCTTCTGCCAACCCTTCTGCCAGTCCCTCAGATCGTCCTTCTGCCAACCCGGCACTTCTTCCCTCTTCCTTCGCATCTTCTCTGATTTCATACAACGCTCTGCACATATCTACTTTTCCCTCCTTCTCTATATGCTCCGGTTCCAAACCGGTTGCATGAGTTAATTGATTTAATACCTTATAAGTTGCTACGTCCACGGACCTACATTCCGCATGTTCCAGGATGTACTTTTTCCAACCTTCTTTATTATCTTTGAGGCGGTATAAGTCCACCAGCAGACGTAGTTCCGTCTGAAAACATTCTGTATGCTCCAGTTCTGCCAGATTCACCACATGCAGCGGATACTCCGGCACCAGCTTCAATATCTCTGCATCTAATTCATCCTCCCCTGTCAGCTGTAACATTTCATGTAAATTCTTCGGGCCGTTCCATGGTTCATCGCTCCAGTACACCACCATGGTTACTACCGGGAATAGCTTGTCCGTCTTTCGGAAATGGTAAAGGTATTCTCCGGGTTCCAGTCTCAACACTTCTCCTTTCTCTCGCAGAAGAATGCTCCCTCGCAACCTTTCCACCCGCAGCTCCTTTAACCTTTTCCTGTTCCTCGCCTTAATCTTGCTCACCTGCTCCTGATAATGCAGTACCTCCTCCAGCATCACACGCACCGGCATGCTGTAATCGATTTCTTCCTGATTTTCGGCTATCCACAAAGCCAGCATACGACCATCCTTCACTTGCCGCATCACCATATCCCCGGATGTCTCCAACACCTCTCCGCTTTCCTTGACATAGGGCTGCTGTGTCGGTGCCGGTGTCAACTCACCGGGCTTTAAATGCTGTGCTCCTCCAAACATACAACCATTCCACAAATCTGCGTAACGACTCTCATCCCTCAGGTATTCCTTTAGACTGATATCCTTCTTTCCCATGTACTTCTATCCCATCGCCTCCATCCGCTCCAGAAACTCCGCCTTTGTCATCTGCATGTCTTCGGCCGCTTCTTCTAATGGAATGATGCCTCTTTTTACATATTTACATAGGATATGGAACTGTTTTGTCAGTCCTTCTGCCAACCCGGCACTTCTTCCCTCTTCCTTCGCATCTTCTCTGATTTCATATAATGCTCTGCACATATCCACTTTTCCCTCCTTCTCTATACACTCCGGCTCCAAACCGGTTGCATGAGTTAATTGATTTAATACCTTATAAGTTGCTACGTCCACAGACTTGCATTCTTCATGTTCCAGGATGTACTTTTTCCAACCTTCTTTATTATCTTTGAGGCGATACAAGTCTACCAGCAGACGCAGCTCGGTTTGAAAGCATTCTGTATGCTCCAGTTCTGCCAGATTCACTACATGCAGCGGATACTCCGGCACCAGCTTCAGTATTTCTGCATCTAATGCTTCATCACCTGTAAACTGCAACATTTCATGTAAATTCTTCGGTCCCATCCATGGTTCATCGCTCCAGTACACCACCATGGTTACTACCGGGAATAGCTTGTCCGTCTTTCGGAAATGGTAAAGGTATTCTCCGGGTTCCAGTCTCAACACTTCTCCTTTCTCTCGCAGAAGAATGCTCCCTCGCAGCCTTTCCACCCGCAGCTCCTTTAACCTTTTCCGGTTCCTCGCCTTAATCTTGCTCACCTGCTCCTGATAATGCAGCACTTCCTCCAGCATCACCCGCACCGGCATGCTGTAATCGATTTCTTCCTGATTCTCGGCTATCCACAAAGCCAGCATACGCCCATCCTTTAACTGCCGCATCACCATATCCCCGGTGGTCTCCAACACCTCTCCGTTCTCCTTGACATAAGGCTGCTGTGTCGGTGCCGGTGTCAGTTCACCGGGTTTTAAATGCTGTACTCCTCCAAACATACAACCATTCCACAAATCTGCGTAACGACTCTCATCCCTCAGGTATTCCTTTAGACTGATATCCTTCTTTCCCATATTACCTCCTGTCCATATGGCAAAGCATACTGACAGCAGGACAATCTGCCAGTGCCATATTTAATTTACCTACAAATGAACTCTTGGCGAACTGCCAGAATTTCGAACAGGGCATAAACTGCCCTCCTTACACCAACGAGCATTTACTCGTAAAAAGATAAAATCTTTATGATTTATAAAAAGAATAGCACATATAGTGAAAGAGTGCAAGAGAAAAATAAATAGTTATCCAAAAGCCATGACTACTTATTAGTCCATAGAAAATAATTGTCAACGATAAATCAGGACGAGATTTTTGCTCGTCCTGATGCCATTGCTAAAAACATATAGAAATAAGGAGTTGTGTAAAACATAGAATTACCAAACAGAGAGGATACTAAATAAGCAACCACACACCCCGCTGTAATCAAAGTCCATACATCCAAACTTTTCATATGTATCCATTGATGAATAAATAAACTGATTAATGCAGACAAGTAAAGCAACATTCCTGGTATCCCTAAAAATACACCATGCTGTATTATTTCATTATCAACACGATCCAACCACATAATTTCGGAAAGTTCTTCATCCAATTGTTCCGGACCATATCCGAAAATCGGACGTTTCGCAATCATCTTTAATCCCTGTTGCCATAGGGTCATACGTCCATGCCCTATCGACTTCGCATCAGAACCTTCTTCTGCCAGATTCTTTGCATCACTAAGAAGCGTCTCTACATTGACCTTCATATCTTCTCCAGAACTGGTAGGAACTAATCCTACATAGCTGGCAACAGAAATCACTATTGTAACCATGATAGGCACCAAGAGTTTTCCCTGAAACCGCCCCTGCTTTCTTAAATTAAAAATTATGATCATAATCAATGCACCGCAAGCACCAATAAAGCTCCCCAAAGTACTGTTTACCAATATCGCATATACCTGTAATATCATACCTAAAATATGTATAATCTGCCAAATACGATTCTTTTCGTAAACATACAAGCCCATGACGCAGGCAATACCCATGCACATATAATAACCAGTGTGATTAAACTGAAAAAACATAGCTGCACGAGGATTCAAAAAACACTTTTCAAGAATTTCTATTCCTCTGTCCTGTAGTATTACCAGAATAGAAACTACATTTGCTACCATAGAAAATGCCAATAAGACTATCCTGCGATAATTACTATTAAAAACTACTATTGCACAAACATACACTGCGGCATAGAAAAAATACATTTCCAAACCATCGAATCGGTACTCGGTTCCGAAGAATGAAGTATATGGGTCATCTGATAATACTGTACAAACACAACTCCATAATAACATTACCAGTAATAAAAAATGCCATGATTCAGACTTGATTTTTTGCCATATCTGACCTTTGTAGTGAATAATGCGACCAATGAGAAATACAATGGCAAATTCTAATGTAAGGAGCCCCAGCGATTCTACATTACGCTGATAACCATCTACTATCAATAATTGTTTTCCCAATATATATTCGTCATTGTTTCCAATACCGATTTGATCAAATGTAGCAAAAATAGGTAACAAAGTCCACAAAACAAGCAAAATGAACGCTACAATTTCAAATGGCTTCAACCCTAATACTTCGTAAATCTCTTTAATTGTTTTGCATTGTTTTAGTTTCTTAAACATAATATACTCCACTATATTATAATTTGAAAACAGCCGGGTAAAAACCCGGCTGTTATTCTTCTAAATACTGTTAATTAATAAACATCAACATATATATATCCCGTATTGCTTGTTGTATTTACCAAGCCCCATGGTGCTGTTAAATCAGAATAAACAATTCCTGTATCAGGGTCATAGGAACCAACAGTAGCATATGCCTTTCCTTCTGCACCGGTAAGTGCTCGTAACTCAAATCTATATCGTCCTGTTACATCAGGAACGTTATTAATCTGATTAATTCTAAAACCAGCTGAATCATACTGCATTGCAAAACGAGCACTGGCTTCTGTAGCTAAAAGATCATCCCACATATTAGCACCACTATCATACTTCCAAACAACTACTGTATAGGTATGCTTATCATACTTCAAGTTATTAGCATCAAAGTATACTTGAAGTGTATCACCAATCGTCATATTATGACCATTTCCTACAGAACCAAAATTCTTGTAATAAGTATTATATGAAATACCTAAATCAATACAATCTGTAGCATCCACACCATCCCATTCACTTTCTACTCTAAACAACAATTCAGCAGCTGGAAGTGAGAATGAATTACCATACTGAGCAAATACAGTTGCAGAGTTCGAATGACTCAAATACGGACATGTAGACGGATTTGTGTCATCCCATGCAGGCTGTAAGGTGTCAAAACCAGCCTTGGTCAACAAGTTAGGATCCTGCGGCCAATATAACTTTGTACCATCTTCTGCGGCAATGATAATTTCAAAATCATAAGATACATCCGGAAGCAAAAGTCTTGTTTCATCTGTATTCATCTTTGTTGTTGCTCCAGGCAAACCACCATCCTGCGTTCTATAATACTGAGACCATGTATTTGTTCCGGTAACCTTATATCTCCAATACCAATGAGGCTGTACATCACCAGCAGCATCTTTAATTGTACCACCATCCAATGATGTAGCAAAGAAGAAGTCATCACCTCGCATTAAACCACTGGTAGGCCAAATAACGCCCTTATCATTCAAAATTTCACAAGTCTTTGTTACAGTACCATAAGATTCACCTTTCTTATTGTACTGAGTACCTTCACACATACCCATAGTATGCTTTGCTTCAGTCACAATTTTGATTATTGAATTATTCGGCATATTCTCTTTTAATTCAAATTCAAAATAAGGTCTATCAACATCTTCTACAAGAACAACATTTTCAATATAATCCGTTTTTGTATAAGCTGCACCGGTATCCTTATCAGTAATTGTATAATTAGCAAAATTCATATAAAGAGGGTTCTTATAATCATTATCATAATTTTTGCCATATACCTTGTTAAAGTTATATCCTATTGCATCAGCATATACACGATATACAGTGTCCTTTTTAAAGCTTTCACCACTTCTCTGTACATCAAAGCTAATATCTTCTACACTTCTTACATTAATAGTAACGGTTGCAGAAGCTAAAGGTAAACCAGTTGTTGCATCTGTTTCGTTTGTTTCAACAATAAACTGCAGCGTTCCCTTTGCATTAGGATCCAATGCTACAGACGCACCTGCCATAGTAACATTAACAGTAGTTCCGGTTCCACCCACATCAGAATCAGCACCGATTTCCGTAATACCACCATTACATGTCAAACCGGTAACCGTTGTTCCCAAAACTGTAATCGGGAAGAAATAGGTCTGCTTCGGCTCCAAGGTAACCTCTGTTTCCATAATAATACTTGCCACAGCTTTTGCACCTGCATTTACAGACTGACCATTTCTGGAATTTGTATTATAGGTAGCTTCATAATGCTTACCATTCTTTTCAACTGCCAACTGTATCTTAGCATTTCTGTTATCATCATCTATAGCAATCTTGAAGTCGGTCACATTTTCTGCCAAAATACCATCTACAGGAGTACCACCAAGCAAAGTTTCCTTATACTTGATTACATCGGTGTCAGAATCATACTCTAAATTATAAGTTTTTCCTTCACCATCTACAGTTACAGTTGTCAATGTACCTACTGTAGTACTCTGCACCGTTACTGCATCTACTAATAAATTACCAATTAAATTTGTGGTAGCCTGTGCTTCCTTCTGCACATCTACCTCTGCACTTCCTCTCTGATAATTGGTAGTAGTAATAATCATCGCACTACCTACCGCAGTAGAAACTAATCCCATAATCGCAATGGCACAGATTACTTCTACCAAAGAGAAACCCTTATTATTCTTCCGTCTCCTTCTGAATAATTTCATAATGACCTCCTTCTAAGAAAACTTATTCTACAGTTACTCGTCCTGTAAGTTTGTCTATTTTTATATGTAACGTTTTGCTACCTTTCTTGTTCGAAACAATAAATTCACCAACATATTTACTACCCGAATAAGGTAATAATGAACCACTTGCACGATTAAACGACATGGTCAAATGAGTAGATGTTAATAATGTCGCAGGATCAGCTGAAACACCATCTGTCAATACATATTTCACCACAACATCTTTTCCGCCAATCTCACTTATATTATGTTCTCCATTTATCTCTTTGTCAACCATTATTTTTCCACCAGAAGTATAAAAGCTCACACTGGCAGATAATTTACCCATCGTTGTATTTCTGGTTCCTTCGATGGATATCTGCATTTTCTTAGCACATTGATCAACAGCCTTCGTACTAATCAATGAATACCCTATGGCAAATGCACCGGTAACCACTATAATAATCGCAACAACTATCATCAATTCAATTAAAGAAAAACCTTGATTATCTAATCTCTTTGTCTTCTTCATCTTACCAATTCCCTACTTTATTGTTTCGTCCATCTCATATAGTAGACACATTCTTCGAAGTTAATCTTCTTTCTTTCCTCATCACCAGCCTGATAGGTTCCGGGATAAGCAACATTTGCTTCATTTACACTCCAGTCAAATTCCGGAACAGTAATACAAATATCCGTATTTATCATAGACAAAAAATTGTTTTGTGTATAAGAAACTCCTACATTTTGTATTACAATTCGTCCCTGAGAAGGCACCTGATAAATACGATCATCCGAATCGGAAACACCACCAAACATTGTCACATCCTCTAAGGCATCAGATAATGTAATCTGCCATGCATTTGAAGTAGAAGGTGTATCTGAAGCAAATCTCACTTCATATGCTGCATTGTTCTGTAGTGCACTATGAATAGCAACTCGCCAATCAGTAACGCCATTATTGGGAGTACCGTCTCTTCCATCCCATATTCGTTCAATCTCCTGAAAGAAAATCTTCTGATACTCTGTTGCTCTCATATCCTGTGTCCCTAAAGCACCATAATTCAGCATTACATGTTCATATGCCACCTCTGATGCATTCGCTACATCCACAGCCATCTGCACTCTCAATTCTTCCAACGGGATTTCAGCCCCATAAAAGCTCACCTTCGTACGATAGTCTGTTGTTTTCATTTCATAATTCATTGCTGATAAATACAAAAGCAATGTCGTTAAGATAGTGACAAACATCACTATAACAATGGCAAATACTAATGCAGCACCATCATTATTCAATTTTTTCATTTGAAACCTTTTCATGCTGTCACTCTCCATCTTTTATTTGATTACCAATTCAAGAAGGTACCACTCATTTCTGCCAAAACATCACCACTGATACTAGGTGTTCCTCCGGGAGGATTTTGTACGGCAGTATTCTCATACATTTGTACCTTTACCTGATACATCAACTGCTTATTCTCTATATCTACCAAAGTCTCCAATTCCGTTACTAATGGATCCGGATTTCTATCATAATCCTTTAAGGTAACACCTGTTGCATTACCTGGTATCCATGATACCGAACCGCCGGTCACACCACTTACATTTGTTCTTAAATTATTATACAAATGAATGGTACTACCGCTTCCGGTCACCTTCGGGCTATAATTCGTTTCGCCAGTTTCAATCTCGATATCAGTCATATACGGATTCTTTTGCTTCATTAAATATACATTTAATTCTCGTCCCAATCCATTAGTAATACTTATCTTATCTTCTGAGCAAGGATACTCTGTTACAGTATCTTGATTATATGCCGGATAATAGAACAAGTAAATATTCTCTAATTCTGCTTTATCCTTTGTATTTGTATTATTATAAATATCAAACGTATCTGATACCGTACATCCTGTAGACCAATCAACTTCAAAAGTATTTGTCGCACCAGTTGTTGGATCTGTATACTCATATTCAAACTTATTACCGGTTATGGAAAATGTATAAGTATAAACTACTTTCGCATAATCATATGCATTAATGCCTCCGGCATTAGCTGCACTCACTGAAATATTTCTTTTCACATCTAATGTACGACCATAGTTCAAACCACCTGCTTTGAAACTATTCTTGATTTCTTCTGTAGTCAACAACACCTCAACACCCGGCTGATCCGGCATCGTTCCGTTTTTTGACTGTGATTTCACAGAAGACTGTATTGCAGTAATCGCCGTATCATATGCATATCCATCCAAATCCACAGCTTTCAAAGAACCATTTGACAATGTGCTTTCCGCCATAAACACCGCATCTGTATACGCATTCATAGTCTCATAGCTCATCATCGTCTGAGAACCGCCATGCGGCGTAATCGTCATGGCAATATCGTACACCTGATTGCTGGTATATCCGGATGCAGCATCTGCATAAACCGTTACATCATCAAAATAATACAAACCATCATTTACCTTGATTGCTGTGGCAGTATTCTTTAAGAAAGGATAATTCGGAGAAGTCGGATCAGTTATCGCCTTCTCGATTTCTTCCATAGAATATGCTTTACAGTTTTCTATAACAGTATGTGCAAACACTGATGTCTGTTGCATATCTCTTGCCTTCGCATTATGTTTTGCTGCATATACAAAGCTATACATTAAGGGTACGATAGCTACAGATAATATCGCAATTGCCACCAATATTTCCACCAGCGTCATACCAGCATTATTTAATTTTTTCTTATCATATGCCGCCTTTTTCATCTCGCACCCTCACCATTTTTCTTATTCTTCTTCCACTTCTTCTGCCTGACCAAAGATATTTCCGGTACCACTTTCATAAGGAAGAATTTCAGGAAGTACATACTCTTTACCGGTACCACTTACACTATAGAACACTAAATTCAAAGTTCCTGTCAATTCTGTTTCCTTACCCGTTTCTTCGGTAGCTGCAGTGGTTGTATTCTCTACAGCAGTACCTTCTGCTGCATCAATGTCTACAATTTCATCAGTACTGATTTCTTCAGTATCTGAATAGGTAATTCCGCTAATACCAATCACATACTTACTGTCATACAATGATTTAATTGCAGCCTTCAAGTTCGAATAATTCAGCTTATTTGCATAGGTTGCCTTCTGTGCATTGAAATTAATATCTGTTTGATATGCCTCAATACCAGCTCCCTTGACCACATCAGCACTGATGGCTTTCATCACCTCTGTATCACCAATATTAACAGTGGTATACTCCATAGGAGTAGTCATTTGAGTGATAACCGCCTGCATAATCACATCTTCTTCACGATTCTCAGAAGGATACTTTGACAGAATTTCGGCTATCTCCGTTTTCATAGGCTCCATTTCTGCCAAATAAGTAGCTTCATTATCATAATAAACCTTCAAATCGTTCACACGGTTCTGTAAATTTGCATTACTAGCTTGCAGTGCCTCTGTCTTTTCTACATTCTTTTGGTATACCAAGAAATAAACTGCCACTAAAATCAATATACCAAACAATACTACATATGTAAAAATCTGTTTACTTGTTGATTTCTTCATGTTATCTTACCCTGCCCTTTCCACATTCTCACACACTATTGTGCTACTGCTTCAGCTTCTTTTTCTAACATCACTGTAGCAGGATAATAAACCGCTGTGATAGTAAAGATTACACTTCTCTTCATCTCAGGTTCTTCTACCCCATCCACTTCAATCATAACCGGCTTTCCTTCATCATCCAAAACAGGTTCCTCCATTTCAGTAATAGCCGGAACACTTACCTGCATGATACTCTTAAACTCTCTGAAGTTTTTGATAACACCCGCAGCAGTTTCCTTATCAGCCACTTCTATGGTCATTACCAACTGTGTATCATCTGAACTAAACTGTGACACTTCTACATCAGCAGGCAATGTCATTTCCAGCTCCTCCAAGAAATTCAGAATATTATCATTGGGGCGAAGTATCATCTTATCGCCTTCTTTTACCTGTGTATACAAAGACAATACATTCTGATGTGCCAAGAAAGTCTTCTCTGACTCTAAATACAATGCTTCTTTCTTCTTCAAATCAGCTTCTATTTCCACTTCTGCCTTATAATTCAGGTAAGAAATCAAACTCAATACTGCTGAAAGCAAAATCACTGCCACTACTACTAAAATAGTAGTAACGGTATAGTCTGTTTCCTTCTTTTCTTTCGCCTTCTTATCCTTACTAATGAAACCAACCGGTTCAAAAGTAGCACCAATACAAGAAACAAAGTTATAAATACCTGCATCCTGATTAGTTACATGATAAGCGACACCTTCTAAACGATTGAGCACCGTTACCTTGATACCCAATTCATTGGTCAACAACTTATGCAAACCGCTCATACCACCACCAAAACCGGTGATAAAGATACGATCCACTTCTTCGCCTGCATTACGAGAAGCATAGAACTCGATTACTCTTCGAATTGCATTAATCAATGGTTCCAAGCTCTTAGTTACCTGTATTTTTGCTTCACGAATTTCCTGATTTTCATCAAAATCTCTGGTTTCGATATCAGTACTCAGATCACGATTTAATGCATTTCTCTCTGCCTGCTCCGTGATGCTAAACTTGATACAGGTTCTCTGCTTTAATAAATCCCAAGCTTCTTCATAACTTTCCGTATTAAATACCGCCTGCTTGGTTACTTCCTGAATACCTTCTGACAAACCATAATTAATATTTCTCTGAAGCATCAAGCTCTTATTCTTAACGATAGATACCATGGTCTGATTTTCTTCTATCTTCAGAACCATTACTCGTGCAGCAGTATCTTCATTCTTAATCGCCTGAAAAATACTATTACCTGCATAATCCAAAGACACTAAACGCAAGCCACATTGTGTAGCCAGCTTATCATAACTTTCCACCAAGGTCTTCTCTGCAGCCATAATCATGGTTCTATATTTTCCTGCATCCGGACCTTCCGGTATTTGTTCCAGCACCTGATGTGCAATTTCATAAGCAGACAAGTCAATAGGGAAATATTCATTTAAATTGGTACGTATCAACGCACCAAGTGCACTCTGCTTTACATTGGGCAAAAGTACCTCTCTGTTAACAATCTTGCTGGATGCAATCGTAATGATAACATCCTTGGTCTTCATCTGATTGTTTCTCAATGCATTCTTTATAACATTCGCTAACTCATCCATGTTGGTCAGATAACCATCATTGATAGCTCCGGGAGGTGTCGTTACCATTGCCTGACGATATACTCGCGGGTTTTTCTTTTTGTAGTCCATCTCACAGATACGAACTAAAGAATTACTGATTTCAATACTTAATATCTTTGCCATACTTTACCCTCACATATCTTAATCCAGCCCCTTCGTCCATAGACCGGCTGGTTATTTTCCTCTTTATTAACGAAATTGATTTCTGTTTATAATCCCAGTATCACTGTTAGATACCAGTGAATAAACTGGTCACCATACAACACGGACACTGCCACTCCCATGGACAAATATGGTCCCATAGCCAGCATATGTCCCTCATCTGATAGCTTCATCCGCATTAAATGAAGCACTGAGCCTAAAATACAACCCAATAGGAAGGATAATATTATCAACTTCCATCCAATCAATAATCCGCAGGTGGCCATGAGCTTTACGTCACCACCACCTATTGCTCTTCCACCACTCAGTTGAAACAGCAAATACAAAACTACACTGACTGCCAGAAAGCCGATGACATATGTCGACCAATTCTGATAATCCGTCGCCACACGTATCAGCCCCAGCACCAGTATGAAATAATTAAATCCCACAGGGATTTCATAAGTTCGAAAATCAATGACACTTAAAGCAAGAAGTGCACTGAAAAGTAAGCAATAGAGTAGGGATTCTATGCTTATTCCATAGTGATAAAACACCACTAGGTAGAGCAATCCGTTCAGAGCCTCTATGACAGGGTACTGAACAGATATCCTCTCACCACATTTACGGCATTTGCCCCGAAGTGCCAGCCAACTGAATAATGGTATCAAATCATACCATTTCAGTTGGTATCCACAGCTCATGCAGTGGGATCTGACAACTGCTATATTCTCTTTTTTTGGCACTCTGTAAATGAGAACATTTAAAAAGCTACCAATCACAATTCCATACAGGAATATGACTATGTACAAAAATATAGTCGGGAGCATAATGCCGTTCCTTTCAAATTACTCTAATCGTTCTGATATTGCTGTAGAATATTTTGCAATTTCTGTTATCTGTGTATCGTCCGAAATATCAAAGGTCACTCTTCCATCAATACCCTTCACGGCATCAATTTTTATAGTCCCCCAGTCCTTCGCTTCCATAACCACTGTTGCTGCCGGAACCACTTCCTCCAGTGCAGCTGCTGCACCACCGGAATATGTCGTACTACTTGTGGTAATCTCAATCGTAATTGCATCTCCACTATTCCAAGTAGTATGTGGATCCAACCCCAGTGTTACACAGGAATCCAATATTGTATTGATAACCTTGCAATCTAATGTTTTCTTGGTCTTATCTAAGTATTTCATATACTGTGGAGCCATTACTCCCACCAGAACTGCCATAATCGCAAACACAATAATCAGCTCTACCAAAGAAAAGGCCTTGTTATTTAGTTTTTTCATAGCATAGTCCCTTTCTCAAATCTTTGTTCTGTTTTAGACACAAAACAAAGCTTCTATCACTTCTTTCGAGAAATTATTCAACCTCGATAGGGTAGTTTGCATACTTACCACCAGAAACCTTAACAGTGAAAGTACCCTTAGCTACATCCACATCATAGGTAATCGTACCAGTAGAATCTAATGTAAGCAGACCCTGTACACCAGAAGCATTAGTAACACCCATGATACCATAAACTTCTGTCCAGAACTTTTCACCAGTACCATCAGTTCCTAAAGACTGACCCGCTGCACTAGCAGAAAAACCATTCTTTACATTAGGATCCAAATAAGTAGTTACCATAGCCTGACGAAGATTGTCTACCATCTGCTGGTCAACACCAACCTTAGACTTGTCAAGGTACTTAATGTACTGAGGTGCCAATACACCAACCAATACTGCCATAATTGCCACTACGATGATTAATTCAACGAGTGAGAAACCTTTGTTGTTCATTTCCTTTTTCATAATGTTCAACTCTCCTTTACTTTAAATGATTGAAGCATCTCGCTTCTTTTTTATACGAAGAAATACTTATGTACTTCTCCAATTAAACACCTGTCCCTACACAGATGAATAATCCTTTTATGTATTACATGCCGCCCAGAGTTTCATACATGGTCATCATCGGCATTAAACATGCTCCCAAAATCACCATTACAATAGCCGCCAAAACCACAATAATCAATGGTTCTAGTGCTGACATAAGACTGGCAACCGCCATTTCCACTTCTTCCTCATAGTATTCTGCCATCTTATCCAACATTTCCTCGGTGTTACCGGTTTCTTCACCGATACGTACCATATAATATACCATAGGAGGGAACAATCCGCACTCCTCCAACGGTCTGGACAATGGCTGACCAATCATAATCTCATCTCTGGCATCCACAATTGCATCTCTGAAGTACACATTAGTCATGACATTCGAAACAATTTCCACACATTCTACCAAAGGAATACCCGCCGCCATCAAGGTACTCAAGGTTCTTGCCATCTGCGCAGATGCACTCTTGATTACCACATTACTAGTCATTGGTATCTTCAATGCTACCTTACCAAAGAAATACTTACCCGTTTCCGTTTGTGAAAAACGGAATATTGAAAACGCAATCACTGCCACAATCGGAACAATAATCATCCAATTATCAATCAACACATTACTTGCACTTTGCACCATCTTCGTCAATGCTGGCAATTCTGTTCCCAAATCCTTGAACATTTCCGTATAAGAAGGAATAACCACTACTAACATGATAATAATAACGATAATCGCTACAATAATAACCGCCACGGGATATACAGCAGCTTTCTTCACCATAGCTGTAGTCTTGCTGGACTTTTCGTACTGTATCGCCATACGTTCAATCGCTATATCCAAGCTACCGGAAGCTTCACCTGCCGCCACCATATTCTTCATCAAAGGCGGGAATACGTCCGGATGTTCCCCTACTGCCACCGAAAGAGCTTCACCCTTTTCTGTACTGATTTTGATATCCTGTATTGCTTTCTTCAGTTTCTTATTCTCTGTTGCATCTGTCAACATCTTCAGAGCATCCATAATAGTAACACCTGCACGAAGCATACTTACGAACTGACGACAGAAAATACTCAAATCTCTAGGGCTGGGTTTTCCGCCAATTTCAATATTGATATCCTTATTCAGAACACCTTGTTCTTTAATCTCTAACGGGGTCAACCCCATCTTTTTAACTTCGTCGCGGGCCTTTTCTATTGTTTCCGCATCGACACTGCCTTTTACCGTTTTTCCCGACTTATTGACTGCTTCATAGCCAAAACTCGCCATGTCATTCCCTCCAAGATCTTCATATGTACCTAATATCATATCGGCACATTCATGAAATATTTTTAGTACTTTTTATACATTTCCATTTTAACTATCAAAGGATACTCTCAGCATTTCTTCATAAGAAGTGATACCTTCCAATACATACTTAGTCGCACTCATATGCAAAGTAGACATACCATCCTTCAGAGCCTGCTGTTTAATTGCTTCTGCACCTTCTCTATTGCTAATGATTCGTTTCAAATCCTGTGTAACTGTCATAATCTCATATACACCAATACGTCCGCGATAACCGGTCTGGTCACACTTGCTGCAACCACAAGGAGCATACATGGTCAATTCCTCATTCACATTCACATGCATCAGTTGTTTCTCTTCTACCGTAGCAATACGTGGTTGTTTACAATGTGGACACAAACGACGCACCAGTCGCTGTGCAATAACACCAATAACAGAGTCTGCTATCAAGTATGACTCGATACCCATATCCTCCAGACGGGTAATGGTACTCGCAGAAGAGTTCGTATGCAAGGTAGATACTACCAAGTGACCTGTAATAGATGCCTGTACTGCGATACTTGCTGTTTCCTGGTCTCGAATTTCACCAATCATGATGATATCCGGGTCCTGACGCAGGATGGAACGCAGTGCCGATGCAAAGGTCAAATCAGCTTTATTATTTACCTGTACCTGATTGATACCGTCGATATTCGCTTCCACAGGGTCTTCAACCGTGATAATATTTACATCTTCCTGATTCAACTCACTCAGAGCAGTATACAGTGTGGTTGATTTACCGGAACCGGTAGGTCCGGTAACCAACAAAATACCATGCGGATGTGCCAAAATATGATCAAATGCTTTTAACTCACTTTCTCGAAAACCTAGCTGGCTCTTTTCTCGGGTCAGATTCGTCTTAGAAGTAAGACGCATTACGACTTTTTCGCCGTATACGGTAGGAAGAATAGACACACGGATATCATATTCCATACGATCTACTATCTGAGTAATACGACCATCTTGAGGTTTTCTCTTTTCAGCAATGTCCATGCCGCCAATAATCTTAATACGAGCTACAATAGCTCCCAATAAACCAATGTCGTATTTACCTCTTTCGTATAAAGCACCGTCGATACGGTAACGTACTCGAACCTTACGTTCCAATGCTTCTATATGTATATCGGATGCACGCTGACGAACTGCCTGGTCAATCATTTCCTTAACCATGATAACGATAGGAGAACTATTCACATCATCTGCCGTCGTTGTTTCCTCATCATCTCCGCTTAGTTTCTTCTCTCTAGCATATGCCTCCAACGCACCACTCATTTCTGACTGACCGAAATACTTATCAATGGCCATCATGAGGTTACGATCTGTAGTAACTGCCGGTTCTATCATACAGTTTGTAATAATAGAAACGTCATCCATTGCGTACATATCCATAGGATCCACCATGGCTACACGCAATACATTTACATTATTTTCAGCAAATTCGAAAGGGAACACCTTGCTTTTCTTCATAACATTTGGTGGCACCATGTTCAGAATTTCATCCGGAATGGAGATATTCATCAAATCCACTACTTCCATTCCCAACTGGCTACTCAATGCCTTTGCGATGTCATCTTCATTAACAAAGCCCTTTTCAATCAGCACTTCACCCAGCTTCTTACCGGTTCCTTTCTGTGCCGCCAAACCAGCCTCTAACTGCTCCGGAATGATTGTTCCACTATTTATCAGAACGTCACCGAGACGTAACTTTCTTCTGCCTACATCCATGTTACTACCGCCTATTACTATGTTTACATTATTCTAGTTCATATTATAACACTTCATTCCGAAAAAGTGTAGTCTTTTTTAATTTTTTCTTAATAATTTGTGCATTTTTGTAGATATTCTTCAACAAAAGCTTTATGAAAAGGCTTTCTTTTTTGTTTAAAGTGCTTAATTTAAGTTCTTTTAGTTAATTATCGTTCGTTTTTTTAGCACCTTGCACAATGTAAGCTCTTCCATACTATTACCTTAGTACTAGCTTTTATTCATTATAGAACTCCTTCGAAACTAATTTAATCTCTCCCCCTCCAAATCCGCACTCCACAGATCCACTGCCACTATCTCCCCGCTCTCATACATCCGATAATAATAAATTCCCCTGTCCGTATTGCAGCAGGAGCTATACACCGTGTACGCATACACACCTTCCTCCAGCTCCAGACTTCCCTTGGGCATTTCCACACTTCCCAGCAGATGAAAGAACTGATTTACATTCTCCCTCTCTCCATGAAAGCATACCGAATTATCCCGATGAAAAGCCGCACGAACGAACCGGGACATGGACGACAAATCCCCCGGCAATCCAAAAGCCCCCATCCCTCGGCTATATTTTGCCAACTCCAAGCTCTCTCCGAAGGTATCCCCCTTGTCTCTTCGCGACAGGCTTCTGTATTGATGCAAATTCATCAACTGATAGGGAAATGGTGGATTATTGGTCAGTACCCTCACCGGATTATCATACACCTTCAGCCCTTCTTTCAAAGCCTCTACCACCACACATTGTTCCTTATCTGCCAGCATCCAGTGCAAGGGTGTCAACGGCAGCTTCTCACTGAAATGAATTTCCGCTAAATGCAGCTTCTCCAACAGAGAAACCGCCTCCGCCACCGTGGCACACTGCCCCAGTACCCATGGTATCAGTTCAAAAGGGGCTATATTATCCTTGCCCTCCAGCAGCTCTCCATAATAAGCATTCCCGCCAAACATCAGCCCCGCCATGCTCAAGCCCTTTTCATTAGTGGCATCATAGTACAGAGGATACCCCTCCACCACATAAGCCATCCCAATCATAGCCAAATGCCTGTCCAACCGACCACATTTCCGAAACACAAAAGGATAATTTCTGGGCGTAATGGTCACCCTTTCCTCATAATGATATTCCAAATCCAAATTTCGCCCGAAATAATGAACTATTTTCCCTTCCTCCTTGGCGTCACCATCCATACCTGTCGGACAAAACCTCCCCTTATCTCTTACATCATTCAAACCACTGATATTTATATATGAAATTGCTGTGCACATATTTACATCCTCCTAACTTCTCTCTAATTCTCATCCCATTCCTATGCCGCCCTATCCCATCACGCCTCAGCACATCAAGCCATATCAGAATTACTTTATTCAAACTACAGTCTCCCCCTCTCCGCCTCCCGGTAAAGATTTCAAATATTACAAAACTTTCATGTACTACCGCACTACTTTATGTTATACTAATTATTATTACGCAATCATAACTACATACAGAAAGGTGCTTGATAACATTGCAATTTATTCATTCTAAGTTCAAAGAAAAACTATCGGAAACGCTCAAAGCAGTTTTTCCCATTCTGGGTATCGTATTGCTTTTGTGCTTTACCATAGCCCCCATCCCGCCCAGTATACTGATGACCTTTTTGGTAGGTGCCGTACTGCTAATTGCAGGCATGCTACTCTTTAATGTGGGTGTGGAACTTTCCATGACCCCCATCGGTGAGCGTGTGGGTTCCATTATGACAAGGACCAAAAACGTACTTATCGTAGTTCTGGTCAGCCTGATTATGGGCTTCGTCATTACCATTTCCGAGCCCGACCTACAGGTATTGGCAGAACAGGTTCCCTCCGTACCCAACATGGTCTTGATTCTGGCTGTTGCAGCCGGCGTTGCCGTATTTCTGGTATTTGCCATCCTGCGTATGCTGATTGGAATTCCATTATCTTACTTATTAGTCGGCTTCTATGCTCTGATTTTCCTGCTGACGATTTTCGTACCGGCAGATTTTCTGGCAGTAGCCTTCGACTCCGGCGGTGTCACCACCGGTCCCATGACCGTTCCTTTCATCATGTCCTTCGGTATTGGTATTTCTGCCATCCGAAGTGACCGCCATGCAGCAGACGATAGCTTCGGTCTGGTATCCATGTGTTCCATCGGACCGATTTTGGCAGTATTGATATTGGGCATGATTTTCCATCCGGAATCCTCTGAGCAAGCAGCTGAAGCAATTCCTATTATCGACAACACGGTAGACCTATGGCGACTGTTCACCGTAGAATTACCTACTTATATAGAAGAAATGGCGGTTTCCATTCTGCCCATTGTCTTCTTCTTCGGTCTCTTCCAAATCATTGCCAGAGACATTAATAAAAAGGCTCTTATCAAAATCGGTGTCGGTTTAATATATACTTACATCGGACTGGTACTTTTCATGACAGGCGTAAATGTCGGTTTCATGCCGGCAGGTAACTTCCTGGGACAGACCATAGCTGGACTTCCCTTCGCTTGGATTATCGTTCCTATCGGTATGATTATTGGTTATTTCATCGTTTTGGCAGAGCCTGCCGTATTCGTCCTGACCAAACAGGTAGAAGAAATGACCTCCGGTGCCATCTCCTCCCGCTCCATGCGTATGAGCTTGTCCATCGGTGTGGCAGTTTCCGTAGGTCTTGCCATGATTCGAGTATTAACCGGCATTTCTATTATGTGGTTTTTGGTGCCCGGTTATGCAATCGCTTTGATGATTACCTTCTTCGTACCGAAGATTTTCACTGCCATCGCATTCGACTCCGGTGGTGTTGCATCCGGTCCTATGACCGCCACCTTCCTGTTGCCTTTTGCCATGGGTGCCTGTGAAGCCTTAGGCGGCAACCTTATCACGGATGCTTTCGGTATCGTAGCCATGGTTGCCATGACCCCGCTCATCACCATTCAGGTCATGGGACTGATTTGTCAGATCAGAGAACGCCGTGCTCCTCAGCCGGCAGTTACCGCTCCTGCCACTCCTGCTGTAGAGGGCTTTGGAGATATGGATATTATTGAATTATAGAAACGAGGACACTATGGGAAACATATATTTGATGACAACGATTGTGGACAGAAAAATCGTAAATAAATATTCCGACCTGTTCGAAGAGAACAACCTTCATGTGATGTTCCTCTCCCTTGGTTACGGAACAGCCACCAATGAAATTCTGGACTACTTGGGTATGGACTCTGCTGAAAAGGCCGTTATCTTCACCATTTTGGAAGAAAGCTCCTGGCAGGATATCAAGAAGCAGCTTCAAAAGAAACTGCAAATCGACGCCCCCGGCGGTGGCATTGCTTTCATCGTTCCTCTCAGCAGTATCGGAGGACGCAAAGCATTAAACTATCTTTTGGAACATCAGGAGTATGAAAAAGAGGAGGAATCAACCTTGAAAGAAACTACACATGATTTGATTATCGTTATCGCCCAGCAGGGCTATACAGAAATGATTATGGATGCTGCCAGAGAAGCCGGTGCATACGGCGGAACCGTTATCCACGCAAAGGGTACCGGAAAGGAAGCTGCCGAGAAATTCTTAGGAGTTTCCCTTGCCACTGAAAAGGAAATCATTTACATCGTTACCAAAACCGAGCAGAAAAACCCTATCATGCAGGCCATCATGCAGCATGCCGGCTTAGATACCAAGGCCAAGGCTATCGCCTTCTCCCTGCCCGTTACCGACACCGCCGGCCTTCGATTGGTGGAGGATTAAACCACAGACAACAAAAAGCCCCCGATTGGGGGCTTTTATATTTGTTGGATTATTATATTACTCTACCACAGTCACAGAAGTGATATGAGGGTTCACACCATTGTACCAGTACAAGAAACCTTCCATATCCACTACATCACCGATCTGCAAGTTCTTTACTGCACTGTAAACTTCAGTAGTTTTGTCGCACAAATAAGACTCAACAGTGAAGTTGTAGGTCTGTCCGTTGTAAGAAACGTTGAAGTACAAGTCGTTTCCATCCTCACCGGAACCATCCCAGTTATACAGGAAAGGTACATCGTTACCATCTGCATCCTTAGAAGCTTCTACAGTCATGCCCTTAAAAGCAACGAACTCGTTCTGATGCTGGATTAACTCCTCAGATGCCAACAGCTCGGTTACGTCAAAAGCATCTGCTACATAGTTGCCCTCTAAGATTTCAAAGGTAGCATCCATGATTTCCACTTCACCGGACCACTCGCCCTTAAAACCGCTTACGCGAATCTTGGTACCTTCGGTCAACTTTGCGTAATCTTCTTCACTACAAGCCATCTCATACAGGAAGTATGCACCATCCTCAGACTGAGCATAAACGGTAGCCTTGTCTTCCCACCAGCTCTGCTTTGCCTGTACATAGGTTTCCACTACTACTGCAGTGTCCAACTCTGCAGCCACATACTCTTCATGAGTCATGACAGTTACTTCTTCTGCTGCATTGCTTTCTTCTGTACTTTCTACAGTACTCTCCTGAGTGCTTTCTACAGGAGTTTCGCTTGTGCTTTCTGCTGCACCGGAATTGTTAGTTGCTGCAGTATTGTCATCTGCCTGTCCACAACCTACCATTGCCACTGCAAGAGAAAGAGTTACTAAACATGCTAATAATTTTTTCATTTTTTCTTCTCCTCTCATGTCTGTTCTTACACACACAAGACCTATTATACAACATTTTTTCCAGAAATCAACTTTTTTCTGTTTTTTTCTTTTTCACATATTCTCGTAACACATACAACAATATCAATGCCCAAGCCGTCACCAGAGCTCCGATTAACAGCTTCGCCGTCTGAGGCAATTCTCCCAAATCCGCCTTGCCGCTTACAGCACTCTGTCCGTCTCCCACATTCAATCGATACAGGGAAATCATGTCTGCATACAGCTTCTCCATGTATTCCTCATTCACTTCCTGCTTACGCCGTGTGGATTTTGCTACATTTTCAATCATCTGACCGGCTGCATCACGTAGAGAGGTAGAGCCATTGAACACCGGTGTCACAAAGGTATTGTCCACATTTTCTAAAAGTAGCTTCGCCGCTTTGATTTTTACCTCATAATACTTTTCATTATCCTCGCCGCATCGGTTCAGATAGTCCTGATACTCTGTGCTCTCCTGTGCCTTAGAGGTCACCGGCACATAGCCTTCCGTCTGAGAATAAGCAATCTGCACTTCATTGGTCAGCAGATACTGGGTAAACAACCAGGAAGCCAATACCTCCTGCGGATCCTCCTTATTAAACACACAAACCGATGGTCCCTGAGAAATCATCTTGGGATTATTTACATCAAACTGCGGAATGGGCATTACCACCGTCTCAAACTCCACGAAAGCATCCTCCGCAATATCGGACAAGGGGGCATCACTTCCCATCCAGGTAGCTCCCGCCGTGGAATCCACTGCGAAAATACACTGTCCCGCATTCAGGAAATTGGCCGGATAGCTGGAAATCTTAAAGGTCGAGAAAGCACCGCTCTTTACATGCTCTGCTACCTCAAACAACAGTTCCTCCGTTGTATCGTTGAAAATCTGTATCTGTCCGGTACCGGTAGAATACCCGGCATTTTTCTGCTTCAGCATCTGAATCATCATATTGTCCGTAGACTTATAAATAAACGGTATCAGCACCTTCTGACCATTTACCTGAAAAGTACCGTCTGCATTCTTGGCCGTTGCCGCTTCGGAAACCTCCCAGACAAAATCCCATGTCAGCACCTCCGGCAAAGTATATCCCAATGCCTCCACATAGGTTTTATTCACATAACAAGCCTCCGTGGAACGCATATAAGGTAATGCATAATACTGTCCGCCAATCATACATTCCTTCAGAAACTGGGGAATGATTTCCTCCTTGGTAGGTGCATCAAATCCCACGTCACTGCCACCCAAACCATACCTTTCATCCACAAACAAATCATCCAGCGGCACCACACAATTAGCACCGGTCATATAAGTAGCAATATGATCCGGATAAGTAATACACACATTGGGTGTGGTATTGGTAGAAATATTGGTAATGACATCATTATAAATTTTCCCGTAATCCGTATACAATCGTAAATTCACCTTGATATTCGGATACAAAGCCTGAAAATCCTCAATTGCCTTCTCATAAATTCTGGTCTGTGAAACATTGGTGTCGTTCTTTGCCCAAAAAGTGATTTCATGGTTTTGAGACATATCGAACTCCTGCGGTATCTCAAATACATTCCGCTCCACATTTCCGTGACAGCCGGTAAACATGGATGTGCAAAGAGACATCACAGACAAAAGCACCACAGCCTTTTTTCGTAATCTTCTCATCCTTTGGTACCTCCTCTGGACACACCCTCCATGATCTTCTTATGGAAAATCAAAAACAGCACAATGAGCGGTACGGAAATCACCACTACCGCCGCCATCATGGCAGGAATATTTTCACGACCGAAACCATTCTCACGTATCTCCTGAATACCGTTGGATACCAAGAAGTATGCTTCATCATCCGTCACCAGTCTGGGCCACACATAGCTGTTCCAGCACTCAATCACCTTGAGAATGGTAATGGTAATAATCGTAGGCTTGCAAATCGGCACCATCACCTTCAGCAAATACTTCAAATCCGAGGTTCCGTCCACCTTTGCCGCATAATACAGTTCATTGGGTATCTGCTCGAAATTTTCCTTCAGCAAATAAATATAAAACACCGACGTTACGGACGGCAATATCAATCCCGTAAAGGTATTACGCATGTCCAGATTGGTAATGGTCACATAGTTCGTAATGATTACCAACTCATTCGGTATCATCATCAGGGACAAAAACAGGGTAAACAACATGTCCTTCCCTTTAAACTCCAGTCTGGCAAAGGCAAAAGCCGCCAGCACCGTCACCACCAACATCAGTGCCGTAGTAATCAAGGTAAAAATCAAGGTATTTCCAAAATACTTCGCCAAAGACACCTTAGTAAAGGCATCCACATAATTCTGCATAGTCGGTGACAAGGTAAACAACTGCGGAATAAACTCTGAGTTGTATGCACTATAGCTTTTCACTGAAGTCAGCACCATCCAGTAAAAAGGAAACAGCACCACAATCGCCCAAAAAGTCAACAGCACATAAATGATCGTATTCCGCGTGTTCTGTCGCACCTTAGCAGACCGCTCTATCTTATCATAATCCACTTGAGTACTCATTTTCTACTCCTCTCTTCCCTCCTCGCCGGGGCTCGAAAATGCTCCGCATTTCCTCGCTGCCTGCTACTCGCCAACTAAAACGATATAACTACCAGCTCTCGAATGCAAGCATTCTTCGCCTTAGTTATATCGTTTTGCCCGGCTCATAGGTTTACACATAGTGAACGTGTTTTTTGCTCACCAACAAATTGATGCAGGTGATGGTCAACACGATGGCAAACAGTATGATGGCTGCCGCCGATGCATAAGACGGATATCCGCCACTGTTTCCATACAGCATATCGTACACATAACCCACGATGGTGTTCATCTCCGCCGCATTCAGATCCGTTCCAAACAATGCCACCGCATCACTATAGGCCTTAAATGCTCCGATAAAACCCGTAATAATCAAATAAAACAACATGGGGGATATCATCGGCAAAGTAATCTTGGTAAACACACGTAGTCTGGGCGTTCCGTCCACCTTTGCCGCATTGTAATAATCCTGCTTCACGCTTGCCAGCGCACTGGTCAAAATCAATATCTTAAAGGGCAATACCACCCACACTGTATAAAAACACAACACAAACATCTTCGCCCAATAGGGACCGTCGATAAAGTCGATGGAGCTTCCGCCGAACCAGTTAATAATTAAATTCGCCAGACCATCCGTATAGGGGGTCTTCTTAAACAAAATCATAAACACCAGACCCACCGCCAAGGTATTGGTTACATAGGGCAGAAAATAAATGGTCTGGAACAAATTTTTCAAAGCCTTGATAGAACTTAATCCCAAGGAAATCAACAATGCCAGTCCCGTAGAAATGGGCACTGTGAAAATCACCAGTATAAAGGTATTTTTCACTGCCTGCAAAAAATACGGGTCATGCAACACATAAGAATAATTGTATGTACCAATGCCGTAATAGGTCTGTGAAGCAGAGTTATACCCTTCCTCAAAGGAATAAATCAATACATCTATCAACGGGTACACCATGAACACACCCAGAAACAGTATTGCCGGCAACAGATACAGCCATGCTTTCCGATTGTTATTATCCATTTCTACTCTCCCCTACTTCCACTCAAAATGAATGCGTTCCTCAGTTTGCTTATGGAACAGGAACAGCTTGTTTGGCTTGATGGAAAAACGCACCACATCCTTACGGGTATCTACCAAATTCTCTGCACTGATGATCGAACGTATCTCCACATTTTCACAATCTGCATGCTTGGAAACCACGGTAATATCACGTCCCATGACCTCCACTTCCTCCAGCTGACAGGCAAGCGGTCCGTTTTCCTCCAGCACGAAGCCTTCCGGACGAATGCCCACTGTCACTTCCTGGTCTTCCACGCCCTTCACATCCATAACTGCTTCTGTGCCTATATACAGCTTTCCGCCCTTTACTTCCCCATGGAACACATTGATGGGAGGAGTTCCCAAAAACTTCGCCACGAACAAATTCTTCGGTTCATCATAAACCTCCTGAGGCTTTCCGGTCTGCTGTAACATACCATCCTTCATCACCACAATCATATCGGAAATACTCATAGCCTCTTCCTGGTCATGGGTTACGAAAATAGTGGTAATCTTGGTTTCTCTCTGAATGCGGCGAATTTCCTCACGGGTCTGCAAACGCAGACGGGCATCCAGATTGGAAAGCGGCTCGTCCATCAACAAAATATTAGGCATCTTTACCAAAGCTCTGGCAATAGCTACACGCTGCTGCTGTCCGCCGGACATCTCACTGGGCTTGCGCTCCATCAGCTCCTCTATCTGCACCAGCTTCGCTGCTTCATAAGCCATCTTGGTCATTTCTTCCTTGGTCAGCTTCGCAGCACCCTTTCGATTTTCCAAAGGAAAGGTAATATTCTGCTTCACCGTCAAGTGAGGATACAAGGCATAATTCTGAAACACCATACCCACTCCCCTGTTTTCTGCCGGCAAATTCGTCACCTCATCCTCTCCGAAAAAAATCTTTCCGGAGGTAGGCTTCAGCAGTCCGCACAACAAATTCAAAGCGGTACTTTTCCCACAACCGGAAGGTCCCAGCAAACCAATCAGCTTACCATCCGGTATCTCAATACTAAAATCATTGACCGCAATCACTTCTGTTTTTACTCCCTTATTACGATTGGGAAACTTCTTCGTCAAGTTCTGTAATACAACCTTCATACGACACCTCATATTCCATGAAACATTGCTTTCTCTATATACAAATACAACAATACCAATTATATTCGTATCATCCGTATTTTTCAAGAAAAAAATCAGGGCAGTATCCGCAAATACTACCCTGTCCTTTATTTCAATCGTAACCGTATTTCAAAAATCTCCCCTTTTAAAGCAGCATGCACTTCATATCCCATGGCCTCAGCCAGACATTTCACCACATACAGCCCCAGACCACTCCCCTCTAAGTGTCTGGATTTTCCCCGGTAAAAAGGTTCGAATACCTTCTCCTGCTTTATCTCTACACACCCGGTATCATTAGAAGCGATGATTTCCACACAGCCATCCATCGCCACCAGTTTCACTCCCACAAATTCCCGGGCATATTTCTCCATATTGGAAAAAATATTTTCCAATATCCGCTTCAGATAATGCTCATTGGACAGGACACAGACACTTTGCTCCGGAATATCAAACTCTGTCCGTAGCTTCCGGCTCTCAATCCATTCATACTGCCCCAACAGGCACTCCTGCAAAAGCTTGTCCACAGGTACCTGTGTCAGCTCCACACCACCCATATCTGCCTCCAACGCAGACATTTCGAAAAATTCGTCCGAAAGCTCCTTCAGATACAATGTTTTTTCCATGGAGATATCCAAATGCTCCAGAGAACGTTCGGACAATTCCCCGCTCTTTTTCACCATTTGCAAATACCCGTATGCAGCCGTAAGAGGCGTCCGAAAATCATGGGAAATCCCTGCAATGACATACTTTAACTTTTCTCTGTCCCGCTCCAGCTGCAACAGCAACTCCTTTTGCTCATCCGTATATTCGTTCAATGCCACCGCCAGTTCCACAATATCCTTATCAAACAGCTCTACATTCAACGGCTGTGTCACTTCCCTGTCCTTTCGTTTCCTAATCCGTTGTGCGAAGCTCCTCAATTGACTTTTCATCTGAAAAAGACGTACTGCCAGCATGCAACAAATCACACCCAACACCAGAATACCAAAGAACAATACCTCTGTTTTATCCATACGGACAGCACCTCCCTTCCCATTATTTTCTTACTACTCATCCTTTTTCCGTCTCTAACGGCGACTTCCTCTTTCTCTGCCTATCATGCACACCTTAACCTGCACACGCCTTGTAACTGCACCTCTATCTGTACAGCCTCTTCTTCATGGTATAATACACAATCAACCACCAGAATACCACTTCTGCCACGAAGCATCCTACGATCCAGTATACCAAATCACTTGCGATTTCCGGCATAAAAGCTGCCGACAACTGATTCATCAAAAACGCCTTCTGAACTGTCTTACATGCCTCCGCACTCAATATCTCCTTTATCTCCAGCAAGGGCAATACCATCTCTATTATCAATTCCAATACGGCAAAACGCAGATAAGTCACCATGGCTCCTGCGATATTTTTCACCGCCAAACCGATTAGCACGGAAACAAAGGTTACATGCAGGCAGATAACAAACAGCAACAATGCATTTACGCCCCACTGTTTGGAATTCCCAACACCATTTTTCAGGGCAACCACAACACCCAGGCTTATCATTGCCACATAAACAAGGATGCCTACCAGCAAGCCTTCTATGACCAGCTTGCTTCCTATCATATGCCCAATCTTATTTCCTGCCATCACCTCATAATAAGCAGTTCTTTTGGTATAATTATTGGTCACTGCTATAGTTACCACCAAGGGCACAAACATGGTAAACATCATGAAGCTCACAGCAATATTTCCCAAATTTTCTGTCAGGTTCTGATTCATAAAATTCATATCCTGTGCCAACGGGAATAACAGCAATGCTGCACAACAAAGCAATAAAATTCGAAATACCGCACCCGAATGCAAAAATCGATACCATTCCGCTCTTATCAATCTATTCATAACTGCCACCTACCTTCGAAAGATAATACTTCTCCAATTCTTCGCCTACGCTGACGAATTTGGTGATAATGAGACCACTGTCTGTAATTGCCTTGGATACCTTTTCCAACTCCTCTAGCATCTCATACAGATGAATTTCATCTCCTTCTACGACCTTGTAATTGACAGTATGTAATTTTTCTTCCAAAACAGTAGCAGTTTCACTGATATTATTGGTGCGTATTGCAATATACTGTCTGCATTTACTGTTCAACTCCTCAGCGGACAGCTTCTCTACGATTTTGCCCTGACTGATAATAATATAATCACTGCAAAGCTCAGCCAGCTCCGCCAAAATATGACTGGAAATCAGAATGGTAATCCCCTGCTCCTGACACAGCTTCTTTAGCATCAGACGAAGCTCCACGATGCCCTCCGGGTCCAAACCGTTTACCGGTTCGTCCAGCACCATAACCTCCGGTTCTGCCAGTAGTGCCATAGCAATTCCCAGCCTCTGTTTCATACCCAGCGAGAACTTCCCCACCGGCTTCTTTCCCACCTGTTCCAAGCCCACGAAGTGTAGTAACTCATCGATTCGTTTCTCGTTGGCAATTCCTCTTACAAATCGCACATACTCCATATTCTGTCTGGCTGTCATGGTATCGTCCAAAAAAGGAGCCTCTATCATAAAACTCATCCTTGCACGTTGCTCATCCAAGTTCTCCTTTTTCCCGAAAAAGGTTATTTCACCTTCCTCCTGCAAGGCCAATCCTGCCATCATTTTCATAATGGTGGTTTTTCCGGCACCATTCGGTCCAATCAACCCGTAAATATGTCCCTTTTCAATGGTCATATTCACCTTGTCCACCACGGTATGTTTCCCATACCGCTTCGTTACATTTCCCAACTGTATCACAGGTTCCATATGCTGCGTCCCTTCCTTTCTTATCTTACTCTTTCTCCTGTTCACTTACCAGTCTACCTCCTACCGGTAAAGAAAAGATTAAGTAAAAGGTTAAGAAAAGGTTAAATCTTTAACTTATAGCCCATTCCCCAAACAGTTTCGATATATTCCTCATCGTCGTATTGCTTGATTTTATTCCGCAGATTACTCATATGTACCTTTAAGGTGTTATCTTCGCTAAAATACACTTCCTTCCATACACTTTCAAATAAATTTGCCTTGGAAAACAGCTTATTGGGATTCCGTAACATCAGCTCCAGAATACTGTATTCCTTTCCGGTAAGCACCAGCACCTGTCCCTTTACCGTCACCTGTTTACTGACCGTATCCAGCTTCATATTCTTAAATTCCAGTGTTTGGGTTTCTGCGCCACCACTTTGCTGTTCTCCACGACCTGCACTTCGCCGCAGTATCGCCTCAATTCGCACCAGTACTTCATCCAAATCAAAAGGTTTTGTAATATAATCATCCGCACCCATACGGATAATATCCACTTTTGTCTGCACCGTATCCTTTGCAGACAACACGATTACGGGAACATCCGAAGTCTCCCTTATTTTTTTCAAAACCATATCCCCACTCTGGAAGGGCAGCATAATATCCAACAATACGAGACAAATATCCTGATACTGTTCAAACATACGAATGGCTTCTAATCCCTGATAAGCAGAGAGCACCTGATATCCCTGTTCTGTCAGATATTCCCGTAACAACCTATTGATTTCCTTGTCATCCTCCACAACCAGAAAATAACCTCTATTCACAACAGTTTCCCCCTTCCAAAAACAGCACCCAAACCTTACGTTCAGGTGCTGCCTCACATTTACTTCCACTCTATGAAGGAATAACTATCCAATATTTGAAAATACTTAGCCAGACGCTCGTACAAGGGCTCTGCTTCTTCACCGAAACGCTCCTTTACCAAAACTCCCAATGCCACAATATCTTTTTCTCCATCCAGCAGCGGCCACACAAAGCTTCCTGTCTTGTCCAGATGTATGTGGCTGACCTTTGGCTTTTTGAACAGCTTCTGTGCCACCCGATTAAAGATACCGGTATTTTCAATATCCAGTGTTACCATTCCCTCTTCGTCCACAGACCACGGAATGTGCTCCGGTCTCGCAGGACGACGTTCCAAGTAATTTTCTGAAATTATATTTTCTTTTTTCATAAATCCTTATTTTCTCTTTTTCCAAACAGAGAACTTCAATAATGATAAAACTACCAATGCAAATACTACCAAGCTACCGATATTACTTACTACTGCCGGCAGTTTCATATACTGAGACAAATCAATCAGCTTATCCAGACCCAATACTGCAAAGAACGCCAGTAAAATACCTACCAGACCTTCACCTGCAATCATACCGGAGCAGAACAGAATACCATCGCTGACAATCTGCTTCTTTTCCTCTTCCTTACGCTTCATTCTGTCGAATACCAAACGTACCAGACCACCTACCATGATACAAGCATTCAACTGTACCGGCAAATAAATACCGATTGCAAAAGGAAGCACCGGAATACCGATGATTTCCACTACGATAGCGATACATACACCGATAAATACCAATCCCCAAGGAAGATTGCTTTCCATTACACCTTCAATAATCATCTTCATCAGCATCGCCTGCGGAGCTCCCAACTCTTCAGAACCAAAGCCCCAAGCCTGATCCAACAGATACAAGGTAGCACCGATTGCAAGTGCAGAAGCAGTAACACCGATTACTTCACCTATCTGCTGCTTCTTCGGCGTTGCACCCAACAAATAGCCGGTCTTCAAATCCTGCGAAGTATCACCGGAAATCGCAGCTACGATACAAATAATAGAACCGATTGCAATCGCACCCTGCATACCATGTACACCGGTGTCGCCTGTCACCTTCAGGATAACAGTTGCAATCAACAAAGTAGCAATCGCCATACCGGAAACCGGATTATTACTACTTCCTACCAAACCAACCATACGGGAAGATACGGTAGCAAAGAAGAAACCAAAAATAACAACAATAACAGCTCCTAACAAGCTAACCGGAATAGCAGGTACCAACCAAATCAGCACGGTAATCACTGCGATACATGCAATAACAATGCCCATTCCCAAATCATTAGAGGTACGGGTTACTTCTCCCTTTGCAGAACCACCCTTCATGCCCTTAACCGCATCACGGAAGGTACGCACAATCAAAGGAAGTGACTTAATCAAACTGATAATACCGCCGGCAGCCAAAGCACCCGCGCCGATATAACGGATATAGGAGCCCCAGATTCCGCTTGCACCATCTGCTGCAAAAATCGCGCCAATGGGCTCTGTACCGGGATACAATACCAACTGTTCGCCGAACAATACAATCATAGGGATTAAAACCATCCAGCTCAATACACCACCGGCAAACATGTAGGAAGAAATACGAGGACCACAGATATAACCCACACTCATTACAGCAGGGTAAATCTGGGTACCGATTTCACCGTTAAAATTCTTAATGCGAAGAGACACTTCACTGGGAACCAGCTTCAAACCATCGATGATGAATTTGAATGCTGCGGCAAAGCCCATACCTGCAAATACGGTAGAAGCATTTGCACCACCTTCTTCACCTGCCAGAAGAACCTCTGCACAAGCAGTTCCTTCCGGATAAGGCAATACACCATGCTCCTTTACAATCAATGCATTACGCAAAGGAATCATGAAAAATACACCTAACAAACCACCAAACAAAGCAATAATGGTAATCTCTACAATGCTTGGCTTGTCCATTCTACCCTCTGCTGCCCATAAAAACAATGCAGGAAGGGTAAAGATTGCACCTGCTGCCACAGACTCACCTGCAGAACCAACAGTCTGTACAATATTACTTTCCAAAATGGAATTCTTGCGCATAATCACGCGAATAACACCCATTGCAATAACTGCAGCCGGAATGGATGCGGAAACAGTCATACCTACTCTTAAACCTAAGTATGCATTGGCTGCACCAAATACTACAGCAAGGACGATACCCATTACGATAGATGTCACCGTAAACTCAGGGGTAATCTTGTCCGCCGGAATATAAGGCTTGAATTCTTTCTTGTCACTCATAAAAATTCTCCTTAGTCTTATATTTTCACTTCTTTCATTCTATCGGAAAACCCATCTTCTTGCAAGCTTTTTCGATAGATTATTAAATTTTGGCAAAGATTTCTTTACCGCTAATTGCTTGCAGCTTCTTTTTCCAACAAAACCTCTGCCTGCAAATCCACTGTAATAGCCGGCCGGATCCCATAGCCCTCCAGTCCTACATTCTCCTGACGAACATTTTCTTCATAGTATCCGTTCCAAACCACATAGCATTTACTGGCCATATCTGCGACCGGTTCCCGCAACCACCAGCAATATTCCCTGATACCATAAGTATCCCGGTCTATCACATACCAATTACTCTGATCCTGTGCTACTGCCGCCTCCGTAGGCACCGCCAGCATACTGCTCCCCGCATCTTCAAACCATTTCAGTTCCTCCAAAGAAAGCAAATATACCCTGTCCACGGTAGTCACCACTTCCGCATCATATAATCCATTGGTTTTTGTCACCTTCTCTGTTTCTACAATCGCAGCCAGCTCTTTCTCCGTAAATGCATGCAAAAAGCCCGGTTCGTTCTGATAGCCGTTTTTGCCTTCTGCCATAGCCGTACTACGAGGCTCCTGATCCTCATATTGCACCACCTCTGCCTGAGAATTCAGCCAAGTTCGGATATTGGAAACTCTCCAATCACTGTTTCCTCGCACCTTTATCTGTAGCTCCATATCCGTATCTGCTGCGGTATCCCGGCTCCAATATTCCTCATTCTCGTACCAGTTATACTTCCCGCTTTCTGCCGCATCATACGCCTTCATAGTGAGAATATCCTTTGCCACCAATACCGCTGTATGATCCTCGTTCAGCTTCAGCACACGCCAGCTGACAGGCTCCTCATTATAGGTTCCCAAGGTAATCGTATCGCCTACCTTTAACTGTACCACCGGCTTTGCATTCCTCGCGGCGATTCCTATACCAGCCACACCTGCCACCAACAGGAAGCCGATGAACAGAGCTGTTATCAGCCTCTTCTTCCTGACAGGATTTCTCTTCGTATCGCTTTTCTCAGGTGCACTCGCAGACCCTTCTCCTGTTACAGTCTTTTGCTCCGGTTTTTCCTTATCTGCCTCTTTACCATCTGCCTTCTCCCCGGTCAGATTATCCACCCATCCAATCAGCTTGGAATAGTCTTCCTGTGCTCTGACATTTACCCACTGGTGTGTCATCAAAAAGTATTCCATGGATTTGGTCAGTTCCACCTCTTCCAGCTTACATATCAATATAGGAACAGCTTTACTGACTGCTCTCTCCACCTCACGTAACACATGCGGAGAGTTGTTTGAGTTTTCGGTAAGCAACAGCACCATAGCACTTGCACTATCGATACCATTGACGATTTCTTCCCCATATTCCTTTCCCGGCTGAATATCTCTGGGGGCAATATAACATTTCTTACCACTCTTCTCCAACAGTTCACACACCTGAAAAGCCTGCTTTTCCTCCTTGGAGGAATAAGATATAAATATATGCATTCTTCTTCCCTCTTCTTATGCATTCATATAAGCTGCAATCAACTCTGTGTCACAGCTTCGAACCTGCACGGAACCTTCTTTTCTGCTTACCTGTGCATCCGTTACCACCACATCTGCCTCCATCGGGTCAGTAGTCACCGACTTAGCCAGCATAGCAAACAAATCATACACATTGATAATATCCGTCAGCTTAAAATAATCAAACAAAAAGTCAAAGGTGGTTTCTCCTGCCACCGTCGTTGAACCATTCTTGGCAATATTCAGCCACACCAGCTCCTCTGTTTCCAAATCAACGGCAAACAAATACGCAAAGGTACTGTCACAGGTAATAGCAAAAGAGGATGCTACCGTTTTCGGCTCAAATACCTCTCCCGAATTCATTTCCTCTCTGATCATATATCCGGCCTTACAGATACACTCACTGAAAGGAATTCGACTGTATACATTATTACTAAAGACCAGATATCTCACATCCGGATACAGGCTACGAAACTTCTCTATATCAATATCGAAGTATTCCGAGCCACCCTTATAACCGGAGGTCTGGTCACCGGAATACACGATAGCCGGACTGGTATCTCTGGCCATGGTTCTCCATGAAAATTCGTACATCCGACCATCCTGAGACAATCCCATAACACTCAAATCAATATCATTTACCTTTTCCCAATAGGTAAATCCTCTCAAAATATTGCCCTTTTGGAGGGACAGTCGGGAGCCCTTAGGCAAAATCCCGAAGCCACCCATTCCGGCAGTTTCCTGTATGGGAAGTGCGATTTTCTTCATTGCCTCATCGATATAAACACATCCCAGCTTCCCCTGATACAGCTCCTGCAAATTCTGTACCACCTTTTTCGCCACTTTGTCACGAATGTCTGCCGGCAACCCGGATTTGCGTCTGCTGATTTCTTCAGAAGTTTCCTTATGCAGCTTCAACATATTGTATTTGGTAAACTTAAAAATCCGGGCATCCTCTTCCCGATAGTTGGCATACTGGATATAGAGCTGTATCAAAAGCACCGGATTTTTGCATCCCATATTCTCCAGCACGTAATCCACATCTGCCTGGCTTTCGCATCGGCTCAACAAATAATTCAAATGGCGAATAACTGCTCCTGCACCCTTGCCTTCCCGTAGCGTATCCAGTGCCAGCTTCACATCCGGCTGCTGTATAGCTGCTTCAAAGGCAGAATACACAGAAACGTTCTTCTCCTCCCGCATGGCATGTACAAATTTCTCTCCCAGCGGACACTTTGGCTCATAGTGAATATGATGCAGTAAACCACACCAGAGTGCCTGCTTTTCAAAGCATTCCCGCAGATTACACTCCCCATTTGCCAACTTCCTATCCAACACCTTGGCAATCTGCTTACGGTCCTGATTCTTCCAATTCAGTTTTTTCAGATTGGTGCTCTCATACTTGGTATAATTCACATACTCTGCCAGCCTGATAATATCGGAAAAGCTGAAAAAGTCAGCATATTTCTCCTCCTTGGTATCCAATAACAGCTGCATGGCAGTATCCTTACAGGGACACGCTTTCACCTCATACCCGTATTCTTGGATAAAGGTCAAGACTACCTTATAGGCAGAATTACTGAGAGGACGTGTACTTTTTAACAAAGCCTCCACAGTATCTTCCAGCTTCTTCACTGCATCCTCTTGTGTCAAAACATAGAACTTCTTCTCTACCCCCGGCTCCTTCAAAGCTGTACGGTCAAAGCACTCCTCTATCTCCGCCTGTCCCGGATTCACAAAATCCCCCAACCAATAAGTGGTATAATAATGACGCAGCTGGTTTAACAAACGCTCTTCGAAGCCAAGCTCCAAAACACTTTTGGGAAATCCTGTATAAAAAGGCTGTGGCACCTTTTCCCCCAGCATCTCTGAAGCAAAGCGAACATGCTCCAGCTTCGCCAAATCACAACCATCGACTACCTTTATATTAAACAGCTTCGCCAAGCTCAGCATCACACTAAAGGAAACACCTCGCTCCGGCTCCCCTTCGCATACGAAAATATTTTTCGAAAACAAATATTTCTTTAATAATTCCTGCACAGCTTTTCCTCCCCAACAAATAAAAAAGGTATGTGAATCGTAACACTCTTCAACCGGATATGCCGTTAGGCGAAATAAGCATTACTAGCTACATACCATTTTTATTATATAAGACATAATGGAATTATTCAATACCTTTTACTACAGATTTACTCGTTGTAGTAATCATTTCATTATATCGAATATTTATTTAGTTAGATTTCCACAATCCGTGCAGATTGCAATATTCATAAGCTGCTACAAACTCTTCTCCTTTTGCAAGCTTAAACTCTGCCCTTGGTTTATCTGTGTAGTCAAGTTTTACTCTTTGACTACCCTTTGTTGTTTCAATCGCAATCCACTGAATGTAATGAGCTTCCACCATAGGATGCTCTACAGAACCAACTTCAACAACTACTACATCCCCGTTCACAGAAACAACAGGCACATGCTTTTCATGGGCTCCATCACTGGTTCCCGGAACCATCTCTGTCATTTTCTGACCACAACAAAACACAGGCACACCTGTTTCCTTTACATATTCTATAATATTACCACAATGCTCACAAACATAATACTTCATAACTCATTATCTCCTTTTTATTATTACACTTCCACAAACAAACGCTTTTTATACATTTTGACAACCGCTACACGCACTGCATTCCCCTTCGCAGCTCTGCTCTATGTGATTGTGCAACAGTTTATGCTCTTTTCCCTTTAACAATCCGTTATACAACATGGTGATAAAAGGATTTTCATTGGAAAGCTTAATCTGGGAAGCCTTGTCAATATTGTAAATACCTTCCATACGAGCTTTCTTGGTACGGGGACCTATAGGGGTAGGCTGACCGCCGCCGGTAATACATCCACGTTTACAAGCCATTACCTCCACGAAGTCATAATACACTTCTCCTGCCTTCATCTTCTTTAACAATTCATCTGCGGAAGCCAAACCGTTTACAATAGCAATCTTAACCTCACGTTCGCCCACCATGATGGATGTTTCCTTGATACTTTCATCCCCGCGAACTCCCATGAAGCTGATTTCATCCAAATCCTCCGGACGACTGCTATTTACAATTCTACGAAGAACCGCTTCTGTTACACCACCTGTTACACCGAAAATCGCTCCGGCACCGGATGCCAGACCAAAAGGCATATCCAAGGATTCGGAAGGCACCTGTGCCAAATCAATACCGGCTTCCCGAATCATACGTGTTACTTCTACAGTTGTCAGTACATAATCCACATCTTGCACTCCGTCTGTAAAATGCTCCGGACGCACGATTTCGTTCTTCTTAGCGGTACAAGGCATAATAGAAACCACGATGGTTTTTCTGGGATCCTCTGTACGCATACGTCCGTCTTCCTTCAACAGTGCACCAAACATCTGCTGTGGGGAACGACAGGTAGAGATGTTCTTTCGAAATTCCGGATATTTGTTTTCGCAGAATTTCACCCAACCCGGACAGCAGGAGGTAAACAAAGGCAAGTTCTCCCCCCTTTCCAGTCTTTCCAAAAACTCCTTCGACTCCTCGATTACCGTAAGGTCTGCTGCGAAATTGGTATCGTAAATTTCCTCAAAGCCCATTCTGCGCAGTGCTGCCACTAATTTACCCAAAGAATTTTCTCCCTTGGGGATACCGAATTCATCACCGATAGCCACACGAACAGCCGGTGCGATCTGCACTACCACTCGATTATTCTTATCTGCCAAAGCATTCCATACCTCATGCACATTGGATTTGATGGTAATGGCACCTGTCGGACATACCACACGACACTGACCACAGCCTACACAATCCGTCTCTGCCATTTGTTTATTAAACGCAGGCATTACTCGCATCTCTGAGCCGCGATGAGCAAAGTTCAGTACACCAATTCCCTGAATCTCTTCACAGGTACGCACACAGTCCCCGCAAAGAATACACTTATTCGGGTCTATTACGATACAATTGGAAGAGGTATCCAATGGTCTCATTTCTTTTGTATTCTGGAAACGGACAGAATTAACGCCCAACTGCTGTGCCAATGTCTGCAGCTCACAGCTTCCGTTCTTACGACAAGTGGTACAATCTCTGCAATGAGAAGCCAACAACAATTCCAATATCATCTTTCTATGATGCTGCAGCTTCGGCGTATTGGTATAAATCACCATACCGTCTCTGGGTTCTTCCGAGCAGGAAGCAAATATTTTTCCTCTGTCATCTTCTACCACACACATACGGCATGCACCATAAGTAGAAAGCTCGGAATGATAACAGAAGGTAGGCAAATCAATTCCCGCTTTTCGTATCACGGTCAAAAGATTTTTTTCATCCTCAAAAGGTACTTTTCTATTATTAATTGTAATATACTTCATCTTCAACCCCCTAATTCTCCACGTGAATTGCCCCGAACGGACACGCACTTTCACAAGCTCCGCACTTGATACATACGGAAGCATCAATGGTAAACGGCTCTTTAATCTTGCCTGAAATCGCACCTACGGGGCAATTTCTCGCACACTTAGAACAGCCTTTGCATTTTTCCGGGTCTATGACATAACGACGGAGTGCTGTACAGGTACCTGATTTACATTTCTTATCCACTACATGCTCCAGATATTCCTCTCTGAACAGCTTCAAGGTACTCATAACAGGAAGGGCTGCACTCTTGCCCAAACCGCACAGTGCCGTATCGGTAATGGTCGTCGCCAATTCCTCCAACAAATCCAAATCCTCTACCTGTCCCTGTCCGGCAACAATACGTTCCAAAATCTCCAGCATACGTTTGGTACCTTCACGACAAGGTACACATTTACCACAGCTTTCATTCTGTGTGAAATTCATGAAGAAACGTGCCACTTCCACCATACAGGTCTTATCATCCATGACAACGAGACCGCCGGAACCAATCATAGCCCCCATCTTCTTTAAGGAATCAAAGTCAAGGCTCACATCCAGCTGGGAGGTTACCAAACATCCGCCGGAAGGACCGCCAATCTGAACTGCCTTAAACTCACCATCTCCTTTGATACCGCCACCGATATCAAAAATAACTTCTCGCAGGGTCGTTCCCATAGGCACTTCAATCAAACCGGTATTCCGCACGCTTCCCGTAATCGCAAAAGCCTTTGTACCGGGGCTCTTTTCTGCTCCGATACCCTTATACCACTGTGCACCCTTCAAAATAATCATGGGTACGTTTGCATAAGTCTCCACATTATTCAATACCGTAGGCTTTTCAAACAAGCCCTTTTCTACGGTACGAGGGGGTTTTACTCGAGGCATACCTCTGTTGCCTTCGATGGAAGCAGTCAATGCACTTCCTTCGCCGCACACAAACGCTCCCGCACCTCTGTTAATATGTAAATGGAAGCTGAAATCCGTTCCCAGAATATTATCGCCTAACAAACCTGCTTCTTCTGCATCCTGAATGGCTTTTTTCAAACGACTGATAGCCAAAGGATACTCTGCACGCACATAAATATATCCTTCCTGGGCACCAACTGCATAAGCTGCAATCATCATACCCTCTATCATCTTATGCGGGTCACCTTCCATGATACTTCTGTCCATGAATGCACCCGGGTCACCTTCATCACCATTACATACTACATAACGAGTTTTTTCCTGCTGTCTGGCTACCTGCTTCCACTTATAACCGGTCTGGAAACCGCCGCCTCCTCGTCCGCGCAGATTTGATTCTAATACTTCATCAATAACCTCTGCCGGAGTCATCTCAAACAGAGCCTTTGCAAATGCCTGATATCCATCGTTTGCAAAAGCTTCTCCGATATGCTCTGCATCAATACGTCCGCAATTTTCCAAAACCAGACGTGTCTGCTTTTTATAAAAAGGAATGTCTTCCTGCTTGGGATACTCCACACCATTCTGTTTATAAATAAGACGCTCAATAATCTCACCGTTTTTGATGGTTCTTTCGAATATCTCTTCGCAGTCTTCCAATTTCACCTTGGTATACAAAACACCCAAGGGTTCTATTCTCATCAAAGGACCCATTTCGCAGAAACCATGACAACCACTTTTTTTTGCTTCCATAGGACCATCGCCATGAGCAATTTCCGGACCGAAATGTACTTCTACCTCCGGATTCTCACCAATCAATTCACAGATTTTTTCATAAATCTCTCCGGAACCGCCTGCCAGACAACCTGTACCCGCACAGATTAAAACTCTGCATCTGCTATTATCCATTCGCTCCTTATTTACATCACGAAGCTGGTCTAACATTTCCTTATTTTCTATTCTTTGCATATGTACCTCCGCTCCCCTCTATAATTCTACTTTACCTTCGCGCAAATCACGAATTAACTCTGAAGCTGCATCCGGGGTCATAGCCGGAAATACTTTATCATTTACGGTAAGTACCGGTGCCAATCCGCAAGCGCCCAGACAGGATACGGTTTCTAATGTAAAGAGCATATCATCTGTGGTGACCTTTTCTTTCGATAAGCCAAGCTCCGTATATAAACGTTCCAAAATCGGAATAGACTTTCTCACATGACATGCCGTACCATCACACACTTTAATGACATATTTTCCCTTTGGTTCGAAGGAAAAATTCTCATAAAAAGTAGCAACGCTATATGCCTTACTTTCTGTAATACCAATCTGCTTTGCAACATAAACCAAAAGTTCTGCCGGCAAATATCGATATTCACTCTGAATATCCTGAATAATAGGAATTAAGGAAGCCGGCTTCGCCCCATATACTGCTATAATTTCGTCTGTTTTTTCATAATAGCTTTTCTCTAGCATGGTACTCTCCTTTGTTATTTTTTTGTCACTATATCAATTCCTATTATATTTCATTTTTAGCAGTTCGTCAATATTACTCATATTTTTTTGCATGTCAGTTGCTTTTTTATTCACATTCCACAATTTTATTCTTACCAACCAAGCTCCATCAGCCAGTTGTTCAGCATTCTTTCTCTGTCCTTTTCCTGCACCTCTGCACCGGCAGGACTCTTATATTCTCCCTTAATATTACCATCCACTATATACAACACTCTGGAACACTTTGCCGCTACCTTAGCATCATGGGTTACCATCATAATTGTAGTCCCCTCTTCGTTCAACTTTACCAATTCCTCCATTACTTCGTTAGAAGCAGTTCTGTTCAAAGCGCCCGTAGGTTCATCCGCAAACAACACCTTCGGCTTATTAATCATACTTCTGCATATACATGCCCTCTGCAGCTGTCCACCAGACACTTCATTGATATCATTGTCTGCCACCTCAATAATTCCCAGCTTTCGCATTAATTCCTCACCACGCATAGTCTTCTCTTTTTTGCTTTCGGTGGTCTTCTTACTCTCCATTGCAGGTAACACAATATTATCCAAAATCGTCAAATTCTTCATCATATACATCTGCTGGAAGATGAAGCCCATCTCATCCAAACGCAAATGTGCCAATTCGTTACTTTTTAACTTGGTAATATCCTTACCTTCAAATAATACGCTTCCTCCGGTAGCGCCATCCATTCCGGACACCGCATATAAAAGTGTGGATTTTCCGGAACCGGAGGGTCCCATAATCGCCACCATTTCACCATCTTCTACTTTAAAGCTTACATTCTTTAACACATTATTCTGTCTTTTATTTACCACATAGGTTTTGCATAAATCCTTTACTTCCAAAACTGCCATTTCCTTATCCTCCAAATCATTCACTTATTCCATGCTTCCGCGTCCATGCAATCCTCCGTCTCAGGAAGCTTATGCATGGATTATGCTTCTATTTATTCCTACTTACTCAATATTCGCCGTATCACTGCTCTTAATTGTTTTCGTATATAATGCTGTAATCCATGTTGCCACTATGGTCATCACAAGCACAATGCCCGGATACAATAAGAAAATCTGCAATGGATCAATATTATATTCCACATCTACAGCACCCATAATATCGAAAATCGGTGAAATACAAAGATGTGTCATAGGAATGGAAAGGACTGCTGCCAGAACTACTGCCATCAAGCCTACCAGCCCCAAACGATATACATGCCACTTGATAATGGCACTGTCCTGAAAACCAATTGCTTTTAATATGGCTATCTGGCTCTTTTCATCTGCAATAAAGCTTCTCTCCATCAATATGATTACCAACACTACCACTACCAAAGTAATTCCCAGAAGCAGAAGCTGTATGCTTTCCATAGTATCCGCTACTGCTGTACAATCAATACAATATTCCGTAGCATTCATAACATCTTCACAATCAAACAGGTCTTTTACCCGTTCCTTACGCAGCTCTACTTCTTCCTCAGTAGGTTCATCCAAAAACTCAATCTGATATGACATAGCCGAAGAAATATGTTGAAAGTCCGTAGGTGCATCCGGATGCAAACGAAGGATTTCTCCCAACTGATTTAATGTCTGATAATATGCAGTCACCATACAATCCATATCTGCATCTCCGTAATGTACAGTTATGGTATCTCCAATCTTTGCTCCGGTCAGCTCGGAGATTTGAGGTGTAATGGCAATTTCATAGGCATTTTCAGGTGCTACACCTTCCAAATACACATATTCGTCATAATCGGTATAAATGCCCTGCTGACAGGTAAAGACATAATCATTTCCCTGAAATGTCATGGGATATTTATACTGCACTTCTATGCAAACCTTAGCAGGCATTCCTGCTTCTGAAAGTTCTTCTCCCATTTCCGCCATACGTGCTTGCATATCTTCCTTGGTTCCGGTCATAGAACCCATGACCGCTGCAACATCATCCACATACAAATGGCTCTCCGTTACCAAGGTACTGAGTAGATTGGGACTTTTCATGGTTGCTGTAGTATTTACCAACATTAACACAAACAAAGTACAAAGCCCAAAGGAAATCATAATGGTAAGATACCGTTTCGGACTGCTTAAAATATCATTTGCTGCCATGAAAAAGGCATTTCCTGCAGGAAATTTCTGAATTCTTAATACCGTCTTCTTTTGGTAACGCTCTCCCGTTTGTCCGTTACGGATTGCATCTACGGGAGTTGACTTTTTCACCTTTCCGGTACAAATATAAGCAAAACAAACAATGATACACACTACCAACACTGCACCCAGAATATTTACCAAGATGGCACTGTCATTTCCAAGCATCATTTTTTTATTTACAGAGTCTAATAATAGTTTTCCAAAAGGAATGCTGGCAAAGAAGCCGCAAACTGCTCCCATAATAGCAAGCATCAAATATTTGATAATATACAGGCTTCTGATTTTACCATTGGATAATCCGATTGCCTTCATTACACCGATTTCCCGGAATTCCTCCGTAATCGTAAATGTAATAGAAAATTTCAATACCACAAAGGACACAATAATTAAACATATACTTAATATCAATACCACAAAAGCAATAATCATATCCATGATATAGGCTGTTTTAATAACCCCTCTGGCACCGTCAAAGGCTACATTGGAAACCTGTGTCATGGCCGATTTTATAGCTCCTGCATCCTCTGTATCGATGTAACAAACCTCGCCTCTGTAATGTTCGAAAATCTCTTCCTTTTCCAGAAGCACCTTCATATCCTCTTCACTCATCACGAAACGGGTATTCCCCATGAATTCAGAACCCAGAAGTGCATCTTTGGCAGTTCCGTCCAGAATAAACTTTAGTTTCACTCCACTGTGTTCAAAGCAGATAACATCTCCTGCTTCAAATCCATTGTCATCCATAAAACTACCGCACACATAAATATGTCCCGGCTCAATATCCGTAATCGGTTCATTCTTGCTATCAAAGAATGTAATTGCCGAAGCCTCTATGGACTGGTAGATGGTTGTATTTTTACATTCTATTTCCTCTCCGGTTTCTGTTGTAATATCCGCTTGGGTGCCGAATACCACCTGTTCCAGACGATACTCTTTTATGGCCTCTTCAGTTTCCAGCATCTCATCCAGAGCACCTACCGCTCCCTCTCCCATAGTAATGATGACATAATCACCAACCCCTGCTTTATCCAGGTAATAATCGGTACCATTCATTACGGTGATAACATTATTGATACCGCTGGCCACAAACATCGTAGCTAACACAATAAACAAAAACAGAATGATGTTCATTGTCTTTTTTCTTTTTAAGTCATTTTTCAAGATACGAAATATCATTTCTTTGCTCCTTTCTCTTGCCTATGCACCTATCATACAAGAGAAATTATTAAATAATCCTTAAATGCCGAATGAGCTTTATGCTTTCCGTACCACTACTGTCATTACAAAACTCTCTGCTTTTCGTTCTGCATACACTTCTCCATCCATTTTACGCATCAGGTTTTTGCAAATATACAAACCAAGTCCGTTTCCTTTTATTCCATGACTGTTACTGCCCCGATAAAAAGAATCAAACAAATTGGGGAGTTCCTCTTCTTTCAGTTCGCTTCCCGAGTTCTCAATATGTATGAGCTTGCAGTCTTCTTCCTCTGCAACAGATATGCTTATCCATTTCCCATCTCCGTATTTAATAGCATTCTCCATAATGTTCTGAAGCACTTCAATCAAACGGTTTTGATCCCCATTCACCAAACATTCCGAAAAATCCTCTACAATAAATTGTGTATGAAGCACCGATAATTTGTCTTTGTAATACGCTTTGATTGCCTCTATTACCGTTGACAGGTATACTTCACCCTCCACGACTTCCAAATTCAGAAAATCTTCTCTGGAAGCAGTCACTATTTCGTCCACATACCCTTTGATTTCTTTGACATTTCTCGCGATACCCTGAAACGCTTCCTCACGCTTTTCTTCCGTATCATACAGGTTCTCCGACAATGCCTTAGAATACAACTCAATAGAAGAAAGCGGTGTTTTAATATCGTGAGACAAAGAAAGAATTAATGTTTTCCTTTCTCTTTGAAATTCCAATTCTTTTTCTTTGTTATCCTCCAGCTTTTCCCGAAGCATGTCCATTCCCCAAAGGAAACGACCAAACAGTTTGCTTTTCTCTTCTTTCACCGGAGTGGACAAATTCCCTTTCGCCAGTTCATATGACAAATTACTCATAGCATGGAAGGGTTTTAACACCTTTTGATAAACATAGAAAAGCACCAATGCCGTAATAAGCATCATTCCGCCCAAAGCAATATTCATCAGAATAAGTGCTTTGTTCTCCTGACTTACCCTGTATTCTATTCGATATAAGCTACCGCCAATCTCCTCTACCAAATAGTCATTGTTACAATTCTCTTCCGACTGAAATGCTGCAACTTTTATAATGGTTTCATATCCGGACAAATCCATCTCAGAAACTTGTTCTGCAGTCCATTCCTTATCCGCGATTTCTCTGACAATACGGGCGGCTTCCACACGATAGAGGCGTCCCATATCACTTTGGTTCTGATAAATATAGATACCGTTGCAAAGAACGGTCAACACAATTTCTATGATAAAAATCAGGCCGGCAAACACTCTAAATCTACTCAAATCTGTATCCCACTCCCCACTCTGTAATAATATGCTTCGGTTTCTTGGGTTCTTCTTCAATCTTTTCCCGAAGCCATTTGATATGTACTGTCAAAGTCTGTAATTCCGAATCACTGTCACTTCCCCAAACAGTATTAAATAGATATTCCTTCTTCATTGTGACATTCTTATTCTCAATCAGAAGCTTCAAAAGCTCAAATTCCTTTTCCGTAACATCCTTCTTCTGTCCATTCACATATAAAGTCTGTTGTATGGTATTTAAGCGAAGATTTCCTTCCACTATTTCTTCCTGTGCATATTTCCGCTTAAATATACCCCTTATCTTTGCTATTAAGATATCTATATCATAGGGCTTCTCAATATAATCATCTGCTCCAAGATTTAATCCTTTTAGTTTATCATTCTTTTCCACCTTGGCACTTGCTATCAGAATATGCGTATTGGATGTCTCACGAATTTTTGAGCAAACTGCGAAACCGTCCATACCGGGCAGCATAATGTCCAGCACAATTAACTTAGCACCATACTTTTCATACAATGCCAAGGCTTTTTCTCCGGTATCCGCCACACTTACCGTATAATTCTCTTTTCGAAGGAAGTCACAGAGCAACGTACCGATTTCTTTATTATCTTCCACAATTAAAATATCCAGCATAATATACCTCTCTACATTTCTTTCATCTCATTATAACACAATATATAAAAAGGACTATCGCCGAAATATAAAAATTTCGCGATAGCCCTATCAATTTTAACCGCCAAGATATGCTTTTTTTACATCGTCACTTGCGATAAGCTCTGCACCGGTTCCTGTCAGAACGATACTGCCTGTCTCTAAAACATAAGCACGGTCAGAAATAGCAAGAGATTTTCCCGCATTCTGTTCTACCAATAAAATGGTCGTACCATCTTTATTAATATCCTTAATAATTTCAAATACCTGATCCACCAAAAGCGGTGAAAGTCCCATGGATGGCTCGTCAAGCATCAATAACTTAGGCTTTGACATAAGAGCACGTCCCATAGCAAGCATCTGCTGCTCGCCACCTGACAAAGTTCCCGCAATTTGGTTCTTACGTTCTGCCAGACGCGGAAAACGAGTATATATTTTTTCGATATCCTCTTTAAAGGTGCTGTTATCTTTAATAGAATATGCTCCCATAACAAGGTTTTCGTAAACAGTAAGCTCCTGGAAAATACGTCTGCCCTCCGGAACCTGTGACATACCAAGATGTACAATCTTGTGACAAGGCATTTTACTAATGTCATGTCCGTCATATATCACGGAACCGCCCTGTGACGGTATCAAACCGATTACACTTTGCATGGTAGTGGTTTTTCCTGCTCCGTTCGCACCGATAAGGGTTACGATTTCCCCTTCATTTACCTCGAAACTTATCCCTTTCAAAGCTTGAATAACGCCGTAATAAACCGATAAATCTTTAACTTCTAAAAGTGCCATCTCACGTTATCCTCCTATATATGCCTTAATAACTTCAGGATCGTTAAGAGCTACTTCCGGTGTTCCCTGTGCCAAAACGGTACCAAAATTAAGTACGGTGATTTCATCGCAAAGACCCGATACAAACTTCATGTCGTGTTCGATAAGCAATATGGTAACATCATACTCATCACGAATGTGTCGGATAATCTCCATAAGCTCGGCTGTTTCCTGTGGATTCATACCTGCAGCCGGCTCATCCAAACATAATAACTTCGGATTGGTAGCAAGGGCACGTGCAATTTCAAGCTTACGCTGTTTTCCATAAGGCAAATTGCAGGAAAGGTTATTACGCTCTTCCAACAAGCCTACAATCTCCAAAATTTCTTTCGCTCGTGCACGCATAGCCTTCTCTGTTTTAAAATGCTTGGGCAAACGGAAAATACTTGCCGCCACACTACACTTAAACTCCGGCTGATTATGAAGACCAACCATAACATTACGGATAACCGTCATATTGTTAAAAAGACGGATATTCTGAAAAGTTCTTGCAATTCCTTTGTGATTAATGGTTTCCTGACTTTTTCCGGTCAGATTCTCTTCACCGAGCCAGAATTTCCCTGTAGTAGGCTTGTAAACACCTGTTATCATATTAAAAACAGTTGTTTTTCCGGCACCGTTGGGTCCTACCAAACCATAAAGCTGACCCTTTTTTATTACAAGATTAAGACCCTGCACCGCTTTCAGTCCGCCAAAGGATATGCCTAAGTTTTCGGTTTTTAATACTATATCAGACATTATTTATCCTCCTTCTGAGACTTATCCGGTGTATATGGTGATGATACCTGCAAATCAACTGAAAGCACCTCATCCATCTCGATTTTGGTAGGTACACGGTCCCACTTCGCTTCATCATCCGTTATATGTGCAGGATTGTTTTTCTTGAATTTAGCAAACAGTCTCTTGCTGTTATACTTGCTACGAAATCCGCTGAGTGCCGGTGCATTGTTATAAATAACCAAACCGATAAGGATAAGTGCATAGAACAAATCCTGTAACACTGCCAGATTACCGGTAAGTATTGTCTGCAGCTTCACATCCAGGAAAGTAATCATGGTTGCCGCAATAATGGAACCATTAATACTACCCATACCACCCAAAACTACCATAACCAATATCTCAATGGAGTAGTTATAGTCGAAGTTTGTACTCTGGATGGTAAAATTTGAATAACTGTAAAGAACACCTGCAACACCTGCGAAAAACGAAGATACTGCAAATACTACTAATTTATACTTTGTAACATTAATACCTGTCGCTCTTGCTGCAATTTCATTGTCTCGGATAGAGGTAATCGCTCTACCGTGCTTAGAACGGATCAGGTTTTGTGTAACGGCCAAACATCCAATCACCAAAACGAATGCGATTATAAAGAGATAATCCTTGTCAAAACGAGGAGTATCCAGACCCAAGGAACCACCAAAGGATTCGGCACTGGAATTCATAAAAATGGAACGTACAATTTCACCGAATGCCAGTGTGACAATTGCCAGATAGTCTCCACGCAGACGCAGTGCCGGCAAACCGATAATCACGCCAAACACTGCTGCTACCATGCCACCTACCAATAGGGATACGAAAAGTGTCGGAACTTCCCCAATCACCGGTTCCAATATCACCGCAGTTTTACCGCCGAGATATGCTCCCACACACATAAAACCTGCGTGACCTAATGACAATTCTCCCAAAAAGCCTACTACCATACTGAGTGATACAGCAAGCATAACGGAAATAGCAATTTTTTCAAGCAAATAAATATCGGAACTCTTCAGAGCACCGGAGAAAGAAAGGATTGCCAAAACCACGGTAACTACAAATAATACTATGTAGCTAATATAATGCTTCCATTTAATGTTTCTTAAACCTGACATTATACCTTCTCCCTTCTCTTCTTACCTAAAATACCTGTGGGGCGCACAAGCAAAATGATAATCAAAATAATAAATTCAATGGCATCTGTATAAGGAGCAATCACAGGTATTGTAAGTGAAATCGCTTCTACAACACCCATAAGCAATCCACCCAACATAGCTCCGGGAATGGAACCGATCCCGCCGATAACCGCTGCCGTAAATGCTTTTATTCCGGGCATAGCGCCAAGTGTATTGGTAAGACTTGGCGATTTCATCAGCATAAACAAACCTGCAAATGCTGCCAGTGCGGAACCGATAGCAAATGTAATCATAATGATTTTGTTTACATTAACACCCATGAGCTGAGCTGCTCCTTTGTCCTCGGAAACTGCAATCATGGCACGACCGATTCTTGTGTACTTCACAAAAAGGGTTAGTAAGGTCATAATCACCATGGAACAAGCAAGTGTTACAAGTGTATAAACCGGTATTGTAAGACCGGCCACCTTCAGATTGCCGAGGTCTGCAACATTCACCATTTTCGGAGCCGTTCCGAAAATAATCTGTGCAAGCGACTGCAAGAGATAACTTACACCGATTGCCGTAATCAGTACTGCCAGAGGTGATGCTCCTCGCAAAGGCTTGTAAGCAACTTTTTCTATTCCAACGCCTAAAATCACACAGCAAATGACTGCAACAAGCAATCCCAAAAAAGGATTCCCTGTTGCACTCATGGTAACAAATATCATATATCCGCCAACCATAATTACATCGCCATGAGCAAAGTTCAGCATCTTCGCTATACCATAAACCATGGTATAACCCAATGCTATCATTGCATATGTACTGCCCATACTAAGACCGTTAATCAAAGTTTCAATAAAATTCATAGTAAAATCCCTAATCCTATTAGTTTGCTGTTTTCAGAGTATATTTTACTGCTTCCTTTGAAACATAACCGTATGCTTCCCACTTAATATTATTACCGGTTACACCACTGTATGTGAAACCACCTGTAAACTGACCTTTCAAAATATCGCAAAGTTCAGTTGCTGAAATAGTAACATCAATATCTTCTCCTGCATCAATAGCAGCCTTCATAGCATTGTAGATTGCATATACACAGTCATATGCAGATGCACCAAACTGATTCAGAGTATCTGCACCATACTTTTCAGTATACTTCTTCACGAAATCCGCTGCTGCACCGGAGGTAGCATTTGAATCAAAGTGAGAAAGCATGGAAACTTCCTGAGGAATAATGCTAAAATCTTCAAACTGTCCAGCCAGACCGTCGAAACCATCACATCCGTAATAGATTGCATCCTTCGCAATAATATCCTTTGCCTGAGTCATGAATACAGAAGCAGGCTGATAGTAAATAGGCATAAAGATAAATGTACAATCCTTCAAGGTAGAAATCTGTGCTGAAAAATCCTGTGCATTTCCTGTAAATACTGTTTCTACTGTTTCAATAGATGTATCAAGGTTTTCCTTGAACTGTTTAAAAATACCATTAGAATAAGCATCATCAGACTTGTAGAAAATACCAATCTTCTTCAGTCCGGTAGAATTTACATAATCTGCTGCAACCTTACCCTGGTTACCGTCTGCGAAACACATCTGGAAACCATTGTCATTTGCAGGAATGTCATCACCGGAAGCGGAAGGTGTAAGGAAGAACACATTATCTTCTGCTGAAAGCTTTGTAAACTCCAGACCGGGGCCTGTTGTAACAGTACCTAAGGACACCTGCATACCACCTTCAAACATAGTTGCATAGTTTGTAGCAACCTTTGTTGCATCATGGGTATCGTCAGTAGCAATGAGCTTGAATTTCACACCGTTTAAACCACCGGCTGCATTGATTTCATCAACCGCCATCTGTGCTGAATTCTTAACTGCAACACCATACACTGCCGCATCACCTGTAAGCGGACCGGAGAAACCGATTACATATTCGGTATTCTCTGAGGTATAACTTGTACCGCCGCAAGCGGTAAGATTGAATAACATTGCACCGGTCAACAATGCAACTGTTATCTTTTTGAAAATAGATTTCATAATAAAACTCCTCCTAGATAAAAATTTATACTATGACTGCCATTTTAACACGTCAAAGTGGATTTGTAAATATTCCTTGTTGAAATTACTTGCCCAGCTCTTTTATATAAAATCGATTCATGGTAGCATGAACAACGCCTTCCGGCTTATCAATTTCCCTGTATCCACATTTTTCATAAATATGAATCGCTGCTGCAAGATTCGTATGCGTCTCAAGATATATCCGTTCATACCCAAGCTCTCTTGCCTTGTCTTCAATCAAAGCGATGAGCTTATACCCTATTCCTGCCCCCTTTGCCGTCTCTGCCAGATACAGCTTTTGAAGCTCCCCACATTTGTCAAAAAAGATCAGCTCCGCAAGACCTACACCACCTATCACATGACCTTCCTCATCCTTTAGAACATAATAAAAACGCTTTGCCTCATCCTCCAGATAAAACAAACTCAAGTGATTTAAATTTTCATCATAGTATGCCGTTCCGGGTATGTCCAAATGGTGCTTTTTCAGATTATCTCTTATCATATCTGCAAGCTCTTTATCATCCGCAGCTGTTATCTTATCAAATTGCATGCTCGTTCTCCTTTACACATTTTTCCCAAATACCAATTCGCCAATGGCTCAAATAAAAAACTCCACACGATGGAGATTATACCATAAATGCCTGCTTTTTTCCATTCCAAAAAGCAGCCGATTGGAGGGTTTTGCTAATATATTAGCACCTCACATCCCTACTATTTCCACAACTATAGGTATGAGCAATGCCGGCAACATATTGGCCACGCGAAATGTCTTCTCACGCACCAGATTAACGCCCACGCAAAAAATCAGAGTACTTCCCACAAAAGACAATTCTGCTATCAACGCATCACTGATGACAGAACCAAACAATGCTGCAATCAGCGTAATACTTCCTTGGTATACAAAGATGGGGATCGCAGAAAAAGCCGCCCCAATTCCGTATGTAGCTGTCAAAATGGCAACGATAACAAAATCAAGCAAAGCCTTGGACACCAACATAGAGCTATCTCCGGTAAGACCATCCTGCATAGCTCCCACAATAGCCATAGCACCCACACAAATAATCAAAGAGCTTGTCACAAACCCATCCACAAAACGGTTATCGTTTTTCACCCGTACCGCTTTCTTCAATTTCTCACCTAATATTTCCATCTTTGCTTCAATATTGATACCTTCTCCTATGAGAGAACCGATAACAAGACTGAAAATCAACAACATAGTTCCCTGCGTAGAAATACTACCATTCTCTACTATCAACATATACTTTAATGCACCACTGACACCGATAAATATCACTGCCAGCCCATTGGCCTGCATTAATATTTTTTCAAAACGCCCTACAATTCCCTTTTTAAATAGTATTCCTGCCACACCGCCCAAAACAACCGCAAGCGTGTTTATAACTGTACCTAAACCTATCATACGTTCCTCTTTTCTTCTTATTTTTCTATTCTTTACTCCAAGATATATGAAATAACCATGCACATATCCCAACGAAATTCGTCAGTTGCCTACCAATATCTATTCCTTATTGTTTCTCCAAATATTTATCCAAAACATACAGTGGTACATTTACCATCCAATCCTGCTCCCTATAATTGGACATAGATGTACGTATCGCTATTTGCGGTTTAAACTTATCGCAATATACTCTCAAACTTTTGGCTTTCAAGTTTTCCTCAGCTTTCACCTCAATTGGTACTATATTTGTTCCTTTTTGTATCAAGAAATCAATTTCTCCTTCTGACTTTGTTTCAGAATAATAATATGGTGTAAACTCTGTATCAGCAATCAATTGTTGTAATACATACTGTTCTGTTAAAGCACCTTTAAACTCTACAAATATCGCACTTCCATCCAATATAGATTTGGCATCCAGTTCACTCATAGCCGCAAGCAGTCCAACATCCAACAGATACAATTTAAAAGCAGAAAACTCAGTATATGCCTTCAGAGGCATTGCCGGCTTACTCACATTATAAACTTTTTTTATCAAACCACAATCCAATAGCCACTCGATTGCAATTTCAAAATCCTTTGCTCTGGCACCCTCTTTGATTTTTCCAAAGAAAAACTTCTTATTTTCTTTCGCTAACTGCATCGGAATGGAATTCCATACCATTCGAATTCTGGGCAATTCATTTGTAGATGTATGTTTGCTAAAATCAGCCTCATACATCTCAATAATCCTTCTTTGAAGACGGCGCACTTCAGTAAAATCTCTTTCTGCTACAAATGAAGAAACCACTTCCGGCATCCCACCTATAAAATAATACTTTTTCAGCCAGTCAATATATTTTTCACGAAAACCTTCAATTAACGGTATGTTCACTTCGTCAATTAATCTTGCCAGACCTTCTTCTCCTATTGCCAGCAAGAACTCCCTAAAACTTAGCGGATTAAGTTCCATAGTATCAACTTTCCCTACCGGGAAAGAAACACCTTTATGAATAGCAACTCCCAATAATGACCCGGCAGCTATAATAGCATACTCCGATGCTTCTTCACAAAAATATTTCAAGGATGCGATTGCTTTTGGATTTTCCTGTATTTCATCAAAAATAATCAAGGTTTCTTCCGGATGTATTTTCACTCCTGTCTCAATGTTTATAGCCATTAAGATCCGCTCTATATCATAATCATCATTAAATACATTTGCCATATTTTTGTTGTTATCAAAATTTACATAGGCAGTATTTTTGAAATGAGTTCTTCCAAATTCTTTCATTAACCATGTTTTTCCCACCTGTCTGGCACCTTTTAAAATGAGTGGTTTTCTATTTTTTCTGTTGTACCATTCCTCTAATTGCCTCATTGCATAACGTTCCATGATTATCACCTCATACTATATAATATGCATTTTCAACTATATTATACACTTTTTCTGACGAATATCAATGTAAGTATCACATTTTTTCTGACGAATATCTCTGTTTTTATTACACTTTTCAGGAGATACCTTGTAAATGCCAACACCATCTTGCTGTATATCGCCATATAATACGTCCAAGCCACTTCGAAAAAAAGAAACTTATACAAGCAATCTTGCATTGCGTCCCACTACTCATAAGTCCGGGTACAACCGCCAGACACTTCGTGTCCGTCGGTTGTACGGCTTTCGCCGGATAGTCCAGCAAAAACAGCCGACATCCGGTGAGTAAACTCCCCGTCGGATTCCACCACTATATTGAGAAATGCAGCTCGATTTCGCTTTGCTTCATCTCGCTGTATGGCTTTCGCCATATATCAGCCATAAGAAAATGTCGATATAGTGAGCAAGCTCCCCTATCGACATTTCTTACGTCTGCTACATTTCTCAATGCTCCAGCATATTTTCAATAAAGATTCCATACCCTCTCGTGGGGTCGTTAATCAATACATGTGTCACCGCACCTACAATCTTCCCATCCTGAATAATGGGACTTCCGCTCATCCCTTGTACGATTCCTCCGGTAATTTCCAAAAGCTCTACATCCGTCACCTGTAGTTCAATTCCTCGGTTTACATTATCATGATCCAACTGCACACCGGTAATCTCTATTTGATAATAGTCAGACTCCCTACCGATATTACAGTAGATTTGTGCCGGACCTTTTCGTATTTCCTGCTTCAACCCTATGGGGAGTGGCTTCTGAATACACAATTTCATAGCCTCCTCATTACAAGTGCCGAATATACCTTCTATACCATTATAATCAATATCCCCCAGTATTCTGTCCTCATCATAAATAATCATTCCGGTCATTTCACCCGGTGTCCCCACCTTGCCCTTTTTGATAGCAATGATTTCCGTCTGATAGAGGGTACCATCTTCTACGGTCATCAGTGTCGAGGTATCCACATCTGTCACTCCATGTCCCAAAGCACCAAAATGTCCCTCACTATCGATGTAGGTTAAGGTTCCCACTCCCTGTGCATTATCCCTGACCCATATCCCCAGCTTGTATTTTCCGGAGCTGTTTTTCTGCGGTTGTATGGATACCTCCTGTATTTCTCCATCTCTTTGTATCTTGAGTAGCACCTTTGTATTTCCGCACTTTTCGATAGTTTTGATGAATGCATCCTTATCCGTTACTGCCTTTCCATTGCATTCTAAGATATAATCTCCACTTTTCAGAATGTACTTAGAAGGACTGTAACTGATACCGTCCGGTCCCTGAAATTCTCCTACTCCAATGACCAACAATCCATCCGTCTCCACATACAGACCGATAGGAATTCCTGCCGGTATCAGTTCCGCATCCTTTATGACCTGTATTCCCACCTGTTTAAATGGCAAACACCCAAACAGTTTCACATCCAGCAGATAGTTTTTGTCCTCTTCTACCTGCAGGGTAACCGCTTCGTTTAAATCAATGGTTACAGCTCCTTGCGGAATATTGGTTTCTCCGGTGTCACTTACCATTACCACTTCTCCGGTCAAGGGCAATCCCAAATCCAAAACCTGTTCTTCTCCCGCCTTCATTCGCAGCACGGACGGCAATTGATTGTACAAATACCAATACCCATACATTCCCAAAGCCATACTACAGCAAAACAATGATATACACAAACATATCCGATATATTTTTCTTCTTTTCTTTTTCCGCTTCCAATGCTCCAGAAACACCACCAGTTCCTGGTTTTGCAGTTCTTCATTTCTCTCACTCATAAAAAACACATACCAACCTTTCCTTGGGTTAGTATGTGTTTCTTTTCCTGTTTTTATTTGAGAGAATTATTCTCCTTTTTGTACCAATGCCTGTTCTCGCAGTTCTCTGGCATTGGAAATAGCTGCCTCAGACAAACTATCACTTCCTAGCAGTCTGGCTAATTCCTCTAATTGTGCCTGATCCTCTATAGTTTTGATATGTGTGATAGTCGCTCCATCCTCTGCATTTTTTTCAATCAATAAATGTTTATCCGCCATAGCGGCAATCTGCGGCAAATGGGTAATACAGATTACCTGATGGGCACGTGCCACAATATTCAGCTGTTTGGATACTTGCCATGCAGTCTTACCGCTGATACCGGTATCGATTTCATCAAAAATCAACGTATCTATGGCATCCTTGGAAGCCAGTACTGTTTTGATAGCCAGCATAATTCTGGACAACTCACCACCACTTGCTACTTGAGATAAGGGCTTCACTTCCTCGCCGGGATTGGTGGAAATCAAAAATTCCACATCATCAGAACCGTTACTGCTAACCTGCTTTTGTGTTACTGCTATCTCAAACTGTACGGTCAGGAAATTCAAGCCTTCCAATGCTTTTTGTAGAATTCCCTGCAGACTTTGTGCATTTTCCTTACGCAGTGCGGATAGCTTTTCACAAGCCTTTTCCAAATAACGCTCCTGTGTAGTCAATTGTGCCTGTAAACCATTCATATAAGCATCGTAATCCGCCAATTTCTCCAAACGCTCTACCCGTTCTTCATACGCTTTTAATATCTTCTCAATGGTATCCCCATACTTATCTTTCAGATGATTTATGACATTCAGACGCTCTTCTAATTGCCCGAAATCCGCACCATCAAACTCCATATCCGATAAATAAGAAGAAACATCACGGTTATACTCTGACAGCAAATCTTCTATCTGGGTCAACTGTTCCTGTATCTGAACCAATTGGTCATCATACTCACAAACACTGCTCACCAGTCGAAGTGCTCTGCCCAAGGCATTAGCTGCTCCATTATTATCCTCACTACCGGTATAACGATAGCTTTCTGCCAGTGCTTCCGTAATCTTCTTACTGTTTACCAACTTACGATATTGCTGTTCCAGTACTTCATCTTCCCCTACCATCAAACGGGCATTTTCTATCTCGTCCCGCTCAAACTCTAAAAGTGCCTGTTCTCTTTGCTTGGCAACCTCATCCAAGGCTTCCTCTTCCAACTGTTGGCGTAGCTCTGCTACTTTTTTGTATCTTGCGGCTACTTCTTCTAAGGCTTCTTTTGCTTCTGCACCACTATATGCATCTAATATTTCCAAATGCTTTTTCTTATGTAACAGGGACTGATGCTCATGCTGACCATGAATATCTAACAAATACTCTGCGATTTCTTTCAACTGCTTGGCATTGACTGTTTCCCCGTTTACCTTACTTACCGTCTTGCCTGCCTGTAATCTGCGGCTGATGGTAATTACATCATCTTCCATAGGGATATCCAACTCCTCCAAACACTGAAGCAATCTTTCCTCCTTGCAGGAAAAGGTCAATTCTACCAATGCACTATCTGCACCTTTTCGTAGCATATCCTTGTCAAACTTACCACCCAATGCCAGATTTACGGAACCCATTAATACAGATTTTCCGGCACCGGTTTCTCCGGTCAGAATGTTTAATCCTTCCCCAAATTCCACTTCTGTTTCTTCAATTAAAGCCAGATTTTTCACGTGTAAACTAAGTAACATTTCTACTCTCCTTATCTGCCTTCTCCTAAACGCTCTCCCGTATTAGCGTTCTATCATCTTGTGGATTTTATCCATGAGAATTCTGGTATCCTCCGTAGTACGTACTGCTACCATGATGGTATCATCACCGGCAATACAACCTACCACCTCGGAAAACTTCAATGCATCAATTGCTGCTGCTACAGCCATTGCCATACCGGACACTGTACGCACTACCAGAATATTCTGTGCCATATCCATAGACACAAAGCCATCTCGTAGTACACGAATGAACTTGTCCTCCATGTGGGAATCTTCCTGACGCAGTACTGCATACTTCTGCTTTCCCTTACCTGCCGGAACCTTGGATAAATTCAATTCCCGAATATCTCTGGAAACCGTAGCCTGTGTGACCTCAAAGCCGGCTTCCTTCAATCGATTCGCCAGTTCTTCCTGAGTCTCTATATCATAATTGGAAATAATATCCACAATATGTCGATGTCTGACCTTCTTCATACACTTCCCCCTTCATAGCAATCTATGAATCACTCATTTTCTTATGTAATATTTCCAAAAAGCTTACTTTATTAATCTTAATGATTTCTGTATCCTTCTCCGATTTCACAATCCGGATTCGATCCCCGGTCTTCACCGGTATCACATTAGAACCATCAAAGTTCACTTCCAACTGCTGCGCTCGTCCTTCTCTGCCATCCGGAATTTCAATCTCTACCACATCCTCCGGAGACAGGATGATGCTTCTGGCATTTAAGGTGTGCGGACAAATAGGTGTCAGCATAATAAGCTGTGCTTTCGGGTCTACAATAGGTCCTCCTGCTGACAAATTATAACCGGTGGAACCGGTCGCAGTGGTTACGATTACACCATCTGCACTATATTCATTCAAAAACTGACCATTGACATAAACATTCAACTTAATAATCTGCAAAGGACCTCGTCTGGAAATAACGATATCATTTAGCGCCCAATCTTCTCTTACTTCCTCATTGGTTCCATACACATGACCGTTTAACATCATACGACGCTCTGTCTGAAACTCTCCTGCAATCAGCTTGTCCAAAGCCTCCGGCAAACCACCCGGTTCAATCTCTGTCATATAACCCAGAGTACCCAAATTCACACCAATCAAAGGAATGTTTTGTTGCTTCGTATCACGGGCAGCCTGAAGCATAGTTCCGTCTCCGCCCAACACCAACATACAATAAGCTTCCTTTAAGACATGCTCTTCTACCGGAAGAAACCCTTCCCTATCTGTAACTGTGGTACAGACATGTCCTCTTTCCTCCAGATGCTGTCTTATCTGTTCCGTTATAATTCCCGCAGGGTCTTTATGATAATTGGTATAAATCAGAAAATGCTTCATCCTACCATACCTCTTCCTTATTCCGGCTTATCCAAACTTTCATGCGCCTTGTCCACGATTTCCTTTATCCGGCTATTCCACTCTGCTTCATAGGTAAGTCCGCTTTTCTCTGCCTGAATTCCCTCTAAAGCTTCCTCTGCTTCTTTTTCTGTCAGTTCCTGTTTTTTCAAAGAACGTTCTGCATTCTTTTGAATATGCATCAAATACTCAATATTCCCCTCCGGTCCTTTTATGGGGGAAAACTCCAAATTTAATACATCAAAACCGATACTGTCTGCATAGTCTAACACTTTACGAACTACTTCTTCATGTACACTGCGTTCTCTTACCACGCCTTTTTTGCCCACTTTATCTCTTCCGGCTTCAAACTGTGGTTTAATCAGACATACCATCTGCCCTTCATCCTTTAACAGATTTCTGGCAGGTATCAATATTTTCGTCAAAGATATAAAGGATACATCTACGCTGGCAAAATCCAGACTATCTGCGATATCTGCCGGCACCATGTAACGAAAATTGGTCTTTTCCATGCACACTACCCGTTCATCATTACGAAGCTTCCACGCCAACTGTCCATGTCCCACATCCACAGAATACACCTTTTTGGCTCCGTTCTGTAGCATGCAATCCGTAAATCCGCCGGTAGAAGCACCGATATCCATACACACTGCATCCTCCAGACCAATCCCCCAGCACGCCATAGCTTTTTCCAGCTTCAAACCGCCACGGCTCACATATTTTAACTGGGAGCCTCTTACCTCCAGTTGGATTTTACTTTCATCAAATTGAGAACCGGCCTTATCTTCCTTCTGTCCATTCACATAAACATTGCCGGACATAATAATTGCCTTTGCTTTTTCTCTGGAAGGAGCATGCCCCTGATTCACCAGAATAACATCCAAACGTTCCTTCATAACTTACTCCTGCATTCGGTTACAGCCGGTACTGTCGGCTCCGTAATGCGACTTACTTACCCTTATTTATTATTCATATAAAACAGCTTGTCCAAAATACCCATAGTAATACTGTCTACATCCAAACCAATTTCCTTTTTCAGAAGCTCTACATTTCCATGCTCCACATAAGCATCCGGTATGGTAAAGCTAATGCTTTCTGCATTCAAATCATATTTATCCAGACAGGCACGTACCTTTTCTCCAAAGCCTCCGCTTGCCACATTTTCTTCCATGGTGACAATCAGCTTATGTTCCTTACAAGCCTCTTTCAACGCTTCTTCATCAATAGGCTTCACAAAGCGGGCATTTACCAGACTGGCCTGAATTCCTGCAATCTTCAAATCCTCCAAAACTGCCTCTGCGGTCTTGACCATACTGCCTACTGCAAAAATCGCAACCTCTTTGCCGCGGTAAATCCATTCCGCCTTTCCGTATTCGATGGGTTCTCTGAACTCTTCCAGACCATCATAAGCCTGTCCTCTGGGATAACGAATGGCAATGGGTGCTCCCAGGTCTACTGCAAACTTCAACATATCGGAAAGCTCCCACTTATTCTTAGGAGCACATACACTCATATTCGGAATGCTGGATAAATACGACAGGTCAAAAATACCCTGATGGGTTTCGCCATCACTACCAACCAGACCTGCTCTGTCTATGGCAAATACCACCGGCAGGTTCTGAATACAAACATCATGCAGCATTTGATCATAAGCTCTCTGCAGGAAAGAGGAATATACTGCTACTACCGGCTTCAACCCTCCGGCTGCCAGTCCTGCTGCAAAGGTTACTGCATGTTCTTCTGCAATTCCCACATCGAAAAACCGCTCCGGATACATATTGCGGAAACGCTTCAATCCCGTACCATCCGGCATTGCTGCTGTAATCGCAACTACCTTCTCATCCCGCTGTCCCAATTTACACATAACTGTAGAAAAAATATCGGTGTAATTTGCCTTGGTCTTTTGCTTGGTGGGCAGCCCGGTTTCAATATCAAATGGTTCCGCACCATGGAAACGTGCCGGATGACGCTCTGCCGGTGCAAAGCCTCTTCCCTTCTGGGTATTTACATGCACTACCACACAACCCTGCACGCGCTTTGCTTCCTGTAACACACGCACCATAGAATCAATATTGTGACCATCCACCGGTCCCAGATAGGTAAGTCCCATATCTTCGAAAAGCATGCCGGGTATCACCAGCTGCTTAAAACTGTTTTTCGCCTTGCGGATACCGGATACTACATTATCCCCATGCTTGGTACCTAAAAGCACCTCTGTCACATTTTTCTTGAGTCCCAAATACCCGTTGGCGGTACGAATATTATTCAAGTACTTGGATACACCACCCACATTTTCAGAAATAGACATATTATTATCATTCAACACAATGATAAAATTAGTCTCCAGCTTCGCCGCATTGTTCATGGCTTCATATGCCATGCCGCCTGTTAAAGAGCCGTCTCCGATTACAGAAACAATGGTATGGTTTTCTCCTTTGATATCTCTGGCCTTTGCCATACCCAAACCTGCCGAAATAGAAGTAGAACTATGTCCGGTATCAAAAGCATCACAACAGCTTTCCTTCCGCTTTGGGAATCCACTCATACCATGATACTGGCGTAAGGATTCAAATCCATCCCTTCTTCCGGTGAGAAGCTTGTGCGTATAGGACTGATGTCCTACATCCCAGATAATCTTATCCTCCGGCAAATCCAATGCCAGATGCAATGCCATAGTCAATTCCACAGCACCCAGGTTAGAGCCCAAATGTCCGCCGGTCACGCTAATCTTCTCAATTAAAAACTGACGTATCTCTGAAGCCAGCTCCTCATAATGTTCATGGTCTATTTTCTTGATATCATTTGCTTCATTAATCTGCTCTAAAAACATACACATTCCCTCTTTGCACTATTTGCTTCTGTTTATCAAAGAAACAATCAGTTCCTTTAAGAAAGTATTGTTTCCTCCCATGGCTTCCACAATCTGAATAGCCTCCTCTGAGAGTTCCTTCACATGCGCCTTAGCGGTCTCTAAACCATTAATAGTCACGTATGTCTGCTTCCGGTTCTTGGCATCGCTACCAATAGGCTTGCCCAACTCCTCCTGAGAGCCAATCACATCCAAAATATCATCCTGAATCTGGAATGCAATACCGATATTATACGCACATTTTTCAATCTGGCTCAATTCACCCTGCCCTGCACCGGCCAAAATAGCACCTACCATCATGGATGCCTGTATCAAAGCAGCCGTCTTATTCTCATGAATAAACAATAACTGCTCTGTGGTAATCTGCTCCTGTCCTTCTGCTTCAATATCTGCCGTCTGACCGCCTATCATACCGAACACACCTGCCTTGTGTGCCAATACATCCAAGGCTCTGGCAATTCCCAGCATCAAGCCCGGCTTTATTTCATCCAAATCATCTTCGTGTAAAGGAAATGCTTTCATAGCTGTCTCGAAAGCCATGTTTAACAAACCATCTCCTGCCAAAATACCCATCGCTTCTCCGTATACTACGTGAGTAGTTTTACGACCTCTGCGATATTCATCATTATCCATTGCCGGCAAATCGTCATGAACAAGCGAATAGGTATGTATCATCTCTATTGCGGCCATAAATGGCTCTATTTCTTTGCCTCTTCCGCCAAACATACGATAGGTTTCCAGCATCATCATGGGACGCAGACGCTTTCCGCCTGCCAGAATACTATAATTCATAGCCTCCAGAACTGTCTTCTGATAGCCTTCCTCTGCCGGCAGATACTTCTGAATAATCCCCTCTATCTCACTTACTCTGGTACTCAATTCCTTCTCAAATGCTTCCATCCTGTCACCCCTTATACCAATTCTGTCAGACTTCCGTCCTCTGCCAGCTTCAATACCTTCTTTTCCACCTTATCAATCTGGTCATTGCAGGCTTTTAACAGCTTCATGCCTTCGCTGTAAGCAGCAAAAGCCTCCTCCAAAGAAATATCCTCTGCCTCTAATTTTTCAATGGTCTCTTCGATTTTCGCAAAATTCTCTTCTATTGTCATCCTTATTCCTCCACAATACCTGTTACCACCGTTTGGATACTTCCATCCGTCACCTGAATACAAAGGCTCTGTCCCTCCCGGACTCCCTGAACGGAACGGATATTCTTACCCTGTGTATCCGATACATAAGAGTATCCGCTATTCAGCTTCTGCAAGGGAGATAAGCCCTTCAGCTTTTCTATATAAATTGCCAACGAATGTCTCTTTTCCTTTATGGCACTTTGCATCAGCTCTTCCAGCTTTTCCTCCAGCTTCATCAGATACATACGCTTTTCCCGGATACGACTGACCGGATTCATATATTTCAACTGTAGCTCATACTGCTTTAGGATATCTCTCTTCAGGTTTATCTGATTTGCCATACTTCTTGCCAATACATCCTCATAATGGAGCATCAAGTCCTCGAAATGTCGAATATCATACACTGCCAGTTCGGCTGCCGCTGAGGGAGTTGGTGCACGCAAATCCGAAACAAAATCAATGATTGTAGTATCTGTTTCATGTCCTACTGCGGAAATAATAGGAACGGAGCAATCAAACACTGCCTGTGCCACAGCCCTCTCATTAAAAGCCCACAAATCCTCTATGGAACCGCCGCCCCGTCCTACAATCATTACATCCACGCCGAACTGCTCCAAGGTACGGATACCTTTTACAATACTCTCTGCTGCCTGTTCCCCCTGCACAATGGCCGGGTAAAGAATAATCTGCACATAGGGATTTCTACGGGTAACAATTTGAATAATATCCCGCACTGCCGCACCGGTATCTGCGGTTACCACACCTAATGTCTTGATAAATCTGGGAATAGGCTGTTTGTACTCTCTGGAAAACATTCCCAGCTCTTCCAACTCCTGCTTTAACTGTTCGTAACGCTCATACAATGCTCCTGCACCATCCAGTACAATCTGCTTGGCATAGAGCTGGTATTTGCCATCCCGCTCAAACACATCTACAGTACCGAATACGATAACCTGCTGTCCTTCCTTCATCTGGAATTTCAGGCCTGCCCGGTTTCCGGCAAACATCACGCAGTTCATGGTACCCTTTTGGTCTTTTAACGTAAAATAAATATGTCCAGAGGAATGATACTTGCAGTTGCTCACCTCTCCTTTGACGAAGAGGGACTGCAACATATAATCCTGCGTGAACATATTTTTAATATAAGCATTTACTTGTGTGACGGTATATACACTTCTTGCCATTCTATATTCAATCCTGCTTATTCACAAACTTTGCCAAAATAGCATTTACGAAACCACCGGAAGCAGCCTGTCCATACTGCTTCGCGATTTCAATCGCCTCATTAATCGCTACGGTATTCGGAACTTCCTCATCAAAAAGGATTTCATACACAGCAATACGAAGCACGGTCAATTCCACCTTGCCCATTCTCTCCGTATTCCAACCCTCTGCCTTCTCATTTAACTGTGCATCAATCTCCGGAAGCTTTTCCTGAATCAGCTGATACTTCTCCTGAATGGCTTCCATAGCCTTTTCGGTATATTCTATTTCATCATCCTGAAAGAACAGCTGTACCTGCTCCGGCATCTCCTCTGCGGAATTAAATTCCACACGGAACAATAATTTAAAAAGCTGTTCTCTTTGCTCGTGTCTTCCCATGTTAACTCCTACTTCACACCTACAATACGGATATTTACATCACTGCAGGTCAATCCTGTCATGTTTTCTACTGCGGTCTTTACCTTGTCCTGTACCTTGGTACAAGTAGCCGGGATGTTATAACCATACTCCATGGTAAGTGCCAAATCGATGGTTACATTTCCTTCCAAAACATCTACTCTGACACCTCTGGTAAGCTTCTTCATACCTACCTTGCTCATAAGCTCGTTGGTAATGTTTCCTGCCAATGCTGAAACACCTTTTACTTCCGTAGCTGCCAGACTGGCAATCATCTTCACCACATCATCCGCAATCTGAACCACGCCTCTGTCCGTATCATTCTGCAATACTACATTCTTCTGATCTATTTCTCTTTCCATGTTTTTTTCCTCCATGTACTATAATTTCATACTTATATAAGAGTATAGCATAATTCCCTTATTTTGTCACCCAAAATGTCAAGGTTAACTGTTCCTCTTCCTCTATATAGGCAATGCCCGTATAACTCTCATCTACAAATTCAAAAATTCTCTGTTTGGCAATTAATTTCTCACGCATTTCCTCATAAATCTGACGGGAGGCACATTTCATGGCTACCATTTCCTGATTGGCATAGAGATTTTCTTCCAGCTCCCTGCGGATTTGTTCTTCGTCATAATTTTGAAAATAACATCCCTCACGAATATAATAATTATTCGCTGTTGCCGCACACTCCGGCAAAGCTATATCATGAGTAATATTATGAGTTTGAGATAACTGATTCGTGGTAACACACAAATAATCGTATTTTATTTCAGGTACGGCATTTGCTTCCCCATTTTCACCGTTTTGGGTATAAGATGCATCTCCCCAGGTAGTATCCAGATAATAGTATTCCTCATCTGCTTTTACCATATTCCAAGAGTGTGCTTCTCCGTCTCCCACCTTACCAAATACTAAGGTACACTCCACTCCCAAACAGTTCAGCAAATATTGTGTCGCTTTTGCATAGCCCTGACAAACGGATGCGTTTCCTGCAAAAACCGAATAAATATTTTGATTTTGCTCTGCATTTTTGTCATATCGGGTATGGTATATAATATATTCATATACAAATTTTATTTTCTCATAATCGCTTCCATTTTCAGGTGCCTGCTTCAAAATCTCTGCAACTGCCCCATCAATCTGAGCCTTGCTTTCTCTGCATTCCTGTTCATCCATGGTATAGGTAGCATTGATTTCGATGCCTAAAAGCTTATCCCCCATAGAATATACTGTATATTCATAACCTTCTACATAAAAATACTCCGGATGATCAATTAAGACACATTGATATACCTTATCAACCGCCTCCTCCGTCAAACCGGCTATTATTCCTTCATCGGATAGCTGCACACTACCATTCCTGCGATACTTTAACAACCTGTTAATCTCCTCATACCAAAGCTTTTCTGCCGGCATCAGGCTATTGTATGCATAAGTATCATGCTCCGGTTGTTCATAATCCGTTTCGTCTCCCTGCGATGCTATCTGTTCCTGCATCTTCTCTTCTATCTCCTGCAGGGTAATGGATTCTAGCTTTGCTCTGACTGCCTCTTCCTCCAAGCTCCATTGATTCAATAAGGAATCTGTCTCCTCCATGCTGCAACCGCTGAGAGCTATCGCAAAAAACAGGAGCAGGAAAACCAGCTTCTGTCTTTTATTGCTACTCATGTTTTCCACCTCCTGTTATTTTTCTAAAGGTTTGAAGCCCACTCGATTAATCTCGTCCAAATTCTGACAATACCAAATCCTTATTTCGGTCAAGGGTCATGCCAATGCTCCAGGAATTTACAAAGAGCAGTAACGGATTGCCCTTCATATCCTTCACCTTCTTCATATCGGATGTTCCGATAATCTTGGTAATATCCAAATCCTTATGATTTTCAATCCAACGGATATGCTCGTAAGGCAACGGCTCCAGACGAATTTCTACATTGTATTCGTTCTCCAGACGATACTTGAGTACTTCAAACTGCAGGACACCAACTACACCGACGATGATTTCCTCCATACCGGTATTAAACTCCTGAAAAATCTGAATAGCACCTTCCTGAGCAATCTGCTCGATGCCCTTGATAAACTGTTTTCTCTTCATGGTATCCACCTGACGCACTCTGGCAAAATGCTCCGGCGCAAAGGTAGGAATCCCTTCATAGGCAAACTTCTGCTTTGGCATACAGACTGTGTCTCCGATAGAGAAAATACCCGGGTCAAACACACCGATAATATCTCCCGCATAAGCTTCGGTCAAAATCTTACGCTCGTCCGCCATAATCTGCTGGGGCTGGGAAAGACGCATGACCTTGTTGCCCTGTACATGACGAACCTCCTGACTGGCATCAAAGCGACCGGAGCAAATACGCATAAACGCCACTCTGTCACGATGTGCCTTGTTCATATTTGCCTGTATTTTAAACACAAAAGCAGAAAAATCATTTTCTACCGGGTCAATCACACCGATATCTGCCTTTCTGGGCAGTGGTGTAGTAGTCATTTTCAAGAAATTCTGCAGGAAAATCTCTACACCGAAGTTCGTAAGAGCAGAGCCGAAGCATACCGGTGTCAAATCCCCCTTTCGAACCTCCTCCAAATCAAACTCCGCACTGGCACCATCCAAAAGCTCTACTTCCTCCAAAAGCTTCTCTGCTGCCTCATCTCCTAACAATTCACGCAAATGTGCCTCATCCTGCACCGGAATACGTTCTGTAACACCTTCCTTGGTACCTTTTTCCGTATCGGAGAAAGTAATCACACACTTGCTCTCTCTGTCGTATACGCCCTTAAAGCCCTTACCGGAACCAATCGGCCAGTTAATGGGACAGGTGGCAATTCCCAACTCCTTCTCAATGTCATCTAACAACTCAAAGGTATCCAACGCATCTCTGTCCAACTTATTGATAAAAGTAAAGATGGGGATATGACGCATGACACATACCTTAAACAGTTTTCGGGTCTGTGCCTCTACACCCTTGGAAGCATCAATTACCATGACTGCCGAATCTGCTGCCATCAAAGTACGATAGGTATCCTCCGAGAAGTCCTGATGTCCCGGAGTGTCCAGTATATTAATGCAATAATTATCATATTCAAACTGCAGTACGGAAGAGGTTACTGAAATACCTCTTTCCTTCTCGATTTCCATCCAGTCAGAAACTGCATGTCTGGCGGTGGCCTTACCCTTTACACTACCTGCCAGATTGATAGCACCACCATACAAAAGAAACTTTTCTGTTAAGGTTGTTTTACCCGCGTCCGGGTGCGATATAATTGCGAACGTTCTTCGTCTGTTTATCTCTTTCTCGTAATTTCCCACGTTAATTTTCCTCCAAAATGTCTTTTCCTGCAAACTCAGGCACAATATTAAAGTATTGTAACACAGTTGCCCCTATATCTGCAAATGTTTCTCGTGTTCCGTAGTTGACAGGTCTTATCTTTTCTCCGAAAAGAAGCAGCGGAATATACTCTCTGGTGTGATCCGTCGTTTCCTCATAACCCGGGTCACAACCGTGATCTGCCGTAATAATCAGCAAATCATTTTCTCTCATCTTCGCACAAATCTCAGGGAGCTTCTTATCAAAATCCGTCAAAGCCTGTGCATATCCGTCTACATCTCTGCGATGTCCGTAAAGGGAATCAAAATCCACTAAATTAATAAAGCACAAGCCTTCAAAATCCTTTTCCAGATATTCCAAAGTTCGCTCTATTCCCTCAGCATTCCCCTTGGTATACACATACTCCGTAATACCCTTTCCTGCAAAAATATCATTGATTTTACCTACTGCCAGCACAGCCTTTCCTGCTGCCTTCAGTTGATCCAACATAGTGACAGCCGGTGGCTCAATAGAAAAATCATGACGATTTGCGGTTCTGGTAAATTCACCACTGCGCGAACCCACAAAAGGTCTGGCAATCACTCTTCCTACCCCATGCTCTCCCTGCAAAATCTCTCTGGCAATACGGCAATATTCATAAAGCTGTTCAATGGGAACGATTTCCTCATGAGCCGCAATCTGAAAAACACTATCCGCGGAGGTATACACAATCAGGTCTCCGGTACGCATATGCTCTTCTCCGTATTCCTGTATTACTACCGTACCGGAATAGGGTTGATTACATAACACACCTCTGCCGGTTCTTTTCGAAAACTCCTCTAGCACTTCCTGTGGGAAGCCATCCGGATAAGTGGGCAGAGGCTTGGTGGAACGAATTCCGGCAATCTCCCAGTGTCCTATGGTAGTGTCCTTTCCCTTAGAGCTTTCCTTAGCACGGGCAAAAGCTGCCTTGGGTGCCTTTACAGCTTCTCCGACTGTGACTCCTTCTATATTGAAAAGCCCCAACTGTTGCATATTGGGTACCTGGAAACAGGCACTGGAAGCTACACTCCGAATGGTACTCACATCATAATCCCCATATTCCGGTGCATCTTCCATAGCACCTATTCCGAAACTATCTAATACAATTAAAAATACTCTTCTTTTTTCCATTGTCTTTCTCCTGTATTTCTCTTGGACATAAAAACCCACTATTGGTACAAGTATACCACATTTTTATGTATTGTACACGCATAAATTATTTCTGTTTGGAAACTGTGCTGATCACAATATTCTCTGCACCGATTTCTGTCTTACGCTTTACAATGTCCTCAATCTGTGCTCTCTGTGCATCGGTCAGCCCTGCCAGATTCACCACAACATCCACCGCATCCTCATTAATGCTCACTACCACATCATCAAAGCCCTTTGCCTGCAACAATATTTCTGCTGCTGTCTCCTTTTCTGCCACACCGGTCATCTGCACCATGGTATCTACTGCATCCTGCTTCTGTGCATCTGTCAATCCATCACTATTAATGATTTCCAAAAGGGTTTCCTTATTCTTCGCTCGTACCTGCTCCTTGAGAAGCTTCGCTTCCGAAAGAACTGCCACACCATTTGCCGAAGTAAACACTGCTTCTCCCGGAATTTCATTGGCATCCGGCTGTGCCTCAGCCACGCTCAAATCACCGGTCACTGTCATATCCTCTTCCAGATAATCATCCAAAACGATTTCCACCTCTGAATCCAGACTTTCCACCTCTGTATAGGAGATTTTATCTGCCATATTATCTACTGCCAGATACTCCTCTTCTTCCAAATTGTTGCCCGCAAACTGCAGATATCCGGCAATCGCCAGCATAATTGCCAGTGCGGTAATCATTAATTGATTTTTTTTGATTAAGTTTTTCACGCTTATCTCTCCCTGCGTTTGTTTTTTACTACTTAATTCTATGAAAGACATCCGTCTGATATACCTCTCTTCCGATTTTTCTTACGAATCCGTTCTCTTCCCTTCACTCCATAGGTACCACCTTTATTTTATGGACTTCCAGGTCAAAGAGAGCCTCCGCAATCTCTGTAATGTTCTTACTCACTGTTCCGGTTCCGGCTCCCTCTGCTACAATCAGGACCCCTGATATCTTCGGCAATATGGTCTTGGTTACATAGGGTGTCTGATCTGTTCCCTGCTTGCTGTAAACTGTTTCCTGTCTGCTGTCTATCTGATAAATCGTGCGAACCCCTCCGTCTCCATCCTTTTCCGAAGTATTGTTCCGACTGATGGGTTCATCCTTCTCTACCACCTGTTCTTCAGAAGTCTGAAGGGTAATCATCACCTTCACCTTCCCTACCCCTCTCATATCCTTCAAGGTTTCCTCCAGCTTTTCCTCCAAATATTTCGCATATTGTTGCAAGGTATCATAGGGCATAGCTCCTGCCTCAACTGCAGTTCTTTCCCCCATCAGCTCTTGCAACGGTGCGGCGTTTTCCACATCAGATTCCTCCTTCTGTGTTTTTGCATCCTCTGTAGGCAGTGCAATGACTACCAGTAATATACCCGCCAACACCAAAATAATGAAATTGTCCCTCTGAAACCATTTCTCCAAATGATACCTTTCAAGGATTTTCTTCAGACTTCCCATACCCTGCTCCTATTTCTATATCCTCTATTTTCTTTACTTCAACCGGTGCCACCTGCACCTTCTCACCTTTGGGTGTTTCCTGTATATACGTTCCTTCGTCCCTCTCTATCGTTTTCGCCTCAGTTTCCGTGTGCAATACTCCTTCGGCCTCCGCAGCCTCCTCCACTCTTCTTTGGGTAATCTCCTGTAGCCTCTGCTGAATTTCCTGATTTTCCAGACCTGTTGCTGTCACTATCTCCTGTAATTGTTGCTCATACCACTGCACCTGTTCCAAAAAAGTACCATTGTCCTGTTTTTTGAACAAATGCATAATGGGTTCTACCAATAATATCAAAAGCATCATACTAACCAGCAATTTCATATATTTCTCATAAGATTCCTTTGCCCGAAAATGCACCAAGGTCTGAGCACAAATCAAAAAAACAGCTAATTGTCCTATCTTTTCCAATAACACTTCTGTTCTTCCTCCTAAAAACCTCTGTTTGTGGCAGTTGCCACCACAGATATGACAATCAAGAATAATAGCATAGCAGTACTTACGGTACGAAACATCATCATGCACCCTTCTCCCATACGATTGGTGCAACTTACCAGACGTTTGTCACTAATCATCCCCAATAAAGCTGCTGCCAACCGTAGAATCCATGCAATTGCATATATTTTCAATAGCGGAGCCGCACAAAGCAGAAGGAGCAATAGTAACAATACCAGTCCGATGCTGTTTTTAATAATCACAGCAGACCCTATCACCAGTCCTGTTACACCTTCCGCGATATTCCCAACCCCCGGCACTACCGAGACCGCCTTGTGTAGCAGGGAAGTTTTGGCAGAATCAATAACCGGCGTAATCAGGGTCTGAAATATACCAATACCTGTAACCACCCCCAGAGCAGCCTTTAGCAGCACACTCACCAGCTTCCCGACCAATTCCACTAAAAGGCTCAACTTTTCTTCTATCCATACCCCATTTACCGTGGCTAACACTACATAAACAGATATCAGATTATGTACCCAGCCCCCCAACAATCTTTCTACTCCATACACACACAACAAAAGCAACTGTGATGAAGCTCCAACGGTAACCATTCCGGTAGCCACTCCTACCGCCAACATATAAGTAGGTATCATAAGCTCAATAAACAAAACGATTTTTTCCATGGTTTGACAGGCAATGTCTGCAGTCTCTTGAAAGCATTGAAACAGGATCATAACAAAAAGCAAATACATAAAGTAATATCCCAAATCCGCAATCTGGTGACGTTCAAATATCTCCACAAAATGGGTCAGCACAGATGCTGCAATCCCTAATAGCAGTAACCACAATAATATATCCCTCAAATCCCCCAACTGCCCCAACACTCCGACGATGCTGCCCTCATACAAAAGCCCTACTGCCCCCAATACATCTCCACGCAACACCTTGTCCAACATTTGTGACAAAGATATGGAATACTCCGGAAACAAACTCTTTAATCCCTGTTGCAATTCCTCCAGTCCATAATCCTGCCAAATCTCCTCCACCCTTACATCCATCTGTTTTCCTACCCCATGTAGCCCTGTATTTGTTCTACCACTGCCAGCAAAATAGGCAACCCTGCAAACATAACCGACAGCTTTCCCAAAACCTCTACCTGCTCTGCAATGGCACCATAGCCTGCATCCTTACAAATACCGGCACTGAATTCACACAAATAAGTAATACCGATTACCTTCATCAATATGGTCAAATATCCTCCCGAGCCCTCAAATAACGCTTTCATCCAAGCCAGACTCCCCAGCATGGTTCGCAATTGCTGTACTGTATAGGCAAATATTAAAAGTCCTAATGCTACACCAATATAAGTAGAATACTCCGGCTTTACTGCCTTAAACTGTATGGCCGTTAATACACCCAAAATACCGATAATCCCAACCTTTACAATCTCTTCCATTCCGTCCTCCTACAACGCAAACAAAGATTGGATGGTAATGAACAATTCATATATGTAGGGTACTATCCAGGTCAATACCAAAATCAATCCTGCCAGACTCAATAAAAAAGCATGCTCATCCCTTCCGCTGTGCTTCAACACCTGACATAAAATAGTCACCAATATTCCCACTGCCGCAATCTTAAATATCAGACTCACGCTCATTTTTGTATTCCTTTCCCTGCCTCTCTATATAAATAGAATGACTAATAATAATCCGCTCATAGTCCCCAAACTCAGTGCCAGCTTACATCTGGATTCCTTCTCTTTGGAAAGCACCTCCAATCGTCCTTCTAATTCTTCCTTGGTCTGCTCTAAAACCCTCAGTTGCATTCTTCCTTCGGCAAAGCCACTTTGTTGAAAACAGGCAAGGAAGCGAGCCTTGTCCTCCTTGTTGACCACCATGGATTGCAATATTTCTTCGAAATGTTCCCTACATATCTCCCCAAAACTTTCTCCCTGATTCCTGCAAGCAGACTCATAAATTTCACGGAAACAATTTTTATAAGGTTCTTCTACCCTCTCCACCATATGAAAACAGCATTCCGGCAGGGTACTGCGACCGAAGCGGATTTCTCCCAGAAGCAGCTCCAATATGCCACACATTTCCCGCAAATCCTTTAGTTGCTTTTGGAATTGTGAACTGTACCAAAGTCCCAATCCGATACATCCTATCAAAATCATCCCTAAACCGAATAATTTCTGCATACCCATTCCCCACTCTCCGCTTCTTCAAAAATCCCCCGTATCATGCATTTTCCCTTTTCCTTCCCCAACAACAATATCAGATCAAAACATGCTTCCCTTAATAATTTCTCCATGCCGCTCCTTCGTCGAATATCCTGCAAATCATTTCCATGCATGGTTGCAAGGATTTTACTGCCACAGGATACAATCGTTTTCACTGCAGCCATTTCCTCCTCACTTCCTAATTCATCAACAGCGATTACTTTCGGTGACATAGCTCGCAGTAAGAGCATCATCCCCACTGCTTTCGGGCAGGCATCCAAAACATCCGTGCGTATCCCTACATCATTCTGTGGCTGTCCCAGAAAGGCTCCTGCGATTTCACTTCTTTCATCCACCACCCCTACCGTTACCCCCTTTGCAAATGTATTTCCATCCGAAATATTTCGCACCATATCACGTAATAGCGTAGTCTTTCCGCAACCGGGCGGAGAAACAATCAGCACATTTTTTATTTCGCCGTTTTCATAAAGATAGGGCAATATAGACTGTGCAACTCCCTTAATCTGATGAGATACACGGATGTTCAGACCCCGAATATTTTTTATCGTTCGGATTCGTCCTTCCTCTCCCATTACAACCTGTCCGACCATTCCTATTCTATGCCCACCTGCTACCGTAATATAACCCTGTTTTAATTCTTCTTCATAAGCATACAAAGAATACTGACACACATGCTGTACAATCCCATCCAACTCACTTCTTTGGAGAACCACTGCCTCTTCCAAAAATGTGGTATATCTTCCCTCTTTATTCAGGAAAAACTCTTGCCCGCCTTCTATTACCAATACCGGCTTTTCACAACGTAAACGAATTTCATTTACCTTTTTCTCCCTGCTGGCTGTATGTTCAAACAATCCTCTTCTGTCACGGGGAAAAATCTGCAAAATACTCTGACACACTTTGTCCACCTCCTTCCCTTCAATATATGTAGCATGTTTTAAAATAAATACAAAATTTTGGAGAAAACTTATAGACATAGAAAACATATAATGATATTATAATAATAGTAATAGTTACTATTATAGTTTATTTTAAAGGAGGGCTAATATGATGCAGGCGAATCAGGCACAAATCAACAATTTGGTAAATTTATTGGACGGATATACCTCAGGTGGCGGTCACCACTTAAACGTGAATGTATTAAACAGAGATACTCTTTTGGATGCACAGAAGCATCCGGAAAACTATCCTCAATTAACCATTCGTGTCAGTGGTTACGCTGTAAACTTTATTAAACTGACACCGGAACAGCAGGCCGATGTTATCAGCCGAACCTTCCACGAAGGTGTTTAATTATTTCCGAAATCGGGGCATGCACTTTCTTTTGAGGTGCATGCCTCTTTTCTTTCCCATGAAAATGTGATACACTACTCATAAGTATTTTTTTTAGGAGGCTGCTATGGAAATCATTATTGTAGGCTGTGGCAAAGTAGGCTATACCCTAGTAGAACAACTAAGCAGAGAAGACCACAATATCGTGGTAGTTGATATAAAAGAAGAACGTGTCCGTGCTATCACGGATGAATTGGATGCCATGGGCATCATTGGCAATGGTGCCAGCTACCAAACACTTTTAGAAGCCGGTATCAAACAGGCAGATTTGTTAATTGCAGTTACCAATTCTGATGAGCAAAATCTTCTTTGCTGTGTTATCGCCAAAAAGGCCGGTAATTGTAAAACTATAGCCCGTGTCCGTAATCCTATTTATCATGAAGAACTGGAATTTTTACGCAAGGAACTGGGGCTTGCCATGATTATCAATCCGGAGATGGCTTCGGCAGCTGAAATTGCCCGCATTTTTCAGTTTCCTTCTGCCACTCGTATTGACACTTTTTCAAAAGGACGAATTGAGCTTTTACACTTCCGTGTTACAGAGGATTGTAAACTAAATCATTATAAACTGATTCATATTCGTACTACATTGAAATGTGAAGTTTTAGTATGTACGGTCACTCGTGGCGAACAAGTAATGATTCCTCGAGGTGATTTCGTATTTGAGGAAGGTGATATTGTTTCCATTGTATCAACACCTGCCAATGCAAATAACTTTTTCCGCAAAATCGGCATTAATATCGGACGTATTCATACTGCCATGATCGTTGGTGGCGGAACCATTGCATACTATCTGGCTCGTCGTTTGCTGGCCAGTGGTATTGAAACGAAAATTATTGAAATCAATCCGGCTCGTTGCGAGGAACTTAGTGAATTACTGCCAAAAGCAACCATTATCTGCGGAAACGGTATTGATCAGGGGTTATTAATGCAGGAAGGCTTGGACCATGTACAGGGCTTTGCAGCACTCACAGGCTTGGACGAGGAAAATATTCTTTTATCCCTATATGCAAAGAAAGCCTCTAAAGCAAAGGTCGTTACCAAGGTCAACCGAATTTCCTTTAATAGTGTATTAGATGATTTGAAGCTGGACAGCATCACCTATCCCAGACTTTTAACCGCTGAGACTATCATCAAATTTGCTCGTTCCGTCAATGCATCCTTGAACAGCAATGTAGAAAACCTATATAAGCTACAGGATGGGAAAATAGAAGCATTGGAATTCCTGATTAAAGAGGAAAATCCCAAGCTGACGAATATACCGCTTATGAATTTGCCCATTAAGAAAAACATATTGGTCTGCTGTATCAATCGACACAATCGTATCATTATCCCCGGAGGTCAGGATGTGATTCAACCCGGTGATTCTGTAGTAGTTGTTTTGACCAATGAACGCTTACAGGATATTACAGATATTTTGATGAATTAAGAAGAGAGGATTGTAACATGAATCTAAAGCTTGTGTTTTATATTATTGGTTGGATTTTACGTTTCGAAGCTATTTTTATGCTCCTCCCCTCTCTGACCGGACTTATTTATAAAGAGTTTCAGGAGGCATTAATTTACCTGATGACTGCTGCTCTCTGCTTTGTATGCGGCTACTTCTGTTCTCTTTATAGTAATAAAACTTCACAGCTCTACCCGAAAGAAGGCTTCCTGTCAGTATCTCTGGGCTGGATTGCTATGAGTATATTCGGTGCTCTACCCTTTATATTCACCGGTGAAATTCCCAGCTTTACAGATGCTCTTTTTGAGACCATTTCCGGTTTCACCACTACAGGTGCCAGTATCCTGTCAAATGTTGAAGCCCTATCCCATGCCAGTCTGTTTTGGAGAAGCTTCACACACTGGATTGGAGGTATGGGTGTATTTGTGTTTATTATGGCTATACTGCCTATGATGGGTGGCTCCACCATGAATCTGATGAAAGCAGAAAGTACCGGACCTTCTGTTGGTAAGCTGGTTCCCAAAGCCAAGGATACTGCTAAGATTTTGTACCTCCTTTATTTCTCCATGACACTGGCGGAAATTATTGCCCTACTGCTTTGCGGTTTACCCTTGTTTGATTCCATGACACTGACCTTTGGTTCTGTAGGTACCGGTGGTTTCGGCATCAAAAACAGTTCCGTTGCCGACTATGCTCCCATTGCCCAGAATGTAATAACAATTTTTATGATATTAAGCGGAATCAATTATACTGCATATTTTTGCATCCTCCGCAAACAGTTCAAAGAAGCCATTACCTTAGAGGAAGTACGTTTATACCTGCTGATTATTTTGGTATCCGGAGTGCTTATCAGCCTTAACACCTATTCCATATACGGCTCTGTAGAGGAAACCCTTCGGCATGCCTTCTTTCAGGTCGGTTCTATTATTACTACCACCGGCTTTGCTACTACGGATTTCAACACCTGGCCCATGTTATCCAAATCCATATTAGTCACCTTAATGTTTATTGGTGCCTGTGCCGGCAGTACCGGCGGCGGTATTAAGGTTTCCAGAATTATATTGTTATGCAAATCTATCCAAAAGGAATTATCCATTTTGGTGCACCCCAGAATGGTCAAAAAAATAAAGGTAGACAATCGCCCCATTTCCCATGAGGTAATCCGTTCTACCAATATATTTATTGCCTTTTATTTTATGATATTCTTTCTTTCCTTATTGTTAATCAGTTTGGAAAATATAGATTTCACCTCCACCTTTACTGCGGTGGCTGCCACACTCAACAATATAGGTCCCGGTCTGGATATGGTTGGTCCTACACAAAACTTTTCCTTCTTTTCCGACTTTTCCAAATATGTTTTGATGTTTAACATGCTGGTTGGTCGTTTGGAAATTTTCCCTATGCTAATCCTCTTCCATCCGGTCTGTTGGAAAAAATACTAAAGCTCTTTCAAGGCATCCTGTATCTGGATTCGTTTCACGATAACCAGACTCAGGATGTTTTTTACTTCCTGAGCATCCTTTCTGGCAATGTTCTGTCGAAGTCCCGTAAACTGCCTCTGAAAACATTCCAGTCCCAACTTCTCCGCCTCCATGGACATTCTGCGAATACACATGACCGCACTCTCCCAGCGACATGCATTTACCGCCTGCCCCAGTCTCATGAAATCATAACCGCCTATAAATTGCTTCAGTTTTTCTCCATAAGCCTCACCGTAGCTTTCTTCACCCTTTTGTACATTAATTTTTAATCCCTGTAATCGGCTCTTTTCTTCTTCCAACATTTCCTGTTCCTCCAAAACAAAGGACAGAAAAGTTACTCGAACCTCCTGTCCTTTTCCTATCCTATTGCACCAATACGGAACAATTTACCTCGAAGGCATTTTCCGTGATTTCCTCTGCCGACAAGCTGATAATACAATAATCTGCGTTGACCAGCTGCAAGGAACGTATCAGATAGTCCTCCCTAAAGGAAGCATTTCCATTCAGATACGCACTCTCCAGTTCCTTCCATACCTGAGCATCCAGAATATCTGAATAATCCGCTCTTCCACGTCCCAAGGTCTCAATACGGTCACAAAGCTTGTCATAATACAACTCCAACCCTGCACTATAAGGAGATTCCGTTTCCTCGGAAGGTGCCGAGCTCTCTCCATTCGGACTAACGGACTTTTCCAAACCACGATACAACGTACCGCCGCATGCCGGCAACTTCACCGACAAGCTCTTACGGATATGTGTGCCTGCCAAGTCTGCATCTGTTCGATTAAAATAATCATAGTTTCCCGGAACCGTATCATCCCAAGTAAGGTCTACATTATAATAATCTCCGTACAACTCTATAATATTCCAAGCATGATTTTCGCCGGAATAACCACGACAATAGTAGCAAGGAATTCCCAGCTGTTGCATCAAATACTGAAATGCTCTGGCATAACCGGCACAAACCGTCTTGCCGTTCACCAATGCACTGTATGCACTCTGATTCATAGCCGCACTACTGTCATAGCTTACCTTTGCTGCCAGTCTGTCATGCACATATTTTTCCTTTTCATAGTCGCTGCTTAAAGTTCTGGCAACACTCAATATTTCCTCTGCCTTTTCCTCAAACTTCTGCTTGGACTGTTCTGCCTTCTTGGAGGTTTCATTGTATTGCAGGGAAATCTCCACTACTCTGCCATCCGGACCGTATTTACAACCATAGGCAGTTTCCACCCAGAATAATACCGGATGGTCATTAAATACAGCCTCCATCACTCTGCCTAAGTTCGTAGAAAAAATCTCCACACACGGCTTAAATTTCTCTGTCATTGCAAAGGCATTTGCATAAATCTGTCGATACAATTCCTTCTCATTGTCATCCAGCATGTGATAATAAGGATAATAAGTCTGTTCAAATACCAGTAAAGCACCGGTATCTCCCTCACTCAGTTCCTCCTTCAGCTGTTTCACTTCCTCTGCGTTAACCTCTGCCATGCTGGAAGTAATTTCCTTATATCCATTGAGAGTGCTGACTACCTCCGGTATGGTAACTGCATCGGTTACCGGTTCTACATAAGCTGATAACTGTGCTCTGGGAGGGCATACAGTTTTTATATCAATGGTCGCCGGTATATACTTATCCTCTTCCTTTTGCGGTGGAACTGCTTCTGTTTCGGGAACCTGTTCCTGCCCCGGAGCAGAAGTTACATAAACCAACGGTGTATTCTGAGGCACGATTACGACTGTTCCACCATTCTCCTCTTCCGGTGTCTGCGTAGCCTCCGGCATGGGAGACGCTGTAGGTACGATCCCATTCTCCCCATAAAGCACCTCGGAAACCTTCTGGGACCATTCCGGCTTGGAAGCAATCGTCAAAATGGCAATACACACCAACAATATGCAAATGCTAATTCCATAAAATAGTTTTTTTAATGTATTCAAAGCTCTTCCTCTTACTTACTTTTCTTAATTATTGTAATATGCCCTGTTTCTCCGCATACATAGCTTATTCCGTCATCATGATAGTATTCATATACCGCTTCCTGCTTCACAAAGTCAATGGTTTTCACCCTTTCAAAATCGATATCTTCTACAGATTCTCCACCTTCTGAAAGCACTAATATATGCTCCGGCTTTAAAAACAAAATGACTTCATCCAAGGCAACCTCAATATAATGATGCCCCTTTATCATGACCTGTTCCTGTATATCCTGTGCGCTGCGAAAACGTATCAGCTTCATCTCCTCCGGCAAATATACGTAACGTCCGGTTGCATTCTGCTGCATCACCGGGGCAATCATGATGCCTTCGCCAAACATCAGCTGGTCTTCTACCTGCGAAGCATGTGTATCCTCCTCATAATCAAAGGATAACGGACGAAACAGCATTTCATCTCTCAAACAAGCCTTCATATATTCACTGTATAGATAGGGAAGCAGTGCATACCGAATACTCAACACTCTCCGAAAAGCCGGAATATCTGTATAACGATATACCTCCTGCCTACGGGTTCCCAACGCAGAATGATTGCGCATCAAGGGTGTGAATATCCCCAGCTCCAACCAACGCATCAGTAAATCCTCTGTTACATCTGCTCCAAAACCTCCCAAGTCTGCCCCGGAATACAAAAAGCCCTGCATACTCAGACCGGGTAGCATATGAAAATTCATCTGTAGATGGCTCCACCAGGATTTGTTATCTCCGGTCCAAATACCGCCATAACGATGCATTCCGGTATAAGAGGATCTTGAAAACAGTAAAATTCTCTTATCCAGACAAAGCTTTTCAAAAGCTTCCCCTGCTGCACGGGTCATATTATACCCATACAGATTATGTACCTTATCATGACAAACCTTGCTGCCATTTATATTATGATAAATCCTTTGATAATCCTTGCGAGAGTTTTTCAGTGCTGTGATTTTCCAGGAAAGTGCATCTATCTCACTATCCTCCGGCCATCCTTCTGCATACAAATCCCGAATATATTCCTTCATTTCCTGCATTTGCTTTCGGGAATAAAAGACAGCCGGTTCATTCATATCATTCCAAAAACCATCTATTCCCTGTTGTAACAGAACCTGATACTGTTCTCCAAACCATTCTCTGGCTGCCGGATTTAAAAAATCCGGGAAATGACACTCTCCGGGCCAAACACTGCCCACGAAGTCAGTACCATCCTCATCTTTACAAAAGTACCCTTTTTCTACACCTTCCTCATCCACAGAATACCCTTTTTCTGCCTTCACACCGGCATCAATAATGGGTATCAGATGAATATTCTGCTGTCTCATTTCCTGCACAAATGCCGGAAACTCCGGAAATGCTTCTGTATTCAAGGTAAAGTTCCGATATCCATCCATATAATCGATATCCAAGTAAATCATATCGATGGGTAAATGATTCTCCCGGTATTGCTTCGCTACCTCTCGAATATCCTCCGCATTTTCATATCCCCAACGACTCTGTCCATAGCCCAATGCCCATCGGGGAGCCATGTAACTGCGTCCTATCATTTGACGAAACTGCTTCACAATATCCTTCAGGCTATCTCCCTCTATAATATACAATACCAGATTCATCTCTGCCGGAAGTATCAACAACTCATCCTTGTGCGTATAACCTATATCAAATCGTAGCTCGCCCGAATAATCTACAAACACTCCGAAGCGTTCCTTACCATCCAGCACCAAAAAGTTATGTGCACCATACAATCCCTGTACATCCTCATGATGGTGCGGATTGTCATCTGCATAACTGACATAATGCCAGCCCCTTTTATTAATGCCTCTGACATTCTGTCCCAATCCATATACCACATCCTTCGCTGACATCTTGTAGCGAAATCCCTCTAAATCCCCCACTTCACAGCTTTCCAAATACGGCAGTTCATCCCCTTGTGTCATCCCTTTGACAATCACCGCTTCTGTTTCGATGGGATTGCCAAAAATAAATTTCCGTATCATACGCTCCTCCGTGATTCTTTCTAGTCGTCAAACAGAGACATCTGCATAAAGAAGTCTTCCGGTTCCGGCTCTTCATTATTCAAAACTTTATTTACAAACGAAACCTCCAGTGCCTGACCGCACTGCCCACAATGGCAGCATTCCTTGCCTATTCCCACAATATTCTGACTACCACAGGCAGGACATACTGCATAATCACTTTTCAGACATCTAACCAATACCTTCATACTACTACCTCCGCGTAGTAACACAAGCCCTCCTGTGATACTACCTCAACAGAATATAGTGTCTATAGCATATTATTATCTGCCAATGCCTTATAAAATACAGACAATGGTATAAAGCTCTGTGCAAAATTCTTCGTTCCTGTTGTTTTATGGATTACCGCATCCTCCACAATACTCTTCACGCCTGTTACTCCCGGTGCTGCCGCACGAATATTGTTCCAGAAGGTTCGTTTTCCATAGTTTAAATATTTCGTATCCCCTGTTAATTCATAGGCAATGGTCATGGCCTCCAGCAACAGGGTATTACTACCTATTCTGTTTAAGCTGGGCAACTCCTTATACGAAAATACTCCGGTTTCCATCAGGCAGTTTTCCACCAAATCATCCACTGCATCCATAATCATTTCTTTTATCTCTTCCGAAGGGAACAGACGATAATAACGCATTAGACTTCCGATAGCTACAGAAATCATGAAGCCTACCCTGATTAATGTATTATCCGTATACTGTGCTACCCAGTCACCATACTCTTCTGACCAATGGCGGAAATGTCCCAATATCCATTCACATTTCCCCAGCCACTTTTCATCATTGGTTTCTGCATAAAGTGCCACCAGCGTACGCAACGCCCAACCGGTCTCTCTGGCTCCCACTTCTCCACTGGTTTGATACTTGGGTGTTTCCAACAAACGTAACACATTTTCGCCAATTCCCAGTGCAGTTTCCAAGCCTCGCTCATCACCACTGAAATGATAATAATCCAATAGCCCTTCTACCCATTCATGAGAACAAACCATAACACCATCCTTACAGTGACCTCCGGTATGTTCCCACTGACCGCCTATATTCAAAGGATCCTTGCTGTAATGACATACATCTACATCCATCCAGTGACTGCAAGCCACCAACATATAATCTAAAAATCTTCTCTCTCCCGTACGTGCATAGAACAGTGCACAGGCATGCGGATAGTCATACTCATTATTGGTCCACACCGGACTGCCATTTCCTCTTCCCTGAGTGGTATAGCCCGGATCCGGGGAATCGCCCCAGTTCAACATACCATAGGAACGAGCATGTCCGTCACATTTTCCAATCAAGGAAAGCTCCACATCATCATTGATTTTATCCCTGTCCACAAAGATATCCGGCATCACTCCGGCTTCCTTAAAGACCTCCGGTGCAATATGAGGTCTATCCGGCATCTGATAAATCAAACTTCTGTTATCTATTTCTATCAGGCTCTCCTCCGGTGTATGGAAGTACAACTGGAACCGCTGTTCTCTGGACATACCGGGCTCCATAACCACCTTATCCACATCCTTCGGTACCAACATAACATATACACCGCTATTATCTGCCTTTACTGCCTTGGGGTAATTTTGCTGTGCCTGAAAAATGGTAGCACAAACACCGCCTCTGCCATCTGTTCTATCGGCAAAAAAGGTTCCGTAAATAACCTCTGCGAAATGTTCATTTGCCTCACCTACCAGATATTTGGCATCCACAATACGGTCCACCGCTTCTCCGTCACGACCGATGCTAAACTTTGTCTTGTAATTGGAATTCCCCACACAGGTTCTCACACCGTTTACATCTATTTTGTTCTGAAGCTCCGGTAACTTAGATATTCCTGTGGTTTCATAAACAGGACCTTCCTCCAATTCACTCTGATTGGCATCTCCGCAACCGGTAGAGTCCAGTTTATTCAGCTTCTGTGTTTTTACCAAACAAGGATTGTACTCTGCATCTTCCTCTGCCAATACGGCAAACACTAATGACGCTATATGTAAAGCATCGTCTGTAGAGTTAATCAAACGATACGAAATCTCTATCCACGGCTTTTCTGCATAAGCGGTTACTTTCATTTCAAAGGAAACCGGCTTGCTTCCCACGCATTCCCCTTTGCATCGAAGCACTGCCACCAATGGTCCGGACTCTGTAATCTTCCACTCTCCCAGCTTCATGCCATACCGGTTACCGTCTCCATCCTCCAGATAAGGACCCACGAACTGTTTACCACTGTACTGCTGTGTCCCTACCTTTAACCAATCAAATAACGCAGAAGAATGATTGGAAACAGCAAATTCCACACCGGCACTTACTGTATAACCACATTCTGTTTTCTTTACCTGCAGTCCTTCATACTCACAGCTGTCTTCGCTGTCAAGCTTACACTCCAATACTGTTTTTCGATTCGCCGGCAAATCTGCCAGAAAACGTACAAACAAATAACGTACGCTTCCGTCCGAATATCGCGAAGTAACCTTCTTCTGTACCGGTACACATTTGCCTTCCTGATACACCTGTACCTTGTCTGCATCCTGCATAACCCCTTTTGCCACAGGTATTGCTATATTACAATGTTCTGCAATTCTTTCATAACGATATAACTTCGGAAATTTCAGTTCCATAGCTATCCCCTTTACACATTTTATAGTCCCTTTAAGTATAACAAAAAGCCCCTTTCTTTTCAACCATAGGTTGCCAGAAAAGGGCTGTTTCTACAAGCTTATTCTATTTATTTTCCTCTGACTGAGCTCGCACAATTACAACAGGTGTGCTCTTAATTCCTCACCGCTCAATGGACTCAAATATGCCGGTGCCACATCAAACACAGTCTTACATCCGGTCATGCCTTCCTGTTTCATACGATTCACTGCTCTCGCATAAGCAACAATAACAGAAGCCGTAAACTCCGGATTAGAATCCAACTTCAAACTATACTCAATAATATGTGTATTCTCACTATCCCAACCGGTCTTACCACTACGGATTACAAAGCCACCATGAGGAATACCGGCATGATTTGTCTGCAATTCCTCCTCCGTAATAAAGTTTACGGTAGTATCATAATCAGCGAAATAATTCGGCATCGTCTTAATATCCTGCTCAATCTGTGCCAAATCAGCGCCTTCCTTGGCAACTACATAGCACTCTCGAGTATGTTTGTCACGGGTGCCAAGCTCCGGATTAGAACCACTTCTCACTGCTTCCAAAGCACTTTCTACCGGTACGGTATACTGCTTCGCATTAGCCACACCTTCCACACGACGAATTGCATCGGAATGTCCCTGACTAACCCCTTTGCCCCAGAAGGTATAATCCTTACCCTGAGGTAATACTGCTCCGGCATACAAACGGTTCAAAGAGAACATTCCGGGATCCCAACCACAGGAAATCATTGCCACATGACCGTTCTCCTTTGCAGCTGCATCCACTGTTGCAAAGTGCTCCGGAATTCTTGCATGTGTATCGAAGCTATCCACCACATTAAAATATTTTGCATATTCAGGAGTTTGCTTGGGCAAATCCGTTGCACTTCCGCCACAAAGTATCAGCACATCAATCTCGTCCTTCATGCTCATAATATCCTCTACAGAACGAACAACCACACCTGCTGTCAAAATCTTCACTGTTTCCGGGTTTCGTCGGGTAAATACTGCCACCAGCTCCATATCCTCATTTTGCTTAATGGCACATTCAATCCCTCTGCCTAAGTTACCATATCCCAAAATACCAATTCTAGTTTTCATACTTATTTGCTCCTCACTTTCAGAGATTTTCTGACTTTGTTATTTTACATCAACTCTTTAAAGAAGTAAAGTACTAAACCTCTATTTTTTCTTTTTTTACACGCTTTTCTTCATACAAACGTTCATCAGCCAGTTTCATCAAATCGTGATAATCTTTTCCATCCTTCTCGTAATAAGCACAACCATAAGAGAAATCCAATACCACTTCTTTTTCCTCTCCCAGAGATATCCGATTGCCTTTACGCTTCCGGAATATCTCCAAATATTCTTCCAATTCGCTTTCTTCCTCACAGCTGTGTAAATAAAGCACAAACTCTCCACCGGTCAACCGCGATAAGATGGATTTCTTGGGAGAAATGGTCTTCAGTAATTCTGCAACAGAACACAAATACTTGTCCCCTGCTTCCTGACCATGTTCCTCGTTAATCTCCATTAAATTTGCGACATCGCATAAAACCAGCACACTGTTTTGTGTAACCTCTTGATTTCCAAACAGTTCCTCCAGCGTTTTGAAAAAAACACTTCTGCTTGGCAAACCGGTCAACATATCTTCCTTTTTTTCCTGCTCCTGTCGCAGTTGCTCCACTATTTCCTCTGTTACATCTGTCACAACACCAAATACACTGTCTTCCTTTTGAAAGGACTCCATCTTCACATATTTAGACTCATCCCCCAGCACACGATAAATATGCTTCTCCTCGTCAAAGGGATGGCTGTGCAGCACATCCAGATAATCTGCAAAAAGAATATAATCCGCCAGATACCTTTGTGCCTTTTCTTCCTCCAAAAACAGAATATTTGCCACCTGCTTGGTAGCCCTGACACGAGCCATGCCCGGTCCATACTCATAAACACCTACTGCCAGCTCCACATTATCCAAAACCAAAGACAGCTTATCCGTAGTTTCCAGCAAGCTCTTCACCATATCATTTATGTGACCGCTTAACTCTGTAAACTCCTCTGTAGTATTCACTTCTATACGAGCATCCAGATTCCCCTGTGTAATCTCGCTCAATTTTTTATTCACATCTGCAACCGCATTCACAAAATATTTGTTTAAATGCTGTGTTACTACAACTACCTGTACCATAGTAGTCAGCAGCAAAAACACCGCAAAAATAATGATGCTCTTCAGTTCTCCTGTTTTCATCAGATAATGACACGCCAATGCCAACAGCATCATGATAATATTAATTATGATTAATTTCTTTATGAGCATCTTCTTCATACAAAAATCCCTCTTTGTCTTTGGTTACTAAGATGTATTTCTTATACTTCCTCGTATATATGCGGAAAGCTTTCCTGCTTCACCACATACACATCCTTTTCATCATTGGCACTATAACACAAAAAATCTCCCGGTCGTCCATACATATAGGTTTCATAATTCCAGCGGCTGAACACCTTCGTCGGTAACTCCAAGGGCTTTGCCCAAATCTGTGCCCCCGGTTGTGACACACACTGCTTCGCATAAGGCAACAAATCATAAGCCCTGTTCTCTGTCATATTGATGATAGACGGCTTGTAATCAAACTCCCTATCATATTCCTCTTCCAAAGGATTATAACGACCTTCAAAAACTGCCTTTTCGATAGGGTATACTTCTCCCTCTCGTCCTATCATCACATATGTATTCTTATTAGCAGTTACAAAAACATCGCCCTCCAAGGTTCTTATCTTGCATTCCGTTCCTTCTGCAAAAAGTTCTCCCAGCCTCACGAAACCATATATGGCTGATTTCTTACGATATCGCTTAAACGCTTCCTTATTTTTCATTCCGTCGCTATAATTTACTACTTCATAGCTTTCAAAATACTCATCCATTCTCTGGAAAAAATAGCCTTCGATACTCTGATTATCATACAATTCTTCGAAACGTGCTTCATTGATAAAACCTCCCGCCTTATCAATATGTCCGCCACCGTCTCCGATTCCTTCTGTCAAAAATCCAGCCAATTCATTGGCCGCTACCTCTAACAAACAGCTGCGAATGGATAATTTATAACCTCCGGGATATTCACTGTATACGATACCCACGTCAATACTCTCTACTTGCAACGCCAAATCGCCAATCAAGCCCAGGATATTCGGGTCACAGGCCTTGGAGTTAATAATAGCCAATCGATGCTTCTCTACATAATTGTGCCTGAGAATGGCTATTCCGGCTGTTTCAAAATCCTCGATATTTAAATTGGCATATTTCAAACGATTGAGCAGATTTTTATCATATTCCAAAAATTCCACCATATCTCTGTCATAAGGATGACTGATTTCTGCCAGCTGATTACTATCCATAAAGAGCCCATAATATAATGCCGTAGAGATTTTCACATCTTTATTTACATCAAAGCTGGCTTCCTTCAAAAGGGCATAACATACCGTAGAGCAGCTTACCAAATGACTTCTAATCTCCGTCATGTTATCTGACTGTCTGCCTGTATTATGATGGTCTATCATGGCGATGTTCTGTGCCTCAAAATATTGCACATTTCCCTCTCCATACTGACAATCCACCGTTATCAACAATTCCGGTTGTTCCAGCTCCTGTATGTACTCTATCGGAATTTCCAATTCCTCAATCAGCAGAAGCATATTGCTCTTTCCGATAGCGTATTTTCCGCCATATACCAGTCGGACTTCCTTTCCCTTTTCCTGAAAATAACGATAAATTGCATAACCTGACCCCACTGCATCTGCATCCGGATTGTCATGAACCTGTATCACTATCTGATTGTATTTTTCTAAATCTGCCAATCTCATCTTTGAGTTATGCCTCCTGTAAATCAGTCATTCCAAACATTTTATACCACAATAAATAAAACAATAATCCCTATTATCATACCAACTGCTGCCAATATCAATCCAAACGTAGTCTCGTTCAGCCACGGTATCTTATATTGATCTATGGCAAAGGGATCCTCATCCACCGGATGATACGCTGCCTGAAAGCTTCGAATGGTTGCTATCGGATCCGGCTCTCTGGTTCCACCCGGCATGATCTTAATGTCCGGTGGTATTTCTTCTACGATATCCTTGTTTGTATTCTGTCCGCCACAGGCAGTACAGGTCAATTGTGCTCCTTTGCTTTCTGCATCCACCACATAAGTCCGGTTACAAAATGCACATTTTACCATATATTTCATCTGTACTCTCTACTCCTTATACCTTAAAACAGCTACCGCCTACGAATTCTCTACAAATAGAATTGTTTGGCAGGCTTTCGCTACTGATACCCAAGAAATACTCTAAAAACTTCAACAAACGCTTCGCTTCATAATACTCCGGCTGTTCCTTTGAAATATGGAACAACAGAGGTTCTGCAAACTGCTTCAAAGCCGCCAGTTCATAAATCAATGCAGAGTTAAACATAGCATCTGCTTCCTCCTGAAAGGGGAAGATATTTTCCTCTTCTCCTCGGCGCACGGAAGGCCACATTTCAATGGTTCTTCGGGCATCAGCGCCTCTGGTTCTGGCATCTCTTACCATGCGACGCAGCAAACGTCCATCGGTAGTAGGAATACGATTATGTCCGTCAATATTCATACTGGTCAATGCACTGATATATATTTTATACTTGCTCTCCTCCGGTAAGGTATAGGACATCTTTTCATTCAGTCCATGAATACCTTCTATTACCAGAATATCATCCGGTCCCAGTTGCTTATAATTTCCATGATATTCTCTCTTACCAATCTTGAAATTAAAGGTGGGCAGCTCCACCCGCTCTCCCTTTAACAACTTGCCCATATCTTCATTAAATGCTTCTACATCAATGGCACCCAAACATTCGAAATTATAATCACCATTTTCATCTCTGGGGGTCTTTTCCCTGTCTACGAAATAATCATCCAATGCGATGGGGTGCGGCACCTTTCCCATGGTACGAAGCTGAATGGATAATCTATGAGAAAAGCTGGTTTTTCCGGAAGAAGAAGGTCCTGCAATCATAACGAATTTTACATTTCCTCGCTCTACAATATCCTTTGCAATCTCCCCGATTTTTCGCTCCTGTGCTGCTTCCTGTACCAAAATCAAATCATTCAGGGAACCATTACAAATTCTGTCATTCAGGTGACCTACCGTGTCCAAACCGATTTCCTTTGCCCACTTTTCTGCATCCTTTAAGGTAGCAAACAGCTTTTTCTGCTCCACAAAAGGCTTCACCACAGTTGGTTCTTTTTTGCTCGGAAGCAACAGCATAAATCCCTCGTCATAAGGAATAATATCAAACCACTTCACATAACCGGCGTTTGGTAACATATATCCATAGTAATAATCAAAATATCCCTCTATTTCGTAGATATTTACCACCGAGCTGCGTCTATAGCGGAACAATCTTTCCTTATCCTTCATTCCCTTTTCCTGAAAAAGAGCCATGGCATCATCCAAATAATAGGACTTCTTCATAAAAGGTACTGCCTGTTCCCTCAGCTCCTGCATACGTTTCAAAAGCTTCTCTGCGTTTTCCTTTGTCGGTGCAATTCTGTCATTTGTGGTAATATAAGAACCGTTTCCTACGGCAAACTCAACTCTTGATTCCTGTGCAATTTCGTATCCAAATTCGTCTGACATTGCCTTGAATAAAAGCATGGTTGCTGTACGCACATAGGTCTTATAGCCCGCATCATCCTTTAAAGTAAAAAATTTTAACTCGCAATCCTTTTTCAGCTGTTTAAACAACTCCTTCAGCTTTCCGTTTACTGCCACCAAGCCAATCAAACCATCATACTGAGACTGATATTCCTGCACAATCTGCTCATATGTGGTTCCTTCTGCATATTGTTTCTTTTCCCCTGCTATTGTAACTGTTATCATACTACCCCCGCTTTCTTTGCTACGCAAAACAGCCCGCAGAAATCCCTGCAGGCTGTATATCCATCATTCTTCCTTCTCAGTGCCACTTGAAAAATCCTCGACATAAGCCTTTGCCTTTTGTAATATACAAAGTTCCTTTTCCAGTTCCACTACTCTTTCTTCTGCACGTGTTCCGCCCTGTTTTCCAAGATGTCGCACTAATTCTCTCACATGCTTTTCTGAAGAATTCAAATACTGCTTTAACACAGCATTTTTTTCTTTCAGCAACAATTCACCAAAGCTATCCCAAAGCTCCTGCTCCTCTTCTGTAGAAGCAACGAAAACCTCTGCCGGATTTACCGGTATCACCTTGACCATAGGATAATATTTTCCATCTTCATAAATCATATTCTCCTGAATGGTCTGATATCCCTCTTCCCGCAGGAATCGGCGAAAAAGCGGCCAGTCTGATTGTGGTTGCAAAATCAGCTCCTTCATGGCACGAGCCTTTGTGCGTCCTTCCGTTAAGATTCGTCGCATCAACGGACCACCCATTCCGGCACATATCATACAGTCTGCCTGTCCTGCCTGCAGATTCGTCAACCCATCTGATAACCTGGTCTCTATGTAGCTGTCCAACTGATATTCCGCAATATGCTCCTTTGCCCTCTCTAACGGACCGGTTCGCACATCCATGGCATATACCTTTGGTGCTATCTTTTGCTGCACTAAATATATAGATACCCACCCATGATCGCACCCCACATCACATACGATACTCCCCGGCGTTACCATATTTACAAGTGCCTGCATTCTGGCTGACAATTCTACTGTTTTCATTAGTCCAAGAAATCCTTCAGCTTCTTGCTGCGACTGGGATGACGCAGCTTTCTGAGTGCCTTTGCCTCAATCTGACGAATACGCTCACGGGTAACATTAAATTCCTTACCCACCTCTTCCAAGGTACGACCACGACCATCATCTAAACCGAATCGCAAACGTAATACCTTCTGTTCTCTGTCTGTCAAGGTACTGAGTACCTCTACCAGCTGCTCCTTTAATAAAGTATATGCCGCTGCATCTGCAGGAACAGGCACATTATCATCCTGAATAAAGTCTCCCAAATGGCTGTCTTCTTCCTCACCAATCGGGGTTTCCAAGGATACCGGCTCCTGACTGATTTTCAGTATCTCACGAACTCTGTCAACAGGCATTTCCATCTCTTCCGCAATTTCTTCCGGAGAAGGCTCTCTTCCCAACTCCTGAAGCAGCTGACGGCTTACGCGAATCAACTTATTAATGGTTTCTACCATATGAACAGGAATACGAATGGTTCTGGCCTGATCTGCAATTGCTCTGGTAATTGCCTGACGAATCCACCAAGTTGCATAGGTAGAGAATTTATATCCCTTGCGATAATCAAACTTTTCTACAGCCTTAATCAGCCCCAGATTGCCTTCCTGAATCAAATCCAAGAACAACATACCTCGACCTACATATCGCTTTGCAATGCTGACAACCAGACGTAAATTTGCTTCTGCCAGACGCTTCTTCGCCTCTGCATCACCGATTTCCATCTTCTTTGCCAATTCAATTTCTTCCTCAGCACTTAACAATGGTACTTTACCTATTTCCTTTAAGTACATACGCACCGGATCTTCGATGCTGATACCATCCGGAACAGACAAATCAATGTTTTCTACATCGACCTCATCTTCCTCCGTCAGAATGATATGCTCATCATCAATATCATCATCCTCGGTAATACGCAGAACATCAATCCCACTACGCTCCAAAGCATCCAGGATTCTCTCAAACTGCTCCTCCTCCAAAGGCATATCAGCAAAAAATTCTGTAATCTCCTGATATTCCAATACGTTTTTCTTTTTCTTGGCCACATTTAAGAGTTCTTTTATTTTCTCTTCAAATTTTACCTGTGTGTTTTCGTCCATTCTATGGTTCCATCCTTCCTAATGTATTCAAAATGTTTACGAATTCTTATGTCAGTATTCACTCTAATCCAAGGAAATATGCGTTTTTGCCAGTTCTTCCAACGCTTTCTTCCCTGCAATAACTTTATTTAAAGCAGTCATGTCGGTTCCTATCTGCGAAGAAAAATATTCATAGCTGTTCTGCTTTACCGCCAAAACAATATCCCGAAAGGCTTTTTCACGCTCTTGTCTGGTAGTAAGCTCCGGCAAATTCGTATTAAACAATGCCGCTGCCTCCCTTTGTTCCTCTTCATCGGTAAACATACTGATAATCCCTGCCGGATTGTAGGTTCCTTCGGACAGTTCCTGAAACAATCGCTCTGCCACCTTATGATACAAGCCTTCCGTAAAATCCTCTGCGGAAATATAGCGGGTAATCTTGGAATAAAGCTTCGGGTCATCGGTTATCCATGTAATCAACAGCTTTTGTGCTTTCTTTCCTTTCTCCTCCGGGGCCTTCTTGGACTGTATCCCGGATTTCGGTCTCTCTGCGGGTTGTACCAACCCTGTCTGTGCCGCATAGCCGCTTACGAACTTCCGCAGCTGTTCAAAGCTGATATTATATTTATCCGCAATTGCCTGCAAATAATTCTCCCTTTCCAGCTCTTCTGAAAAGCCACAAAGCTTCTTTGCTATCTCTCTGTGGAAATTTGTCTTCGCTTCCGGATCCTTCAAATCATAATTCCTGCTCAGAATACGAATTTCAAAGAAAAAGCTGTTTTCTGCCTGTTCAATCCTATCCTGAAACGCCTCTTTTCCTTCCGCCTTCATAAATTCATCCGGATCCTTGTAGGGCTGCATATTAATGACTTTTGCAGTCAATCCGGCTTCCTTCAAAATACCGATGGCCTTCAGTGCTGCCTTAGTACCTGCACCGTCACTATCATAAGCCAACAACACACTATCCGTATAACGTCGCAGTAAATTCGCCTGCTCCGGTGTAAATGCCGTACCCAAAGATGCTACTGCCTGTGTGAATCCAGCCTGATGCATGGCAATCACATCCATATAACCTTCACACAAAATAATATTTCCGCTCTTTGCTGTCCTGGCAAAATTCATGCCATATAGATTCCGTCGCTTGTCAAAAACCGGGGTCTCCGGGGAGTTCAAATACTTAGGTTCTCCATCCCCCATTACTCTTCCGCCGAAGCCGATCACCTTGCCATGTATATCAAAAATCGGGAACATGACACGATTCCAAAACTGACTGACCAAACCGCTTCTCTCGGAATAATTTGCCAGCCCGGCTTCCTTTATCAGCATGTCCTCATAACCCTTTTGTTTTAAATATTGCACCAGCATAGCTCCGCTTTTTCCGGAATATCCCAAACCAAATTTCTTAATCGTCTCTTCACTAAGCTGTCGCTTCTGCAAATATTGATACCCTATCTCACCATTTGGCGTCCGTAGCTGATAGTAGAAAAATTTGGCTGCCTCCTTGTTGATTTCCAACAGACGTGCGCGCTTGTCCTTCTGTGCCTTCATTTCCTCGGTATACTCAAGCTCCGGTAAATTGATACCAGCTCGCTCTGCCAGATGCTTAATGGCCTCCACAAAGGTATAATTTTCATAATTCATTACAAAGGAAATCACATTTCCTCCCGCTCCGCAGCCGAAGCAATAATACATTTGTTTCGGACCACTCACGGAAAAGGAGGGTGTATCCTCATTGTGAAAAGGACAGCAGGCCCAATGATTGGCACCCTTCTTCTGCAATCTGACATATCCTGCCACCACATCCACTATATCATTTTTCATCCTGACTTCTTCAATAAGTTCTTCCGGATAATACATTCTACACTTCCTATTCTCTTCTTAAATGTGCCATGACTTGGGAATATAAATCCGCTCGTACTGTGCGATGGCGAAACGGTCACTCATAGCACCCACATAATCACAAACAACTCTTTCCTTGGGTTCTCCCTCAGAAAGTAAATTCAAAAATTCCTCCGGCAAGTCGTCCACATGCTTCATATAATGCTGATAAAGTGTCTCCATCAGCACCTCAGCCTTGCCTTCCTCACTCTTCGCCTCCGGGTTCTGATATACCCTCTCAAACATAAACTTGCGCAGCTTCGCCATAGCTTCTGCCACCGGCTCTGACATCTGAATGTCATCCTTGCCGAAGCTGGTACTCACAATATCATGAATAAACTGATTCAAGCGCTCATTGGTGGTATAACCAATGACATCACCGATTTCCTTAGGCACATCACTTTCCTCCAAAATACCGCCACGGATGGCATCATCCATATCATGATGTATGTATGCAATCTTGTCAGACAGACGAACGATTTTCCCCTCCAGAGTATGGGGCTTTCCTATAGTCTGATGATTCAAAATACCATCTCGTACCTCATGGGTCAGATTCAAACCCTTTCCCTGCTTTTCCAATCGGTCTACCGTTCTGACACTTTGCACACTATGCTCAAAGCCCAGCGGACATACTCGATTCAAAGCTCTTTCTCCGGCATGACCAAAGGGCGTATGACCTAAATCATGTCCCAGTGCAATCGCTTCCACCAGTTCTTCGTTCATGCGCAAAGCTCTGGCTATGGTTCTGGCATTTTGAGACACCTCCAGCGTATGGGTCAAACGAGTACGATAATGATCCCCTTCCGGTGTCAAAAAGACCTGAGTCTTATCCTTTAAGCGACGAAATGCCTTGCAATGAATGATTCGATCTCTGTCTCTTTGAAAAACAGTTCGGATATCACATTGCTCCTCTTCACGAAGTCTTCCCTTTGACTCTCTGCTGTGGGTCGCATAAGGGCTCAAATATTCATATTCCCATTGCTCCAAGGTTTCACGTATTGTCATGACTACCATGCCTTCCTGCTGCTTTTTCAGCCTTAAAACCGCAAATATTAGTCTCTATTCTTAATATTCTGTGCTTTTTCCCAAAATCCTTTTTATTTTTACAGAAAAAAGTTCCTAAGTTCATTCCTCACACTATCTGCAAATCTCATAAATAAACTCTGCACATTTATTCATAGCATCATAAGCCTTTTTAAAAGGAGACATCTGAAAAACATGCCACATTCTCTCATATTTATCAATATGTGCTGATACATTCGCCTCTACCAGCTTTTTATGAAGACGTATGGCATCACTATAGAGTATCTCATTCTCCCCCACCTGGATATAAGTAGGCGGAAAGCCTGCCAAATCTCCAAACAATGGCGAAATCAACGGATTGTCATAATCCTGTCCTCCGGCATAGCTTTCGCGAATTTGATAAATATATTCAGGGCTCAATACCGGATCCCTGTTCTTATAATTTTGAAAAGACAGACCGGAACAGGTCAAATCTGTCCAAGGAGACAATAATACCAATCCTCTGGGCAACAGTCTCTTCTCCTCCTTCAGCTTCAATACCAAAGCCAGTGCCAGATTCCCTCCTGCGGAATCACCGGCCACTATAATATCTCTGGCTCCATACCCTAACAGCATCAAATAATTCCACGCCTTCAGTGCATCCTCCAATGCGGACGGATAAGGATGTTCCGGTGCCAGACGATAGTCGAAGGCCAGCACATCCATAGAAGTACTCATGGCCAGCTTGGAGGTAATGGTGCGGGCATATTTACTGCTTCCGGTAGAATAACCGCCTCCGTGACAGTACAAAATAATATATTTCTTCATATGCGGACGGTTCACAGATATCCACTCTGCCTCCATATCCTGCAAAGTAAATTCCTGATAAGAAATATCCTTGGTATTACCTAAAATAGTACCAATATATTCCTGAGACTGTCGCTTCTTTTCAATATCCGAACTATCCACTAAACCATGCACTCTGCGGACCAAGTCCATCAATTTCTGTTCTCTCTTTGTCAAAACCAACACTCCTTAAAAATGCAAACGTCTGCGCACGGCATTTCTCAGTCTGCGCATGGATAATACACAAATCAATGCCACATCAATAATCACACATATAGTAGCCACTATAGAAGACCAACCGATAGAAATCGCCCCATATACCAGCCAGTCTACCAACAGCTCAATCCCTATACACAACACCCCTATGGCTGTCACGGTATAAAGAGCAGTTGTCAAAATAGAACGCGGCAGGGTTCTCATACAAAATACATAAATCTCTACCAATATAGTCATAAACACGACCAAAGCAATTCCCAGCCCATAAAACCAGTCATTCGTACTGGTCAGCCAGGTTATCAAATATAGATAAATCAGTACCGCCAAACCATCGAACAAAATAGCAAAATACACATGCAGCTTTGGATAAATAATCACCGGAAACATAATGACCCACAGCAACAGACATGCACCAATCACGGTTACTGACCAATAATTCGTATTAAAAACAAATCCGTTCAGACTTGCACAGGTTATGGCCATTGCTAATAGCACTATCGTCACCAAAATACCCATGTCCTTACGTTTTACGGTTTCCACCGGAGCCTTCTCCTTGGGAAACGGTGATGTTCCCTGTGTAGCAGCCACTTCTCTGGGATTAATAACAGGTGTTTCACAAAGTGGACACTTCTTTAAAGAAGCATCCAGCTCCACACCACAATTCACACAATATGACATACCTATCCTCCTCTATTCTTCCATCTCACGATTGCTTTCTATCTTCACATGCACACCATCCTGTACCAGCTTACAGAAGAAATATCTTTCTACCTCTGCTTCCACGATACTGCTTGCAAAATTAATAGTCATGATATCTCCGAAGCTGATAATGGCACAGTTCGTTCTGGAAGAAAACGGCTGCCCCATACAAATATCAATCCTCTCAATATAAGGTCTCATGCTCTCTGGTACCGGGAGCGAACCCATATTCGTAAGTCCTGCCGAAGAATTCCTATCCTGTACCTTTGTATAGAACTGTCGCACCACAAAATCCTTCAAAAACAAAGGCACCACTCGGATAAAAGCATTCTTCGTAGTAGCTGCATTGGTAGTAATATCTCCGCGCAAAAACTTCTCATTAATGTAATACTGCATATAATTGTGCACATGCTTTACGATTTCTTCGAAGGTATAATCCCCCAGTCTGGGGTCAATCCCCGGATAAATCATGGTTATAAAATTACGCAATGTATTGGAGGGAAAGAAACGTCGCAAATTTACCGGCATGGCAATCTTTACCGGTTTCAGGCTCATATGAAAACTATTTTCCTGATGCTTCATCAATGCATAAATCAGCACAGCATTTAAATACTCCGTAATGGTTGCATTATAGCTCTTTGCCACCTTTATCACCTCAGGTGTAGACATAATACCATCCACAATATTCAGGGTATAAAAGGGTTCCTTGGTTCCCCGGATACGATAGGTCTTTTCCCCCGGTCTGGGCGGCTTTACCTTGGCATTGGCATACTTCATATAAGCATCCTCCAGCTCCTCCGGATCCGGCTGTGCATCAATATCCAGAACCAATCCACCATTCTCGATTTCCTTCCCTAACAGCCGCAAATAAGTGGCTGTCACGGTCAAAAGTACACTCATACCTCCGGTACCGTCCCCGAGACTATGATGACATTCAATGGATATCCTGTTTTTATAATAATAAAAGCGTACCAGATATCGGTTGTTTGCCTTAAAATCCATGGGCTGGCAAGGATTCTTCACATCCTTCTGTACAAAAGGTCCCGGTCGATGATTGGGCTCCAAATACCGCCAGAATACACCCTTTCGCATAGCAGCCTTATAGGTTGGGAAGCGAGGCAAAGCCATATCCACCGCCTTTTGCAACACCTCCGGTTGTATCTCTTCCTTCAGCAATACAGACAATCTATATACAGAAGAAAAATCCCTACGTTGAAGTGTCGGATACACAATTGCCGAAAGGTCCAGCTTATACCAGTCTTTCTTTGCAGAACCCGCTCCCGTTGCAGAAGTATTCCACTTCTTCATTCTCTCATTCCTCGTCTTTCTGCTCGCATAGCTCCTATGTCTGCATTTTTATATTTCTTCCGCAAACTGCAAGGGGTCTGCATCCTTGCAATATACAAAATGCATTAACATATAAGCACATTTAATAGCCACATTCTCTTCCCTTAAAATCCTCTTGCATTCTTCCCTGTCAGCCAGAATGATTTCAATATCCTCTGACTCCTCCTGATGAGAATTGCTGGGAGTACCGCTGCAATAACCAAACACCGTACCACAGGCTTCGTCGGTAACACCCACTGTGGTGAAATAAGGTCTGGAATATGCTTCACTGACCCTTTTCGGCACAAAAGTCAGCCCGGTTTCCTCATAAATCTCTCGAACTCCCGCTTCAAACATATCCTCTCCCGGCTCCACCAGACCTGCCGGAAACTCATACACATAATCATTCAAGGGATAACGAAACTGTTTAATCAGCACTACCTTGTCCTTATTCTCTCCATACACCGCATAGATAATCACGCCATCCGGCTTGTTTTCATGGGTTCTGGCCTTTAAGGTTTCCGGGTTCGGATTTCTGGAAACCATATAATAAGGTGCCACTTTACCGTTTCTTCTTTCTGCTTCAAACTCATACATATTTAAAAATTTATTATCTGTCTGCTTTTTTATCTCCAGAACTCTGTTTATTTTCTCCATCCTTATACTGCTCCGTTCTCTGCTATATTCTGAATCCTCTATTCCTGTTCTAATGCCCGAAATATCCTCTCTGCCAGCTTTCGCATTTCTGACTTATCTACCTTACATACCTTTCGGTCATAGGTATAGAAACCGTTGATTTCCTCCTCTACATCGCTGACCTGCGTATAGATGCTACCGCATAATCCTTCCTGCACATAAGGCAACACCAGCTCCTCATATCTGGCCTGTATTCGCTCCAATAATTCTTCACTGCTCTTACAGGTTCCGTAGCCATAATTCTTTTCCGAAAAAATATGCCCGGGCACCAGATACGAATAACCTCCAAACTCTGATAAAAACACCGGTCTTTCCTTGTACTTCGGTTTCTTCGGACCGAAATAAATATGCAGACTGTCAAAATCATTGTCCTTCTGTGAGAACCAACCGGAAGTGGAATCATAAAGCCTGGTGGGGTCTGCTGCCTTTGCCAATGCATACATTCTGTCACTTTCAAACTGTCCCCAACCTTCATTAAAAATCGTATATGCCACGATACAGGGATGATTGTGTAAACAGTCTATGGTTTCCAGCATATGCTCTTCGAAAATCTGTTTTTGCGTTTCAGATATCTTCTTCCTGTTATCCTTCTTTGATAGCACCCCAATGGTAGGAAGTGCAGTATCTCTCACGAAAGAATATTCCCCATTATTCACCATATCCTGCATAACCAGCATGCCATGCTTGTCACAATAATAATAAAAATACTCCGGCTCTACCTTAATATGCTTACGCAGCATATTAAAGCCCAGTTCCTTCATACGCAGAATATCTCTCTCATACTCCGCTTCCTCTGCCGGTGTCATAATACCATCACTATAATACCCCTGATCCAACACCCCATGCATAAAAACCGGTTTGCCATTTAAGCATACACGATTTATGATTTTTCCTTTTTTCACCGGATGGGGCATTGCTTTTATTTCTATGGTTCGCAGGGCAAAGTAGCTCCTTACCCTGTCTTCCCCAAGCTGTACCGTCATAGAATACAAATAAGGGGTTTGCGTATCCCAAAGCAAGGGGTTATAAGTCTCCCCATTTGCCATAGGTATCTTACTTAAATCAATATACCCCTCTGTGCCCTGCAAATTAGCCACGTATTCCTCGCCTGTATGCAACTCTATGCCCACACTGACTTCCTCAGGGCAATCCTTACCTATAGTCTCCACAGCCAGCTGTATCCCCTGCAAATCCGGAGTTATTTTCAAGCCTTTGATATAAGTCTTTGGTACCTGCTCCAACCACACACTTTTCCAAATACCGCTGGTCGGGGTATACCACATACCGCCACGTTTCCGGCACTGCTTTCCATAAGGATAGTCCTTATTTAACTCATCCGTCACCTTGACTACCAGTTCATTGTCCGTTTCCTTCACAATCTCTGTTATATCAAAGACAAATGGCAGGTATCCGCCTTCATGTTTCCCTATAAAGCTTCCGTTCAAAAACACCTCTGCCAGTTGGTCAACCCCTTCGAAATGTAGCAAAGTTCTTTTCCCTGCATCATACTTATCCACTGAAAAGCGCTTGGTATAGGTCATATGCTCCTTGATTTCTCCGGTATACTCTGCCAAAACGGACTCCGGCGGAAAGGGAACCCGGATTGCTTGTCCCTCCAAATCCCAGCACCCATTCAGGCTCTGCCATTGTTCTCTGACCAGCTGCGGGCGGGGATACAATGACCATACATCTGTCGCCTCCTTCAGCTGTTCTCCGGCCTCTGTATATAAATCAAAATGCGTCGTTTTTTCTTTCTTCATGAAACATTTACCCCATGTTACGATATATGTGTACAGTGTACCATAATTTCCACATTCCTACAAGAAAAAAGGTTGCCGGGAAACAGCAACCTTTCATCCAAAACTTATTCTTATCCTTCAATAAACAATACACCCAAAGTACCCGGACCGCAATGACTGGAAATCACACCGCCGGCTCTGGTAACCAATATTTCATCAAATTTGTGCAAGCTTTCCAAATACTGCTTCACACTATCAATGGTTTCCTGCGGGCATCCGGAATGTGTAATAAATACTCTGTCCGGCTTTGCCTGCAATAAATCCGCTTCCATATCCTTCACATAATTCAGAATGACACTGTTCATCTTGCCACGATACTTTTTCTCAGCTCCCATGACACCATCTTTCACTACAATCTTTGGATGAAGCTTCAACATACCTCCTGCCAATGCAGCCAATCCGCTACAACGTCCTCCACGATGCAGATAAGTCAAAGTATCCACCACGAAGCTGGCTCTCACCTTCGGTGTAACCGCCCCGATTGCTGCTGTGATTTCATCCAGAGACTTTCCTGCCTGTGCCATACATGCAGCTTCAATTACCTGCAAACCAACACCGGTAGACAAATTCGCCGAATCAATAATACGTACCTTCTCCTCTGCCTCCAACTCATTTACTGCCAAATGAAACACATTGTTAGTGGTAGACATGCCACCGGCAATAGTAAATACCACCACTTCCATACCTGCATCCAACGACGGCTTTATTGCATCAATTGCCTCCTCAATGGATACTGCCGAGGTTTTCGGCGTTGTATTATTCTCGTCAGACCATTTATAAATTTCATCAGGAGTGATACTCTTTCCATCCAAATAGTCCTCTTCCCCCAAAATAATATGAAGCGGTAATACAGAAATATCATACTTTTCTATTAAATCCTGTGATAAATCGCAGGTACTGTCTGAAATAATCTTTACCATCCTAAACTCCCATTGTAATGAACTTATATTTTAACAATATTTTAACATATTCAAATCATTTTACAAGTAAATCCTAAAAACCTCAGCTAAAAAAAGTGTGAAAATTCTATAAACTGCCTAGAATTTTCACACCTTATATTACACACCCGGATTATCCATAATCCCTACAAAGAGAGGAATTTCTCTTTCCACGTCCATAATCATATATAAGAAGGGCTCGTCAAAATAAATATCGATTGGAGGCTTCTCATGGATTGCAAGGCTCTCTGTCGCAACCACCACCATAGTCACCGCTGCTGCTTCTGTTCCCTCTTCATCCACAATTACCTTTGCCTTCTGATATACCAACTCAATAAACATTCCCAAACCGGTATCCAAAGTACCGAGACCGCTGAAATCCGCTTCTCCTTCCACAAAGGCTTTTTCTATTCCCATGGTCTGCAGACTGTCATTTAACTTCTTATCAAACTCTACCTCGAACTTAGGCAGACGCAAATTACACAAGGTCCACTCCTCCTGCTGCAAGAAGGCACTGATATCCTCCTGCTCCAGCTGTGCATACATTTCCCGTACCGTAAGCTCTCCTACCGGCTTCAATGCCACAAAGGCCTTGGTGGTATCCCGATAAGGCAGCACCACTCCTTCTGCAATAGCATTCTTTACATATTTCTGATTTTCCTCGTACATCTGCATCATTTCTACCTGTTTTGTAGTACCATCCTCCAGATGAAACTCTCTCTCAGTGGTAGCATTTGCGGAAAATTTCCTCTGCCATTCCCCTTTAAAATATATGGTATTTAATAACGCCAGTCGGGCATCCTCATCCAACGGTTTATCCAGAATACTCTTTATCATACCATTGGTCTTCTCATCCACCCACTGATTCATACGATTTTTGGTCTCTTCCGTTGCCAAAGGTGCCTGCCACACATCTGCACGATAGATATTCGATGCCTTACCCAGCCATTCCTCATCCGGAGTTAAACGAGTATCCACCCACGCAGAATTTGCCAGAGTGATAATCATTCCCTCTTCTTCCTTGGGCAAACCGTTCATCAAATCATAGGGCACCCCTTCCAAATCCCCCATGACCGTCTGAAATTCTGTCAAAGTCTCTCCTCGTGCACCTGCACCGGTCAGTGCCATTGCCAAATAAGCGGAAACCGGAGAAAGCACCGGATTGGTTTCCTCTATATTTTGTTCAAATAATTCATAAGAAAAATTTTGCAAAGCTTCATAACCCTCTACAACGTCAACAGGCTCCACTACTACATTCACAGGCTCCTTTCCGGATATTGGTTCCTGTTTCTGTACCGGCTTTTCTACCACCTTTGCGTCCATACCGGTTAATTGTTGTACGTCACTACCGGCACATCCGGTCAATAATACCATCGTTAATAACACCACACTGACAAAACGCTTTTTCATCTATGAATACCTCCTTTTTCCCATAAAAAATAACCCTTTCATATACATATGTAAGGATTATTTTTCAAAGGTTACATATTTTGCCAAAACTTTAGTTATTAGTTATTTAAAAAGAATTAATCATTGTTGGTCATCCGATAGCCCACGCCTAATTCATTGGCAATATACTGATTCTCTCCCGGCTTTTCTCCCAGCTTCTTACGAATGTTTGCCATATTTACCTGAAGCTTCTTGATACTGCCGGAATCTGCATATCTCCAGATTTTATTGATGATTTCAGTATAAGTCAATACCCTGCCGGCATGAATAGACAACAATTCGACGATATTGTATTCCGTCTGTGTCAGCTTCACTTCCTCACCATTTACCATAATGCGGCGACTGTCATACTCTATCACCAGACCATTGGTCGTAAAGCTGTTTCGCACACCACCCTCTCCGGCAAACTGTCTGCTGTTTCGCAGTGCCGCACGCACTCTTGCCAGCAGCTCCTCTGTTCCAAAAGGCTTTGTTACATAATCATTGGCTCCCAAATCCAAGGCTTCCACCTTATCCTTTTCGTTGTTCCGGGCGGACAAAACGATAATCGGGGTAGCATCATTTTCTCGGATGCTTCGAATCAATTCCACACCATCAATATCCGGCAATCCCAAATCCAATATCACCAAATCCGGACAATGGGACAAATACTGTAGCTTCCCACTACTACCGTTCTGTGCTGCCAACACCTGATAACCATTGGTTTCCAGTATAGTTCTCACAAAATTACAAATATTTGCTTCGTCCTCAATCACTAAAACTTTAAACTTATTACTCATTTTCTGTCTTCTCCAAATCTAATGTAAACCTGAAGCAGCAGCCCCCTGTTTTTCGATTTTCTACACTAATGTCTCCCTCATGTGCCTTAATAATGGAAGCACACACGGACAATCCGATACCCATACTGCTTTTTTGATGATCTGCCGGTGCATCCTTCTTTTCAAAATATCCGGTAAATATATCTGCCATACGCTCTTTAGGGATTCCACAACCATTATCCAATATTTCAAAAACTGCTCTTTCTGCTTCCAAAAATACCTTTAGCTTCAGCTCGGTCATTCCTTCCGCATGCTGCACTGCATTTTCCAATATGTTTACAATTACCTGTTCCATCAACATGGCATCCATAGGTATCATCACAAAGTCATCCGGTATCTCTACCAAGATTTTCTGCTTGGGATAACGCTTTCGAAACCGTATCAAAACAGAATCAATCAACTCTTCCAACACTACCGGTGTCTTAATCAGCTTCACATTACCATTATCAATCTTGGTAACCGATAATAGATTCTCCACCATTCCCATGAGCCACTGAGCATCCTCTCGAATTCCTCTCGCCAACTGCAAAACCTGTTCCTTACTTAGGTCTTCATTCTCTACAATAGCAGAACTGGAGCCATAAATCGTAGTCAATGGGGTTCGCAAATCATGAGAAACTGCACGCAATAGATTCGCCCGCATCTTCTCCTTTTCACTTTCTGCCTGTAGCTTTTCCTGCTGCTTAATCTTTATGGTTAAAGCACTGGACATCACGGTAATAATCAACATAATAATCGCTGATATCAGATTCTCCGGGATGCTGAAATTAAACTTAAAGTACGGAAAAGTAAAAGCATAATTCAATGCCAATACGCTGACAAAGGACGCCACGATACCATATACATAGCTTCTCGTAACCAAGGATATTAAAAACACTGCTAATGTAAACATTGCCGGCACTAAGGAATAGGTTTCCGAAGCTTCCACAATGCACAGACTCACCAAAAAGAAAGCGCTTAAAATAGCAGCGGTAAACCCAACCTTCACTGCCACCTTATGTAATTTCTTCATAGCTATCGTCCTCCTATAAATAGAGTATATCATCTGAGCGGTAAAGAAATGGCAAAGATTTCTTTACCTATACCGTTTGAGGTTATTCTATAAAATAAAAAGAGCCTTGATTTCTCAACCAAAGCTCTTATGCAGGAAAAGGGACTTGAACCCTCATGAGCGCGAGCTCACACGGACCTGAACCGTGCGCGTCTGCCAATTCCGCCATTCCTGCGAACAAATAGTATTGTACAGTTTTTTTCAAAAGCTGTCAATACTATTTTTTAAATTTTTGCAATTATTAGAACAATGAATCAAATATACTTCCTGAACTATAGGTATTCCCATAAGTACCGCTGAAAGTATAAGTTGCAGCCTTTTCTGCTTCCTTCTCTGCGGTATAGTTCATCATGGAAGAAGATGCAGAAACTCTGTATGCAAAAGAACCTGTTCCATTGAATAAATTCTTCACTGTAGTAGTATCTGCCTTCATAAAGGTATCCTTATCCACAGAAAGAGAATTATCTTCGTTGATTGTAATGCCTACCTTCCCTAACATCTTCTCATTTATTGCGGTATTCTGCACCATGCTTCTGGCTTTTCCTAAAATGGATGTACTGTTTACACTATCCATAGTATCCAATACAGAGTTGTAATCCTTTACGAACTCGTCTACTGCAGTATAAACCTTCTCCATATCCTCCTGTGCAAAAACAGACTTCGAATCCTTCGCCAATAACTTATCCGCAGACTCCTTTAAAGAATCTGTGGCAGACTTCACCTTCGCTATGGTCTCCGTATCATCCTGACTGGTGGCATTGGTCTTGCTCGCCATCTGCTTCACCTGTGCACTGGAACCGGTCTCAGCATAATAAGCCTTCATCAGCTTGCCATAGCTACCGTTCTTAATCATAGCATAATCAATTAAGAAAGAACTGCCTGCTGCTCCCGAATTCTTCGATGTACTCATGCTGGAAAACAAATAAGAATAATCCGCCTTCGCCTGAATATTAATACTCATGTAACGCACCTCCTTGTCCGTTAACTATTACCATAAACTTCCTCAATTACATTATATAGAATTCATTCTCAGAATGCAATGGTTTCCTGCAATTTTGATTGCAGAAATTTACTATTTTCGTTTTTGTCTCAAAAATTTGTACAACTTTTTTCAAAAAAGCATTGACATTTATTTCCCAAGATGCTATTATCATATTTGCTTGATGAACAGCAGTTTATCAGTAAGCGGAAGTGTCGGAATTGGCAGACGAGCAAGACTAAGGATCTTGTGACCGTTAGGTCGTGTGGGTTCAAGTCCCATCTTCCGCATTAATCTTTTCAAAAGGAAAGCCTGAAAACAAGGCTTTCCTTATTTTTTGTCCTCTAGGAAATGTTTCCACGGTTTTTCCACGAAAAAACTCACATTTTATTCTCCAAAAACCCCATACTTCTTCTTCAGTCTCTCACTCATATGGTTCCATCCCCAAGCATATTCTTCCGGTAATAGTTTAGCAATAATCATCTCCATTACTTTACCAGACAAATAATCTGGCTCTGCCAATATTATTCGCCTACTTCTTCCGTCTCCGCCATTTCTTCCCAGTCCTCTCGATTTCCCAATCTGCGAAGATAATCCTTGCCACCATCCACAGCAACTGAGCGGCAGCTGCAATATTTGAAGTCGTGTCGATGCACACTTTCGATAATCTCCCCACACTTTTTACATCTGATTTTGTTTACAATAATTTTATCCATTTCTTCTTTTCCTCCTTACCATATTCGAATGACACTTTTATAAACCACTCTGCTCAATCTTTCCATACTATAATAATACCACTTTTTATCCACTTATAAAAGTTATAAAAGCCGCAGCATTTGCCCCGGCTTTCAAACATATTATTGCCCATATTCCAGCCATGTGGAAAATCTCCAGTCAACCGACTCAACACTTTAACCATTCTCATGGATTTCAGCACATGTTCCCATATGCCTATATTAATATTTCTGTGTAAATATTAACTGTTTCTAACATAAAAGTTCAAAATTCAATGGTAAAAGTTCATCCAAAATCCAAAACCGTTGAAAGCAAGGTGGGATGTAAAGTATCCCCTTCTCATTAACTGTTTCTTCAACCGGAATCGAACCGATGCTTCCCGTTGGGGCGTGCTACCACTGCACAATAAAGTAGTTAATTTGCATCATCCATATGACGTAACCCTGTCACAGGGGAGCCGGATTTGAGATTTTCAGAATACAGGCAATATCCTTTACAATTCTATAAAGGTTGTTGCATTGGACACCTTAATCTGCGTATCCAGCTCCGTCAAAAGAGTAGCTCTCTTCTCTTCCAAATCAGACAGCTTCTTCTTTACATCCAAGGGGTCTACCAACTCCGTAGTATTCTCCTTCACATATGCATCCACTACACCCAGAGGCTTGTCGTCCTTTGTTTTGGTATCCTTTCCTAAAATACTCAAACGCATCTCTTCCGCAGTGCTCTGCAACTGACTGTTTTTGTTATCACAGAAACGAACCCTCTCACTGTATTCATTTGCCAATTTCTTCTGAAGCTTTCCTTCAAAATCAGCATCCCCTGCAAAAGCTCCAACTCCTTTCAGTCTGCTTCTCAAAGAAATCGCACCCGCTACCGTAAAGGTACCATAGGAGGTAGTAATCATCGTGACCGCATTAGAAGCCACAATCGCTGCATCCAGCTTCTGAAAACGCTCAATCAAATCCATAATCTGCTGATAAGCTGACTCTGCTTCCTTGGCGAAGCTCTCCCTGTCGATCCTTTTCGCGAACACCTTTTCTTCGTTGGGCTTGATAGTATCCACAAAGCTTGCTTTCGCAATCTTATCCGCAATCTTTTTCACCAATAACTCTCTCTCATCCAATGCCTGCGTTACTAACATTTTTTCTGCCATATTCCTTCCTCCTGTCACAAATATTATATATAATTTAACATGAGGAATATCACTTGTCATTGAACCTGTAGTATAAAATCTGTTCCTTTCCTGCCGCCAATTACGGTTTACCTACTCCTACTCCACCATTTCATACACCACTTCATATTCGTCATCGTATTCGCTCTTGTATTTCATAATCAGCGACTGATTTTTCCGTTCGATGATGACCTCCACCTCTAAATTTGTATCTCTCACAGGACGAATTCCCATATTTACAAAGCTTTCTTCCGGTGTCGCCTTAGCGTCTAGGCATGGTTGTTGTAACAGGAATATATAAGAGCGTGAAAAAATATAGGTTTTATCCGCCATCGGACTCCAATAGCGCCACAAACTCTTGTCATGATAATTTGCAGCACTAAATATCTGACTTGGCAGTCCTGTTTTCTTATCGATGTATGCCGGACTGATTAAACCCGGATTCGCATACAGAACAGCATCGTCATAGGTATCCGCCGACTTTACTATACCCTCTCTCTCAACCATCGGTTTATGTACCAATACACCGTTCATACAACAGGTATCTAAAAACTCCAGAAAATCACTGTCTACCAAAGACTTAGAAAGGGCTGTATCCTGCTTTTCCTTTGCTTCTTCATAGACCTTCCAGTATTCCTTCAGGCTTAACATACTCATTCCCAGATGCTTCAGCAATTCTTTCGATTGTAGGAAGCTGATGTTGCAGACTCTGCCTTTGGCATCCGTTTTCACATCCGGCAAAAAGGCTTTCACAGCATCATTTCCTTTCAAGAAATCCTTTGCCACCCATTTCCTCAATCTTTCTATGTATGCATATTGTCCACAGCACCCTACCAAAGTCTCAATGGCCGGCACGATTTTCTTACGCGACAGCTGCTTGCCAGTATTAGAGATTTCCACATAATGTTCGTTATAGGTAATAGTTCCGCCGGGCATACAGCATTGCACAATGTTATCAATTAATTCCTTTAGCTTTTCTATTAAATATGGATTTTCTTGGTGGTTCCAAATCCAATACAAGCGTTCCTTATGAACCTGTAATCCGCCTGCCTTATAATCCACTATTTTTACCAAGGTAAAGTAATCGTTATTCACACGATTATCTTCTCTCGCCAGAGCAAACACTGTTTCCAACCATTCCTCCAGACCCGGCTTATCCAGCATATCCGTTACTTTTAAAACAGAAAATCCAAAACCATAATAATGCTTATAATCTCTTCGGTACAATCTGCTGCCATCCGTTTCAGAGATTAAATGCTTCATAATCGCTTCATACAAAGCATCATCCGACGTAACCTCTGCTTTCTTTCGGAACGCATCCATAAGCTTCACATCGGCTTCTGTCATTTTATGCGGCACACGCTTCTCCGTATCCATGAGCATGGCGGAATAAAGAATTCGCGATAACTGCACATCAAAATCATATCCCTGCTCTATACAATCCCGGGCTATGATTGCTGTGCAGGAACCCAACATTTCTATCTTACAAGGAATTTCCAAGGTACCACCCTGTAACTCCTTATTCAATTGGTGATGGTCTATCATGGCAACCACATATTTCTGATATTCCTTTTGATAATTCTGGTCCGTAAAGATAAATCGAATCTTCCCCGTCAATAACCATCTGGATAGCTCGATTCCCTCGGAATAAATCATGGCATTCGCCATATCTTCTCCTAAAATATAGGCAATTTCCTTCGGCATATACGCACTTTGAATCAACGGTAAGTAAACCATATCTGCATCCGAATTACTCAAATACCTATGATACGCTTCCAACACAGAAGAAATCACGGTATCCGCATCCGGATTCTTATGTCCTGTCACAAAAGTAATCATTTTCTCCTCTTGCAATGCTTGCTCCAATAATTTCTGATTCCTCATAATGTATTGCTGAAAGCCATCATAAGAAAGAAAGCTGCCTTTCTCCTGTTCTTGCTCCGCTACCAGTTCTTTGGGTTTTGTAGCAGTACAGAAGCGAACCATCATTTTGGGCTGTCTGGTATCTGCAGGAATTCCCAAGTCCAAAGAGGGCATAGCCACGCTCGTCACATAGCCACGAAGTGCTATTGCCTTCTTCACTTCTGTGTTTGGCAAATCCGGTGACCAGTATTTCATCTGCGGCTTGTCAGAAGCATTTTCATGTACCTGAAGAGGATGACCGGTATTTACATCAATATCCTCCACGGTTATCCAGCCGGGGCGTCCAATCACCGGTTCGTATGTAACACGATTGCCTTCATATTCATACTGTCCTACCACTTCACAATGGTCTATATAGGTATTGTCATCCACATATACACGGTCCAGTACCTCTGTAAACTGACCGGACATTAAACTTTCCTTTAGCTCCCGGCAATCCTTCTCACAAGCTTCCTGATATAACTGCCAGTACTCCGGTGGTGATAAAATCACACCGCCCAGCTCTCTCACCAGAGTCTTAAACTCTGCAAAGTCTAACATTACCACATTGCCGTAATCATCCCAATCCAATGCAATATTATGCTTCTTCGCAACTCGAAATACTTGATTGTTGATTTTCAGTGGTTCTAAGCTGATGTATAATTGTAATTTTTCTGAATAATACCATTTCATGCGGGTTCCTCTCCACCATCCACAAAGTGAAATCGTTCCTTCATTTTTCTTCGGTAAAAATTATCTTCCAACTTACATTTTCCGTACCGTTCCCTATAATCCTCCATAACAATCTTTGCATATAGCTCCTTGGATATTCCACCAAAAAGTGTATCGTTTTTTTGAACCAATTGCAGCATTCTTTCTTCAAAATCCCAAGGATAAATTTCTTCCAATGTTTCCAGACAAATAGCTCCCAGCATATACGGATATTTAGCATCTCTATTCCCATACACGCAACCGCAATCTACATTAATAGAATTCTGCCGATAGCATATGAAACCGGGCATATCTATTCCGGCACCTCTCAGATTAAAGTCATGTGCAACCGTCGGTGTATGTCCGAAAATAATAATCTCATCCGCATCCGACCTGCCTCCCCAGTAATTTCTTTCCCACAGATTGGCATGATGTTGCATGACAGTATTGTCCCCTTCTCGGAAATCGTACCACCCATGAACAATACGATATGGCACCTCCCAACCCAGTGAATTTGTAACCATTATTTGTTTATAATAGGGCAATGTTTCGAAAAAGCTCATAATTGCTTGAAAATCTTCCGGAGTATGTACCGCATGCCTTCCTGTCGGATACACTCTTTCCTGCAAAACCCGGGAAATATCATAATGGCTTCGCGGTGCCTCTTCCTCGTCATTTTCTTCATACCATACCTTATATTCCCGGAACCAATCCATAGCTAATTGTTCATGATTTCCTAGAACACTTTGATACTTTCCATTCGGTGTGATATGCTCCATTGCCCATGTCAAGACTTCCCACACCTTTGGTCCTCGGTCGATGAGATCTCCCACCAAAATGAACTGAGCTTCACTATCATTCGCTTCTATTTTATTTATCAGAGACATTAATTCATCATAACAACCGTGTACATCTCCTATTACATAATGCATGTTTCACACCTCTTCTACATTCTTTATAAATCATTTTACCACAGTTTCTTTCCTGCTATCAATAAACTGGCAATATAAAATGCAGAACCTTCCGACTATCAGAAAGTTCTGCATTCATATGATTTCTCGATATTTATCTCCTATCCTTCTTCCAGTTCTCGTCTCTTTCCTTGCTGGAAGCAGTTGCCTTCGCTAATTGCAGCACAATTTCACTGAAGTATCTCACCGGAATATCCTTCAACATCAATGCCTTGGTATCCTTTGCTTCATCTGCAATATTATAGCCCCAATGTCTGCCCTCACCTATCTTATAAAAACGGGCTTCATAAACAGTAACATCCTCCCCTTCGCAAGCGATATAGGTTCCGGAGAAGTGCAACTCCGTAGTCAGACCTACACCGGCATCTGTTCTGTAGAAGGTATCAAAGCAGCCTGCATCCAAAGCATCACCGCGGTACCAGCCCAGCTGTAGCATCTTGCCATTCAGGGACAAATCGTTCACATACATACCACCGAAACGCTCTATACTCTTCCCCTTCAGTTCCTCTTCGGTAGGATAAAAGATTTCTCTGCTTAACTGCTCGAAGGGCTGTACGATTTCATAATCCTCCAACTGTTGCTTCCAAGCATCCTTGCTCTCCTGTGACAACTCAATAGGATGCACCAGACCGATATAGCCCTGCTCCGGCAAGGTATATTCGTCTTCCTCCTTTGTATTAAAGGAACCATCCTCCATATAACGGAAGCTCTGTGTCAGCTGATGTTCTTCATAAATCCCCCAGATTAAGCCGATGGCGAACTGATGCATCACAGGGTTCTTTACGAACAAATCCTGCCATGCAGAAATGCTCCAAAGTCTCTCCGAAGATAACGCTGCCTCCAAACGTGCCTTTTGACTGGAAATGGTCGCCTTCATCTGCTTCTTCATTTCCTTGAATGCTTCATAGGCAGCATTTGCTTTCTCTTCATCATCCTTTTTGCCGGGTGCAGGAAGGTTCTTTAGCTTCTTTCCGTCCTCACCGGTAATTTCGATTTCCAATGCCGGAGTGATGGTCACAATAAAGCTTCTCTCTCCATAGTCAAAATGTCGCTCCATATTTTCGTCAAAGCCCAGATTGGGTACGATTTTGTCCTCCAGCTCCTCTCGGGTCAGTCCCAGCTGTTCTGCTGCGTACTCTAGAGCCTTTCCTGCCGCTGCCTTCACTTGCTTAAACTTAAACTTTCGTGCGATACCATCCACCAGCAAAAGTGCCTGTGGCTGTGGATTCAACGCCAAAGCCTGCACTGCATCTGCAGCAATGGCACCACGGGCATGCTGTGGCCATTCCTGTATCTGATGATTCAGCTTCTTCACAATGTCGCTTCCACCATGAATAGACGCCGCATACATCACCCAACGTTTCTTGGATTCTGCACCTGCCTCCAACCATTTGTCAAAAAGCTCGTTCATATATAGAGCCAACTCTGCCTCATTTAACTCCTGTGCCAAAGCAGCTGCATCCTTGCTGACACCGGGATTGGTCATACCGGTATAACAAAGCAATATTGCCTGTAAATATTCTTCCTCTGCCAGCTCTCCATTTTTCTTATGTACCTCAGAGAAAGGTGTTTCATACGCCCACGCCAGACCACGTTTCTTACCGCCCTTGTGAAGATTTTTCACCAATTCTTCCTTCGACAATACCTTAGCAGGTGTGGCCTCACCTTCTGCACCATCTCCTATCTGTAAGGTACTTTCCAGCAGATTACGAACCTTGGCATTTTTTTCAGTTTCCAACAGCTTACGCAAAGCCTCCGTATCCTCCGGACTATTCCAATGTATCAGCACACGAATAGCCAACTCACGATCTGCAGCCTTTTTCGAAACCAAAAGTGCTGTAATTTCCTCTCTCCAAGAGGTCTGCTTCTTCAGGATTTCTTCCAGCTTTTCCTTTACCACCTTAGCGGTATCCTGAGAGAAACCTAAGATTTCCGCTTTGTAATTTTCAGCCTCCTGTTCCATCACACACAGACCGAAATATCGTGCGAGGGCTTCTCCGTTTGCAAAAGCCTGCTTAGTCTCTTCCGGACGTTCTTTTAAATATTGCAGGAAAATCGGCTGTGCCACATCCATCAGCTTATTCTTATCATTTTCGTGGTAGAAGGTCTCTGTCATCATGATTAAAGTATGAAGCTGATGTTCCACATCCAGTCCACCCTCCTGCAAGCCTGAGAAAATCATCTCTTCTTCCTTCCTATTGACTGCATTCTTCAACACCTGGCGGAAGAAATAAGACATCTCGCACAAGCTCATCAGTATCATGGCACGATTGAAAAAGTCTCTATCCTGATAACGCTCATGGAAGCTTTGTAACGCTCTCCATTCCGCACCGCCACCATAACGATTGCCGGTCATCAAATTGCCTTCTACTTTATATAAATCTGCAAGCCCTGCTTCTCCCCGTAAATAAGCCTGTGCATCCGCTTTTGCAGAAATACGTTCTACCAATGCCTGTATCACCTTTTCCTTCTGCTCGCCCATGCCGTTACCCATCATACTTTTATATAAAGACTCATCCGCTTCCTTGATAATCTCCATCATCCGACTGGTTTCGTCCAAGGAAGCTGTCTTCATATACTCTAAAAATAGGGTAGGGTTCTTTTGAAATTGCACAGAAAGAACCTTCTTGGATACTACGTCCGGTACACGACCTCCGAAATGATTGCTGGCAGCATTCGTAGCCCATGCAATCAGTTGTACAGTATCCATTCCGAATATCCGGTCATAATTACCGCCATTCTCCTGCATATCAGAACGTCCATCCATATTGGACATTACTTCCAGGGTCTTTCTGGGTTCTGTAGCTGCGCAAAGGGTAACAACAGCTTTTAATGATTCTGATAACTGATAATTCATATAAGCGCAACCGCCCAAAATCTCCAACATACGTTCATTTAAAGTCATTCCCTTTACCCGGTTCAACAACTCCGGCGGCATTTCCCCTTTCCGAATAGCCGCCTGCAAATTACTTACCAAATCCGGTGCCAAGGAAGCCGTAAACAAAGCTCCTATACTATTTCCTAAGATATCCTCATAATTTTTCATGTAAAAGGCATCCTGTCCTTCAAAGACAGAATCTGACACTACTTTCTCCACCGGTGCAGTTGTTGTAGCATTTTCCTCAGCTGTTTTTCCGCCAAACAATTTGGACAAGGTATTCAGCAAGCCGCCCTTTTTCGGCGGTTCAGAAGAGGACATCTCCACGGTCTGCACAGGCTTTATTCCGGATGCTTTCTTGCTCACATAATCGGAAGCATACTTCTTCCAGAAATAAATGGTATATAACAGTAGTTTCCCGGCACCTGCATTGCCTTTGCAATACTCCAATGCCAGACTGAGATTTTCCGGACGATACCCTGCCAATTCATAAAAGCCTTCCAAAGTATGTACTCTGCAAAACCATCTGGTATTGGCCATAAAATGTGCATACACTGCTACCAGCTTCGCAGGGTGCATATTCAGTACATCCTGAAAATCCTTGAATTTTAACATAGAAATATTAGCAGTAAAAGCCATACCGCAGGTAGACTGTCCCACAGCAAACAGTACCTTGAAAATCTTTGCCAGCTCCTCATATCTCTTCTTCGTGTAGAAGGAATTGCAAGCCTCCCGACATTTATTCTTTGCTTCCGCAGAAATCTGCTCCAGATCACGGAAGGTCAACTGTTCCAGCACCTCTTCTCCTGCTTCATCCCGCAAATATTTTTCTACATCTTCCAGCTCCTGAGGATTTAACCCCAAATCTTCAAAAGCCTCCATCATTTTTGCTATACGTGCATCTTCCGGACGTATCATCGTTTACTCCTCCTCATTGTTATAATATATCTTTGCTTTATCATACATTACTTTTTTTCGTGCTCTGACAAGGTATTCATATAACCATATGTAATGGGCAATAAGTGTCGCCTTATCCTCTGCTGTTGCATGGAAAGAATGTCTGCACTGCTCCAAGCCTTTCACCAGTTCGGCTATCCTTTCTGCCAAAAGCTCCATTCCATACCTTTGTAACAGCTCTTCCAGTTCCTTTCCCTGCTGCAAAATCGTTCCCGGTACTGTTCCAAAACCAACCTGATACAAATCTCCCAGCATACTCTGCACCTCTTCCAACAGGCTCATAAAGGTATCCTGTGCGGAAGTGTCTGCTTCCCATTCTTCTTTTTGCTTGAATAGCTCCGCAAAATCATTTCCGTTCATCCATGACAGTTCTCTCTTGGTAAAGAGCTCCAGCGGATACATCTTCAACCGACTTCCTTTTAAGTACATTCTGCCAACGAAGCAGGAGGAACTGCTTGCCTTTAATCGTTCTAAATAACGAATGGTTGCATCCTCTCTCTTGGAATAAGGAACCTCTACCTGTATTTTCCTTCCGGCTTCATCCCAAAGGGGCATACGCAATATTTGTGCGATTTCATCAAATACCGCTTCCCCTATCCTGTGGGGATGGAGAAACACCAAGCGTTCCTCTTTAACAGTATCTTGCCCTTCCTCTAACTGCTCAGGCATCACCTCTTGCAAAAAAGCCTGTCCGAAATCCTCATAATAACAGCCTTGCAATAATTCTTCTGTCAGTTCTCTATTTCCGAGGATTTCTCCTCTGGTGTCCTGACTGGAGGACAAACGTCCACTCCCATCGCACTTGGCATTTTTCAGCTGTATTCGCAGCTTCACCAGCCCTTCCAAGGGAATATTCAATCCCCATGGAGCCTGTGCTTTTTGTGCAAAGGCACCTCTCCTCTTTCCATCATAAAAGGTAGGTCTGGCATTGGTATAGGTATACCAACGTTTTGTATTCTCCTCCAGAAAATAAAAGGTATCTCCTTCATATCCACTCTGGCTGACGAAATGTTCCCAAGTCACACCTACCAACTGTAAATCTCCTACCAAGCGATATTCCGAGCGAAACTCCCCTGCCAAAGCACTGATTTCCCGGTTCGTCTGCGCTTGTAATAGCTGGCCTGCCTGCTTATACAAGCGAATGCATCGTCCCATTCCCTCTGCTACCTGAAAGTTTGCACTTCTTCGCAAATACTTTCCATAGGTGTCTGCCAATGCCCGCAACTGGTTTTCCAATCGCGGAAGTTCGGCATTATGTGCCAGTATGGCCAGGCGCTCCAGAGAATTCACTGCTTCCACAGAAGTTCGGCACAAGCCCATATCCAACAGCTCCTCCAAATATTCCTTCATTTGAAGTGCTGCTTCCCGTATCTGTTCCCTGTCAAAGTCCGGAGTGCTTTCGGTCTCCTCTGCCAGCTTTCCGGTCGTCAAAATCCCTTCCTTCCACTGACACCATAGAATAGCCTCTGCCTTGTGACTGCACAATTCCTTCTTATGACAGGAACAGGTAGAGTATTCCAAAGGACTTAACAGCTTCACCACTATATCCTGTCCGGGCAGACTCACTGTCAATACGTTTTCTCCCTGTATCTGCGGCTCCTGCCCCGCCTGCATCCGTTCTACCAACGTCCGCAAAGCCTTTGTACCTAAGGCACGAAGAAGCTTTTTTAAAGGATATGCCTTGATTTCCTCCGGAAGTCCTTCCGCATTCGCCACCTGCTTCTGCGACTTCTGCTCCTGCTCCTTTGCCAACAGTATTCCCAACACCACATGTCTGCAAATACTTCGGGAAGGGCAACTGCACTTACTCTCTCCCAGAGGATACACAATTCGTACTGTCTCGCCTCCCACCGGAACCACCAGTGCCTCAGCTTCCTCCGTCACCGCTACCTCACCCTCTATATCTTCCCTATCCTTATATGCTCTTTTTACAATTCCTTTGTTGCTGATACCCACGAGGTAATCCTCATCCGCAACCCCCAAAATCTGTTTCCAGTCCATATACCTTCCTCATCCCCTTCCCATGGCACCGCTACCATATCTGTTACACACACACCGGACAAAAAACATTCAGCTAAATTTGTATGTCATCTGTCGGACAATACTGTCCGCCTATGCCACACAAATTTAACTGCCTGTATTTTTCTACGGTGTATTTCGTAACAGATATGGCACCGCTTGCCATGGGAAGGGCTGTTAAATATTCTCTAGCTCAGCATTTTCCCTACATGTTCTGCCAGATGTTCCGGTGTCATGGCTCCTACAAAGGCTCCCATATTTGCTAAGGTGGATGCCACCTTTCTGTCATAGTTCGGTGTGGCATCGCTATCCAAGGCAGTCAATGCTATCAGTTTGGAGCCACCCTCCAAAATATTTTTGCAAACATGATATAAATTGCTGTAACTACCACCTTCATATAAATCCGATACCAAAACCACCATGGTTCGATGAGGGTTCTCTATCAGGTTTTCACAATAAGTCAATGCATTTGCGATATGCGTTCCGCCGCCCAACTGTACACTCATCAGAGTTTCTACCGGGTCCTCCACATAACCGCTCAGGTCCACCACATTGGTATCGAATATCACCAGCTTCGTATCTAACATAGGCAGCTTGGCAAAAATACCTGCCATTATCGCACTGTGAATAACTGAATCCAGCATAGAACCACTCTCATCTACACAAATAATCACTCTCCACTGGTGAAAACGCTTCATACGGGAGTGGAAATACACCTGCTTTAACACCAGCTGTTTCTTCTCCGCATCATAATTTTGTAAATTCCTTCGGATGGTCTTTTTGATATCCAGATTTCTGGCACTGCGGATAGGGCTGCCGGAAGTTCTGTCCAACTGCCCAAACAAGGCCTTACGCATATCCTGCTCCAGTTGTCTGGCAATCTCCTCCGCTACCTTTCGCACGATTTCACGTGCCAGCTGCAATACCTCTCCCTTCATCATGTGCTTCAGTTCCAGTATCGTTTTTAACAATTCCCGGTTCGGTTCCAGCTTTCGCAATACCTCAGGGTCTGTAAGAAGCTCTGTCATATTGTACTTTTCCAAAGCATGCCGTTCCATCACCTCTACGGTTTCCTTTGGGAAGAGACGCTTCATTTCCCGAATCCATCCGGGTACTGTCAATTGAGAACCACCACTGCCTGCCGAGCGTTCCTGACGAATCTCCTGTTCCTCTCCGTATTCTCTGGAATAGAGATAATCCAGTACCTCCTCCATGTCCATATATCTGGCGGTATCTGAGGAAAAACCAATCTGTCGGTTGGCATACTTCCCCAACACCAGTCGCCATCTGTTTAATATTTCCTGTTCACTTGCCATATACTACTTTCCTTCCGGCGGGTCTTTCCAACAGTTACTTCTCTGTTGCCCCTACCGATTTATGTTCCTGTAACATTTTCCGTCAAACACTTTGCCACATAAGCATCCAGTTCTTTCCCATATGCATAGAAATCGCCCGTGACACCTTTCTTGTACAAAATGTCCTCCCGTTGCTTGCCATGCATTCCGGCCGCAGCCTCCGCAATCCGATCCACCTCGCCCGGTGTAAAATAGGTAAATGCCATGCGTAACTCCGGTAACAGTCGCATGAAGTCTTCCTCCGATACCTGTTTCAAAAACGCATCCAGCATTTCCATAAACTGATTGCCTACAAACACCAAATCCTTGGCTGCAAAAAACAACCCTCGAAAGAACAAGGCGGTTTTCATCAGCTGCTCTCTGGTACCTGCCAAATATCCTCTGCATATCCCTTCTACTCCGGCAGCATCCACCTGACCGCTTCCATAGAGAATTCCCTGAATACAGCCATGTACACCTGCCTGTATTTCCCTGTCCTCATTCATTTGTATTAAGGTATGGAAAAAGCTCTCCCGCAAATCTCCCAGAACTGCAATACTCTTTCTTCCGGAGACCTGATAAATCGTCTTCAATGCCTGCATGGTCTCTGCCATATCCTCTTCCTTTACCCGCGTCATACCGGGCAACAAGCCAATGACCTTACGACAACAGGTTGCCACCATTTCCTCCAACAGAAGCTCTGACTGATACAGTCCGCACAATTCCTGCAGCATGGTAAAGGTTCTAAGTGCAGCAGTCAAAGAGTAGAAGTCCGTATCCTGTAACAGCAAGGCATACACCCTCTCATATACTGCATCCAATTGTCCTTCCAGTCCCATTTCAAACACACGGCTTAGCAACAGTGCTCCTTCCTTTGCCGAAAATTCCTGCTTCAGCTCCTGCTTTACTATGCTTAATATGGCTTCTTCCAGCGAGCCACCATATACGGAAGCATCTATCAAAGCAGCCATCACCTGTGTATTCCACTTATATTTCCAAACTTCCCGCATGAGATTACGGTCTCTTCCGGTCTGTAGATTCGGTCCCTTTATTCTTTTGGCAAAATCGGTCTTCAAAAAATCCACTCTATGAAAGAAGCGACTCATCTCCCGATGCTTTTTCTTTGCAAAAACAGACAAGGTCACCTCTTCTCCTATGGTAGAGGTAATATTTAGACCAAACTGCTTACATTGCTGTCGGAAATCCTGCAAAATCGGCGGCTCATTAGCATTCCTGCATAACTCGCCGACCTTCTTGCCAATCATCTGTTTTTGCAGCTCCCTCATGGGCAAATCCGTAGCCAGCGTATATTCGCCTTTTACAAAAGAGGATAACACTGCATCTCGTAATTCATAAGCTCCCGGCTGGCTCTTTCCGCGAAGTGCCGCCAAGCCCTGTGCCATATTGCAGGCACATATTGCATCATAAGTGGAAATGCCTCCGTCCTTGCTGCGTACTGCCTTGCCGCAACGTACGATAAAATCCAGTACCGCCTGCTCATAGGACTGAGCTTCCCTATCCTGTTCCGATAATAAGTTACTGCACTCCCTCTCCCAGACCTCCTGATAAAAGCCTGCAAAGGGCATACCACTGGCGTAGCCGTTCAAGGCATCTGCTGCCTCCATGGAATAGGGCATCATATAAACGCTTTGATCCTTTTCCGGAACCCGGCGTCCCATACTGGCGTTTTTCTTTGTAGAAGTTTTCTTCGCAGTGGCGTTTTCCTTATCAGAGCCTTCCTCTTTCAACAATTCTGCCAAAGCCGGGGTATGAAAACCACCTGTTATCACCAGGATTTTCGCCTGTGTATTCTGACCTGTAGGCAACATAGGTTTTGTTTCTGATTCCGTTGTAGTTGCATGCTGCTCATCCGTAGCTTTCTCTTTTGCTTCCACCCAGCTTCTCTTGCGGATATGCTCCAAAATACGCTCTGCCATATAAGCCTCACGCTGCAGACATCCTTCCGCACGCAAATCCTCCTCTTGTGAAAACTCTCTGGTCAGCCTGCAATGCTGCAGCAGATTGTCAAACCACGCTTCACTGTCTAGCTGCAATCCATCTATTTCAAAATACTTCTCCCAAAATTCTTCAAAGCTGCGCATACCTGTTTTCTCACATAACATTTGTACATAAGTACTGCGCGACAACAGATAATCATCATTATAATTGCTCTTCTCGGTTTCTCTTAAGAGACCTTTTCCCTCCTGAGAAGCTGCCAGAATATCTCCGTAAGGCATATCCACAAAAGCCGTATATATTCCTCTCTTTGCCCCCTCCCGTAGTGCGACCAGCTCCGGTGAATAGTCCAAAAAAGGATAGTAACACTTGTACTTTTCCTTCTCCTCCGACACGGCACCGGTAGTGTCATCATAGGAATAATACACTGCAAAGGGTGCCTTGGTATCCTCATGCACCATAACTGATATCCACTCATTGGCATTGTCCGGACCTTCTATGAAAATCGCATCCGGCTCCCATGCAGTAATGGTTCTTTGCACATGCAAAGCGCAGGAAGGACTGTGATGCCTGACCGGAAGCAATTTTATTTCAGCCATTTCCTTGCTTCGTAATATCGTGTCCATAAACCGCCCTCTTTGCTGCTCTTGTCTTTGATTACTGTATTGAAATATTCCTTTACTTTTCCCAAATCCTCTTTGTTTTCCTTAGAGAGTGCTCCTACCAGATTCTGTACCAGCTGATCCACCTCCATCTGACCGTTTCCGTAATAATATCCACTGATCATGGTCTGATAATAAACAGAAACCGCTTCTGCTGTACTCATAACTGCACCAGGACTATCGATACGATGTCCCATAGAAGAAATTCCCTCACGCAGCTCATGATAGGTAGATGCTAAAAGCTCTGCCACTTCTTCATCAGCCTGCATTTCTATATGACTTTCTGCAGCCAGCTGATTTACCTCGCTCAAAATAATTTGCTTCTCCAAGGCTACTTCTCGTACGGGCATAACTGTTTCAAAGTTAAATCGACGCTTCAATGCACTACTCATTTCATTTACGCCCTTGTCTCTGGTATTGGCCGTACCGATTACATTAAAACCGGGGCGTGCAAAAAGAATACCATCGTCTCCCAACTCCGGAACGTTCAATACCTTATCACTGAGCACACTAATCAAACTGTCCTGCACTTCTGCGGGAGTACGGGTAATTTCCTCGAAACGTGTTAAAATACCCTTTTCCATACCTACATACAAAGGGGAAGGCACCAATGCCTCGCGACTGGGTCCTTTGGCCAGAAGCAGTGCATAGTTCCAGGAATACTTAATCATATCCTCCGTGGTACCTGCCGTACCCTGTATGGTGTTGGTACTGACACCACTGATAGCCGCAGACAACAGCTCTGAAAGCATGGTTTTCGCCGTACCCGGCTCTCCCACCAGCATCAGACCTCGGTTTCCTGCCAAAGTAATAATACAACGCTCCACCAAGGCATCGTTTCCAAAATATTTTTTCCGGATGACGATTTCCTTCCCATTATATAAAATAGGCGTTCTGCTCCCTAAAATAAAAGTACGTACTGCCTGAGGCGACAGTTCCCAATTCTGTGGTTTCTTACTCAAGTCTGTTGCCTTTAAAGCTTCTAATTCTTCCCGGTATCTGACCTCCACCGGCGGTTTGATTAATTTTTCCATACTGCTATCCTCTCTTGCTTCTGCTTTTTGGTTATCCTTCGTAAATTGAGTAATTAAGCTCCTTTTCTACGAAGATTTTCTACAAAAGGAAATCTTTCCCTGTGATTTTATATTCTCAGAAAAAGTGTACCATATTCTGGTCCGAATTACCATAATAAATACTTTATTTCGGTAAAGAAATAAAGCAAACTTCCACAAAAATAGCAGTCCACCACAGCAGACTGCCATCTTTACGAAATACAACCATTTTCCCTATATTTTCCTATGGTCTCAGACCCATTCCGCCTTCCAATGTCAAGGTCTCACCGGTCATAAATTTAAAGTCCGGATTCGCCAGCTGTACACATACACGACCAATCTCTAACTCTGTATCTCCATAATGTCCTGCCGGAGGCATCTTCACATTCGCCTGAAAAGCTTCCGGATAGTTCTTTTCAAACTGTTCCAGCTGTGCTGTCCATGCCAACGGACAAATCACAAATACACCGATACCATCCTTTGCCCACTCCGTGGCAGCCACTCTGGACAGCCCACGTACCCCTTCCTTTGCAGCTGCATAAGCACATTGTCCGAAATTTCCAAATAAACCTGCACCGGAGGCAAAATTAATTACAGTCCCCTTACTTTCTGCCAGATAGGGATAACACGCCTTCATATAGTAAAAGGTTGCATACAATCCGGAATACAAAGCCAAATCAAACTGCTGCGTAGTATGCTCCTTTAATGTCACACCGGAAGCCGAAGCCTGTGCATTGTTAATCAATACATCAATTCTGCCAAAGGTTTCTATGGTTTGTCTTATTACTTCCTTTACTACAGCTTCATTATCTGCACCGGCATTCACATCAGCCTGCACTATCAAAACCTGAATACCGTATAAACGCTCTAACTCCTCTTTTGCATCCTCCAGCTTCTTTACGTTTCTGCCTGTTATAACCAGATTCGCACCTTCCTTTGCATAAGCAGTTGCCATACCATATCCAATGGAGCCACATCTGCCATCACTCAGCACTGCACGACCTGCACCTGTAATAATCGCTACCTTTCCTGTTAATGTTCCCATAATACACCTCCTGTTTTCTCAATACACATATTTAGTATACCCTATTTTCTGATATTTGTGAATAACATTTTATATTTTTAGAATTTTTATCAATTTCCGTACATTCTTCAATAGTTTACAAAGTTTTTGTTTTCTATGTGAAATTTCTGTGTTTTTGAGATAATCGATTAAATTTATCAAGAATCAGCATTGCTCTAAAATTTTGAGTATGATATACTTAAGAAAAGTATGAACGAAGCTGTGAGGGGTATTATGCATACAAACGAATCCGCTGAAAACTATTTGGAAACTATATTAATGCTGAGCAAGGTACGACCTGTTGTCCGCTCTGTCGATATTGCTGAAGAGTTAGGATATAAAAAATCCAGCATCAGTGTAGCAATGAAGAATCTGCGTGAAAAAGAACATATTACGGTTACCAAGGAAGGCTTTATTTATCTGACGGAAAGCGGTCGGGAAATTGCTGAAATGATTTACGAACGTCATGAACTATTAACCAGCTGGCTGGTTCGTTTAGGGGTAGATGAAGCAATCGCTTCCGAAGATGCCTGTAAGATTGAACATGTATTGAGCAAGGAAAGCTTTGAAGCTATTAAGAAATATGTAAACGGACAGCTCCCTGAATAATCGGGAGCTGCCCGTTTTTTATTTTCTGAAACTTTATCTCTGAACACGTCCTGAAGCGTCGCCACCGGCAAGTGTTTCCACTTCTTTTCTGGATACCAAGTTGAAGTCGCCAGGAATGGTGTGCTTCAATGCAGAAGCTGCTACACCATACTCAAGAGCTGCTCTGAAATCCTTACCATCCAACATACCACAGATAACACCGCCTGCGAAGGAATCACCACCACCTACACGGTCAACGATAGGATGGATAGAGTACTCTTTGGAGTGATAGAATTCCTTGGTATCTCTGGAGTAAATACATGCAGACCAACCATTATCGGAAGCAGAACGGCTTACTCTTAAAGAAGATACACAGTACTCGAAGTTGAACTTCTCTACCATCTGCTCGAAGATGGACTTGTAACCGGCAAGCTCTAACTCACCACTGGTAACATCGGTCTCACCGGGCTTGAAGCCAAGTACTAATTCAGCATCTTCTTCGTTTCCGATACATACATCAACATACTGCATTAAGTTGGTCATAACCTTCTGAGCCTTTTCAGAAGACCATAATTTCTTACGGAAGTTCAAGTCTACAGAAACCTTAACGCCATGCTTCTTAGCAGCGATTAATGCCTTCTCCGTTAATTCAGCTGCACTGTCAGATACAGCAGGAGTAATACCGGTAAAGTGGAACCAGTCAGCACCTTCGAAAATAGCATCGAAATCGAAGTCCGCTTCGGTTGCAGTAGAGATAGAAGAATGTGCTCTATCATAAACAACCTTAGAAGGTCTCATGGAAGAACCGGTCTCTAAGAAGTAGATACCAAGTCTCTCGCCACACTTAGCGATGTGCTTTGTGCAAACACCATACTTTCTGAGAGCTGCCACTGCACACTCACCGATTTCGTTGTTAGGAACTGCAGTAACGAATTCTGCATCATGACCATAGTTAGCCAAAGAAACCGCTACGTTTGCTTCACCACCACCGTAGCAAACATCGAATTCGTCTGCCTGAATGAACTTTTCATTGTTAGGGGTAGATAATCTGAGCATGATTTCGCCCATTGTAATTACTTTTGCCATTGTTTTATTTTCCTTTCGTTATATAATTTATAATCATTTCTGAACCAAATGTACTGCGAATCCGCCGATTTCCTCGTCTAAGTAGATTGCCTTTAGAGCGCCCTTCGCATCTCTCTTAGCAGACTCTTCATTGAACTTCACACCAAGAACAGATTCCATATAGTTTACTGCTCTGTCGATATAGTTGGTTCTGATTGCGATATGACCGTTCTTACCAAGGTAAGGACTCTTCATTACTTCTAATGCACTACCTGCGAAGATAGAGCTGTTGCCAACCTTTGCAGGCATACCGAACAAGAATGCAAATCTGTTAGCTGCCTTCATTGCTTCTTCTTCGTTCTCGGCATTCACACCAACATGAGCCAATTCAAAACCAAGCATGGTCTGAACTGCTTCTCTGGTTAACTGCTCAATCTTGTCCCACTCGCCGGCACTGATAAGGTCGCCGGGAACCATCCAAGAACCGCCGCATGCGATAATCTTCGGGAAGTCTAAGTAAGAAGTAATGTTCTTTGCATTGATACCACCGGTAGGCATAAACTTCATATTTACATAAGGTGCTGCCATAGCCTTAATCTTTGCAAGACCGCCGGACTGTTCTGCCGGGAAGAACTTCACTACATCCAAACCAAGCTCGATAGCTGCTTCGATATCGGAAGGACTGGAGGTACCGGGAGTAATCGGCACACCCTTTTCGATACAATACTTCACGGTGTTAGGATTTAAACCGGGGCTAACGATAAACTTAGCGCCTGCTGCCACTGCTGCATCTACCTGTTCAGCATTTAATACAGTACCTGCACCTACACACATGTTAGGGAAAGCTTCGGTCATAGCCTTAATTGCGCCTGCTGCTGCTGCAGTACGGAAGGTAACCTCAGCACAAGGAAGTCCGCCTGCACAAAGAGCTTTTGCCAAAGGCACAGCATCCTTTTCATCATTGATTACAACAACCGGTACAATACCGATTTTCTGAATCTGTTCTAAGATTGCGTTCATTTTATTTTCCTCCATTAACTAAGCTAAAACTTCTTTTACCGCTTCTGCCATCTTGTCGCACTTGCAGTTTGCGAAGAAGTATTCCTGGAACTTCTCACCGGACAAAGCACCCTTTACCAACTCTCTGTCAAGGTTCTTTAAGATAGTCACCATATCTACATGGGTAACTTCCTTAACAGCATCTAAAATCTTCTTGTTTCTCTGCTCAGGTACTACTCTCTCCTTCGGGTAGCCACCGCCACCAGGAGCACAGAACAATTTTTCAAAGGTATACTGAAGGTTCAGCTCACCACCCCAGCCATAATTCTCAGCAAAAGGGAACGCGATGCAGTTACCATCATTTACCTGTGAGAATAAATATGCATCCAGCGGAGAAGTTACATGTCCACATAATACCTTAGGGAAGGAGTTTGCTGCCAACATTGCCCCTTCACCGGTACCACAACCGGTAATAACAAAATCAGCTGCTCCTGAGTTAATGAGTACAGCTGCCAAAATACCGCACTGTACATAAGTTAAAGAATTCGGGTCTTCTGCACCATACATACCATAGTTATACACTTCATAACCCATAGGCTCTACTACACTCTTCAATGTAGTGCAAATCAATTCATTCTTTGCCGCCTGACTGTTTTCATTAATTAAAGCGATTTTCATCTAATTTTACTCCATTCTGTTATGCTGTGGAGTTTGCCTCCGGCAAACTCCTTGGACGAAACATAGTACTTCTTGGCAGCGTCCTTTGCTGCCTTAGAAGTTCTTTTCGTCTTTAGCTAGGCTGCTTTCCGATGTAAGCCAAGATACCGCCATCTACATAAAGAATGTGACCGTTTACAGCGTTAGATGCATCAGAAGCAAGGAATACTGCAGGACCAGCCAATTCTTCAGGCTTTAACCATCTGTTAGCAGGGGTCTTAGCACAGATGAACTGATCGAAAGGATGCTTGCTGCCATCAGGCTGAACCTCACGAAGAGGAGCGGTCTGAGGAGTTTCAATATAACCGGGTCCAAGGCCGTTACACTGAATGTTGTACTGACCATATTCGGAACAAATATTCTTGGTGAGCATCTTTAAGCCGCCCTTTGCAGCTGCGTAAGCAGATACTGTTTCACGTCCAAGCTCAGACATCATAGAGCAGATGTTAATAATCTTACCATGACCCTTCTGAATCATAGAAGGAATAACTGCCTTAGATACGATGAAAGGACCATTTAAGTCGATGTCAATAACCTGTCTGAACTGAGCTGCGGTCATCTCATGCATAGGAATACGCTTGATGATACCTGCATTGTTTACAAGGATGTCGATTACACCAACTTCCTTCTCAATCTGAGCCACCATAGCATTTACAGCATCCTCGTTAGTTACGTCGCAAACATAACCATGAGCCTTGATACCTTTTTCTGCATAAGCTGCAAGTCCCTTGTCCACCAATTCCTGATTGATGTCGTTGAAACAGATAGTTGCACCTGCCTCAGCATATGCAGAAGCAATTGCAAAACCGATACCGTAAGAAGCACCTGTCACCAATGCAATCTTACCTTCCAATGAAAATCCCTGAATAAAGTTTCCCATGATAATTCTCTCCTTTTTAAATGTTTTTATGTGAGTTGTTTTAAATGTTTCCGAATTTATTAGCGAATATCCTGGTTCGCTACACCGTCCATATCATCAAAGTCCTGATTCTCACCAACCATACCCCAGATAAAGGTATATGCTCTGGAACCGCAGCCTGAGTGGATAGACCAGCTGGGTGAAATCACAGCCTCTTCATTTCTCATAACGATGTGACGGGTTTCCTGCGGCTCGCCCATGTAATGCATTACGAAGGCATCCTCTTTCATTTCAAAATACAGATAAACCTCCATACGTCTGTCATGTGTATGACAAGGCATGGTGTTCCATACACTGCCCGGCTCTAACTTGGTCATACCCATCACCAACTGACAGCTTTCTACCTGTCCCGGTAAAATATATTTACAGATTACTCTGTGGTTTGCATCCTCTAAGCAACCAAGCTCTACTTTGTTCTCATCCTTTACAATGACTACGCCCTCTTCCGGAGTTCCTTCCGGTTTAATCAATACAGTAGGATAAGTCTTGTGAGCGGGTGCGGAGTTCAGATAAAACTTAGCCGGATTGCTGGCATCATCGCTTGCAAACACAATATCTCTGGAACCCATACCGATGTACATTGCTTCTTTGTAGCCTACCTTGTACACCTTTCCGTTTACGGAAATGGTACCTGCTCCTCCGATATTGATAACGCCCAATTCTCTTCTCTGGCAGAAATACTCTGCACGAAGTTCATCACCTGCAGTCAGGGTGATTGGTTCCACCGGCACTGCCGCGCCTGTAATAATTCTGTCAATATGGCTGTATACCAACTTAATTTCTCCCGGTACGAAAAGATTCTGTATCAAGAATTCCTCTCTCAAACGGTCTGTGGTATACGTTTTCACATCTCTTGGAGATACTGCTGTTCTAAGTTCCACCTTACGCCTCTCTTTCCTCTGCCGGTTACTTTCAGTCATTTTGCACTATGTATCCGGTAGAATTTGTATCATTTTATGAAAGCACTTACATTATAACACATCATTTGTAAAATTCCAACATGTTTTTATATATATGCCCTCTTTTTTTATTCAATTATTTTATCACAATAAAAGCATATCAGAAAAAATTCACTAATTCCATTCAAATTTCAAATAAAATATTGCAAATTTTGAACTTCTTGGATATACTTGTGAAAAATAAGAATTGTGAGGATTGTTTATGCAGGAATTAGCCTCTTGTAAAATTGCTATTGAAAGCTGTTTGGAAACCAAAACCTTTGCTATTGCACACCTTTATAAAGAAGAAAAAGCCATGGATATGCACATCCATGACTGTTATGAGCTGTACTATTCTATTTCCGGCGGCAAGCAGTTTCTGATAGATAATAAGTTTTACAGCATTGCTCCCGGTGATGTATTTTTAATCAATCAGTATGAAAGTCACAAGCTGACCCAGATTGACAGCATGGTGCATGAACGTATTGTTTTATCCATTCACCCGGACTTTTTGAAAGAGCTTTCCACGTCATCTACCAATTTAGATTACTGTTTTTCAGAGCGTACCAATCACTTTTCACACAAACTCTCTCTGAGTCGGGAACAACAGAAACGCTTCCTGTACTTTATTAATAAAATCACCTCTGCGGAAGGCTATGCCCATGATATTACGGAGCGGGCAGCCTTTATGGAGCTGATGGTCATGCTGAATATGCTCTCCTCTGATAATACAGAGGAAACTACTGCCCCCGAGTTCAAATACAATCATCAGGTAGATGATATCCTGAACTATATTAACCAGAATATCACCCAAAACATCTCTGTTGCACAACTGGCAGTGCATTTTTACCTCAGCGAATCCTACATTTGCAGAATTTTTAAAAGTGCCACCGGCACCACCATCAACAAGTACATCACCGCTCGCAGAATCAGTATTGCCAAGTCGCTGCTAAACGATGGCAGTTCTGTTATGGATGCCTATGAAAAAAGCGGTTTTACGGACTATAGCAACTTTTTCAAGGCATTTACAAAGGCTGTTGGGGTATCTCCCAAAAAATATGCAAATTTAAGTGTGAGTTAGGTCGTTACCGAATTTATCGGCAGCCTCTTTTCCATATTTCGTTTGCTAATTTGTATAGACATCCAGTGCTGTAAATAAGCTCACCATCAACAGAGCTAATCCCAATAAAAATATCTAGGTTGAAAAAAAGAATTCGACAACCTTCTCTACCCCCGCATATACCTTTTCGTTTCTTCCGTAGTCTCCACCCAATCTGTCTTTTCCAAAAATTCCTCGGGATTCAGACACATATAGTAATTTCTTACGATATCCTTCAACTGCTCGTAAGTAAGCACATCCCTTTCCATGGGGGTATAGCTTCCGTATGGCGTTTCCAGTGTAATTCTTTCCAGTGCGTTTTTCTTTTCTCTATTGATAAAAGTAAAGGTTCGAAAATCCTTATTCCCATAGTTTATACGCATTTCTGCTATGAAACTGTCCTCTACTCCATAAAACTGTAGAAAACCGTCAGAAGACTTCAATATCACAAAATCCTCATCACCATCTGCCACCAAATCGATATAGAAACCAATCTCATTGTAAAGTACACTTCCGGGATTCTGACCCGAAGCAGTTTCCAATTCCACAGCACGATATTGCTGTCCTTGACTATCCTTACCACCTTTTTTCCACTTCTTTAACAACTCATCAAGCCAAATACTCATATTCGTCACACCATCCCTTTCTCCAGTTGTTCTTCCCCGATATCTGCCGTCTTTCGTGCCGGCTCTTCCGCTATCTCGTCCGTTACTATCTCTTCCGGTGCTTCTTCCTCCGCAACCGGCTCCGTATCTGCCACAGTCTTCCTAGACTTCTTCCTATCCAGCATCGCCAGTCCTGCGAACAGCACCAAGCTCACCAAGCTCAGACAAATCCCTTCCTTACGCCCCTTAGGGTCATAATCCATGGTAATCTCATATTCTCCTGCCTCCAAGGGTATGGTCATGAAACAATCACCAAACATCTCCGTTTCCACCGCTTCTCCATTCACGCATACCTGCCAACCTGCTTCATAAGGCACGGAAAGCACCACCTGTCCGGGTGCTGTCATGGAAATCCTTCCTTCCACATGCGTACTGTCATAAGTCACCTGCTCCATATGCTGTTGAGAAAGCCGGTTTAACACCTCACGCAATACGTTCCTATCCATATGGTATGCCGTCAGACTGATTGCAGGAGTAGCATCTGCACCATCACCGTTTTCAAACTCTATACTCTGTCCTTCCGTGAGATAACCTACATACAGAACACCATTCTTTTTCAAATCCTTATAGTTTTTGGTACCAAAATCCCCCTCTGCATTTACTTTAGAAGTTCCGGAAGCACTGACTACCATATAATAATAAGCATCCTCTTCTGCCTTCAGCAGTATATTATCTCCCTTCTTTTTCACATCTGCTTTCGTGAAAAGCTCCTTCTCTATGCCGAAAGCTTTCACCATTTCATTTTGCAATATTAAGGGGTCTGTGGTTTTCAACTCCGGCCAGGTATAATCCTTGGGAATCACATAGCCAAAGGGCAAAGTATAATTACACTCATATAAGGTAATATCGCCACTTTTCGAAACCGGTGTATACAACTTCTCCTCTGTCAGACAAGCTTCGTTTCTCAAAGCATCTTCTGTGTCTCCATACATATATGCTACATTCAGGAGTGCTGAAGTCAGTGCAGTCGCTCCGTCAAATCCGTAATACACCTTGCTATGACGCATTCCCAGTTTTTCATAAAAATTCGCCACATTGGAATTTAAAGTCGAAGAGAATACAGACGCGGTAGGATAGCTCGCCAAAGTACCATCATTTTTGGTGGTTCGCTCAAACTTCTCCATACGCCAAAAACCTTCTGTACGCTTCTCTGCCAACTGATGTAAGGTCTGATAATCCTCAATTTGTTCCAGATAAGCATCTCTGCTTACGGTACCGATACTGGTATTGTAGGTGTTCAGTCCCACTTCCACACCGGCCACTACAAAGGCAATTACACACAATACCGTCTGCCATTCCTTTTCCGTATGATGTCTGTAATAGTACATAAGCACTGCATAGATTGCCACAAAAATCAGTGACAGTACCTCTACACCGACCACAAACTCCTCGTAATCCATGAATTTCTCACAAAACAATAAAAAGAGTACTGCTCCCAGAAAAATATGAAACAACCTTTTCTTCTCCATTTCCCGGATATGCCCGAAGGCTTCAAAGCACATAACCAGTATCAGGAAAATATAGATAAAGGACTGTCTGGCAGGCAAGGAATCCGGATAATTCAAACCGTGCCAAATAAAATCCAAAACATTAGTAGAAAAACTAATCAATAAAAATCCAATCAGTCCCAACATCCAGAATCTTCTTTTGATAGGGATTTTCTCATCCAATACATACATGGGCAACAACAAAAATACTGCCACTCCGCAATAAATATTCGGCCAGTGCTCCAGTCCTCTTTCTGTGGTCACACTAAGCTGATGTCTCGCCAATTCATCCAATATAGAAAAATAAGACTCTACCTTCTTTGGGAACTCCATCGCACCGAAATCCGTTACAATAATGGCACACACCTCCGGCACCAACAGTACTGCTGCCAGCCCGCCTGCCAATAGAGAAAATACGCCAAATTGAATAATCGGTTTCACAAACCTTTCATTCTGAACAAGCAGTACTGCAAAGTACAGTACCAGAAAAATACATATCATAATAGAAATATAAAAATTAGTCAGTATGGATAGAGCCAAAGTCACACAATACAGAAAGGGACGTCCTTCCTTTACCAAAAGCTCCAGCCCCCAAAGTATCAGGGGAAGCAATACCACACAATCCAGCCACATAATATTCCAGTTATAGGCTGCCATGTACCCTGACAAAGCATAAAACATGGAGAACAACACAGTCAGAACCGATTTCGTCCGGAAATGCTTCTGCAAATAATAACAAAAAGTCAGCCCGCACAGGCCGATTTTCACAATCACCAGATAACTCATGAATTCCATCAGATATTCCTTGGGAAACAGAAAGGCCAACCAGTGAAACGGACTTGCCAGATAATACACATACAATGCCAGAAAATTAGAGCCAACTCCCACATTCCAAGAATAAAACAAATTTTCTCCGGCACTGACCTTCTCCATGAACTCACTAAAGAAAGGCATATACTGGTGATACATATCCATGTACAAAAAGCTTCTGTCTCCAAAGGGGAAAATACTGTTTATGAGAAACAACAGCAGCATAATTCCACTGGGAATTGCCCAAGCTGCCAAGAGCGTATATTCGATTTTTCTTTTCTTCCGTTCCATGCTCATCCCGGCTTCACCGCTCATGCTTCTTTCTCTCATCCTTTCCTTCTTCAATGATTCCCTGTTCATGCCACTTCTTCCTCGCAATTTTCCTGTTACAAACATATTGGACTGTGTCATCTTTTCCTGACACAGCCCATATCTCTATTTCACAAAATCTGCTACCGTCAGCACCTTTTCTTCTCCTGCCGCCAGCTGCAAAGTAATCACCTTATCCTGATAACGCACTTTGCTATTCCATGCTGCCTCTGCCCGAATAACACATTGTTTCAATTTTCCCTGTTCCCAATCAATATCCGCCTCTGCATTTCCTTTCATGCGGATACCCTTCATAGAACCGCTCTCCCAAGCCTTCGGTAAAGCCGGTAACAATACCACACGCTGCATGGTACTCTGTAACAGCATCTCTGCCATAGCTGCAGTGGCACCGAAATTACCATCAATCTGGAATGGCGGATGCTTATCAAACAGATTGGGATAGGTAGAATGTCCGAATAACTGCTCTATATTTTCATAAGCCGTTTCTCCATCCCATAGTTTTGCATAATGATTAATAATCCACGCACGGCTCCAACCGGTATGACCACCTCCGTGGGATAAGCGATACTCCAGTGTCTTTCTGGCAGCTGCTGCCAGCTCAGGGGTATCATCCATGGTAATCTGCTCAGAAGGATGCATACCATACAAGTGGGAAATATGACGATGTCCCGGCTCCCACTCCTCATATTCTTCCTGCCACTCCAGAATACGACCATCGGAACCGATTTGAGTAGGCTTTAATCCGCTGCAAGCCTTCTCCACCTGCTTTATAAAATCAGCTACATCTGTAATTTCTGCCTCAGAAAGCTTTTTCAATACTTCTTCACTCAAAGCATCTTCCTTCTGTAATACTGCAAAGCCTTTCATACACTGTCCGAACAAATCCCGCAGGATTTGATTATCCATTGTTACACCATACCCATTGGCTCCCTTTTCCCCGGTAGGAAGTACATAAGTGTTTTCCGGAGACACCGACGGACAGGTTACCAGATAGCCATCTTTTTCCACCAGAAAATCTAAGAAGAACAATGCCGCTTCACACATAATAGGGAACTGCTTCTGCAAAAAGCTCACATCCTGTGTATACTCAAAGTGAGTCCACTGATGGGTACAAAGCCATGCTGCTCCCATGACCCAATAAGAACCCGGTATCCACAAATCCTGTGTAGCAGTATCTCCGTTAATATCCGTATTATGATGACACATAAAACCACGACAACCGTACATCTCTCTGGCAGTTCTGCGTCCGTTCTTTACCATCTTTTCGATTAAATCAAATAACGGCATGTGACATTCCGACAAATTACAATTCTCTGCCAACCAATAGTTCATCTGAGTATTGATATTAATGGTATATTTGCAATCCCAAGGTGGGAGGATATCCTTGTTCCAAATTCCCTGTAAGGTAGCCGGCAATCCTCCTTCTCTGCTACAAGCAATCAACAAATAACGTCCGAAGTCAAAATACAGCTGAGACAAGCCAAAGTCCACTGTACCTTCTCCTGCTGCCTGTATACGTTCGTCTGTAGGAAGCTTGTCAAATTCCGCACTTCCCGCTAATACGAACTCCATCCTGCCAAAGAGAGATTGGTAATCTGCTATGTGTTCCTCCAAAAGCTTATCAAAATCCTTCTGTCCTGCACGTACTATACGCTCATGCATTTTCTGTAGCAGCATTGCCTGCAAAGCCTGTTGCAGTCGCAGCTCCTCCATCTCATAAACAGATTTTCCCTCCAGACCTACCATATAAGGTAACTCTATATTCTTTTCCTGATATCCTGCTATGGCAGCTTCCTTTTCTTCCTTGCCATACTGATAAGTAGTGTCTGCAGTAAAGGTCAAAATCACCTCATCTGCTTCCTCTATCATCAAACGCTCGCCAATGGTATATACTTTTCCCCCTATTGCCTTCGCCTGAAGCTTCATAGCAAATTCACTGGCACCTCGGCCCAGATTTCCATACAGATACAAACCATTGTCCCCATCTGCACAAATTCCATCATAAAACTTCCAACGATCCATGCCGACCCAAAGATTGATACTGCCCCTCTTGTCTGCACGAACACGTATCAGCATACAGTCTGCCGGCTTAGAAACAAAGATTTCTCTTTGATAAGAAACACCATTGGAAACAAAAGATACAGTACAGAGAGCCTTTTCCAAATCCAATTCTCTCCGATAATCCGTCACCTCTCCCAGACCTTCAAACTCCAAAATAATATCTCCCAGTGTCTGAGACGGATGAGCACTGTTGGGACAACCGGACATAGCCAGAAACATCAGTCTCTCTGCCTTGCTGATTTCTCCCTTGAAAATCAATTCTCTGATTTCCGGCAAATATTTTTTCAAGTCCGGATTGTTACGATTCACCGGACCACCATACCAAATACTTTCCTCATTGACCTGAATATGCTCCTTGTCCGGAATACCATACACCATGGCTCCCAAACGACCATTTCCCAGCGGAAGTGCTTCCTCCCATTCTATTGCCGGTTTTCTATACCACAATTTGCTCATAAATGACCTCCGAAATTTATTCTGATACACTCGCAAAAAACTTCCTCATAATCCTTTATACCATACCACATTTTTCCTCTTCAAACAATGTATCTGTTACGAAATATTTTACATTTTTAAGTCTTTTTCCACCGCCCTGCACATATACTGTTCTAACCGTTGAAAACACTACGAAATTCTGCACGGAATTCCCCTTCTCCAAAGCTCTTCCCTCTGCAGAACTCTGCAGTTGAAAGGCAGTCCGGTATGAAAATTGGTATCGTAGGAAGAAAAAAAGATACTTATAACTATGAATATATTCTTCACACCTTAAAGGTAGACTGTGTCACCTCTCTGACTATAGGCGAACTGGCTTCCTGTCAGGGTCTGCTTTTTCCCGGTGGTGGAGATATCACACCGGACCTTTTCGGACAAACCAACCAAGGCTCCCTCCACATGGATACGGAACTGGATCTTTTACAGCTTCGAGCCTTTCAGGCAGCCCTCCGAAACGGTATCCCCATGCTGGGTATCTGCAAGGGAATGCAACTTATTAATGTAGGTCTTGGAGGCACGCTCCGACAACACCTTCCTACTGCAGACCTCCATACCGCTCCGGACAGGGATCTCTATCACGAAACTACCATTGCTACCGGCTCCTTTCTCTATTCCCTTTATGGAGAAAGTGCCTATGTAAACAGCAAACACCACCAGTCGGTGGATCAGCCGGGTTCCCGGCTCCTTCCCGTCCAGTGGTGTCCTATGGATCATTGTGTAGAAGCCCTGGTTCACACTGAGCTTCCTATTCTGGGGGTACAGTGGCATCCGGAGCGTCTCGACCCTGCTCAGACCTCTGTCACTGCTTTTCCCCTGTTTCAATACTTTCTATCCTTTGTGTGATATTTTCCAACAGCTCCTTAGGTCTACGGGTAATCTCATTCTTTACCCGTAGCTGTGTCAGCTGAAATAATGTCTTTAAGGTTTCCCTGATTCCTTTCTTCGTTCCCTCATCCACTTCCTTTATGGCTGCTATCATACTATTGATACTGTTCTGCCAGTCCTTGGAAAAATCGATTAAATTATCCTTTTCTGCTGCGTTAATGATTTGAAACAGTGTTTCTACAAAGGCTTGAAGCTGCTCCTGGTTCAAGGACAAAATCCACTCATTCAAGGTATCATTCACAAATTTCTGTCCTTCAAACACCTGTCCCGTATCTACAAAGCGTCCGTACTTTACCTGCCAACTGAAAGGGTCATGCTGCAAAAGACCTAATGCCTTGCTCTTTACTACACGATAGTCCATGCCCTGTTCAAAAATCATTCCCACCAAAGAAGAATGAGGCAATATTTTCACAGTCTTTTCCTGAATGGCAGCATAATCATACTTTTCCAGCACCTCCGGTCGAAAGCCGGGACCATCCATATTATAAACCTTGATAATTCGCTCCTGTACTTCCTTCGGACAATTCATAGCTGCATACACCGCCAGATTACCACCCTTGGAATGACCGCCGATGTAGAACGGCTGATGTAATTTTCCCACTACCATATTCAAATATTTCACACTGTATGCCTGTCCGGGTATCGGGTCCAGAAAGGCCATATTCAAATCTTCTTTCCAGCCTACGATATTTTCATCGGTTCCACGATACACAATATAAATCGTGCCATCCTCCAGCAAAAAGGTGATGGCGGAAAACTGTGTTTCCCAACCAGTTTCTATGATATTGGTATAACAGTTCATTTTCAGATGACGAAAACGCCTGCTGGCAAGCATGCCCTCAAACAAACGTTTATTATGCTTTTCAAACCAAGTATTTTTAAAAAGCTTCTCATAATCTGCATGCTTCCTCAAATCCTGCAGCGTTACGGAGACTTTGTTTTCCTTTACGTCCGGCACCATGCCGTCAAATTTCAAATAGGCAAACTGACACAAAATCAGACTATCTACCTCATTTACCGGCTCCTCAAAAAAGCTGACCGGTCCATGGTCATTCAAATATTCCAGTATTGTTCCTGCCATACGAACACCTCTTTATCCATTGCTCTCCCTTAGTATATATGCCCTTTTCCTCATTATATTTCCCTTTCGAAACAGATGCAATGCACTTTAGAAAGAATTCATTGAAACTTTAGATTTTTCTTTGTATCTTTTCAATTCTCTGTTATAATATATCTATTATGTTTTATGGAGGAATTTATGAAAACAAAATCACAAACTAATTGGTATTTATATAGCTTGCTTTTGGGAGCCTTTTTGCTTCGCTGTCTGTTTGCCTATTTTTATGAAGGTTTTCTGACCGATACCGCCTGCTTTGCTGGCTGGGCTTCCCGTATCTATTCGGAAGGCTTTGCCAATTTTTATTCCCCTGACAGCTTTTCGGATTATCCGCCCGGTTACATGTATGTTTTGTATTTATTAGGGGCTATTATGTCCAAGTGTAACATGGGGTATCTCACCGGTTCCAGTCTGCTTTTACTGAAGCTTCCGGCCATCGTCTGTGATATTGTGGCAGGTGCCCTTCTGTACCATATTGCGAAGAAATACTTTTCCCAAGGAGCGGCATTAATTCTTTCCGCAGTTTATTTATTGAATCCTGCCATCTTTATCAATTCCTCCATTTGGGGACAGGTAGATGCAGTGCTTACCCTATTCGTACTGCTTATGTGTATGTTCTTGACAGAAGGAAAAACCATTCCTGCTTATTGTGTTTTTGCACTGGGTATTCTGATGAAGCCCCAGATACTGGTATTTACCCCTTTGATACTCTATGGTATTTATGAGCATGTTTTTGCAAAGGATTTTCAATGGAAAAAATTCTTTATCAACCTGTTTAGCGGACTTGGTGCTATCGCAGTGATGATTTTGCTTTGTGTTCCCTTCGGTCTGGAAAAGGTATTGAACCAGTACTCCAGTACACTGGGTTCTTATCCCTACATCTCCGTAAATGCTTATAATTTCTGGGCTTTGCTGGGATTAAACTGGTCTTCACAGGACAAGGCCTTCCTATTCTTTACCTACAAAGAGCTAGGAACTGTAGTGATTGTTTTACTGACTTTGCTTTCCGTCTTTGTGTTCCTTCGCAAGATGAAAAGTGCAGAACGCTATTATGTAACAGGTGCCTTCCTGATTATTACCATGTTCCTGTTTTCGGTTCGTATGCACGAGCGTTACTTGTTCCCGGGCATGCTGTTATTGTTGATGACCTATGTAATGAGCCGAAAAAAGAGTTACCTTTACTGTTATATTGCCCTGTCTGCCAGCCACTTTTTCAATGTATGGCATGTATTGTACCATTACGACCCATACAATTATAATGCCAAGGCAGCCTCCATCCTGACCATTTCCCTTCTGATGGTAGCCGGCAGTGTTTATTTCTATGTTACACTGTGCCGTGATTTAAAGGGAAAGGTCGTGGCAGTTTCCAAGACCGCCTCCGAAAAAGGCAGCTTGGATATCTCCGGTTCTACATTATTACAGAAGCTTTGCAGCCCTAAGAAACCGGTGCCTTCCCGTGAAGCTATGCCTTTTCAGAAGACAGATTGGATTGCCATGCTGGGCATTACGCTGTTCTATGCCTGCTTTGCTTTTTATCAGTTGGGAAATACCACTGCTCCGGAAACAGAGCTTTCCGTTCCTAACAACACTTATCTGGATATTTCCGGTGCAAACGGGGAAGCCATTTCCCGTCTTAACTGGTACTTATTGAACGAACAGGATATTACTTTTACGTTGGAGACTAAGGTTTCCGAAGATGCACCTTGGATTTATATTCAAGACTTTACCATGAAAAGTGTATTCAGCTGGGGCTATTTGGACCTTCCCTATGATGCTACGCATATCCGTATTACCAACAAAACCGAGGATGCGGTCATTGGCGAAATCGTTATTCAGGATGAAGCCGGCAATATCCTTCCCGTACAGAATGCAGACTATTATCTGTCTCTTTATGATGAAACTGACACCTTCCCGGAGGAAATCAATCATCTGAGCGGATGCTATTTCGACGAAATATATTACACCCGAACAGTTTATGAATTTATGCATGGATTGCCTACCTATGAAAATACCCATCCTCCTTTTGGTAAGGTTTTGATGTCTTGGGCTGCTACTATTCTGGGCACCACTCCCTTCGGCTTCCGTTTCGCCGGAGCCTTGTTCGGAGTGCTGATGCTACCGTTTTTATACTTACTGGGTAGAAATATCACCCGCAATCGCGGCTTAGGTGCTTTTATCTGCTTCCTGTTTGCCTTTGACTTTATGCACTTTGCTCAGACACGACTGACCACCATCGATGTATTCGTCACCTTCTTCATCATCGTGATGTACTACTTCATGGAACGATATATTAACCTCAGCTTTTATGATACGGATTTAAAGAAGACCTGGATACCTCTGGGTGCCTGCGGTATTGCCTTTGGCTTCGGCATTGCCAGCAAATGGACCGGTGCTTATGCCGGAGCCGGACTGGCGATTATCTTCTTTACCCAGCTGTTCATGCGTTATCGGGAATACCTCTATGCCAAGGCTACTCCAAAGAGTAACACCAATGGGATTTCCCATAAACGCATTATCAGCAGTTTTCCGGAAAATACAAAGAAAACCATTCTTTTCTGTATGATTTTCTTTGTGGCTATTCCTTTTACTATTTACCTACTATCCTACATTCCTTTCGTGGATTCCTACCGGCCGGGACTGTTAGAAAGAATGTTAAAAAATCAGGAAACCATGTTTAGCTACCACAGCAAATTGGAAGCCACACACCCTTACTCCTCTACCTGGAGTCAGTGGCCTATTATGGAACGCCCGATTTTCTACTATTCCAACAATTTGGGAGAAAATCTTCGCCAGGGTATTAGTTCCTTTGGTAATCCATTGGTTTGGTGGGCAGGCATTCCGGCCTTTGTATACACTCTGTATGTAGCCATTACCAAGAAGAACAAAACGGCCGGCTTCCTTTGCGTAGCGTATTTGGCACAATATCTGCCATGGACACTGGTATCACGCTGTACCTTTATTTACCACTATTTCCCCAGCGTACCCTTCCTGGCACTGATGATTGGCTTCTGCTTCCTGCAGTTGAAAGAAAAGTTAAAAGGAAAGCTAAGTTCTACCATTTTCTATAGTTTGGTAATTGCTTACGCTATCCTAGCATTTGCACTTTTCATCATGTTCTACCCGGTACTTTCCGGCCAACCGGTAAGTGTAGAATATGTAGACAAATTTTTACGCTGGTTTGACACCTGGGTATTGGTAATTTCATAGGATTTCTTAAAATTTTACAGCGGTTCCTTTCGGAGCCGCTGTTCTTGTTTTTCACTATGATTATTTATCCCTTTTTCAGAAAAGTTTTTTGAAACCGGAAAATGCTATGACCCCGGGAAATTATTGCGAAGCTGTCCTCATAACTCGCAATTTTATCCATGAAGGCACATTTTTAACCTATGAATAGAAAACACCCTGACTAACTGCATTATTTTTCATCCCACAAACTGTTTGTACAGTATTCATGTATTGATTTGTGTTTTCTTACAGAACTTCCTGAAAAATTGGGGGTGCTCCGTCAAACTGTAGTTTCAAGTTATTACATTCTTTCTTTTTACAGTTATCAATATGTCAACTACTCTTTTGATGTTTTACATAATCAGTTATATTCTATCTTCGCCTTCCTCGTATTCATATAGCACCACTACTTCAAATGGCGAATCTTGCAGTAAAAATTGTTTAAATCTTTTTATATCTGGGTTATTCTTATTTATCACCTTACTTTTCTTTTTAATATAGAAGCCTGTTTCTCCAACATACAAATTCCAAATAACGTCAGGATTTTTGAATTTTTGCTCACCCTTATCATTTGTATTAGGGTACATCTGAACTGTAAGCCCAAAGTATTTATGAAAAAAATGATACAAGTATTCATAATCCCACGG
>JAZQEK010000044.1:0-126916 GCA_045538995.1 Acetatifactor sp. | reverse complement strand
CTATGTAGTAAGTCTGATGATTGTAAAATAAAGAAACTATATAAGGATTTAAGTGATGCTGGAGTAAATTTGAAAGTATATGATAGACAGGTAGATGAATCTCTAAAAAACATTCGAGGTCAAATAAAAGTTAATGGAACAGGGAATTTGGAATGTTTATTTGTTAATAGGCAACAGGGAAAAAGAAAAACGGAATATGAAGTAATATCAATGCAAAATAAAAATTTTGTACAAGTTATGAAAGATTTGTTTGATCAAACATTTGATAAGGCACATAATCCATTAATCAAATTAATATGCTTTGATATGGGCGGGGTGTATTTTGATGGTGATTTTAGAAAGGATTTTTTGGAGGTAGTTAATAAACGTTTATCTAAAGAAATACGAACTAATCATAAGCAAAAATTGATTTTGGATGAAGAACTAAATTTGGGAAAGAAAAGCATATTAGATTGGATAGAAGACAAAATAGGAACACAGTTAAATGCTGATGAACGTAAGTTTGTTGAAAACACATGGAAGAGTGTATGGAAACCTAATAATAAGATGAAAGAGATTGCACAACGATTAAAAGATGAGGGTTATGAGATTGGTGTTTTCTCAAACATGGATCAGACAAATGGTGATATGTATAAGGATAGAGGAGATATGAATATTTTTCCAGCACAGTATCAGTTTTTGTCATATGAAATGGGGCTTACTAAGCCTAACGAAAATTTCTATAAGAAAATATTAGAGCAGACTGATTTAAAGCCATATGAAATTTTATTAATTGATGATCATGAAGACAATATTATGCAAGCAAAGAAAATGGGATTTCATACAATACATTTTTCTTTGAGAACCGGAGTGAATGAGTTGAACGTTCAATTGAAAAAGGAAGATGTTATACATTAAAGTATTATCCAAGTGAGGTTTTGATTAGTATATGCTTGAATCAAGCCTTGTATTTTCCCTCAAAATACAGTACTATTATTTCAAGACTTTACAAGGAGAACAGCTATGAATATCATACTATTGTCCGGAGGTTCCGGAAAGCGTTTATGGCCCCTTTCCAATGATATACGCTCGAAGCAGTTTATTAAGATTTTTAAGTCAGAAGATGGGCAGTATGAATCAATGATACAGAAGGTTTATCGTCAATTGCATTCCATAGACCGGAATGTGACGATTACCATTGCTACCTCCGAAGCACAGGTATCTGCCATCAATAACCAGTTAGGCGAAGGTGTGAATGTGTGTGTGGAGCCTTGTAGAAGAGATACTTTTCCTGCTATTGCACTGGCAACTGCTTATTTGCATGATGTGAAGGGCATTGATGAGAATGAAACCGTTATCGTTTGTCCGGTGGACCCCTATGTGAACAAGGATTATTTCGAAGCAGTAGCAGAGCTGGGAGAACTGGCGAAGAGTAGTGATGCGAATTTGGTTTTGATGGGTATGGAGCCTACTTATCCCAGTGAGAAGTATGGCTATGTGATGCCGGTAGATAAGAAACGGGTGAGCGAAGTGGCTACCTTCAAGGAGAAGCCGGATGCCCAGACTGCAGCGGAATATATCGAACAGGGAGCACTCTGGAATGGTGGTGTTTTCGCGTATAAGTTGAAATATGTGCTGGACAAGGCTCATGAGCTCATTGATTTCGTGGATTATCAGGACTTGTTTGAAAAGTACGAGACTTTGACGAAAATCAGCTTTGACTATGCGGTAGTAGAGCAGGAAAAGAAGATACAGGTGCTTCGTTTCGGCGGAGAGTGGAAGGATTTGGGTACTTGGAATACTCTGACCGAAGCCATGGAGGAGCATACCATCGGTAAGGTGATGCAGAATGATAATTGTGAAAACCTGCATGTGATCAATGAATTGAATGTGCCTATCCTGTGCATGGGTATCAAGAATGCTATCGTCAGTGCCAGTGCAGAGGGTATACTGGTGTCTGAGAAAGAGGAGTCAGCACATATCAAACCTTTCGTAGACCAGATTAATCAGGAGATTATGTTTGCAGAGAAGTCTTGGGGCAGATATGAAGTCATGGATGTGGAAAAGAATAGCATGACCATTAAGGTGACCTTAAACCCCGGACATGGTATGAACTATCATTTTCATAACAATCGTCGCGAAATCTGGACAGTATTATCCGGAACCGGTTATGCTATCATAGATGGTATGAAACAACCCATAAAGGCAGGCGATGTGTTGGAAATGCCTATCGGTTGCAAACATACAGTAATCGCAGAAACTGAGATGAAGCTGATGGAAGTGCAGATAGGAGAAGAAATCTCTGTGCATGATAAAGTGAAATGTGAGTTGGAGTAAGGAAGGACCGCTTAGGCGGTCCTTTTTTCAGTGCTGTTACTCCAAACTCTCCAACAGCTGATGAATGGATACCTCTAAACCCTCGGAGATATCCAATAACACCTCCAGTGAAAAGGGCTGGTCACAGTTCTTGGCTTCAATCTTGGTTAAATAGCTGACACTGATATTGATTTTATCTGCCAGCTGTTCTTGTGTTAGACCTCTTTGCTTCCGATATTTCTGGATTGTTTGTCCGATTACTTTGTAAGTATCTGTATGTTTCTGACTCATTTGTTATCACCTCTCTACTTATAATTCTAATAAATTCCGGATAAATTAAATTTCAGTCATACTGAAAGAAAAGTGGTGTAAAACGGAAAGATTTGAGGGGAAACGATTGCTTTTCAGAAATGCACATGCTATAATATTTACAAGCAAGAGTTCTATTATTCAAAATTCAAGTTTCTATGGACGTGTGTCCATTCGTAGATTCCCTTGCGAAATACTCAAATAAGTGCAGGGAAGGTTCCCTGCGGAAAGGAAATTGAATATGTGTAAGAAGTGGTTGTTGAGAAAGAGTCTCGGCAGCGTGAAGCGTTTATTTGCGTTTCCGTCGAGGAGTGAGTTTCGTAGCAATCGAAAGGTCAAGGACCGGTTGTTTCGGGAGCTTTTTGCGAAGGATAAGGAAGCATTGCTGCAGCTTTATAATGCATTGCATGGAACAGCATATCATAATGAGGAGGATTTAGAGGTTATCACCATGGATAATGTGCTCTACATGGGCATGAAGAATGATTTGGCGTACATGTTGATCGGTACCATTAACCTGTACGAACACCAGAGTACCTATAATCCCAACATGCCCTTGCGTTTCTTGCATTATATCAGTCAGGAATATCTGCGGTATGTGGATTATACGGAGCAGAATATCTATGGGAGCACACAGGTGAAGCTACCTACGCCTCATTTCGTAGTATTCTACAATGGGGTGAAGGACATGCCGGACGAAAGGCTGTTGAAGCTGTCAGATGCTTATGAAATTACAGAGGAAGAGAAGAGCTTGGAGGTGGTTGTGAGAATGATTAATATTAATTATGGTCGGAATAAAGAATTGATGCAGGGATGTAGTAAGCTGGAGGAGTATGCTTTCTTCATTCATCAGGTGCGGTTGAATTTACAAAAGGGCATGAAGCGGAAGAAGGCAGTGGACGAGGCGATTTTTTACTGCATCGAGCATGGTGTGATGGCAGAGTTTCTAAAGAAACATCGTTTCAAGGCACGGGGGAATGTGTTGTTTGAGTATGATGAGAATTGGCATATGTATATGGAACGGCGGGATGCTAGAGCAGAGGGCAGAGAAGAGGGACGAGAGGAAGGACGAGAAGAAGGAATAAAAGCTTTGGTAGAAAGTGGTCAGGATTGGAATGTGTCCAGAGAGGAGACTATTCGGAAAGTTAGCGAAAAACTGAATATTTCTGAGAGTAAGGCGTCGGAACTGGTGGATAAGTACCGGAAATAATCATCTTTGCCTAAATAGCTTGTGTTTTTCGATAAAAAGCGGTAATATTTTTACTGTTGACAATAAATTAGACTTCGATAGTTTTGAGTGGAATGAATATGAAAAAACAAGTATTGATACCATACATTTACACATTACTACAGATAATACTTTTATTTTGTATGCGCAGATTTTTCCTTTTGACGGTATACCAAACAGTAACCTGTTATGCGGCAGTTTGTTTGATAGGGTTTGTTTTAAGTTATCTTGTTCAAAGGGGAAAACATCAAAGAAAACAGACGATACAATCCTTCCACGATGCATTTTTAGTGCTTTGGAGCGGATTTCATGGTGTGATAGTCTTGGGCTTTATGACTTGCGGTACCTACTATTTGACTTTGACACAGGTGACCATTGTTCAAATCGTAAATATCTTCTTGGGGTTTGTACTATATTGGTTGTTTTATGTTTTGTGGGGAAGCGTAGTACCGGCCATAGGATGCGGGAATCTGCTGATTGGGATAGTGGGAACCTTGAATTTCTACTTGGTAAGGTTCCGAGGAGCACCTTTTCAGTTGTCGGATTTCAAAGCCATGCAAACGGCCGGTAATGTAGCAAATAATTATAATTATTCGCCGAATGCAACACTGCTTATTGCACTTGTTGATTTAATTGCATGGTTTGTGGTATGGAAGGTAAGCCTGAAACAGGAGCAGGGAGTGAAGAGATGGAATCTGGTTTCTGTAATGGGAACTGTTATTCTGGTAGCAGGTTGTGCGGCACTGCCTGTTATGAACTATCCACAGGTGCATGCCAATACCAATCAGTTTGCACAGGACGCATATCTGGCGGATTTGCTGGCAGAAATAATGGGAAGTACGCAGACTTTGCCGGAGGATTATTCTTTGGCAGAGGTGCAGGAAATCATAGAAAAGGTTCGAGGGGGAGAGCAGGAAGATGCACCAACAGTGTTGCCGGAGGTTTTGCCGAATATATTGGTGATTATGAACGAAGCCTTTTCGGATTTGAGGGTATTGGGAGAGTTTGAGACCAATGTCCCGGTATTAAGTTACTGGGATTCCTTGGAGAAAAATTGTATTCGCGGTTGGGCTAATGTATCCGTATTGGGTGGTAGTACCGCGAATTCTGAGTATGAATTTTTGACTTCGGATGCAGTAGCCTTATATCCTAACACCATACCATACAACAAATTTTTCGATGGTACGGAGGAGTATCCCGGTATTGCATCTGTGTTGGAGCAGTTGGGCTATGAAACAACGGTTTTTCATCCTTATTTGTCTAGTGGATGGAACCGTAGGCAGGTTTATCGGGAGATGGGCTTTGATAATATAGTTTTCTCGGAAGATTTGGATGAGGAATTGGACAGTTTGAGGCTTTATGTCAGTGATAAGGGAAATTATGATTATATCATGCAGCATTTTGAGGAGAAACAAAAGGGTAAACCACAGTTTTTCTTCAATATTACTATGCAGAACCATGGTGGATATACTTATGATGGCGATGATTTTGAAACCACAGTGCAGTTGACTGGTGATATGGCTGGCAAATTTCCACAGACAGAGCAGTATTTGTCACTGATAAAGGCTAGTGATGAGGCACTGCAAGGGCTATTGACATATTTGGAAAACTATGAGGAACCTACGATTGTGGTGATGTATGGAGATCATCAGCCCCGTTTGGAGGATGGTTTTTATGAATATGTGACAGGAAAGCATCCAAATACATGGAGTCTGGAGCAAAGGATGCAGCAATACAAGACACCTTTCCTCATTTGGCACAATTATGAGACAGAAAGTCAGCAGTTGGGGGATGTGAGTTTGAACTATTTGGCATCGGTTTTGCTTGAAAATGCGGGCTTGCCTATGAGTGATTATCAGGAGTATGTATTAAATCAGTATCAGGAGCTACCGGTAATCAATACGATAGGGCTACTGGATGCAACCGGGAACGTATTCGCCAAGGGCAGTGAAGAGTACCGGACACGTACCAGAGAGTATCGGTTGTTGATGTATAATCATACGGTAGATGATAAGAACAGAGTAGATGTTTTTTTCGGTAGTGAGTAATGCCGGGAGGAAATATTGCGACGTGGTAAGAGGAAATGGCTTTGTTGGATTAAAGCATTACATTGATAAATAATTAACTTTTGCCAAACCTATTGCGAATTTCCAATATTTAGGGTAAACTCTTTTGTAAGCGCTTACATTATTAAAAATAATGCTTACAAAGGAGTTTTTTTATGAGCCGTTTAAAGATTGCAACACCCAATGAGGCACAGTTAACGGTAGAACGCCTCTATAAAGATTTGGAAAGACGTATTATTGCCAGCCCACCGGGACTTTGTCCTGTGGATTTGCAGTTGTCCTTTTTGAAGATGTGTCATGCTCAGACCTGTGGCAAGTGTACCCCTTGTCGTGTGGGATTGGGACAGTTGGCGAATTTGATAGAGGATGTTTTGGAAGGAAGAGCTACGCTGAAAACTTTGGATTTGATGAAAGAGACTGCACAGGATATTGCAGATTCTGCGGATTGTGCATTGGGTTATGAGGCGGCTCGTATGGTTTTATCCGGCTTGGAAGGTTTCCAGGAGGATTACAGACATCATATTAAAACGGGTAAGTGCTCCTGCCATATTACCCAGCCGGTGCCTTGTGTAGCATTATGTCCGGCAGGTGTGGATATTCCCGGTTACATTGCTTTGGTAGGGGAGAAGCGCTATGAGGATGCGGTGAAGCTGATTCGTAAGGATAATCCCTTTCCTACAGCTTGTGCGCTTATATGTGAGCATCCTTGTGAGGCCAGATGTCGCAGAAATATGATTGACAGTGCCATCAATATCAGAGGCTTGAAAAGAATGGCTGTGGATAATGCCAGAGCCAATACGGTACCCACGCCGCCCAAGGCGGAAAGCACCGGCAAAAGAATTGCTATTGTAGGCGGTGGCCCCGGTGGTCTGTCGGCAGCATATTATCTGGAGCTGATGGGGCATCATTGTGTGGTATTTGAAGAAAAGAGCAAGCTAGGCGGTATGCTGCGTTACGGTATTCCGAACTACAGATTCCCCAGAGAACGACTGGATGAGGATATTGAAACCATTCTTTCTACGGGTGTAGAGGTGAAGCTGAATACCCGTATCGGTAAGGGCGAGGGAGAAATTCCTTTTGAAACCTTACGTCAGGAATATGATGCGGTTTACATAGCCATTGGTGCGCATACCGATAAGAAGATTGGTATTGAAGGCGAGGATTCCATAGGCGTTATGTCAGCAGTAGAGATGCTGCGCAACATTGGGGAAGAGAATATGCCTGACTTTAAGGATAAGAATGTAGTGGTAGTCGGCGGTGGTAATGTTGCCATGGACTGTACCCGTTCGGCCATTCGTCTGGGTGCGAAAAAAGTAACCATTGCTTATCGTAGAAGACAGAGTGATATGACTGCTTTGCCGGAGGAAGTAGAGGGCGCAGTAGCGGAAGGTGCTGAGTTATATAGCTTAAAGGCACCACATAAAATCGAAGCAGATGAAAACGGTAATGTAGTTGCACTTTGGGTAGAGCCTCAGATTATCAGTAAGATTGATGCATGGGGAAGAGCCAGAGCAGTACATGCAGATGTGCCTCTTGTACGAATTCCTTGTGATGTGGTAGTGGTTGCTATTGGTCAGGGTATCGAAACCAGAGACTTTGAAGAGGCAGGTATTGCAGTAAAGCGTGGTACCTTAAGTGCCATGAGCGATAGTGAAGTAAAGGATGTACCGGGTGTATTTGCAGGCGGTGACTGTGTAACAGGTCCTGCAACTGTAATCCGTGCAATCGCAGCCGGTAAGGTGGCTGCGGCAAATATCGATGAATATTTAGGATATCATCACGTGATTCCCTGTGATGTGGAAATTCCGCCTGTACGCTACGAGGATAAGGAGCCTTGCGGACGTATCCAACTGACCGAGTTGGAGGCTTGTGAGCGTAAGCAGAGCTTTGATGCCTTTGAATGTGGTATGACAGAGCAGGAGGCTTGTCAGGAGGCAGGTCGTTGTCTGCGCTGTGATAAGTACGGTTATGGAAGCTTGAAGGGAGGACGTGCAGCGATATGGTAAGATTAACAATAGACGGACTTTTAGTAGAAGTAGCAGAGGGAACTACTGTCATGAAGGCGGCATCCTCTGTAGGAATAGAAATCCCTCATTTGTGCTTTTTAGAGGGAATTAATGAAATTAGTGCCTGTAAGGTATGTGTGGTAGAAATGCAGGGCAAGGAAAAGTTGATTACTGCCTGTAACAGCCCTGTAGAAGAGGGAATGGTAATTTATACCAATTCACCAAAGGTAAGACGTGTGAGAAGAACCAATGTGGAATTGATACTTTCACAGCACGACTGTCATTGTGCTACCTGTGTGAGAAGTGGTAATTGTAATTTACAGAAGCTTTCCAATGATTTGGGGATTTTAGAGGTGCCTTATGAGGAAGAAGTACCGAAGGTGCCTTGGGACCATAGCTTCCCGCTTATCAGGGATTCCAGCAAGTGTATTAAATGTATGCGTTGCGTGCAGATTTGTGATAAGGTGCAGGGATTACATGTATGGGATGTGCAGAATACAGGCTCCCGTACTACGGTAGATGTAGCAGGAAATAAGACCATTGACTGCTCTGATTGTACTCTTTGCGGTCAGTGTATTACCCATTGTCCTACCGGTGCCCTTCGGGAACGTAATGATATTCCCAAGGTGTTTGATGCCTTGGCAGATGCGGAGAAGGTGACCGTAGTACAGGTGGCACCGGCAGTGCGTGCTGCATGGGGCGAAGCACTGGGCTTATCACCGGAGGAGGCTACCGAAGGCTTGATGGTAGCTGCCCTAAAGCGTATTGGCTTTGATTATGTATTTGATACCAACTTTACGGCGGATTTAACCATTATGGAGGAAGGTAGCGAGCTTTTGGAAAGATTGGGCAATCCGGGTAAGTACGCTTGGCCCATGTTTACCTCCTGTTGTCCGGGCTGGGTAAACTTTGTCAGCAAAAAATATCCCAAGTATCTGCGTAATCTTTCTACTGCAAAATCACCTCAACAGATGTTTGGCGCGGTGACGAAGACTTATTTTGCAAAGAAGATGGGGATTGACCCCAGAAATATTTGCTGTATTTCTATCATGCCCTGTGTATCCAAGAAGCGAGAGGCTTCCCTGTCTTACATGAGAAGTGCAGGAGCAGGTCAGGATGTGGATATCGTACTGACCACCAGAGAACTGGTGCGTTTGATTAAGGCGGAGCATATCAATCCCAGAAGCTTACAGGAAGAGGCATGGGATTCACCCTTGGGGGAAAGTACCGGCGCAGGCGTAATTTTTGGTGTAACCGGTGGTGTTATGGAGGCTGCCCTTCGTACGGCTTATGCAGTGGTAGAGGGCAAAAATCCGGATGCAGACGCTTTCAGCGAAGTGAGAGGTATGGAAGGTCGTCGTGAAAGAGAATTCAAGCTGGGAGATAAGATACTTAGAACCTGTACTGTCAGCGGTCTGGGAAATGCTGAGAAGCTGATGCAGGATATTGTGGAGGGAAGAGTAGAGTATGACTTCGTAGAAGTGATGGCATGTCCCGGTGGCTGTGTAGGCGGTGGCGGACAGCCTATCCACGATGGCTGCGAGCTGGCAGAGAGCCGCGGTCAGAAGCTGTATCAGTTAGATCACAGCAGATATATTCGTTTCTCTCATGAGAACAAGGAAGTTCAGAAGCTGTATGAAGACTTTATCGGCAAGCCTTTAAGCCGTAAGGCTCACGAGCTGCTCCACTCAGAACATGTGAATGAGTTGTATTTTGAGACACATAACTACCTATAGAGACATAGAAAGGGCTAGAAATGTGTCGCATTTTCGAGCCTGACACAATGCGTAGTTATACTAATTCGAATAAAAAAATTTAATTTTTTTATTGTCATGTAAAAATTGCGGGAGTATACTAATATAGTGTTTTGTATAGAAACTATTTTTAAAGCAAGGAGATGTAACTTCAATGGGAAAATATTTTGGTACAGACGGCTTTCGCGGAGAAGCGAATAAAACATTAACAGCAGAGCATGCTTATAAAATCGGTCGTTTCTTAGGCTGGTACTATCAGCACAAGGCTGATGAGGAGCGTTGCAAGGTTGTTATCGGAAAGGATACACGTCGTTCCTCCTATATGTTTGAGTATGCCTTGGTGGCAGGCTTGACTGCTTCCGGAGCAGATGCTTATTTGTTGCATGTAACGACCACTCCCAGTGTTTCTTATGTGGCACGTACAGAGGGCTTTGATTGCGGTATTATGATTTCTGCCAGTCATAACCCTTATTATGATAATGGTATCAAGCTGATTAACGGCAATGGTGAAAAGATGGATGAAGAGACCATCTTGAAGGTGGAGGAGTATCTGGATAGCAAGATAGAAGAGCTTCCTTATGCACAGCGTGACAGGATTGGTTGTACCGTAGACCATGCAGCCGGCAGAAACCGTTATATTGGCTATTTGATTTCTTTGGCTACCCGTTCTTACAAGGATAAGAAGGTGGGATTGGATTGTGCGAATGGTAGTGCATGGATGATTGCCAAAAGTGTATTTGATGCACTTGGTGCAAAGACTTATGTGATTAACAATCAGCCGGATGGTTTGAATATTAATACCGATTGTGGTTCTACCCATATTGAACATTTGCAGAAGTTTGTGGTAGACAATGGTTTGGATGTGGGCTTTGCCTTTGACGGTGACGCGGACAGATGTCTTTGTGTGGACGAAAACGGTAAGGTTGTAGACGGTGACGCGATTATTTACATTTATGGTTGTTATTTAAAGGACCGTGGCAAGCTGTTAGGAAATAAGGTGGTAACTACGGTGATGTCTAATTTCGGCTTGTACAAGGCATTGGATGCAAAGGGTATCGAGTACGAGAAGACTGCAGTAGGCGACAAGTATGTTTACGAGAATATGATTGCCAATGGTTATCGATTGGGTGGTGAGCAGTCCGGACATATTATTTTCAAGAAGTATGCTACTACAGGTGACGGTATTCTCACCGCTCTGAAGATGATGGAGGTTATGCTGGAAAAGAAATCTACTTTAAGTGAACTGGCAGCCCCCTTCGTGATTTATCCGCAGGTACTGAAGAATGTACGTGTCGTGGATAAGGCAGTGGTAAATGCAGATGCAGACGTGCAGGCAGCGGTAGCTGAAGTAGCTGATTTGTTGGGAGATGACGGTCGTATTCTGGTAAGAGAAAGTGGTACGGAACCGGTAATTCGTGTTATGGTAGAAGCCGGAGATATGGAGACCTGTCAGAAGTATGTGGATCAGGTAGTCGATGTGATTGTAGCAAAAGGGTATGTTGAACAGTAGAAAGGGCGAAAAGACGATGATTAAGTTTGTATATACTAAAAATTATGATGATATGAGCAGAAAAGCTGCCAATGTAATCAGTGCACAGATGATTTTGAAGCCAAATTCTGTTTTGGGGTTGGCTACCGGTTCTACCCCTATCGGAACCTATAAGTGTCTGGCAGAAAGATGTGCACAGGGAGATTTGGATTTTTCTCAGATTACCAGTGTGAATTTGGACGAATACAGAGGTCTTACCCATGATAATGATCAGAGCTACTATTATTTTATGCATGAAAATTTGTTCAGTAAAGTAAATATTGACCTGAACAATACATATGTACCGGATGGCACTATCGCAGATGCGGAGGAAGCTTGCACCAAGTATGAAGAGATCATCGCAGCTACCGGTGGTGTGGATTTACAGCTTTTGGGCTTGGGACACAACGGACACATCGGCTTCAATGAGCCCGCAGAGGTGTTTCCGAAACTGACACATTGTGTTGACTTAACAGAATCTACTATTGAAGCAAATGCCAGATTCTTTGCATCCAAGGAGGAGGTTCCCACACAGGCGTATACCATGGGAATTCAGACGATTATGAATGCCAAGAAGATTTTGGTAGTGGTAAGCGGAGCAGATAAGGCAGCTATCGTGAAGAAAGCATTCTTCGGAGAAGTAACTCCTAATGTGCCGGCTTCTATCTTGCAGTTGCATCAGGATGTTACTATCGTTGGTGATGAAGCGGCTTTTGCAGAAATAAAGGATTTGATTTAAGGATAAATAGAAATGTGCGTTTCCCCTATTTGCTACGGCAGATAGGGGATTTTGTATCAAAAAAGCATTGACATTTTGTGACAGGGTGTGACATAATAAGAAAAGCAAAAGTCGCGGTGGGATGAATTCGTCCCTCTTAAAGCATTTCAGAATTATTTTAGTTATTTTTACGGTAACATCACCGATTGTTTCACAAAATTTTAACTGGATAGGGATGTGGGAGAGGTATGTAGTATATTTGTGCTTCATGGCGTGTTTTTGTTAGTACAAACTTTGCATGAGAGGAGAAAAGGATGAATAAGGAAAACAGAATGGTATTATCTGAAACGAAGCAAGTGTTAACGGTTATTGAGAGATATAGTGCAGCACTGGATTTGCTGGATGCGTACGACCACCAGACCATGACAAGACCGAAGGGAAAAGAAACTACTTATGTTCTGACCTACGAGGAATGCAGAGAGGTAATAGCAACTATGCGTTTCGGGGATGAATCGGACTTGTTTGGTAAGGAAAAGGATGATTCCTTTAAAGGTAGCATCGGTAATATTTACCAGTCCTTTGCAGGACAGGAGATTTATGAAAGCTTGGAAGAGAAGGCGGCGAATTTACTGTATTTTGTAACTAAGAACCATAGCTTTTATGATGGAAATAAGAGGATTGCAGCAACCATGTTTCTTTATTTCTTAGATAGGAATGGTGCTTTGTTTGACGAAGGCAGGAAGCGTATAGAGGACCATACTCTGGTAGCTCTGACCATTATGATCGCAGAATCGAAACCGGATGAGAAGGAAATGATGATTAGTGTAGTAATGAATTGCCTGTTATAAAAACGGAAGTGAGAGCATTTCTCACTTCCGTACTGAAAAGATACGATAATTCTATTTTTTGAAACCGGCACGTTTACGAAGTGTCGGGTCTAAAATTTTCTTGCGGATACGTAAGCTGGAGGGAGTTACCTCTAAAAGCTCGTCCGTTTCAATAAAGTCTAAAGCCTGTTCCAAGCTCAAAATCTTTGGCGGTGTTAAGCGGAGTGCTTCGTCAGCACTGGAGGAACGGGTGTTGGTCAGCTGCTTTTTCTTGCAGACGTTCAACTCGATGTCTTCCCCGCGACCGTTTTGACCGACTACCATACCGGCATAGACTTTTTCACCGGGACCGATAAAGAGGGTACCACGTTCCTGCGCATTGAACAAACCATAAGTGATGGCTTCCCCTGCTTCAAATGCAATGAGAGAACCCTGCTTTCTATAAGAAATATCCCCCTTATAAGGGCCGTAGCCGTCGAAAATAGTATTGATGACACCATTTCCCTTAGTGTCTGTCATAAACTCCCCGCGATAGCCGATTAGACCACGGGAGGGGATGGAGAATTCCAAACGGGTATTGTCGCTGCCGCCCATGGTGCTCATACCGCGCAGTTCGCCTTTTCGCTGGCTCAGCTTTTCGATAACGGAGCCGGAGAATTCTGAAGGAACGTCTACAAAAGCCAGTTCCATAGGCTCTAAACGGTTTCCGTTTTCGTCGGTTTTGTACAGAACCTCTGCCTTGCTCACCGCGAATTCAAAGCCTTCACGACGCATGTTTTCAATCAATACGGACAAATGCAATTCGCCTCGACCGGATACCTTGAAGCTTTCGGTGGTTTCGGTTTCTTCCACACGTAAGGATACGTCAGTGTTCAGTTCTCGGAATAAACGGTCACGGATATGACGGCTGGTTACATATTTACCCTCTGTACCGGCCAACGGCGAGTCATTTACCATGAAGTGCATGGCAATGGTAGGCTCACTGATTTTCTGGAAGGGAATAGGGGTTACATTGTCCAAACCACACAGAGTATCCCCGATGTGAATATCCGCAATACCGGAAATGGCTACAATAGAACCGATACCGGCAGACTTCACTTCTATTTTATTCAAACCATCAAATTCATAAAGCTTGCTGACCTTTACCTTGGTCTGCTTGTCCGGTTCATGATGATTTACGATGATGACTTCCTGATTAACACTGATGGTTCCGTTATCTACCTTACCAACGCCGATACGACCTACATATTCATTGTAATCAATGGTGCTGATGAGTACCTGTGTACCCAACTCCGGGTCACCTTCCGGAGCCGGAATGTATTCCAGAATGGTTTCGAACAGAGGCTCCATGCTGGTGCCGGGCTCTGTGGAATCCAGAGAGGCAATGCCGGCCTTAGCAGAGGCAAAGATAAAGGGGCAATCCAACTGGGCATCATCGGCATCCAGTTCTAAGAAAAGCTCCAGTACTTCGTCGATTACTTCATCCGGTCTGGCTTCGGGACGGTCGATTTTGTTAATACAAACAATAACCGGCAGCTTCAATTCCAATGCCTTGCGGAGTACGAATTTGGTCTGTGGCATGGCCCCTTCAAAAGCATCTACCACCAGAATAACACCATTTACCATTTTCAGAACACGTTCTACTTCGCCGCCGAAGTCTGCATGTCCGGGGGTATCAATGATATTGATTTTTGTATTTTTGTACATAACTGCAGTGTTCTTTGCCAGAATGGTAATGCCTCGTTCCCTCTCGATATCATTCGAGTCCATGACTCTTTCGGCAACCTCCTGGTTAGCACGGAAAACACCGCTTTGCTTCAGAAGTTCATCCACCAGAGTGGTTTTGCCATGGTCAACATGGGCAATAATAGCTACATTACGAATATCGTTTCTTTGTTGTTTCATAAAAATCCTTTCTATCAGACAATGTCAGGCATGGCTGATTTTGTCGAACGATTTTTTCAATACCTTTCAAACTGTAACAGTATAGCACTATTTGGCAAGGTGTGCAAGGTGAAAAAAGCCGATAACTGCGTGGTTTTTGGCAAGTTTTTTGGCGAGGATGGATAAAGGAGCAGTTTGCGAAAAAATCTCGAAAAGGGGAGGAAATCTTGGATAATTGACGAGTTTTTGCGGTGGGTTTTTGTGTTCTAAAAGGGGAAAAAGGTGTATAAATAGTATTACAGTACAGGTGAAAATTATTTAAGGGGATTAATTTTTACCAAAAAAATTCTTAATGTAAGAAGGGAGAAACAAGATGACAGATAAGGTTATCGAAAACAATCAAGTAACAGTAATGGGAGAAATAGTAAGCGACTTCAGCTTTAGTCATGAGATATTCGGCGAGGGCTTCTATTTGGTAGATATGAAGGTGAAGCGCTTAAGTGAAAGCTATGATGTCATACCGCTGATGGTATCAGAACGTTTGATTGATGTGAATAGTGATTATAAGGGGATGTTTGTTTGTGTGAACGGACAGTTTCGCTCCTATAATCGACATGAGGAGAGAAAAAACAGACTGGTACTTTCGGTATTTGCCAGAGAGATAGATTTCGTAGAGGAGGTAGAAGAAAGCTCCAAGACCAATCAGATTTATCTGGATGGTTATATTTGTAAAGAGCCAATTTATCGAAAGACACCTTTGGGTAGGGAGATTGCGGATGTACTTTTGGCAGTGAACAGACCTTATGGAAAAAGTGATTATATTCCTTGTATCTGTTGGGGAAGAAATGCCCGCTATGCCAATCATTTCAAGGTGGGAGAACGTTGTGCAGTCTGGGGACGTATTCAAAGCAGAGAGTATATGAAGAAGCTGAGTGATACGGAAGTAGAGAAGAGAGTTGCCTTTGAAGTTTCTGTCAGTAAATTGGAGTTAATGGAAGAGTAGTTGCCAAAAAAGGAAAAATGTGTTATCCTTGTGTCCGGCTTGTAGAAAGCCAATCAAAAGAGCAAGGTGTGAGGTGCATCGTGGATAGAGGAAATATTTACATATATTCCGGAGATGGTCATGGAAAATCGCCGGCAGCCTGGGGAAGAGCCATTCAGGCTGCGGCAGAAGGCAAAAAAGTCGTTATTATCCAGTTTTTAAAGGGTAAGAGCATGACGGATTCTGAGTTTTTGCGCAGACTGGAGCCGGAAATAAAGCTGATACAGTTTGAAAAAGCGGAAGAAAATTTTGAAGAGCTTACGGAGGCCCGCAAGCAGGAGGAAATCGGGAATATCCGAAATGGTCTGAATTATGCCAAGAAGGTATTGAATGTGTCCGAGTGCGATTTGCTGATATTGGATGAAGTGTTGGGCTTGATTGACAATGAGATTATTTCCAAAGAAGAATTGAAGACATTGGTAGAGAATCGCCACGATACGGATGTAATACTAACCGGTGTGAAGCTGGAGGATGATATCTGCTTCATGGCTGATGAGGTTTCCAAAATTGAAACCGTAAAATTTAAGGTTTGGGAAATGTAGCATTGACAAAGGTTATAGACAATGCTATTATATTCCTATCGATAACATAATAAGGATAGAGGTTGCGTATTTCATGAGTAGTTCTTTTGATGTGACAGGCACAGAAGACAGAGGAGGAAAGGGAAATGCGCCGAAAGAGGAGATGACCTGAAAGTCGAGTCTTGGGCATGCAGTTAAGAACTGTATGACTGTCATCTAAATTTTAGGTGGGGCGCTATCAGATTTCATCAGAATGTTTTCTTTCTATAGAAATATTCGGATAAGAATGTCGGCGTGCTATGTGCCGACTTTTTTCATGTAGACCCCGGAATGGAGGATTGTATGTCAATTTTTACAGGCGCAGGTGTAGCAATTGTTACACCCATGAATGCAGACGGAAGTGTTAACTACGAAAAGTTTGCGAATTTAATCGAGTTTCAGATTGAAAACGGTACGGATGCGATTATCGTATGCGGTACCACAGGTGAGGCATCCACATTGACTCATGAGGAGCATTTGGATGTAATTAAGTATTGTGTGGAAGTGGTAAATAAGAGAATTCCTGTTGTGGCAGGAACTGGCTCCAACTGTACCGAAACAGCGATTTATTTGTCTACAGAGGCAGAGAAGCTGGGAGCAGACGGTCTGTTGGTGGTATCTCCTTATTATAACAAGGCAACGCAGAATGGCTTGTATGCGCACTTTAAAGCAATCGCGGATGCGGTAAAGATTCCGATTTTGCTTTACAATATTCAGGGAAGAACCGGTGTGAACATTGCACCTTCTACCATTATCAGACTTTGCAATGATTGTGAGAATATTGTAGGTGTGAAGGAAGCCAGCGGAAACATCAGTCAGGTGGCAAAGATTGCAGCTTTGGCAAAGGGCAAGGTGGATATTTATTCCGGTAATGATGACCAGATTATACCGCTCATGTCTCTGGGCGGAAAGGGTGTTATTTCCGTACTTTCCAACATTGCACCCAGACAGACACATGAAATGTGTGCAAAGTATCTGGCAGGTGATGTGACAGGTGCTATGCAGATGCAGCTGGAAGCAATCGATTTGATTGATGCGTTGTTCTGTGAAGTAAATCCTATCCCGGTGAAGATGGCTTTGAACCTGATGGGTATGGAAGCAGGTGGATTACGTCTTCCTTTAACCGAAATGGAAGAGGCAAATACCGCCAAATTAAAGGCTGCAATGGAAGCATATGGTATTTTGTAAGAATTTGCTGAGACCATATGATGAGAAGCTGACATAAGATAGGAGTGCCGGATAGAGGTGTTTGCTACCGGATGACTCTAAAGAATAGTAGCAGCGTATAAATGGGTAAAGAGGCAAGCTCGAAAATCATCAGGGTTTTCGGGCTTGTGCTGAATAGAATGAATGGGTAGAGGTGAAACATATGATTAGAGTAATTATGCATGGATGTAATGGTAAAATGGGACAGGTAATCAGCGGTCTGGTAGCAGCAGATGACAGGCTGGAAATGGTGGCAGGAATCGACCCGGTGGATGATGGGCATAATCCTTATCCGGTGTTTGCAGATATTACTGCCTGTGATGTAGAAGCGGATGTTTTGATTGATTTTTCCACCGCAGCAGTTATGGATAAGCTGTTGGATTATTGTGTAGAGAAGAAGTTGCCTTGTGTACTTTGCACTACCGGTTTGAACGAAGCACAGCTGGCAAAGGTGGCAGAGGCTGCGAAGCAGGTGGCTATTTTGAAATCTGCAAATATGTCTTTGGGTATCAATTTATTGTTAAAGATGTTAAAGGAAGCTGCAGGTGTTTTGGCACCGGCCGGCTTTGACATAGAAATCGTGGAGAAGCATCATAATCTGAAGGTGGATGCTCCCAGCGGTACTGCTTTGGCATTGGCAGATTCCATCAATGCAGAGTTTGACAACGAATATGAGTATGTGTACGACAGAAGCTGTAAGAGAGAGAGAAGAACCAAGAAGGAAATCGGTATCAGTGCAGTGCGAGGCGGCACCATCGTAGGTGACCATGATGTGATTTTCGCCGGTGCGGATGAAGTGATTACCTTCTCACACACAGCATACTCTAAGGCAGTATTTGCAAAGGGTGCCGTGCAGGCTGCGAAATTTTTAGCCGGTAAGGATGCCGGTATGTACGATATGAGCGATGTAATCGCTGCACAGGCTTAAGCAATATATTTTCAAATAATACAGAGCATTTCCTGTAAGGAAAAAGGGGGATATTATGACCGAAACAAATATGGCAGTGCTAAAGAGCCTGGCAAGGCAATATCCGAATGCGGCTGCGGCTGCTACAGAGATTATTAATCTGCAATCCATATTGAACCTGCCGAAGAGTACGGAGCATTTTTTGACGGATATTCATGGGGAGTATGAGCAGTTTCAGCATGTGTTAAAAAATGGTTCCGGTTCTGTACGTCGTAAAATTGAAGAGGCTTTCGGAAATACTATCAGCAGCCGGGATAAGAAGAGTCTGGCCACATTGATATTCTATCCGGAGGAGAAGCTGGAAATCGTACGTTGCGAGGAAGAGAATCTGGAGGATTGGTATAAAATCGCACTGCATAGAATGGTTTATCTGGTGAAGCTGGTTTCCTCCAAGTATACCCGTTCCAAGGTGCGAAAAGCCTTGCCCAAGGATTTTGCTTATGTTATTGAAGAGCTGATTACGGAAAAAGAGGAAGTACAGGATAAGGAAGCATATTATAACGAGATTATACATACCATCATACGTATCGGAAGGGCACCACAATTTATTATTGAGCTGAGCCGCTTGATACAAAGAATGGTAATCGACCATTTGCATATCGTAGGGGATATCTTTGACAGAGGACCCGGACCCCATGTAATCATGGATACCCTTTGCCAATATCATTCCTTGGATATTCAGTGGGGCAATCATGATATTGTGTGGATGGGAGCAGCAAGCGGTCACTGGGCATGTATTGCCAATGTAGTTCGCAGTGCAGCTATTTACGGAAATTTATCCACTTTGGAGGAAGGGTACGGTATTAATTTATTGCCGCTGGCTACCTTCGCACTGGATATTTACGGAGAGGATGCCTGTGATGTTTTCTCAATCCGTTACAATACGGATTATAATACCAAGGATTTGAGTCTGGACCAGAAGATGCATAAGGCCATATCTATCATTATGTTCAAGCTGGAGGGACAGGTGATTATGCGCAATCCTCAGTTTGGAATGGATGACAGACTGCTTTTGAATTTCATTGATTATGAGAAGGGAACCATTACTCTGGAGGGAAAGGAATATGAACTGTTAGATAAGAATTTTCCTACCATTGATCCGCAGGACCCATATCGTTTGAGCGAAGAAGAGGTTCGGGTGATGGAGCGTCTGGAACGTGGTTTCTTGCGCTGTGAAAAGCTACAGAAGCATGTGCGTTTTCTTTATGCGAAAGGTGGCATGTACAAGATTTACAATGGTAATTTGTTGTATCACGGATGCATGCCTATGGAGGAAGACGGTGAATTCAGCAAGGTTCAGGTATTTGATAAGGAATACTCCGGAAAAGAGCTGTATGACATATTAGAGTATTATGCAAGAAGAGGTTATTATTCCAAGGATGTAAAGGAAAAGGCAGCCGGTCAGGACATGCTTTGGTATATCTGGAATGGTTCCGGCTCGCCGGTGTTCGGCAAGGATAAGATGACTACCTTTGAACGCTATTTCATTGCGGATAAGGCTACCCATCATGAAGAAAAGAACAGCTATTACCGGATGTTGGAAAGAGAAGATATTATTACTCGGATTTTAGAGGAATTTGGTTTAAAAGAAAAAAATGCCCATGTGATTAACGGACATGTTCCGGTGGAGCAGATTCATGGGGAATCACCTATCAAATGTGGCGGTAAGCTGTTAATTATTGATGGTGGTTTTTCAAAGGCATATCATAAAAAGACAGGTATCGCAGGATATACTCTGGTTTGTAATTCCAGAGGAATGCGGTTGGTAGCACATGATTCCTTTGAGAATACCAGAGCAGCCATACTGAATGAAACGGATATTGTTTCCGATTCTATTGTAGTGGAGAATTTCCCGCAGAGAATGCGTGTTTGCGATACTGATAAGGGTGTGGAACTGAGAGAGCGTATTTATTATCTGGAACAGTTGTTGGAAGCTTATCAGGAAGGTGAATTGGCAGAAGACGGTGTTCCTGTATAAAAAGAATCGAGCAGTCAGACTGCTCGATTCGATTCTTTAGCGGGCTCCGTTGCCGGTGGTTGAGGTAGTGCTGTTATTGGTGGTAGAACCATTACCGTTTGTAGTTCCGTTATCATCTGTCATACCGTCTGTGATATCAGATACTCCATCAGCCACGTCATTGGCAATATTGTCTACAGCATTGCCGGCATCATCAATGACATCACCTACAGTATTGCCGGTGTCGTCGATGATTCCCCCACCAGAATTCATGTTATCATTGGGTAAAACGGTGTTATTATCCATATTGTTATCCATGTTAGTGTCTGTTGGGGTGGCGGAAGGTTGTTCCGTTGGAGCCGGTGTCAGGGTCTCGGTATCAGTTCCGGCCATATCGCCGGAATTGTTACCATTGTCTTCGCTTCGACTACATGCGGTTGCTACACATACCAGAGCAACGAGTAAGCCAAGTACAATCAAATGTTTTAATTTGTTTTTGAAGTGCATAATGAAACCTCCTTTTAGATTGTTTGACTATGCATTTAGTATGTAACCAAAACGTAGAATTATTCAGTGATTATTTTGAAAAAAATTGGAGAAAAAAGATGGAATTCAGACCATGTATTGATATTCATAACGGACAGGTAAAACAAATAGTAGGAGGCAGTCTGCTGGATGCAGGCAATGCGGCAGAGGAAAACTTCGTGGCTACGCAGGATGCGGCTTTTTTTGCAAATTTATACAAAAATGCCGGATTAAAGGGTGGTCATATTATTTTGTTAAACCCGGTGAGCAGTGAATATTATGAAGCTACCAAGGCACAGGCATTAGAGGCATTGAAGGCATATCCGGGCGGCTTGCAGGTGGGTGGTGGTATCACACCGGAGAACGCCGGAGAGTATCTGGAAGCCGGTGCTTCACAGGTGATTGTTACTTCTTATGTTTTTCATGATGGTAAAATTGATTATGACCGATTGGAACGCTTGGTGGATACAGTAGGAAAAGAGCATCTGGTTTTAGACCTGAGCTGTAAAAAAATCGGAGAAGAGTACCGAATTGTAACAGACCGTTGGCAGAAGGTGACTCGTGAAGTAGTTACCTATGAATTGATGGACAGGTTGGCTGAATATTGTAGCGAGTTTCTGATACATGCTGTGGATGTGGAAGGAAAAGCAAACGGTATTGAACAGGAACTGGTAACCCTGTTGGGACAGTGGGGAAAGTTGCCGGTTACTTATGCCGGTGGTGTACATAGTTACGAGGATTTAGAGTTGTTAAAAACCTTGGGGCAGAATAAGTTACATGTGACCATAGGTAGTGCACTGGATTTGTTTGGGGGCTGTCTTGAGTGGGAAGAGGTTTTGAATAGGATATCATGACAAAAAAAGGACTGCGTAAAGCAGTCCTTTTTCTAATCCTATAAAACGATATGGCAAGTCAAAATAAATGGTACATGTAGCATTATATTAAGAACAGGTACATCGTGTTACTGATTATGTTGTTATAAGTGTTTCTTATAACTTGGTTACGTTAACAGCCTGAGGTCCCTTTTCGCCGTTTACTACTTCGAACTCAACAGCAGCGCCTTCTTCCAAAGACTTGAAACCGTCAGTGTTGATTCCTGAGTAATGTACGAATACATCATTGCCTGCTTCATCAGAGATGAAACCGTAACCCTTTTGGTTGTTAAACCACTTTACTGTACCTTTGTTCATTGTAGATACCTCCAAAAAATATATATGTTGCAATCATACAACACAGTAAGAATATCATAGAATTTGGTAAAAGTAAAGTAAATTCAAAAAGAAAATTTAGAATTTTTTAATAATTAGAGCTTGTAATTCTTATTGTATAATGATATTGTAGTATCACTGACAAGACAATAGACAAGACAATGAGTTTTAAGGTGATGTTTTACATTCGGAGGAGTATGGAAAAGATGAAAACACTGAAGAAGATTTTAAATGAAATATTTATTGATGGTTTGAGCGGTATGGCACTGGGGCTTTTCTCCACATTGATTATCGGAACCATAATCTGTCAGCTGGGAAGCCTAATCGATGGAGATATAGGAGCATATCTGACTACGATGGGCAATGTTGCAAAGACCATGACCGGAGCCGGTATCGGTGTTGGTGTGGCTTCTAAGCTGAAGTGTAGTCCTTTAGTAACAGTCTCTGCAGCAGTGACCGGAATGATTGGAGCATTTCCCGGTGTTATGAGTATGGAAGGCTTTGCGGTAGGAAAGCCCGGAGAACCCTTAGGAGCTTTTGTGGCGGCTATGGTGAGTATTAAGCTGGGGCAGCTGGTATCCGGTAAAACCAAGGTGGATATCATTGTGACACCATTGGTATCCATTGTGTCCGGTTCCGTGGTAGGCTTCTTTGTAGGACCTCCTATCAGCACCTTTATGACATGGTTGGGACAATTGGTAAATGTAAATGTAGAGCAGCATCCGATAATAGGCGGTATCATCATATCCGTGCTCATGGGCATGATATTGACCCTGCCTATCAGCTCGGCAGCCATTGGTGTCAGTATGGGTATCAGTGGTTTGGCAGCAGGAGCAGCGACCATAGGATGTTGTTGCAATATGGTAGGTTTTGCAGTGGCAAGTTATCGGGAAAACAAGATGGGCGGTCTGATTGCACAGGGAGTAGGTACTTCCATGCTTCAGGTGCCGAATATTGTGAAGAAGCCTATTATATGGGTGCCGGCCATCGTATCCAGTGCTATTCTGGGACCGATTGCATCGGCTGTGCTGAAAATGGTCAGTACTCCGGTAGGGTCCGGTATGGGTTCGGCCGGTTTCGTGGGACAGATAGCAGCGTATTCCTGCATGGTGGAGAACGGAAACTCGAAAGGAATGACTATTTTGCTGATTATATTGATGCATTTTGTGCTGCCGGCAGTGATTACCTTATTGGTGTCAGAGTTCATGCGTAAGAAAAATTGGATAAAGTTCGGGGATATGAAGCTGGATATTTAGGGGTTTTACTGGTAAAACTATACAAAAATATTACAAAAATGTTAAAATAAGTTGAGTTAAAAGGTCACCTATGATAAAATAATTTAAATTTATTGGAGGTGGCTTTTTTTATGGAGACGAAAAAGCAGAAGGAAAAAGCAAAGCATGTGGTAATTGTTACATCAGAAGCGGCAGATGCCGGTGTGAAGCAGTATCGCATTCGACCGGGTGTGGTATGGACTTTGATTTTGCTGGTATGTATCGTCATTGGTGCAGGACTGGGCTATATTGTACATGAGAATAAAATATGGGAAGCTGCAAATGAGAGAGTTGACGGATATAAAAATATGGTGAAGGCACTGGAAGGTCAGATTGCAGACCAGAAGGAAGCGGTAACTGTTATGCAGGAAGAGCGAGATGCTGAATTCAGAGCGTATGAGTTGGAAATAGAGGAGCTGAATAACAAGCTGGTAGTTCTGAGCGATACAGTGAATCAAAAGGTGGAGGAAGTGAATGACCTGATTGCACAGAGGGATGCCCTGTATCAACCGGTTCAATTACCTCTGACCGGAGCGGCATCTATTCAGGAAAAGACAGAAGGAGAACCGATGTGTCTGTTTACCGCAGCTGAGGGCGCGTTGGTGGTGGCAACCGCAAACGGAACGGTGGCAGAAATCATAGAAGAACCGGAGTATGGTTATAAGGTTTCGGTGGAGCATGGAAACGGATATGTGACAATTTATCGAAACAAGTCTGTTCCTAAGGTAAAACAAGGGGAAGAAATCATGCGTGGTGTGACGATTTTCGTAGTGGGAAAGGATAACTTGGAGCTGGGATACCAGATTAAACAGGATGAAGTGTATATAAATCCTATGGACATGATGGAAATTGAAGGATAATAGGGGAATAGAGAACAAAAAATATCTCCAATGCGATGTGCATTGGAGATGTTTTTTATTGCTTGTCCATTCGGGCGAATACCAAATCATAGCCATCATTGCCATAATTCAAGGAACGGTTCACGCGGCTGATAGTAGCGGTGGAAGCTCCTGTCTTTTCGGCAATTTCCAGATAGGTGTTACGGCTTTTTAACATGGCCGCCACTTCGAAACGTTGCGAAAGAGATAATAACTCATTGACTGTACATAAGTCTTCAAAAAAACTATAGCATTCTTCTTTGTTTTCCAAGCTGAGGATTGCATCAAATAAGCGGTCTACAGCTTCTGTTTTAATTTTCTTGTTCATGTTGCCTCTCATTCTGCCACAAAGGTGACTTGATTACTTTTACACTGTAAATTGTAACAGACTACTCTATGACGATTTTAACATACTAAAGCAATAAAGTAAAGGGAAAAATTAAAAAAAGAAACAGTTGTCATGTAGTAATGAATACTATATAATAGAATATATATGATTTGAAACGGGCAGTGCTATTTTTACAGATGAGGGAGGAAGGGGAATGACACTGAATCAAAATGATTTGCTAAATAGCATAATGGAGAGCTTATCACGGATAGAGCATATTAAGGTGGATGAGATTCCTAATATTGATTTGTATATGGATCAGGTGACTACGCTGATGGATACAAAGCTTCGTGCTACCACACGATATCCGCAGGAGGATAAGATACTGACCAAAACCATGATTAATAATTATGCGAAGAATGATTTGTTACCGCCTCCTGTGAAAAAGAAGTATTCCAAGGAACATGTTTTGATGCTGATTTTTATTTATTATTTCAAGGGAGTGCTGTCCATTAATGATATTCAGACGCTTTTGCAACCACTGGCCGAAAAGTATTTTGATAAGGAAGGGGCTTTATGTCTGAAAGACATTTACGAAGAGGTGTTTTCTTTAGAACCGGCAGAAATCGAGGTTTTGAAGAAGGATGTAGCAGAGAAGTATGAAACAGCACAGAAGTCCTTCGCAGATGCACAAGGGGAGGATGCCGAGTTTTTGCGACAATTTTCCTTTATTTGTATGCTGAGCTATGATGTGTATATCAAAAAACTGATGATAGAAAAAATCATCGATGATATGCGTTCTAAAATAACACCGAATAAGCAGGAAAAGAAGGAACAGAAGCATGAAGTATAAAATGGATTTGCATACCCATACCATTGCCAGCGGACACGCGTACAGTACCTTACAGGAAAATATTGTCGCAGCAAAGGAATTGGGACTACGGGTGCTGGGGCTAAGTGAACATGGACCGGCTATTCCGGGGGGACCTCATATGATGTTTTTCTGGAATTTAAAAATTGTTCCCAGACAATATGGTGATTTGCGACTATTGTGCGGTGCAGAGGCTAATATCATGGATGCTGACGGAACATTGGATATGGATGACTTTACCTTAAGTCGATTGGATTATTGTATTGCCAGTATGCATACACCTTGCTTGAAGCAGGGGAACGTGGAGGAAAATACTTTGGCGGCAATCAATGCCATGAAAAATCCGTATGTGACTATATTAGGGCATCCGGATGACGGCAGATATCCTCTGGATTATGAAGCACTGGTGCGAGCAGCAGTGGAACAGAAGGTGGTATTGGAGGTGAATAATTCCTCCGTACACCCTTTATCTCCCAGAAAGGGTGCGGCAGAGAATATTTTGTCTATGTTGGAATGGTGTAAAAAGTATGAATGTCCTATTTTATTGGGAACGGATAGTCATATCAGCTTTGACATCGGTAGGTTTGATGCAGCAGAGAAACTTTTGGAACAGGCAGGTTTTCCGGAGGAACTGGTTGTGAATAATGATTTGGAAAAGCTGGAAACAGTATTGTTTCGAAAGAAGAGAGAACGGTAACGGAATAAAGCAGATAGGGGTGAAAGCCCCGGAATGGAGGAAGAAAAAATATGAAGGATTGTAACTGCGGATATTGTATGAGAGGAGAACTGTTGGACAAGTTCGGTATTTTTATTTGTGAGCTGGAGGTCAGCAGTCTGATACTGTTTAAGGAGCAGAGTAAACCGGGTAGATGTATCGTGGCATATAAGGACCATGTGAGTGAAATCGTAAATATCAGTGAAGAAGAACGAAATGCATTCATGGCAGATGTAACCAAAGCGGCAAAGGCAATTCATGCAGCTTTTCATCCGGACAAGTTAAATTATGGTGCGTATGGAGATACCGGTTGTCATTTACACATGCATCTGGTTCCCAAGTATGAAGGCGGCGATGAATGGGGCGGTACCTTCCAGATGAATCCGGGAAAAGTTTATTTAAGCGATGCAGAATATGCGGAAATGATAGAGAAGATTAAGGCAAATTTATAAGAATAATTTATTAAAATATCTATCAGATAATAAAGGATGCGGGAACCGGTGTGAATGGTTCCCGTATTTTTGGTATTCTTGTGATTATTCGGCAGCTTTCTTTGCAAAATCCGTGTTTACCAAATCTTCATAAGGAACACGCTTTTCCAGAACTTTTGCTTCCTCTAAGATATTCTGTAATAAATCAAAGGCATCCTTTTCAAACACTAAATTGTCTTTCCAGGTGTCCTGTTCGTAATAACGGTTTATGATAGTGGTCAGGGTTTCCATATCCGTTTCCGGGAACTGGGGAGCAATCACCTCTGCGATTTGAGCAGGAGTGTGTGATTGAACATAATCCATTCCTTTTTGCAAAGCATTGGTAAAGGATTGGATAATCTCCGGATTTTTCTCCAGGAAGCTTTTCTTGGCAGAAAAAGCAGTGTAAGGGACATAACCGGAATCTTCTCCCAAAGAAGCCACTACATAACCGTCGCCTTTGGCTTCCAGAGAGGTGGCATGAGGCTCGAACTCTACGGTAAAGTCTGCATCACCACCGGAGAATGCAGCAGCGGTGGAACCGAAATCGATGCTCTGGTCAATGTTTACTTCGCTAGCCGGGTCAATATTGTTTTTCTTCAGAATATACTCAAAAACCATCTGCGGCATACCACCGGCACGACCGCCCAAAACATTTTTGCCCTTTAACATATCCCAGCTGAAAGCCTCAATAGGTTCTCTGGAAACTAAGAAGTTTCCGGCACGCTGGGTAAGCTGGGCAAAGTTTACTACATAATCCTCGGTACCGCCGGCATAGGTATAAATGGTACTTTCACTTCCCATGAAGCCGATGTCGGCCTCGTCGGTCAAAACAGCGGTCATGGTCTTATCAGCACCGAAACCGGTGACTAATTGAAGGTCAATACCTTCTTCGGCAAAGAAACCTTCTTCCATTGCCACATACATAGGTGCATAAAAAATAGAATGAGCCACCTCGTTTAAGGTGACTTTGGTTAAGGCATCATCATTTGTAACAGGTTTGCTGCCGCAGGCACTAAAAAGCCCAACCAGCATAGAAAGCATCAGGGCTGTGGTGAGGCAGCGTTTAAAACACTTTTTCATAGTCAAATCCTCCACATTTGGTGATGCTTTATTATATTACCGGTTGGGTAAAAAAGTTCTTATTTATTTCAGACGTATATTTTTGATAGCCCAAAGCTGCAATGCCTTGGCATTGGTACTGATTTTTTCCAAGGAATCCAAAATATCCTGAAAAGTTTCCTGTTCGGATTCATCTATATAACCATCCTCGGATATGGCAATCAGGGAGCTACGCAAGGAATCAATATCCTTTAAGGAACCCAGCACTTTCAGCGCCAGACGGTCAAAATCATCAATGGTGACCTCCTTCACGCTATTCTGTCCTATAGGACACTCTTTGGCACAATAGGAATTACAAAGCTCCGGTGTGTTATAAGCCTCTGCCATGGCTTTGACTTCCTCCGGGTATGGAGCAATGGTATCTAATTCAATTCTGGCAAGTCTGGTGCGGTCTATACCGACGATTTCAGCAGCCTTTTCGCGGCTGGTGAAGTCCGGATTGCACTCTGCGGCCTCGCAACGTGCGAGATAATACATGTTATCGGCTGCTTTTGTAGCTTTTTTACTCATGGAAATCCCCTCTGCATTCGTGTATAATATAATCAACATCTAGTTTAACGGATAGATAAGTTTTTGTAAAGAAAATTTATAAATCTGTTGAGTAGTTGTCAAAAATTTGGTAAAATATAGTTGCAGTTTTTGAAAACAAATGTGGAGGATGAGAATATGGGATTGATTAAAGCAGCAAAGGACTCTATTAGTACATTACTGGCGGATCAGTGGCGTGAGTGTTTCTACTGTGATTCGCTGAGTAGTGATGTTTTGGTAAAGAAGGGACAGAAGCAGGTAACTGCAGGAAGAAACAGCAATACTAAGGGCTTGGATAATATTATTTCCAATGGTTCTATTGTGATTGTAAACGAAGGTCAGTGTATGATTATCGTTGATCAGGGTGGTGTAGTGGATTTCTGTGCAGAAGCCGGTGAATTTGTGTATGATACTTCCTCAGAACCCAGCCTTTTGTATGGAGAATTAGGCGAAAATATTAAGAATACTTTTGATACTGTATGGAAGCGTTTTACCTTTGGCGGTAATACCGGAAAGGATCAGAGAGTATATTTCTTTAATACCAAGGAAATCCTTGGAAACCGTTATGGTACAGCAACACCGATTCCGTTCCATTTGGTATCCCCGGTTTCCGGTCAGCACTTTGAAACTGTGGTAAAGTGTAATGGTGAATATACTTTTAAGATTGTAGATCCGTTGTTATTCTATAAGAATGTATGCGGTAATGTGAAGGATGAGTTCAACAGAACCAGTGAAGAAGGTAATAATCTGATGACCTTTATGAAGCGTGAACTGTTGGCGAAGCTTCCCAGTGCATTGACCCCTATTGCAGCGAAGGGTGTTTTACCTTACCAGTTGAGTGGTTGCACTGAAGAAATTTGTGAGTTCCTGAGACAGGAGTTGACAGCTATGTGGACAGAGAAGCGTGGTCTGGAGGTTGTTTCCATGACCATTACTGCAAATGTCCCTGAGGAAATGAATGATAAGCTGAATGAGTGGAACGAAAGAGCCAATATGGCAAATGATCAGATATATCTTGCCAGTGCGAGAGAAGCTGAAGTCAGAAAGAACAATGCTATGGCAAACTTTATCAATAATTCCAGCATGGGCGGTTCCGGTAATGGAAGCACTGACCCCATGGGCAGCATGATGAGCATGATGGCTATGAATATGATGGGCGGCATGATGAACGGCAACAATAATATGATGGGTAATATGATGGGCGGCAACAACATGATGAATAATGGTGTCGCACAGCAACCCAACATGGGGGCTGGTATGAATGCACAGCCCGTTCAGCAGGCAGCACCGATTTTGGGCTGGACCTGCTCTTGCGGTAAGACCGATAACCGTAGCAAGTTCTGCGAGGAATGTGGCAGCAAGAAGCCGGAGGCAGCAGGCTGGACCTGTTCCTGCGGTCAGGTGAATCAGGGGAAGTTCTGTCCTAACTGTGGCAGTAAGAGACCGGAAGGCGCACCTTTGTACAAGTGTGACAAGTGTGGCTGGGAGCCGGAAGATCCTACCAAGCCGCCGAAGTTCTGTCCGGAGTGCGGAGATGCTTTTGACGAGAATGACAGACAGTAAGATTTCAGTCTTTGAAAAATGAGGAACGTTTTTGAAAGTGCCTCGAATGTATGAAAAGTAAAACCATGCTGGCGGAGCGGTAAGCTCCGCCATGCTGTGTGTAAAAAGGTTTTTGAGGGTGAACAAATGGATGCAAGAATGATAGGAAGTATAGTCATTTTGGTATTGCTGTTAGTTGTAGTCGGAGCAGTAGTCGGAATCATTTTATATATCAGAAGTAAGGTGAGAGAGTTTTCCCAGACTGTTTTTGGAACGGAGAATGTGATGGAAGGGTTCAAAAAGCAGGAACTGGAATATGCCAGCAAGCCCAAGTCTGTATCCGGTGCAACCGGCTTGTATCTCCCACAGATTACCAGAGACTTTCCGGAGTTTCATGCAGATGAGATGCGAAACAGAGCAGAGCAGGTATTGACTTCCTTTTTGCAGGGAGTGGATGCACAGCGTAGTAACCTGTTAACAGAAGGTACCAGAGAACTAAAAGATAAACTGGAGATGAAGATAGTGGCGCTCCGTGAGGAAGGATGTCAGGAGCACTTTGAACGAATAAAGATACATAGAACAGAGATAAACAGATATTCTAAGGAAAAGGGACGTTGCAGGATTGTTTACCAGTCTGCTGTAGGATGTATTCACTATGTAGAAAAGAATGGTAAGGTCATCCGTGGCAAGAAGGATGTGCCAACCCAGCATCGTTACAATGTGGAACTTTGTTATATTCAGGACAGAGATTTGGTGGAGAATTCGGAGGATAAGGGATATGCCTTGGTGTGTCCCAATTGCGGCGGACCATTGAAGTCTCTGGGGGCAAAGGTTTGTCCCTACTGTGACAGTCCGATTATTGAGTTTAATTTACACACCTGGGAATTCACAGATGTGGAAGCGTTGAAATAGTTTTGGAGGAAATATGAGTATATATGATACTTTAAATAAAGAGCAGAAGGAAGCGGTGCTGACCATTGATGGCCCGCTTTTGCTTTTGGCCGGTGCAGGTTCGGGCAAAACAAGGGTGTTGACCCACCGCATCGCCTATATGATTGATGAGATGGGGGTAAATCCCTGGAATATACTGGCCATTACCTTTACCAACAAGGCGGCTGCAGAGATGCGGGAGCGAGTGGATGATTTGGTAGGCTTTGGTGCAGAACAGGTTTGGGTATCTACCTTTCATTCTACCTGTGTGAAGTTGCTTCGCAGACATATCGACCGTCTGGGCTTTGACAATGGTTTTACCATTTATGATACGGATGACCAGAAGGCTGTGATAAAGGAGATTTGCAAGCGTTTTCAGATAGATACCAAGCAGTTGAAGGAAAGAGCTATTATGGGAGCGATTTCTTCGGCAAAGGATGAATTGATTTCTCCGTTGGAGTATGAGTTGAATTCTTTTGGAGATTCTACCAAGAAGAAGATAGCTGCGGTTTATAAGGAATATCAGGTTATTTTGAAGCGAAGCAATGCATTGGATTTTGATGATTTGATTATGAAGACGGTGGAGCTGTTCAAGGCTTGTCCGGATGTACTGTATCAGTATCAGGAGCGATTCAAGTACATTATGGTGGACGAGTATCAGGATACTAACAGTGCTCAGTTTGAACTGATACGTATGCTGGCGGATCGCCATCACAATCTGTGCGTGGTAGGTGATGATGACCAGTCCATTTACAAGTTCCGTGGTGCCAATATCCGCAATATTCTGGATTATGAGAAGGTATTCCCGGAGGCAAAGGTGATTAAGCTGGAGCAGAATTATCGTTCCACCGGTAATATTCTGAAAGCAGCAAACAATGTGATACAGAACAATGTAGGGCGTAAATCCAAGGCACTCTGGACGCAGAAGGAGGATGGCTCCCGTATTCATTACAGACAGTTTGATAATGGTTATGAAGAGGCAGAATATGTAGCAGAGGATATTGCGCGAAAGGTGCGTCAGGGAGCATTCGGCTATGGAGAATGTGCTATCCTATACCGAACCAATGCACAGTCCCGTTTACTGGAAGAGCGTTTTGTTATCGATGGTCTGCCTTATAATGTGGTAGGCGGTGTAAACTTCTATGCCCGTCAGGAAATTAAGGACATACTGGCTTACTTAAAGACCATAGACAATGGCAGGGATGACTTGGCAGTAAAACGTATTATTAATGTGCCTAAGCGTGGTATCGGCAATGCTACCTTGGACAAGGTGCAGGAATATGCGGATATGAAAAATATCAGTTTTTATGATGCATTGCGGGAGATGGATCAGATTACTAATTTGGGTAAGGCTGCCACCAAGCTGGAGCCGTTTGTAAAAATGATGCAGACTTTTCGTGCCAAGGCACAGTATTATGGTATTCAGGATATCATAGAGGATGTGCTGGAGGTGACAGAGTACAAGGAGTATCTGAATGGTCTGAATGAGGAAGAAGAACGGACAGAGGATCGTTTGCAGAATATTGATGAATTGATTAACAAGGCAGCTTCCTATGAGCAGACCCATGATGAAATCTCCTTAAGCGACTTTTTGGCGGAGATTGCATTGGTATCGGATGTGGACAGCATGGATGATAAAAACGAACGTGTACGCTTGATGACTATTCACAGTGCCAAGGGACTGGAGTTTGAAAATGTATATCTGGTGGGAATGGAGGATGGATTGTTCCCAAGTTACATGACCATCGTTTCGGATGACCCTTCCGACATGGAGGAGGAACGCAGACTGGCTTATGTGGGTATCACCAGAGCCAAGGAAGAGCTGACCCTGACCTATGCCAGAGCCAGAATGGTGCGAGGAGAAACACAGTACAATCCGGTGAGCCGTTTTGTAAGGGAAATTCCTACAGAACTTATGGACAATACCGTACCAACCGTGAAAAGACGGGAAGAGGAGCTCTTTGATTTTCGTCCCAAAGCCACTTTGAAGCCCAAGGTCACTGCACAGCCGGTTAAACCTTTTATCGCACAGGGCATCGGCAGCTTGAACCGAGTGGCAGGTATTTCCAAAGGGGCGGCAGCATTGGAAACAGATACGGTGTTGGATTATGAAGTGGGAGACCGTGTGCGTCATATTAAATATGGCGAGGGAACGGTGCTGAATATGACCAGAGAACCCAGAGACTATAAGGTGACGGTAGATTTTGACAATGCCGGACAAAAAATTATGTATGCATCCTTTGCAAAATTGAAAAGGGTGTAGTAAAATTTTGCGTTTTGTGTTATTCTATAAGTAGACTTGAAAAGGTTGGCTCAAATAACTATATTAAGATAGAGGAGTGGAAGAAAATGGTAGATTTGAAGGACTTGGTAGTAGTAAAGAAAGAAAAGGACGAATGTAATGTAATAGTATGGATTCTTGCCATCATCGGTGTTATTGCAGCAGTGGCAGGTATCGCATACGCTGTATATCGTTACATGAACCGTGACTTCTTGGAAGATTTCGAAGATGAATTCGAAGATGAAGAGGATATTTTTGAAGATGACGACGATGATATCTTTGAGGACGAAGGAGTAAATTAAATAGATGAAAAAAGGACAGGTTTATGAAGGGATCGTGGAGCGTGTGGATTTTCCCAACAAGGGAATTGTGAAGGTGGGAGAAGACACATGCGTGGTAAAAAACAGCCTGCCCGGACAGAAGATACGCTTCTGTGTCAATAAAGTACGAAAAGGGAAGGCGGAAGCTCGCCTTTTAGAGGTGTTGGAGACATCACCTTTAGAAGTGGGGGCACCGTGTTCCTATTTTGGCTTGTGCGGAGGTTGTACTTATTTGTCCCTGCCTTATGAGAAACAGTTGGAAATCAAAGGCGAGCAGGTAAAGAAGCTGTTGGACAGTGTGTTGAAAAAGCAAGAGCTTTCCTATGTCTGGGAAGGCATCAAGGGCAGTCCCAGAGAATATGCTTATCGGAATAAGATGGAGTTCTCCTTTGGGGATGAATACAAGGATGGTCCTCTTTCTCTGGGGATGCACAAGAGGGGCAGTTTTTATGATGTGGTACATGTGGATGATTGTCAGATAGTAGATTCAGACTATCGTATGATTTTGACTACGGTGTTGGCTTATTTCAGAGAGCAGGGGACAAGCTTTTATCATAGACTGCGTCATGTGGGTTTTTTGCGTCATTTGCTGGTGCGTAAGGCATCCAAGACCGGGGAGATTCTGGTGGCACTGGTGACTACTTCTCAGGAGCCGAAGCAGGAAATCCCCACCTTGGTGGAAGGCTTCAAGAAGATCCTGTTGGAGGCTGAAACACAGGGAAAACTGGATGGTAAAATCGCCGGCATTCTGCATATTACGAATGATTCGCTGGCGGATGTGGTAAAGAGTGACAGAACCGATATTTTGTATGGAAATGACTATTTTTATGAAGAGTTGCTGGGCTTAAAGTTTAAGATTTCCACCTTTTCTTTCTTTCAGACCAATACCTACAGTGCAGAAGTGTTGTACCAAACTGCCCGTGATTATGTGGGAGATTTAGGCACACAGGGTAAGGACGGTAAAGCTCCGGTGGTGTTTGATTTATACAGCGGTACCGGTACCATTGCACAGCTCATGGCTCCCGTGGCAGGCAAGGTTATCGGTGTGGAAATCGTAGAGGAAGCGGTAGAAGCTGCGAAAAGGAATGCTCAGCTGAACGGTTTGGGCAATTGCGACTTTATCGCCGGAGATGTGCTGAAGGTGCTGGACGATATCGAAGAAAAGCCGGATATGATTATTTTGGATCCCCCTCGGGATGGTATTCATCCCAAGGCGTTGCCGAAAATCATTGATTATGGTGTAGATAGGATTGTGTATATTTCCTGCAAGCCTACCAGTCTGGTAAGGGATTTAGAGGTATTTTTGGAAAGAGGTTATCAGGTGGAACGTGCGGTGGCTGTGGACCAGTTTCCTTGGACGGCGAATTGTGAGACGGTCGCACTTTTAAAGAAAACAAAAACAAAACATTCCATCTGCTACCGGGAAGAGGAAGTGGCAGATTGCGGATGTATTTATGGGTGAGTAAAGGTGCAGAGTTATAGAGGAAAAACAGTATATAAGGGGATTGCAATCGGTCCGGTATTGGTATTCGGAAGGCAGGACAGTGTGGTGGAAACCATAAACAGTGTGGATATCCGACTGGAATGGGACAGGGTCACAAAAGCCATCGTACTGGCAAAGGAGCAGCTACAGGATATCGGAAATAAAGCCACACTGGAAATCGGGGAAAGAGATGCGGCTATTTTCGAAACCCATCGGATGCTTTTAGAAGATGAAGGCTACTTAAATACCATACAGAATATATTGCAGGCAGAGCGTGTCAATGCGGAATATGCAGTGGAACTGGCGGGCGTGAAATGTGCCCGGATATTCTCCGGCATGAAGGACGAAGCCATGCAGGAGCGTGCAGCAGATATTCGTGATATTACCAGACGGGTTATGAACAATCTAAGGGGACGGAAGCTACAAATGCCGGTACTAACGGAGCCGGTGATTATTGTAGCAGATGAATTGTGTCCCAGTGAAATGATACAATTAGATAAGAAAAATGTTCTGGCATTTGTGGTGGTGCATGGTTCGACCAATTCCCACGCAGCGATTTTGGCGCGAATGATGAATGTTCCTACCTTAATCGCAGAGGAGTTGGAACTGTCGCGGATACAGGACGGCATGCAGGCTGTGGTGGACTGTGCAAAGGGAAGTGTTGTGTTTGAACCGGAGGAAGAATTGCGTTCACAGGCTTTGCTGCAGATGCAGGAGGAGCAGGAACAGAAACGATTACTGCAGAACCTGAAGGGGTCGGAAAGTATTACCTTGGATGGTCGCAAAATCAAGGTGTGTGCCAATATCGGTGATGTAGATGCACTGGAGGATGCTCTGGAAAATGATGCAGAAGGCATCGGTTTGTTTCGAAGTGAATTCCTGTATTTGGGAAGAAACGGTTTCCCCCAGGAAGAGGAACAATATCAGGTGTATAAGCGTATTTTGGAAAAAATGGGGGATAAGCAGGTAGTTATCCGTACCTTGGATGTAGGCGCGGACAAAGAACTGAGCTATTGGAAGCTGAATAAGGAGGAAAATCCGGCTCTGGGCTATCGAGGGATTCGAATCAGTCTGAAGCAACAGGAGGTATTTCGAACCCAGCTCAGTGCATTGTTTCGAGCAGCAGTACACGGAAATCTGTCCATTCTGTATCCTATGATTATTTCCAAAGAGGAAGTGTTGCAGATACAGGAGATTGTGGCACAGGTGGCGAAGGCTTTGGAAGAAAGAGGCATTCCTTATCAGATACCTGACCAAGGAGTAATGATAGAAACACCTGCTGCGGTCATGGTCAGTGATGAGTTGGCAGAACTGGTGGATTTCTTCAGTATCGGTACCAATGATTTGACCCAGTATACTCTCGCCATCGACAGACAGAATGAATTGCTGGAGGATTTTTACAATCCTTATCACAGGGCTATATTCCGTATGATGCAGATGGTGATTGATGCGGCTCATGAAAAGGGCAAAAAGGTATGTGTTTGCGGAGAGTTAGGAGCAGATACTACCTTAACGGAACGCTTTGTACGAATGGGTGTGGATGAGTTGTCTGTGGCTCCTACCTCTGTTTTGCATATCCGAAAAGCGGTAAGAGAAATGAATATACAGGAAAAATAAACAAATCTCGAATTTTTTTCGTGCGGTGGGAAACACTAAGCACAAAAAGGATTCGAGGTTTTTTATGGAAAAGAAACATTATGAAGTGATTGTGGTGGGCGCAGGAATGGCAGGGCTTCTGACGGCTTATTTTTTAATGGAGCAGGGCAAACAGGTTCTGGTAATCGAGGCTGCTGAGATAGCCGGTGGACAGACCGGTCGAACCACGGCCAAGATAACCAGTCAGCATGGCTTGAAGTACAGCAAGCTGATAAAAGATATAGGAATCGAAAAAGCCAGATTATACGCAAAGGCCAATGAAGCTGCTATTCGGGAATACGAAAGACTGATAGAAAAGGAACATATAGAATGTCAGTTTGAAAGGACATCTGCATATTTATATAGTAAGAAGGACGCGGAAGTCTTAAAGGAAGAGGCAAAGGCAGCGACTGCTTTGGGGATTGATGCTTATTATACCGAGGAAACAGAGTTGCCCTTTTCGGTGAGAGGGGCTGTATGCTTTCGAAATCAGGCACAGTTTTCAGCGTTGGATTTTGTAGAGCATATTGCAGCACAGTTGGATATTCTGACCCATACCAAGGTTCTCAAAATCAAGGGGAATCAGGTAATAGCAGGAAATGCTGTGTGGACGGCGGATAAAATCGTAGTAGCCACTCATTATCCGTTGTGTAATGTACCGGGCTTTTATTTTCTGCGACAGCACCAGGAAAGAAGCTATGTGCTGGCACTTTCCGGTTGTCCTGAAATCAAAGGGATGTATCTGGGAATTGATGCACAGGGACTGTCCTTTCGACAAATGGGAGAAAATCTGTTGTTGGGAGGCTGTTCCATTAGAACAGGGGAGAAAAAAGCGGAAAATGCTTTTGCTTATTTGCGAGAAATGGCAAAGAAATATTATCCGGACAGTAAGGAAGCGACACATTGGGCGGCACAGGATTGTATGCCTCATGACGGTATTCCTTTTGTCGGGAAATATTCCGTGTGGACACCCAATCGGTATGTGATTACCGGTTTTCAGAAATGGGGTATGACTTCTTCTATGGTGGCCGCCATGATACTGCGTGATGAACTGAGTGGAATATCCAGTCCTTATACTAAGGTTTTTACTCCTCAGAGATTTTATCTGCGTACGGCATTTCAAGCGTGGCTTCAGGATGTTGGCATCAGCATAAAAGAGTTGAGCAAGGGGTGGCTGGGGAAAAAGGAGCGTCGTTGTCCTCATATGGGCTGTGAGTTGAAGTGGAACAAAGAGGAGCAAAGCTGGGATTGTCCCTGTCATGGCTCGCGTTTTGATAACGAAGGTAAAATCTTGGATAATCCATCGAAAAAAGATATGCATTTATCTTAAAACATGATACAATAAATAAGTATATATTTTACGAGAGAGGGGTGGAAATATTGTTTGAATGTCCTAATTGTAGTGGGAATTTAAAATTTAGTATTGAAACACAGGATATGGCTTGTGCCTACTGTGATTCGCACTTTAATCCCTATATGATTCAAAAAGAAACCGATGCTACGAGGACAGATACCTTTGAAACGACTGTTTTTACCTGCCCACAGTGTGGAGGAGAAATTTACAGCAGTGCGAATGAGGCAGCGACTTTTTGTATTTATTGCGGCAGTTCCACTATATTATCAGAGCGTATCAGTGAGGAGAAGAGACCAAAATATATTATTACCTTCAAGAAGACCAAGGAGGATTGTAAAAAAGCATTTGCTAAGAAGATGCGATATGCCTTCTTCGTGCCGAAGGAATACAAGGATCCGCAGTTTATTGATAGCTTCCGAGGGATTTATATGCCCTATTGGAGTTATCATATTGAGCATGAGGGTACCGTCAGTTTGTGGGGAAAGGAATCTTTTCGTAGCGGAGATTATATTATTACCAATCACTATAACCTGTATACCAATATTAAGGCGGAGGTAGACGGAGATTCCTATGATGCCTCTACAGCCTTTTATGATGATATCAGCAGAAGTCTGGAACCCTATGATTTCGTGGAGCGTATGGATTTTACCCCCAGTCTGTTGAGCGGTTTTTATGGGGATTGTGCGGATGTGGATTCGGATTTGTATCAGGAGGATGCAGACCAGTTCGCGAAGGACTGTATCCTGGATGCGGTAAAGGGATATGAGAGATTTCAAAAATATACCATAGATAAGAATTCGGAGCAAAAGGTCAGAAACTCTATGCAACCTATTGCTACACAGGTAGACAGTACCATGTATCCGGTGTGGTTCATGACTTATCGAAATGGTGAAAGAGTGGCTTATGCTACCGTAAACGGACAGACCGGAAAAGTAGTAGCAGATATGCCGGTGGATCCAAAGAAATATTTGCTTGGCTCCTTGCTTTTGGCGGTGCCGTTGTTTTTTTTGTTGAATTTAATTGTGACCTTCAATCCCAAGGAGATGTTGTGTCTGTGTGCGGGTTTGTTATTTGTTTCATTGTTGTTATTTGTGTCCGAATTGAGTGCGATTTACAAGAGGGAGTTTTTTGTAAATGACAAGGCAATGTTAGTAAAAGAAGGACGCAGTCAGGAATATGAGAAAAAGAAAACAGCCCTTTTTGAAGGATATGTTTTGGGATTGGATAAGGTATTTCGCTTTATTCCGTTATTTATATGGGGATTTGTCATTGTGATTACTGTGGGAATAGAGTTTGCTTCCATAGTAAAGTATCTGATATGGCCGATTATTTTAGTGGGAACGGTAATTTGTTCCGTTGGGGCCATCAAGGAAATGCGGAAGTTGGAAAATACTAAGGGTTATATGAGTACTGTTATCAGTATGATTGTTGTGTTTGTGGCAGCCGGTGTAGCATTGTTGGCACCGGTACATGATTATTGGTATTATATTGGAGCTATATTTACCCTTTTGGCAGTAGCAGGTAATTTCATGGAAATTATCCGCAATTATAATCTGCTGGCTATGCGTAAGCTGCCGCAGTTCAATAAAAGGGGAGGTGACGACTATGCGTAGAGTTTTCAAGCAATGGTTATTGCTTTGTATGGTCTTCCTATTGGCACTTCCTATGGAGGTTCATGCAGATGGCGGTTATCAGGTAATCCTGCAGGATGATGCAGATTTGCTGACAGAGGGCGAGGAAGCGGAACTGATAACCCTGATGAAAAGTGTTACAGAATATGGTAATGCCGCATTTGTCAGTGTTTCCACGAATTATGCCAGTACGGATTCCTTTGCGGAGAATTTTTATTATTCCAACTTCGGCAATCAGAGTGGTGTGGTATTTATTATTGATATGGATAACCGTAACATTTGGATTGAAACCGATGGTGCCATTAAAAAGCGAATTGACAAGGACTATGCAGAGGTAATTACCGATAATACATATCAATATGCAACCAATGGAGATTATTTTGAATGTGCCCGTCAGTCGTACCTGCAGATACAGACTTTATTGGAGGGCGGGCGTATCGCACAGCCCATGAAGTATATTTGTAATGTGTTGCTGGCGTTAAGTGTTGCGATGATTATTAACTTTTTGGTGATGCGTGCTCAGGCAGCAAACAAGGCACCTAAGAAGAATGTTCGCTTAGATGCGGTGTATCACTATTGTGATTTGATTGATCCACAGGCCATTTATATGCGTCAGGAGAGAAAGTATTCTCCTCAAAGCTCCGGAGGCGGCGGTCGTTCCGGTGGCGGAGGCGGCGGAGGTGGCGGTTCCAGCAGTGGTGGCGGTCACAGCTTCTAAATTATTATCCTTTTCTTAAGAATGAGCAAAATCGCTTTTAGAAATAGGGAAATTGTGGTATACTTACCCGGAAATAGGAAAAAGGAAATAAGAAATAGGAAATAGAATAGGAAATATGGAGAAAACAATGAAGGTTACTTATCAGGATTTGAGAGAAAGCGAAATCGTAAAGACATACATACAGAAGGCAGATGAATCTTTGATTGCCTTGGGGTATACAGAGCATAGCTTTGCCCATGTGACTAAGGTGGCAGAGTTGGCCAGTGAGATATTGTTGACACAGGGATATAGTGAGCGGGAAGCGGAGCTTGCGAAGATGGCAGGCTATCTGCACGATATCGGTAATGTCATCAATCGTGTGGATCATGCACAGTCCGGTGCGGTTATGGCTTTTCGTATTTTGGACAATATGGGGGCGGACCCGGAGGATATAGCAACCATTATAACCGCTATCGGCAATCACGATGAATCCACTGCCTTTCCGGTGAATGCTGTGGCTGCAGCCTTGATTCTGGCAGATAAAACAGATGTGCGTTATACCCGTGTGCGCAATCAGGATTTTGCCAGCTTCGATATTCATGACAGAGTAAACTATTCTGTGAAGGAAAGCGATGTGGTGGTAGTAAAGGATTCGCATATTGAGTTACGTTTGCGAATTGAAACAAAGATGTGTACGGTTATGGATTATTTCGAAATCTTCCTGAATCGTATGATTTTGTGCCGAAAGGCTGCTGAAAAGCTGGGACTGGAGTTCTGGCTGGTTATCAACGGGCAGAGATTGCTTTAGATGAAATGAAATAAATAAGATGTAGAGAACGCATTCTTGATATATTCTTAAAAGCTTTCTATAGCTAACAAGCTTTGTGAATTATTTTAGTAAAATCGGCAAAACGATTTGAAGATAAGGAACAAAGGAGGAGCTAAAATGTTTAGAGTGGCAGCAGAGAATATTTGCAGAATGCAATACAGCCCCATTAGGAAACTGTTGGAGGTACAATTTCACAAAGAAGAGGTGGTATATCAGTATCTGGATGTGCCGGAGGATGTGTGGTATACTATGCGGAATTGTGCTTCCATAGATTTGTATTTTAATACAAAGGTAGCAACCTGTTATAGGGTCAGATGTGTCAGTAAACAAAAGAAAAAGGACTGGATGTAAAATTATCTCTTTAATAAGAAAGGGCAATATGATATAATGGAGACTAATCAGAAAGAGAAACTGAAAAGGAATTTGTTGGCAGCAGCATTAGTCATCCTGATGGTAGTCATTCTTTTCCTATGTATGAGGATTGATGCAATCGAGAAGGATTTGGCTGAGGTAAAAGGACAACTGGTTTCTTCTGAAAAGGAAGCGATACTACAACCACCTGAGAGCCAAGTGCAAGAGGAGGTTACGAAGCAGGAAACTACTTTGCCGGAGGAAGAAGTGAAACCGGTGATGGCTCCTCCTTTAGAGGTGGAGAAGCCGGGAGAAGTTACAGCAGTGGAGCCGGAGGCAAAGCACAAGGTGTACTTAACCTTTGATGACGGTCCCAGTAAGAATACAGAAAAAATTCTGGATATTCTGGATGAATATGGGGTAAAGGCTACCTTTTTCGTGGTTGGGAAGGAAGAAGAAATTGCACAGGAACGTTTGCGGATGATTTATGAGAGAGGACATACCATTGGTATGCATTCCTATTCCCATGATTATTATGAAATTTATGATTCCGTGGAAGATTTTCGGAAGGATTTTCTGAAATGTAAGCAGTATATATTTGAAGCTACCGGTGTGGAAAGTACCCATTTTCGTTTCCCGGGAGGCAGCTCTAACAGACTGGGTAAGCTGAGTATGACAGAGTTCATTGCTTTTTTGGAGGAGCAGGGAGTAGAGTATTATGATTGGAATATTTCTTCCGGGGATGGCGGTGCTCATCTGGTACCGGTGGAGGTCTTGTTAGAGAACTGTACTGCGAAGATTTCCAGATATGATACTTCTATTATATTGATGCATGATTCGGCAGCAAAAACTACGACGGTAGAGGCTTTGCCACAGATTTTGGAGACGATACTGGCCATGGAGGATACAGCCATACTGCCGATTACGGAGAATACTCAGGCGGTGCATCATGTAATTCGTAAGCCGAAGGTAGAGAAAGAAGAGGAAGAAAAACAGGCAGAGGAAACGAAGGAGCAGAAGGAAGCTACATCCGAAGATGCTGCAAACAAGGATGAGAAGAATTCTGCGACCATAGAAGAGGAAGAAAAATCCACAGAGAAGGAAAAGAAAGAAGAAGTCTCTGAAAAGAAGAAACAAAAGGAACAGGGAGATGAATGATATGAAACGAATTATGTTAAAGCTGAGCGGAGAAGCACTGGCAGGAGAGAAGAAAACAGGCTTTGATGAAGATACTGTCAGAGGAGTGGCTCTGCAGGTGAAACAGCTGGTAGAGGATGGCATGGAGATTGGTATTGTTATCGGTGGTGGTAACTTCTGGCGCGGACGTACCAGCAAGAATATTGACAGAACCAAGGCTGACCAGATTGGTATGCTGGCAACCATCATGAACTGTATTTATGTTTCTGAGATTTTCCGTTCAGTTGGTATGACTACGAATATTTTAACACCTTTTGTTTGCGGTGCTTTTACCGAACTGTTTTCCAAGGATAGAGCCAATCAATGCTTTGCAAAGGGAGATGTAGTATTCTTTGCAGGCGGTACCGGACATCCTTATTTCTCAACAGACACCGGTGTGGTGCTGAGAGCCATTGAAATTGATGCGGAGGTAATACTTCTGGCTAAGTCTATCGATGGTGTGTATGACAGTGACCCGGAGAAAAATCCGGAGGCAAAGAAATACGATGAAATCTCTATTGAAGAGGTAGTGGACAAGAACCTGCAGGTAGTGGATATGACTGCTTCTATCTTGGCAAGAGATAACAAGATGCCTATGTGGGTGTTTGGCTTAAATGAAGAGAACAGCATCGTGAATACTTTAAAAGGAAAGTTTAACGGAACGAAGGTTACCGTATAAAAATAAACAAGAATTAGGAGGAGCGACAATGGACGCAAGATTACAGCAATACGAAGACAAAATGAAGAAAGCATATGAGTATCTGGAGATGGATTATCAGGGAATTAGAGCAGGACGTGCCAATCCTCATGTATTGGATAAATTACGTGTAGATTATTACGGAACTCCTACCCCTATCCAGCAGGTAGGTAATGTAACTGTTCCTGAAGCAAGAATTATTCAGATTGCACCTTGGGAGAAATCCATGATTCGTGCCATTGAGAAGGCAATTATGACTTCTGATTTGGGTATTAACCCTTCCAACGATGGTTCCGTAATCCGTCTGGTATTCCCGGAATTGACGGAGGAACGCAGAAAGGATTTGGCAAAGGACGTAAAGAAGAAAGCAGAGGATGCAAAGGTTGCAGTTCGTAACATCAGACGTGATGGTAACGATATGTTAAAGAAGCTTGGTAAGACAGAAGTTTCAGAGGATGAAATCAAGCAGATGGAAGACCAGCTCCAGAAATTAACCGACAAGTACGTAAAAGAAATCGATGCTTTGATGGAAGTAAAGACAAAGGAAATCATGACCGTATAAGAGGGTCAAAAAATATAGGGGAGGGGCGGTTAATGTCAGGGATATTTGCCGCCCTTCTGCTTATGAGGAAGGACAGGACAGTATGAGTATAGAAATGAAAATACCCAATCATGTAGCAATTATACTGGATGGAAACGGACGTTGGGCAAAGGCAAAGGGGATGCCTCGAAAGTATGGACATGTGCAGGGTGCAAAGACGGTAGAGGTGATTTGTGAGGAAGCCTATAAGATGGGAATACAATATTTGACGGTATATGCTTTTTCTACAGAGAATTGGAGCAGACCACAGGATGAAGTGGATGCTTTGATGGGGCTGTTGCGTAACTATATGAAAACCTGTCTGAAAACAGCGGAAAAGAATCGTATGTGTGTCCGTGTGTTAGGAGATAAGAGCGGTTTGGATGAGGATATCAGAACCCGTATTGCAGAGTTGGAAGAGGCTACCAAGAACAATGATGGCTTACATTTTCAAATCGCAATTAATTACGGCGGAAGAGATGAAATCGTGCGTGCTGTGCGAGCAATTGCAGAAGAGGTGAAGACTGGCAGTATGGATGTGCAGGCGATTACTTCTGACCTAATCGGTGAATATCTGGATACGGCAGGCATACCGGAGCCGGATTTGTTAATTCGTACCTGTAACGAACAGCGTATTTCGAATTTCCTGCTTTGGCAGCTGGCATATACGGAGTTTTATTTTACACCGGTGCCCTGGCCGGATTTTACGAAAGAAGAATTGGAAAAGGCTATTGAAGCATATAATCATAGAGACAGAAGATATGGCCTGGTAAAGGAGGAATAAACATGTTGACCAGAGTTATCAGCGGAATTGTTCTGGCGATAGTTATGATAGGAGCCATGTTTATCGGCGGACCGGTGTTGGCAGTATTGTTGCTTCTGACTTCCATGGTGGGGTATCGGGAGTTGACAAAGGCACTGAAGGTAAACGAAGCAGAAAAGGGCTTTAATGCCACAGAAATCATTGGTTTTATCGGAATTGTGTTGTATTATCTGGCAGTTTATTTCGGAAATGATACACTTCGCCTCATGGGTATCGTAGGAGTGTTTATGGCACAGATGTTTTTGTATGTGATTACCTTTCCGAAATATCAGGCAGGACAGATTGTCTCCAGTATCTTTGCCTTTTTGTATGCACCGGTGATGTTGTCATTTCTCTATCTGACCCGTAGTACAGAGTATGGTATATACATGGTGTGGCTCATATTGTTCAGCTCTTGGGTATGTGATACCTGTGCCTATTTTGTGGGTGTGACCATCGGCAAGAAGAAAATCTTCCCTATTCTCAGCCCTAAGAAATCTCTGGAGGGTTGTATCGGCGGTGTGGCAGGGTCTGCCATAGTAGGTGGCTTGTATGCCTTTTTGATTGTGGAAAAAGCAATCCCGGATCAGAGTGTATTGTGGAGCATTGTATTTATTTGTGCAGCCGGTGCGGTGATGTCCATGGTGGGAGATTTAGCAGCATCTGCCATCAAGCGAAATCACAATATCAAAGATTATGGTAATTTAATACCGGGACATGGTGGCATCATGGATCGTTTTGACAGTATGATTGTAACGGCACCCATGATTTATTTCCTGTCCATTTTGATGATTGGGCTATAGGTAGAAAGGACTTCTGACAGAACGCTTTATAGAGTTTGAAAAGACAACCATATGGAAACCCCAAGAGTTTGGCTGGTTTCTGTTGGAATGTGAGGAGTGACGAGATGAAGAAAATTGCGATACTGGGTTCTACCGGTTCTATCGGAACCCAGACTTTGGATATAGTACGAAATAACAGTGAGGAGCTGGAGGTGGTGGCATTGGCTGCCGGCAGCAATGTGACCTTGCTGGAAAAACAAGTGAGGGAATTTCAGCCCAAGTTGGTTGCCATGTGGAGTGAAGAAGCAGCAGCAGATTTACGTTTGCGAGTGCAGGATATGCAGGTACAAGTATTGTCCGGTATGGATGGCTTGTTGGCTATTGCTGTATTGGAAGAGGTACAGGTATTGGTGACTGCTATCGTGGGTATGATTGGTATCAGACCCACGATTGAAGCTATCAAGGCCGGGAAGGATATTGCCTTGGCCAACAAGGAAACACTGGTGTGTGCAGGTCATATTATTATGCCTTTGGCAAAGGAATATAACGTAGCGATTTTGCCTGTGGACAGTGAACACAGTGCTATCTTTCAATCCTTAAACGGAGAACCGAAGAACCGAATCAGTAAAATATTACTGACTGCATCCGGTGGTCCTTTCCGTGGTAAGAAGCGGGAGGAACTGCAGCATATGCAGGTGGAGGATGCCCTGAAGCATCCTAATTGGTCTATGGGTAGAAAGATTACCATAGATTCCTCTACCTTAGTGAATAAGGGGTTGGAGGTTATGGAAGCAAAATGGCTGTTCGGTGTAGAACCGGAGCAGATACAGGTGGTGGTACATCCCCAGAGTATTATTCATTCCATGGTAGAATATGTGGATGGAGCAGTTATGGCACAGCTGGGAATACCGGATATGAAGCTACCCATTCAGTATGCATTGTTCTATCCGGACAGAAGGGTAATGAACGAAAAGAAGCTGGATTTCTTTGAATTGCAGAGCATGACCTTTGAAAAGCCGGATACGGAAACCTTTTATGGTTTGAAACTGGCATATGAAGCATTGTGTGAGGGAGGTAATATTCCCACCATTTATAATGCAGCAAATGAAAAGGCAGTTGCATTATTTTTGGAGAAAAAGATATCCTATTTACAGATACCGGAGATGATTGAACGTTCTATGAGAACTATTCCGAAGCAGGAGCATCCGGATGTGAAGCAGATATTAGATACCGAGGCTGCGGTGTATGAGTATATCAGCAGTCTGGTATAATTTCGTAAGTTAGAAAGCGAGAAGTATTGTGACATTATTATTTTTTATTTTGATTTTTGGCGTGGTAGTGGTTTCTCATGAATTCGGTCATTTTATCATAGCAAAGATGAACGGCATCCATGTAGTAGAATTTTCAGTGGGTATGGGACCTACATTATTGGCGTTTCACAAGGGGGACACCAAATATTCCCTGAAGCTTTTGCCTATCGGCGGAGCTTGTATGTTTGAAGGCGAGGATGGTCTGAATACTCAGGAGGGAGAAGAAAGTGAAGGAGCTTTCACCAAGGCTAATGTGTGGGCGAGGATCTCTACGGTAGTGGCAGGACCACTGTTTAATTTTATCTTAGGATTTCTCATAGCAGCCATAATTGTGTCGGTGCCGGATATTGTGATTGCCCTTCCGGTAGTGACCATAGCAGAGGAGAGTGCTGCACAGGCGGCGGGGTTGCAGGACGGAGACAGAATTGTCGCCTTAAACGGGGAGAAAATTCATTTGTTTAAGGAAATGTCGCTGTTTAATTATGTAAATGGCGGCAAGGAAATGCTGGTAGAATATGAGAGAAACGGGCAGCGGATGGAAACCAGACTGACACCGCAGTACAATGCAGATACCGGAGGTTATGTTTTGGGTGTGTATTGTGCGCAGATAGCAGAAGAGGAAGGTCTGGCAAGATTGAAATATGCATGGTACGAAGTGCGTTATTGCTTGAAGAACACTTATCAAAGTCTGCTAATGTTGGTGCAGGGTCGTGTGAAAAGTGAGGATGTAGCCGGTCCGGTGGGAATTGCTGTGAATGTAGTGGGTAAAACCTATGAAGCTACCAAAGAAGAAGGACCGTTGCTGGTAGTGGTGAATATGCTGAATATCGCCATGCTGCTCAGTGTCAATCTGGGAATATTGAATTTGTTGCCTATACCGGCACTGGATGGCGGTCGTCTGGTGTTTCTATTGATAGAGGTAGTGCGTGGCAAACCCATACCACCGGAGAAGGAAGGCATGGTACACTTCGCAGGTCTGGTATTTTTCATGGGACTAATGGTGTTTGTATTCTTTAATGATTTGAAGAATATCTTTTGAGTTAGTAGTGAAGAGGGTTATATTGAGAAGAACTCAGGAAAATCTGGGTTCTTTTTCTTTGTAAAAATATTCTTGCAATAGTATAATAGATTGTGTTATATTAAATAAATCATAAGTACATTTCAAATGTTCTATTCTAAAAGAAAAAGTCAAACTCAATTATTTATTTCAAAATGTTTCCAAAGAGAACAAAAAGGCAAAAGGAGTGGTGAATGAGTGAACTATAATTCTGCATATTTGTGGGAAAAGGGCAGAGAAGGCGAAGCGTCTTCGATTTCTCTGGTGCTGCAACAGGCGGTAGTAAGAAGACGGGAGGTCGTATTGGCTTGCACCAGTGAAGGGAAAAGCGGGGGTGAAAACGGAATAACGGAAAGCGGTTATTTTACGGAAGGACTGACTGAGTGGTTTCATAAAGAATTGCTACAGCTTTGTGAAAGAAAAGGGGATGAGGACATAGGGAGAAGTCTGGAAAGAGTGCTGGAGAGACTGCATAAGGAGATTGGTCATTATGTTCAAAAAAAAGGCAAAAGGTGCAATCTGCATTATGTCGGCGTGGTTTGTGTAGGGGATGCTTTTTGGTTATTTCAGCAGGGAGACTGTGTGTGTTATCTGTTGAACAAAAGGTATAACCGGAAGCACATGAAGCGAATGGAAGCTGACCGGCAAGGAAAGGAGGCTTATTTACAGGGGAAGCTGCAGAAAAAAGTAGGACTGTTGTTTTGTACTCCGGGCTATGGGAATTGTTTAAAACCGGAAGAGGTGGCGGAGGTTCTGGTGACAGAGGGAAGCTGTTCGGAGGAGCGGATGCAAAAAAGATTGCAGGAGCTTTGGCAGGAAAACAGAAGGCGTGGAGAAAAACAGGCAGAAGGAGCCATTTGGCTGAAGGTATAGGAGTTCGGAAAAGGAAACATGCAAAGAATAAGGGCATAGAGTATGCCCGGTAAGGGGTGAAATAGTGGGAGTCAGCAATTATAAAAAACTACAACTGCTTGGGGAAGGAGCTACTGCACAGGTGTATCTGGTGGAAGAAAGGACCACCGGTATGAAGTATGCAATGAAGATAGGAGGACAGGGAGAACTGTTAAAGTGGGAGGCACAATTGTTACAGTCTCTAAGGTCAAATTGTTTTCCTACATTGAAAGAATATGTCAGAGAAAACAGGGAATATTTGGTGATGGAGTATATTGAGGGCAGGAGCTTGCAGGAACGATTGAATCAGGAAGACAAACCGACTGCCTTAGAGATTGTGAGGTGGATGGAAGGAATATTACAATGTTTGGATATTTTACATACGCAGAAGCCCGGTATTATTTATCGGGATTTGAAACCGGCTAATATCATGCTTACTCCACAGGGAAATATCAGGTTGATTGATTTTGGGGCTGCCTGTTATGCAGAAAATGTGGTGAAGGAAGGAGCATTGCCGGAGAGTACGAAGGCAGGAACTTATGGGTATGCGGCACCGGAGCAGTTCTGGTCTGGAGTAAAGCTTAGTAAGGCCTGCGATATTTATGCAGCCGGTAAGATATTGGCATATTTATTGTCAGGAAAGAATCCGGCAGAGCCGCCCTATGATATGGAACAGTATTGCAAGGGGTTGCATGGCATAGGAGCAGGCTACAGAGAGGTGTTGTCACGCAGTTTGGCTATGGAACCACAGGCCAGATACGAAGATTGTCAAAGTATGATAGCTGCTATTCGCATGGCATATGATGAAAATTGCAGAAAAAAAGGCTTTGTATTTCGTAAAAAGAGGGAGTATACTTACAAAAAATGTATTTGGAAGAGCGAATATCGAAGAATATTTTGACTTTCTTCTAAAATGATAATATAATTATTGGTAACTGATTTACGAAAACGTTTTAGTAAGGAGAGGAAACCTATGAAAAAGCTTGAGGAATATGTAAGAAGTATACCGGATTTTCCGGAAGAAGGAATTATTTTTCGTGATGTAACCAGTGTGTTGCAGGATGCGGACGGTCTGCACCTTGCTATTGATACCATGCAGGAAAAGATTCAGGATTTGGACTTTGATGTGGTGGTAGGACCGGAATCCAGAGGCTTTATCTTTGGTACTCCCATTGCATATAATAATAGAAAGCCTTTTGTACTGATTCGTAAGAAGGGAAAGCTTCCTTGCGAAACCATTGAAAGAACCTATGATTTGGAATATGGAACAGCAACCATAGAAATGCACAAGGACAGTATCAAGCCCGGACAGAAGGTTTTGATTGTAGATGATTTGATTGCTACCGGTGGTACCACAGAGGCGATGATTAAGCTGATTGAGGATTTGGGTGGTATCGTTGTAGGTGTGGTAGTGCTGATTGAATTGGCAGGCTTGAAGGGAAGAGAGAAGATAGCAGATTATCGTTTGGATGCTGCTATTACTTATGAAGGGAAATAGAGACTTTTTTAGTGTGAGGCTTGAGGCTTATGACAGAAGAAAAAGATTTGATGTTTGTAGAAGGCAGTATTCAAAAACATAAGGAATTTGTCACTCCCGAGGAGCTGTATCAGGAGCTTATTGCACATGTGCAAAAATACCATCCCAGTGATGATATCAGTATGATTGAGAAGGCGTACAAGATTGCCAGTGAGGCACACAAAAATCAGTTACGTAAATCCGGTGAGCCTTATATTATTCATCCTTTGAATGTGGCAAGTATTTTGGCCAGTCTGGAAATGGATAAGGAAACCATTATTGCAGGTATTTTGCATGATGTGGTGGAAGACACGGTTATGACGGAAGAAGACCTGGAGAGGGAATTCGGCAAGGATGTGGCACTGTTAGTAGATGGTGTAACGAAGTTGGAGAAATTGCCCTTGACCAGTACAGTGGATGGTTCCGATGCAAAGCTGGAAATGCAGGCGGAGAATTTGCGTAAGATGTTTTTAGCTATGGCTAAGGATATTCGTGTTATCATGATTAAGCTGGCAGACCGCCTGCACAATATGCGAACCTTGAAATATCAGAAGCCGGAGAGCCAGCAACGAATTGCGAAGGAGACCTTGGAAATATATTCTCCCATTGCACAGCGACTGGGTATTTCCAAGATTAAGGTAGAATTGGATGATTTGTCCTTAAAATATTTGGAGCCCGAAGTGTATTATGATTTGGTGGAAAAGATTTCTGCCCGCAAGAGTGAGCGAGAACGCTATATTCAGAGCATTGTGGAGGAAGTCAGTGACCATATTGAAAAGGCCGGCATCAAGGCTCAGATTGACGGACGTGTAAAGCATTTCTTCAGTATTTACAAGAAGATGAAGAACCAAAATAAGACTTTGGAACAGATTTACGATTTGTTTGCAGTCAGAATCATCGTAGATACCGTTATGGAATGTTATGCGGTATTGGGTGTGATTCATGAAATGTATAAGCCTATTCCGGGACGTGTCAAGGATTATATTGCCATGCCCAAGCCCAATATGTACCAGTCACTGCATACGACACTGATTGGTAGTACCGGTCAGCCCTTTGAAATACAGATTCGTACCTTTGATATGCACAAGGCAGCAGAATATGGTATTGCGGCACATTGGAAGTACAAGGATGCTTCCGATGGTAAAAAGGTAGAAGCCCAGGAAGAAGAAAAGCTGGTATGGTTGCGTCAGATCCTGGAATGGCAACAGGACATGTCGGATAACAGAGAGTTTTTGAATCTATTAAAGAGTGATTTGGATTTGTTCTCTGACAATGTATACTGCTTTACCCCCAGTGGAGAAGTGAAGAATCTGCCGGCAGGTTCTACTCCCATTGACTTTGCTTACAGTATCCATTCTGCGGTAGGAAATAAGATGGTAGGTGCCAGAGTCAATGAACGTTTGGTAAATATCGATTATGTGATAAAAAACGGTGACCGCGTAGAGATTATTACCTCGCAGAATTCCAAGGGTCCCAGCCGCGATTGGTTGAAGCTGGTGAAAAGTACTCAGGCGAAGAATAAAATCAACCAGTGGTTTAAAAGTGAATTTAAGGAAGAAAATATTACTAAGGGAAAGGAGCTTCTGGCGACTTATTGTAAGAATAAAGGGATTACCCTTTCCAATCTGTTAAAGACAGAATATATGGAAGTGATACAGCGTAAGTATGGCTTCCGTGACTGGGATGCGGTACTGGCAGCTATCGGACATGGAGCACTGAAGGAAGGTCAGATTGTCAATAAGCTGGTAGAACTCTATGACCTTGATAATAAGAAGGAAGTAACCAACGAGGAAATTCTGCAGGCTATCGCGGAGAGTAATATCAACAGAACCCCGAAGATGAAAAACAAGGGTGGCATCGTGGTAAAGGGTATGACAGATTTGTCCGTGCGTTTTTCCAAGTGCTGTTCTCCGGTTCCGGGAGATGAAATCGTGGGCTTTGTCACCAGAGGAAGAGGTATTTCCGTGCATCGTACAGATTGTGTGAATGTATTGAACCTTCCGGAGTTTGACCGTGTACGATTGATTGATGCTGATTGGCAGGAGGCAGAAGGGGAAACGGCTAACGAAAAGTATATGGCGGAAATCGTGATTTATGCCATGAACAGAAACGGTCTGTTGGCAGATATTTCAAAGGCATTGACAGAGAAGAATATCAATATCATCACCATGAACAGTAGAATTAACAAGCAGGGAATTGCAACTCTGCAGACGAATTTCGAGATATCCGGAAGAGACGAGTTAAATCGTATCATTGATAAAATCCGTGGTATTGAGAATGTATTGGATATAGAGAGGACGACAGGCTAATGGCAGATATCAGAATAGGAAGAATGGTACTGGGTTCATGCCAGACCAATTGTTATTTTATTTATGAGGCAGAAAGCAAGAAGGCTGTAGTAGTAGACCCTGCGGATAATGGCGCACAGATTTATAGTGCATTGCAGAGAAATGGTTTTAACATTGAGGCGATTTTGTTAACGCATGGACATTTCGACCACATCTGGGGTTCCAAGGAGTTAAGAGAGCTATCCGGAGCAAAGATTTATGCATTGGACGAGGAAAAGGTTCTTTGCGAAAACTCTTGTAATAATGTTTCAGAATATGCCGGCAGAGCCTATACAGTAGTGCCGGATGAATATGTAAGGGATGGTGCAGAGTTGGTATTTGACGGTATCACCTTCAAGGTAATCGCGACTCCAGGTCATACTATCGGTAGCTGCTGTTATTATATCGAAGAAGCAGGTATGCTCATCAGTGGAGATACCTTGTTCCTGGAATCTACCGGAAGAACGGATTTCCCTACCGGTAGCATGAGCAGTATCGTGCGCTCCATTCGTGAGAAGCTTTTCGTATTACCTGATGAAACCAAGGTATATCCGGGACATATGGACAGTACCACCATCGGACATGAGAAGAAGTACAATCCTTTCGTGGCAGAGTAAATAGGAAAGGTTGCCGTGAGGGGGAGAGGATATTGTGCATGCTCCCTGAGGCATAGCTGAAAATTGTTCTGACTTGCGTCCGAGGACTTGCGCAAGTCAGAATATTTTCAATATGCCTCAGGAAGCATGTCGGTAGTCTGTCTTGCCCCTCTCAGGGCAACCTATAAAGAGAAGTAGAGTAGACGTAAAAGGAAAAAGTGATGTTTGCAGTAAAGATAAATTTGGCAAATTATGAATATGATGTGCATTCCTTGGTAAAGGCCTTTTATCCTGAGGAGACAGTGAAGGTACTGAGCCCGGAGACCAAAGAGGAAACGGCTGCTGAGGTGTTGGAGCAGGCTGGTAGTGTGGGGATGGAGATAGTGATTGAAGATGAACAGGCTGATATCACATACATGGAGCAGCACCATCACTGGGATTACAACGAGGATGAGGGACGGTTTAAGGATGGCTTTAAGCGTTTTTTGTATCGTGTGTTAAGCAGTGAATTGGACAAGGAACTGCCTTGGGGCAATCTGACCGGTATTCGTCCTACCAAACTGGCTTATGGAATGTTGGAGGAAGGCAAGTCGGAGGAAGAAATCCAGACTTTTTTGCAGGAAACACATTATGTCAGCAGAGAAAAAATCGATTTGAGTATAGATATTGCCAAGCGTGAGCGTGAGCTTTTGAAGGACATTCACTATGAAGAGGGATATAGCCTTTATATTGGTATCCCCTTTTGTCCCACCACATGTCTGTATTGTTCTTTTACCAGTTACCCTATCGCAGGGTATCGTAAGCTGGTGGAGGATTATGTAGACTGTGTGATACGGGAAATGGAGTATGTTTCTAAGAAGTATGCTCATAAGATTTTGGATACGGTATACATTGGTGGCGGTACCCCGACTACTTTGGAAGCAGAGCAGTTGGATAAGCTGATTACTGCACTGAAGGAGAAATTTGATTTTTCCACAGTGAAGGAATTTACAGTGGAAGCAGGCAGAGCAGACAGCATCACCCGTGAGAAGCTGGAAGTACTGAAAAAGCATCAGGTGGACAGAATTTCCATCAACCCTCAGACCATGAAGCAGGAGACCCTGCAAATCATTGGCAGAAGACATACCGTGGAGCAGGTAGTGGATGCCTTCCATATGGCTAGAGAAATTGGTTTTGAGAATATCAATATGGATTTGATATTGGGACTTCCCGGAGAAACTGCAGCAGATGTGGAGCATACCATACAGCGCGTGACAGAGCTGGCACCGGATAGTCTGACCGTGCATTCTCTGGCCATTAAGCGTGCATCACGTTTAAGTCAGTGGATTACGGAGCATGGTATTACCACACTGCGTAATACAGACGAGACCATGGAAATCGCAGCAGATGGTGCAAAAGCACTGGGGATGCATCCTTATTATTTGTATCGACAGAAAAATATGTCCGGCAATTTTGAAAATGTGGGCTATGCGAAGCCCGGAAAGTATGGTCTTTACAATATTCTGATTATGGAAGAGAAGCAGACCATCGTAGCTTTGGGAGCCGGAAGTATTACTAAGCTGGTTTTGCCGGATGGCAGGATTGAACGTTGTGATAATGTGAAGGATGTCGCTTTGTATATTGAAAAGATAGAGGAAATGCTGGAACGTAAGGAGAAGCTGTTTGCATTAGATTGCTAGTATAAACCAGTGAAAAATACAGTGGTTTCTATTGACAGAAGGTATCAAAACTCTTAAGATAATAAAAGAATTTCGTGTATGAAAAAATAGAATGTTAGAATACTTCAGATTGGAGGAAGTTATGGCACTGAGTAAGAAACCGGTTACCGGTATGAAGGATATTTTGCCGGAGGAAATGCAAATTCGTGATTATGTCATAGGTGTGATTAAGGAAACCTATGGTAAGTTTGGGTTTACCTCCATTGAAACTCCTTGTGTGGAGAATATTGCTAACCTGACCAATAAGCAGGGTGGTGATAATGAAAAGTTGATTTTCAAGATTTTGAAGCGTGGCGAGAAGCTGAATGTAGAGGCAGCTACTACGGAAGAGGAAGTAGTGGACGGAGGTTTGCGTTATGACCTGACAGTACCTTTGGTACGTTACTATTCCAACAATTCCGCGAACTTACCGGCACCCTTTAAGGCATTGCAAATGGGGAATGTATGGCGTGCGGACAGACCTCAGAGAGGTCGTTATCGCCAGTTTATGCAGTGTGATATCGATATTTTGGGTGAGCCTTCTAATTTAGCAGAAATCGAGTTGATTTTGGCTACCACTACCACATTGGGAAAGTTGGGCTTCAAGAACTTCCAGATTCGAATCAATGACAGACAGATTTTGAAGGCAATGGCAGCTTACAGCGGCTTTGCGGAAGAGTCTTATGATAGCGTATTTATCACCCTCGATAAAATGGACAAGATTGGCTTGGAGGGTGTAGAAGCTGAGCTGTTAAGCAATGGCTTTGATAAGGCTTGTGTGGACAAGTATTTGGAACTGTTCAAGGGCTTGGAGACAGCAGAGGATAAGGTGGCTTATCTGGCAAAGACCTTGGGAGATGTGTTGGCAGAGGAGGTTCATGTAGGACTTCGTGAAATCATGGACAGTGTCAGTGCTACTAAGGCTTCCGAGTTTGAAATCGTGTTTGATGCTACATTGGTACGTGGTATGTCTTATTATACCGGTACGATTTTCGAAATCGCTATTCCTGAGTTTGGCGGCAGCTGCGGTGGCGGCGGTCGTTATGACAAGATGGTAGGCAAGTTTACCGGCAAGGATGTTCCGGCTTGTGGTTTTTCTATCGGCTTTGAGCGTATCGTACTGCTTTTGATGGAAAGCGGCTTCAAGGTACCTACCCAGCCTAAGAAAGTGGCTTATTTGATTGAAAAGGGTGTGGGTGGCGAAGAACTTTGTAAGGTAATCGCACAGGCACAGGAAGCTCGTAAGGACGGATTGCAGGTACTGGTTGCCCGCATGAACAAGAATAAGAAATTCCAGAAGGAACAGCTGATAAACGAAGGCTATGAAGATTTCGTAGAGTTTTACAAGGATCCTTTGAAGAATTAGAATGAGTGAGGTTAAGAAATATGGCAGAATCAATGAAAGGCTTAAAGAGAAGTCACAGATGTGCAGAGTTAAGTGCTGCTAATGTGGGCGAAGAAGTTACCGTTATGGGTTGGGTACAGAAGCAACGTAATGCAGGCGGTATTATTTTTGTAGATATGAGAGACCGAAGCGGTTTGCTTCAGGTGATTTTTGAAGAAAGTGATTGTGGTGCTGAGAATTTTGAGAAGGCATATCATCTGCGCAGTGAGTTTGTAATCGCTGTAGTGGGTACTGTTTGCAAGAGAGCAGGTGCGGTAAATCCCAACCTGGCAACCGGTGAAATCGAAATCCGTGTAAAGGAGCTTCGTGTGCTTTCGGAAGCAGAAACACCACCTTTCCCTATTGAAGCAGATACTAAGACCAAGGAAGAGCTTCGTCTGAAATACAGATATTTAGATTTGAGAAGACCTGACTTACAGCGTAATTTAATTTTAAGAAGTAAGATTGCAACCACTACCAGAGCATTTCTGGCAGAGGAAGGTTTCTTGGAGATTGAAACTCCTATGCTTTGCAAGTCTACACCGGAAGGTGCAAGAGACTATTTGGTACCCAGCCGTGTGCATCCGGGACATTTTTATGCTTTGCCCCAGTCTCCTCAGATTTTCAAGCAGCTGTTAATGTGCTCCGGTTACGACAGATATTTCCAGTTGGCAAAGTGCTTCCGTGACGAGGACCTTCGTGCAGACCGTCAGCCGGAATTTACCCAGGTGGACTTGGAGATGTCCTTTGTGGATGTGGATGATGTTATCGATGCTACCGAAAGAATGGTACAGAGAGTGTGCAAGGAAGCCATTGGTTTGGAGGTACAGCTTCCCATTCAGCGTATGACTTGGCAGGAGGCTATGAACCGCTTCGGTTCCGACAAGCCGGACACCCGTTTCGGTATGGAGCTTACCGATGTTTCTGAGGTAGTAAAGGGCTGTGGTTTCGGTGTATTTACCGGTGCTATTGAAAATGGTGGTTCTGTCAGAGGTATTACCGTAAAGGGACAGGCAGAAATGCCTCGTAAGAAGATTGATGCCCTGACTGCTTTTGTAAAAGATTATGGTGCAAAGGGTCTGGCTTACCTTTCTATTCAGCCGGACGGCAGCTACAAGTCTTCCTTTGCAAAGTTTATGACAGAGGACGAGCTGAAGGCTCTTTCCGAGGCTATGGGTGCAGAAGCCGGAGACTTAATGTTCTTTGCAGCCGATAAGAACAGTGTAGTATGGGCTTCCCTTGGTGCGCTTCGTATTGAAGTGGCTAAGCAGCTGGATATGATTGACAATGATAAATTTAACTTCCTGTGGGTAACGGAGTTCCCTCTGCTTGAGTGGAATGAGGAGGAGAACCGTTTTGTAGCAATGCATCATCCTTTCACCATGCCCATGGACGAAGATTTGCAGTATTTGGACAGCGACCCGGGCAGAGTACGTGCAAAGGCATATGATATTGTACTCAACGGTGTTGAGCTGGGCGGCGGTAGTGTACGTATTTTCCAGAGCGATGTGCAGGAGAAGATGTTTGAGGTACTTGGCTTTACCAAGGAAGATGCTTATGAAAGATTTGGCTTCCTGTTAAATGCTTTCAAGTATGGAGTACCTCCTCACGCTGGTCTGGCAATCGGTTTGGACCGCTTCGTTATGCTGTTGGTAAAAGCAGATAATATTCGTGAAGTAATTGCATTCCCGAAGGTAAAGGATGCTTCCTGTCTCATGACTGAGGCTCCCGGTACAGTGGATGACAAGCAGTTGGATGAGCTGCAGATTGCACTGGCACTGGTGGAAGCAGAAGCGACAGAAGAATAAGTTTGGTATATAAAGCCATGCCGAAAGGCATGGCTTTTAGGCTTAATAGAATATTGTTTCCTTTTTGGCACGATACCGACAAAATCCTAAGTGAGTCGCACGAAAGACATACGGACACAGGCTCATAATTTTCTCAAGCACAAGCAATATTAGTTTTCGAGAACATAACAATGAAGAAAAAAATAGATTTTTGAGGGGAAGATATGTTGCAATTGATAAAACGATGTCCTGAATACACATTAGGATATAAAGAGTATTGTCAAGATTTCAACTTAGAACAGAATTTCCGGAAAATGTGATGTTAGACATTGGAAGTATTGGCTATGCAGTAAGAGTGTCAGAATGGGGAAAAGGATACGGAACAGAGATTCTTCGTTGTGGACTGGAAATCGCAAAAGAACACGGAATGGAAAAGGTATTATTCACAATTAACGAGGAGAATACTGCTTCTATTCCTGTATGCGAAAAATTGGGTGGAAAATTAGAAGATACCATAGAATCATATAATGAAGCAGAAGGTAATCACTTATTAAGGCGTTATTGGATTGCATTGGGCTGAACAAATTGAATTTGGAGGGGAAAATGAGAATTGGTATTATAGGATATGGAAATTTAGGTAAGGCTTTGGTCAGGGGATTGATATTAACTGGTTTTAGCCAAAACGATATTGACATCAACGCCAGAACGCAAAAGACAAGAGATAGTGTTCGAGATGAGTTTAAGGATATTTATGTAACTGGCAATAAAGAGGAGTTAGTTAATCGAACAGATGTGATTATATTAGTAACAGAGCCTAAAAATGCTAAAGAGGTATTGAATGAAATTAAAGACTATAAAATCGACGCAAAAATAGTCGTAAGTTTTATGGCTGGAATTACAATCGCAGAAATAAGAAATATGTTAGGCGAAAAACATAATACAGTTAAATTGTTTAGAGTTATGCCCAATATCGCAATTCAAGATGGAAATGGTGTTATAGGTGTTGCATACGAAGAACAGGATTATGAGATATTTCAAGATGTACTTAATGTGTTGAAGAAATTGGGATATGTATTGAAGCTGGGCGAAGATTCGTTAAATTATATTACTGTAACAGCTGCAAGCGGGTTGGCTTTTGCGGCTTGTATGATGAATTCATATCAGAAAGCTAGTAATACACTTATCAATGACGATGAAAAAAGCAAAGAAATAACTATCCGTATTTTTGAGAATGTTATTGATATGGTTAAGAGAGAAGACTGTTCTTTTGATGATATTGTCTGTCGTATTACTACAAAAGGTGGAACTACTGAGGCGGGAATGAAGCATTTAAATCAGGAGATGATTACAGAAAACCTAGAAATATGTATGAAAAAATCTTATGAAAAAACAAATAACATTATGTAATATTTTTTAAATTGTAGAAAATGTATGATGTCAGTTTGTCGAAGTGACCAATCCCAATTAATCAGAACATAGAAAAAAGCACAAATATTCAAGTAAAATTATAAATAAGGATGTGTGTAGTGGATGGAGGAACAATGATGAAAATCTACGATATATCTCAAGAAGTTTTCAGTTGCCAGATATATCCCGGCGACCCGGTACCGGAAAAGAAGGCACTTAGTTTAATGGAAAAGGGCGAATTGTATAATCTGACTGCATTTAGTATGTGTGCTCACAATGGCACACATATAGATGCACCATTTCATTTTTTGAAAGACGGAAAAACTGTGGATGCTATATGCTTAGAGGCGTTTGTGGGAATGACTTATGTGGCAGAGCATCAGGGGATTGTCTCAGGCGACGATGCAGTAGCAATAATTGATAAAGCGAAAGAACAGAATCCGGAAGCTGCAAAACGAATTCTGATTAAGGGAGCCGCAGAAGTTTCTTCGGAAGCTGCAAAAGTATTTGCTACCTCAGAAATCTTACTTCTGGGAAATGAGTCTCAGACTGTTGGGCCGGAAGATGCACCGATGGCAGTGCATCACATACTTTTGGGTGCCAATGTTATCTTACTTGAAGGGATTCGGTTAGCAGAGGTTTCAGAAGGTGTTTATTTTTTAAATGCTGCACCACTGAATTTATCCGGTGCGGACGGTTCGCCATGCAGAGCGATATTGATAGCTGCCGGTGAGTGATAAATTCCCAATTGACCGAGCTCTTAGGTGCGAGGGACGACAATTGACCGAATAAAATAAGAAATTTGTGAAGAGGCGTTTGGATGGTGTTATTTTGCTTTTAATAATTGCAAATTCACAATTTCAGGCGATATTCTATTTTATATATTAAGGAGAGATAGGAAAATGCCTTACATTAAATTAAATGATTTGAATATGTTTTATGAAGAATTTGGAAAAGGAGAGACTGTTCTGTTTTTACACAGTCATTTTAGCAGAGGCTTATTAGCATTTTCGGGACAAATTCTTCCTTTTGCAGGTCATTATCGTTGTCTTTACCCCGATTTTCGTGGTCACGGGCGTACCATGTGTGAAAATTTAGACTGGAATAGTCGTATGATAGCAGATGATATGGCAAATTTTCTTGATGCATTGGAAATAAAAAGTGCCCATTTGATTGGTTATAGTTGCGGAGCATATGTAGGTTGTTATATGGCAGCAAAATATCCGGAAAAAGTGAAAAGTCTTATAACGATTGGTGGAGGTGCATATCCCAGAACCGATGGAGCAGAGGATTTCTTGCCGGAAAGTCTTATAAGCAGGAATGATACCGATTTTATTGAAGATATGAAACTTCGGCATTATGAAGCACATAAAGGTGACTGGAAAACTTATTTAAGAAAAACGGTTTCTGATTGGCAGTCGCATCCGAGCCTTACAGAGGAAGAATGGGTTGGGATAAAATGTCCAGCTTTTTTTATTAATGGAGAAAATGACCCCTTTGGAACTTGTGCAGAATTACAAGAAAAAGTGCCTAATGCAGAAGTTTATGAGGTAAAGGATGGAGGGCATCGTCCTCATTTTGTGGGAGAGCAGGTAGAAGAGATAAATGCAAGGATGCTGGAATTTTTATCTGCTATTGATAAAAAATAGATTATAGTGGTTGAAGATGGAAGGCAGTATTTACTATGGAATATAGTCCGGAGGACTTTTTCAGGTATATGGATGAGGACGTGGACTGTATCAGAGCTTCCATGCAAAAGCTTCCTTGTGAAATTAGGAACTGGTACTCGGATACTATAGAATTTTATACAAATGCAGAAGGAAATCTTCTATATTTGATGTGTGAGGAATATCAAAGTACATATGGTGCCACCACAAAGGAGGCTTATGAAAGGTTGATGACAGTTGTGGGAGATATGGGCGAAGGAGTATAGGAAGCACAGTTGTAATATGTTGTAGTGTTGCAGAAATGGCGGAGATATAAGTCGTATCGAAACAAATAGCAAGGAAGCTTGCAGCTGAATAGGTATATGCAGAGAAAAGAGGGAGCTATGTTTGAGCGTGAAAAAATAGAGCAGATATTGGATTGTGCAAGGGCAGTAGACAAGAAATATGAGTTGTTTGGTACTTCTACCCATAAATACAAGTTAAATCCACCCATTCAGGCTTCCTTTGTACGAACCATTGAAGAAAAATATGGTTTTACCCTTCCGGAGGATTATTTTTACTTTATTACGGAAGTTGCGGATGGTGGCGCTGGTCCTGACTATGGGATACACCCTTTACGGATTTTTTGCAGGAAGGTAAGGATAGCTATTCGAAACGATACTGGGAAGAGTATCGCTATAGCCTTGCCAAACCATTTACCCCCAGACCAATGGGGGCACATGAGGTAGAAGAGTTCGCCATAGTAACAAGAGAGGCATACGTAAATAATCCTAACCACTATTATATCTGCGAAGAAGAATCGGAAACTGAGTTTTGTGATACAAAGGGCTATTTTACCTTAGGAACCCACGGTTGCCAGTGGGATTTCGGGCTGATTATAACCGGAGAAAAGCGTGGGCAGGTATTTGATACGGATAATGAAGGGGCTTATGGTTTTGTGGCGAACAGCTTTGCGGAGTTTTATCAAAGGTGGCTGGACAGACTGTCCGATACGGAAGGGTTACAAAGAGAACTGGAGTATCGTCGGGAGCTTCGTAGAAAAATCAGTAGGATTGTGTAGCGGGAAAACATGAAGATATTATATAATGGTGTAATTAATGCAAAAGAGGCAAAAAGACGATTGGAGAATGCAAGGCCAAATCCAGACAGAACTATTTGGATAGAGCAAAAGAAAGATGAGCTTTATTTAGAACTGTCAAGATTTCGGCGAGGTACCACCTTTCGGCTGGTGTTTACAGAAGAATATGTGTTGCTGAAATATAGCGGTTTCTTCAGTTTTATGAATATTTTGCTTTGTATTCTATGGTGTGGAGGCTTTGGTGTAGGAGTATTGGCATGGCTGATACTTTCCTTTATCACACAAGATTGGGATAGGGGAGGAATCCTGACTATATTGGCAGCAGGCTTACCATGTTTCGGATTTTTATGGATTCTGATTTTAGAGGATAGAATATTGGCGCGAAAATACATTAATAAAATACTAGGATTAAATGAAAAAAAGAAAAAACTATGATATTATACATTTTGGATATGATTAAGTTTGAAAAAAGTGAATATTGTGTGGAAACCACAAAACATAAAAGGCATCATGAAGCGGGGCAGTATTTGCTACGAAAGGCTCTTGGAGCGGAAGCGTATGAGCGGGCTGAGTTTGCTAAAGGTGAGCATGGAAAGCCTTACATAATAGGACATCCCATCTACTACAACATCTCTCACTCCGAGCAATATGTGGTGTTGGTAGTTGCAGATAGTGAAGTAGGCGTGGATGTGCAGGAAAAAAAGGGGAAACGATTGTCTGCTATGGCGAAGCGTTTCTTTTCAGAGGAGGAGAAGCTGCAGTTGACAATGTGTGCTGATGGGAAGGAAAAACAGCTTCTATTGACAACCTGTGATAACATAGACAAGACAGAGCAGAAATCCTCTTCATGCCAAGAGAGGGAAGTAGGTCAAACAATGACACCAGAGGATTATGCAAAGGCACAAGCAGACCTGTTCTTTCACATCTGGTGCCGCAAGGAGGCTTACGGAAAGTATTTAGGCTTAGGTCTTTTGGGAGATGTGTTAAAAACCAATATGCTGGAAGGCGTAGAAGGCTGTTATTTTCAGGAGTACAATGAGTTAGAGGGTTATCAAATCAGTATTTGCTGCGGAAAGGAAGAAAACATTGAAGAAGTTATTCGTGTATTTGAAGGATTGTAAGAAGGAAGTGGTGCTGGCGCCATTGTTTAAGCTGCTGGAGGCATGTTTTGAACTGTTTGTGCCCCTTGTCATTGCAGGTATTATTGATAAGGGTATTCCCAGTGGTGACATGGGTTATATCGGCAAGATGGGTGCCTGTTTGTTGGCTTTGGCGATCGTAGGTCTGGTAAGTGCGATTACGGCGCAGTTTTTTGCGGCAAAGGCGGCAGTGACCTTTTCGACCAAGCTGCGTCAGGCGCTGTTTGAGCATATTCAGGGGCTGAACTTTACGAATATTGACAAGGCGGGTACTTCTACCCTGATTACCCGTATGACTGCAGATGTGAATCAGTGCCAGAACGGTGTGAACATGGTGCTGCGTTTATTCCTGCGCTCACCTATCATCGTGTTTGGTGCCATGATTATGGCCTTTACCATTGATGTGAAGTCTGCACTGATTTTCGTGGTAGCGATTCCACTTTTGGCGATTATCGTGTTTGGTATCATGGTGATTACCATGCCTTTGTACAAGAAGGTACAGAGTGGTCTGGATGCAGTCCTTGGCACCACCAGAGAAAATTTGACAGGTGTGCGAGTAATTCGTGCTTTTCATCAGGAACAGAAGGAAGAGGAGCGTTTTAGGGAGCAGAACGCTATATTGGCGGCTGCACAGATACATGTGGGCAAAATCAGTGCCTGCATGAATCCTTTCACTTATGTCATTGTAAACGGTGCTATCATTGCCTTGATTTATACCGGTGCCATTCAGGTAAACGTGGGTAATCTGACCCAAGGTGATGTGGTTGCCATTATTAATTATATGTCGCAGATTTTGGTGGAGCTGGTGAAGCTGGCGAACTTAATTGTGCTGGTGAGCAAGGCTATTGCCAGTGCAGATCGTGTGGCAGCGATTTTGGAGATTACCAACGAAGAGATAGTAGCAGAACAGGGCTATATGCCACAGGGAGAGCCTGCTTTCTTGGAGTTTGACCATGTAAACTTAACCTATGCAGGTGCCGGTGATGAGACCCTGCATGATATGCACTTTACGGTAAATAAGGGGGATACCATCGGTATCATCGGTGGTACCGGTTCCGGTAAGTCCTCTCTGGTGAACCTGATTCCGGGCTTTTACCCGGCTACAGGCGGTACCATTCGCTTGGAGGGCAAGGATATTAAGGCGTTGTCTGAGGATGAACTGCGTAGCCGTATCGGTATCGTGCCTCAGAAGGCGGTGTTATTCAAAGGAAGCATTCGCAGCAACATGCAGTGGGGCAAGCAGGATGCTACGGATGAAGAAATGTGGAAGGCAATAGATTTGGCACAGGCTCGTGAAGTGGTAGAGGGCAAGGGCGGTCTGGATGGAGAAATCGCCCAGAATGGTAAGAATCTTTCCGGTGGCCAGAGGCAGAGACTGACCATTGCCAGAGCCTTAGTGCGTAAGCCTGAAATATTGATTTTGGACGACTCTGCCTCTGCACTTGATTATGCGACGGATGCGAAGCTTCGTGCAGCACTGCGTACTTTAGAGGGAAATACGACGATTTTCATCGTTTCTCAAAGAGCTTCTACCATTATGCATGCAGATAAGATTGTTGTATTAGATGATGGTGAAATTGCCGGCTTGGGTACTCATGAGGAGCTGCTGGCAAATTGTGAGGTTTATCAGGAAATTTATTATTCCCAGTATGAGAAGGGAGGTGCAGCAAATGCCTAAGGCAGAGAAAAGGGTAAATCAGAAGGAAACCATGGGAAAAATCCTTCGTTATATTCATAAATATTTATTCTTTGTAGGGGTGTCTGTAGTACTTGCTGCATTGACCGTGGCATTTACCTTATATATCCCCATACTAATCGGTGATGCAGTGGATTTGATCATTGATAAGGGACTGGTGGATATGCCGGGGATCTTCGCTATTATGAAGAAAATCGGTATTGTGATGATATTGACTGCTATCGCTCAGTGGGTCATGAATACTTGCAACAACTATATTACCTATCATGTGATTCAGGATATTCGTAAGGATGCTTTTTCTAAGCTGGAAATCCTGCCCTTGAAGTACATTGATGCACGTTCTTATGGAGATATCGTAAGCCGTGTCATTGCAGATGTGGATACCTTTGCGGATGGTCTGCTCATGGGCTTCACACAGCTGTTTACCGGTATCATTACCATTGTGGGTACACTGTTCTTTATGCTGATGACCAATGTTCCCATTACGCTACTGGTGGTGTGTATCACACCGGTGTCCTTTTTCGTGGCTAAGTTTATTGCCAAGAGCACACATGATATGTTTAAGCAACAGTCGGAAGCAAGAGGAGAGCAGACTGCTCTCATAGAAGAAATGATTGGCAACCAGAAGGTGGTAAAGACCTTTTCACAGGAGGATGAGGCAATTGAACGCTTTGCAAAAATCAATGAGCGTTTGGGTGTATGCTCTCTGAAAGCAACCTTTTATTCTTCTATTACAAACCCGGCAACGCGTTTCGTGAACAGTTTGGTGTATGCAGGTGTGGGTATTTTCGGTGCATATGTAGCCATCAAGGGAGGTATCAGTGTAGGTAGATTGTCCACTCTGTTAAGCTATGCAAATCAGTATACCAAGCCTTTTAATGAAATCTCCGGTGTTGTAACAGAGTTCCAGAATGCACTGGTGTGTGCTTCCAGAATTTTCGAGTTGATTGAGGAAGAGCCTCAGATACCGGACGCTTCGGATGCTTTAGTGTTAGAGGATGCTCAGGGCAATATTACCTTGGAAGATGTATATTTCAGCTATGTGCCGAATAAGAAGCTGATTCAGGATTTCAGCCTGTCCGTAAAGCCCGGTCAGAGAGTGGCTATCGTAGGTCCTACCGGTTGCGGAAAGACTACAGTCATTAACCTGCTTATGCGCTTCTATGATGTAAATAGTGGTAGTATCAAGGTGGACGGCACAGATATTCGAAACATTACCAGAGGCTCCTTGCGTACCAATTTCGGTATGGTGCTGCAGGAGACATGGTTAAGAAGCGGAACGATTCTGGATAATATCCGTATGGGTAAGCCGCAGGCTTCAGAGGAAGAAGTCATCGAAGCAGCTAAAGCAGCACACGCACATGGCTTCATCAAGAGATTGCCACAGGGATATCATACAGTTATCACAGAAGACGGTGGCAGTCTGTCACAAGGCCAAAAGCAGCTTCTCTGTATTGCCAGAGTCATGCTTTGCTTACCACCCATGCTGATACTGGACGAGGCAACTTCCTCTATCGATACCAGAACCGAAATTCGTATTCAGCAGGCTTTTGCCCGCATGATGCAGGGGCGTACCAGTTTCATCGTAGCTCATAGATTGTCCACCATTAAAGAAGCGGACATTATCTTAGTGATGAAAGACGGAAACATCATCGAACAGGGAAATCACGAAAGCTTATTAAAATTAGGTGGTTTTTACGCGGAATTGTATAAGAGCCAGTTTGCGCGTTAGCATAGAGCCATGCTGGACAGTGGCTAAATAAAGGGCGTCGGGTGCTTGCACACGAAAGCCCTTATTTAGACAGTGGACAATACGGCGAAAGCCGCGACAGCGAGCAAGCTTTGCTTGCGAGCCTGTCGGCATGGCTCGATCCGCCCGGCAGTGTGGTGTGGGCGTCGCCCCAAGGAAACATAGTAATATGGAACACTCTTAAAAAGAAACTAAAATAAGCAGTGCAAAAAGCGTTTTGAGGGATTAATAGGCTCTAAACAGGAGATTTTTTCATATAGACCGCACGCCAGACGCGAAGCGGCTGGATTTTGGAGGTGGCTACAAGGATAAATAAGAAGTTGTATGGCCGTTATTCTCTGGAAAAGCGTGAAATACCAACCAGTTAAGGAAAAAAGCTAAAATAGTTGGTACGTGATTGTAGGGAAATACCAACTAGACGAGGGAAAAGCGGGAGCAGTTGGTATGCGGCTGTTTGGAAATACCAACTAACCAAGAGAAAAAGCGGGAGCAGTTGGTATGAGACTGTCAGGAATTACCAACTAGACGAGGAAAAGCTAAAATAGTTGGTATCAGGTTGCTTAGATATCCCAACTAAACAGGAAAAAAGCTAGAAAAATTGGGGGTATCGCACTTTTGGAAATAAAAGATATACTAAAATCCGACTAAACATGAAAATATTAAGAATAGTCGGGACTATTTGCATCTAAAAACTGACTAAAATGTTAAAGCATGGTATTAGTCGGGGGATAGAGCACATGCATTCCCGACTAATTGGGAGAAAATGCCTGATAGTCGGGAAAACATATTAAGAGATACCGACTAAAACCAATAGAAACAAATATAGTCGGCATCATGGATAGAATTCACCCGACGAAAACATGAACAAAAGCAACATAGTCGGAAAAGTTGGATATGTTTGCAAAAATCAGTATGCCAGAGCGACTGGGAGAGGAAATAGGACGAAAACATCCCTACAAATCCTAATTTGTTTCAATGATTTATTTTATGACCATTTCTGAAAAGAAAGTAAATATTGAATTAAAGGAATAATATATTATGAGAAGAAAAGACAGAGAAATTACAGACAAAAGTTTGATTGACGCTTTCCTTGCTAAGGAGCAGATTTTGAGAATTGGTTTTTACGACAAAGGGGAAATCTACATAGTCCCCGTTAATTATGGATATTCCAACATCGATCATAAGTACTCCTTCTATTTTCATGGTGCAAGAGCGGGAAGAAAGTATTTGCTGGCGAAGGCTCAACCGCAGGTTGGCTTTGAAATAGACGGAGACTATCAGTTGGTGGAAGGAGTTGTTGCCTGCGAATATTCCGCTAAATTTCAAAGCGTGATAGGGACCGGAACTCTTTGTCTGGTAGAAGATAAAGAAGAAAAGTAAGAGGTCTCAATGCAATCATGAAGCAGACCACACAGAAGGACGTGTGGGAGTATGAGGAAGAAATGTTAGAGGCTGTTGCAGTGTTTCGCTTGGATGTGGAAAAACTATCGTGTAAGGCGAAATAGACGCTCGAAAATGACTGCCTGTGAGTAAGCTCCCGGCAGTCATTTCGGCTCAGCTACGCACTGCTCATTGCAACGCACAAAAAAATTTCATGAATTTTTCAAAAAATACTTGCAATTCTGTTTGACTTGTAGTATTATAAACAAGTGCTCAGCAGAGAACTGTTGAGTAACAGGAAATTCACAGAATTTCCTAAAGTTTTCGTTGAAGACTTATGGCTCGTTGGTCAAGCGGTCAAGACGCCGCCCTCTCACGGCGGAATCAGGGGTTCGATTCCCCTACGAGCTGCTAAAATGCTTAAAACTATAGGTTTTAAGCATTTTTTGTTAGAAACAAATTTGGACTATCTTTTCGGATAGTCCTTTTTATATGCAAAACAAAGTAGTGGGGGCATATTTTTGACAGGTATGAAAGTTACCACAATTTAGTTGAGGAAGGCTGTATCTGATATTCCTGCAAAAAATTCGTGATATATTTTTTGCAATATTCACATTCATGACCGGACAAGGGGCAAGTAAATGCATAAGCATTCTTATCCGGCAGTAAAGGAAGAGAAGAGGTATCTTTCACATAATGATATAGAGAAGTCAGAAATTCCAGATTACTGGGTCTCTTTAATAAGTAATAATTACCGAATATCTTGGAAATCAGCTTTTCATTTGTGGCATCTTTCCAGATAAGCTCAATAACACTGCGGATATTTTTCTCAATACAAAGGTTGGAGGTGCTGTACTCTTTTGCGATTTCAACGTATAAGATTTTGGTGATAGGGCTGAAGTTTGCTTCATTCTCCGAGATATAATTGATTCCGTATAAAATATATTCGCATCCTTTGTACATTTTTCGTATTCCCAGATTATATAAGATTTCAAGTAATTCTTTTTCGTATTTCATTCTTAAGATTTTCTCCAAATAAATTATATATTTTGTATAGTAATGTAAAATTATAGGAATTACAATCTTAGAATTTCGAGCTTTTTCGACTTTTTTTAAGTTAAGCAAAATGAATGTGGTTACAATACATAATGTTTTATTAAAAGAAAATATCGATAATAGTCGAACTGTAGTTGTTTTTTAATTCGGTAACACATGATATAGTAGTTGTTGTAAAAGGGGACTAATATAGAAATAAGCGATATGGGATGATCAAAATAGATGATTCGATATCGCTTATTTTGCTTTTATTAATAATAGGTATGTGTTACAATAAGAACACCTGACAGATAGAAGTATAGGTGCTGTAAAAAGAATGTTTATGAAGTGGGGATGGGAGGAGCATAATGAAGAAACAATATCGGGAGAGTGAAGATGCCTGGGAAGGGTTTGATGGCCGGGAGGTTGTCTATAATGAAAAGGAAGAAAAAAAGTATGAGAGTACTGTTTGGAAATATTTGCTAGGGGTAGCGATAATTATGCTTTTGATAGTGGTATTTAAACATGTAGAGGAAATACGACTATATACAAAGGGGCATTGTATCGAGGCTGTTTATATGAAGAACGGAAATGGTACAGAGGTGGCTAGATATATCAATGAGGATAATAGGCTGCAGATATTTGATATAACCGGTATGAATGCCGTGCATGACGGAGAACGGGTAAAGCTGTACTATATGGAGAATATTAATACCGCAACACCTATGACCAGGTGGACTGAGTGGGCACTTTATTATATCTTTTTCGGAGTGCTTCTGTGTGTTTCTCTGTGGCGAATTTTCAGAGTTTATAAGAAGTAGAAAGTGCTATTTGTTATTGTGAAAACAAAGAAAATATGATATACTTAAATAACTATAAAAATAGGGGAGCGTGGTTATATGTTAAGAATTCAAGATTTTTGTGACATGGTAAAGTTTGAAGCGATTATGGATAACTGGGCGAAGAGTACGGGGCTGGCTACGGTTGCAGTTGGTGCTGAGGGGGAATATATCTCAGAGTGTTACAACTTCACTGAATTCTGTATTGATTTAACCAGAGGAAGTGCGGAAGGAAAGCGCAGATGTGAGAAGTGTGATAAAGAAGGCAAGGGCGTATATGAATGTCATGCGGGTCTGGTGGATTTTGCGATTCCGATTACCTTGAACGATGGTACCGTATTGGGAAGTGTAATAGGTGGTCAGGTACTTCCGGAGAACCCTTCTGTAGAAGCCTTTCGCCGTACAGCTCGAGAATTAGGCATTAACGAGGATGTTTACATAGATGCCTTACATAAGGTTAGCGTAAAGACCAGAGAGGAAATTGAAGCATCAGCCGGTCTGCTGGGGGATGTTATCAATATGTTTGTGCGTTCCAGCTATGCAGAAAAAGAAAATGCAAGTATTGTGAATCGTTTGTTAGATGGTATTAAGCAGGCAAATGAAGAAATTGAAACTGCTAACGAAATTACGAAAAAGATAGCCGGCTTCGGTCAGAGACAGAAGATTTTGGCTTTAAATGCTTCCATAGAGGCTGCCAGAGCAGGAGAAGCAGGAAAAGGCTTTGCAGTAGTAGCATCGGAAGTATCTAAGCTGGCAACGGATATGGCAGAGGCAAGTGCCGGCATTGCAGTAGAATTGGGTAAATTGACGAATACTATTACGGAATTGAATGAATAAGTAAGTTAGTTGGCGGTGTAAAGTTGAGTAGAAGATTTTTTGTAGGAACCAGAGTATTAAAAGAAGGAATGAAGATTGACCAGAGTATTATTGATAAGACAGGTCGTGTTCTGATTGCCAGAGGGACGATACTGAATGATTATCTGATAGAAGCTTTGGGACGCTTGGGGATTAATGGTGTATATATTCGTGAGGGTAAGGATGATGAGCCTGCCAAAGGGGATGAAACCGTAACCCCCACTGCACAAAAGAAGATTGACAAGTTGAAGGTCTCTGACCGAAATATGGTTAATCTTTCCGAAAGTGTAAAGAAGCGTGTACAGGAAGGTATGTCCTATTTATATAGTAATACCAGTTCCGAAAATTTGGCAGATGCTACCAAGAGCATTGCGACAGATTTGTTAAAAGCAATTGAAGATAACGATGCACTTGCTGTGGATATCAGTATGCTGAAGGTCAGTGATGAATATACCTTTAAGCATAGTGTAGATGTGGCAACTATGGCTATGGTTGTGGCTAAGAAGATGGGCTTTTCCGAGGAAGAGGTTCATGATATTGGTGTGGCAGGTCTTTTGCATGATATTGGAAAGTCCAAAATACCGAATGAAGTGTTGAACAAGCCGGGAAGGCTTACGGATGATGAGTTTGCATTGATGAAGCAGCATCCTATTTTGGGCTATAATATTTTGAAGGATAATCCGGGAATTAAGGATACGATTAAGTATGCCGTATTGCAGCATCATGAAAAGATAAACGGTCAGGGGTATCCCATGGGGGTAGAGGCTTCTAAGATTACTGCCTTTGCCAAGATACTGACAGTGGTGGATATTTATGATGCATTAGTAACGGAGCGACCTTATAAGGAAGCTTTTTCCCAGCGAGATGCGGTGGAAATGCTGATGGCCATGACCTATGAGCTGGACATGGAATCGCTGAAGGGATTTTTAGGAAGTGTGATTCTGTATCCTGTAGGATGTATCGTGGAACTTAGTAATGGGGAAAAAGCAAAGGTAGTAGAGAACTATCCGGATTATATTTTGCGTCCCAAGGTAGTTGGTATCAAGTCCGGAAAAGTGTATGATTTGGGTAGAGATATTAACTGTGCAAATATTATCATTCCATAATTTCTATTAATAAATGAGTTTTTTGTGTGGAAAAACTGTGAAGAAATAGTGAAAATGCTTGAAAATCTTTTTGAGTTTGTTATGATAAGTCCAGAAAAAACGGAGGTAGGTCATGACGAAACTCAAGAAGATTTTTTTATTATCCATGGTGCTGTTGTTATTCCTGACAGGATGTAAAGCGGAAGATACGACAAAGGTAAAAGCCGGGGGAGAATATCCGGATGCAGTAAATATTGAGTTAGGTGATAATGGGATTCTCGTGGATGGCGAAGCTGTGGCTCAGAATGCGGATGCAGCAGTTTATGTGGCAAAGGATATTGTCTTTTACCTGGCAGGGCAAGGATTTACCTATGGAGAAGGAACAGAGGCAGATGAGCATACCAAGGAGGAAGCAGACCGCCATACAGTGGTGCATATTACTAAGCCCGGTACGTATGCGGTAACCGGTAAGCTTTCCGCAGGACAGATAGCTATAGACTTGGGGGAGGGAGCCAAGGAGAACCCGGAGGCTGTAGTGACATTGATATTGAATGGTGTGGATATTACCTGTGAAGTGGCACCGGCAGTTATTTTTTACAATGTATATGAGTGTAATATGGCAGATGCAGAAAATGCTACCTATCAGGTAGATACTACAGATGCAGGTGCCAATGTAGTGATTGCGGATAATAGTGTGAATCAAGTCAATGGTTCTTATGTAGCACGCATTTATGAATCATACACTTTAAATGAAGATGGTACTGCAGTGGCAGATTTCAAGAAGCTTCATAAATACGACGGGGCATTCTATTCCAAACGTTCCATGAATGTGAACGGAGAAACAGAAGGGAATGGTATCTTGAATATTCAGGCGGTCAATGAAGGTCTGGATTCCGAGATGCATTTGACCATCAATGGTGGAAAAATCAATATCATTTCCGGTAATGATGGTATCAATACCAATGAAGATGGTGTTTCTGTTACAACTGTCAATGGCGGAGAACTGACGATATTGGTGGACGGCAGTACCGGTGAAGGAGATGGTATTGATTCCAATGGATGGCTGGTCATCAATGGCGGTGTAGTGAATGCATCAGCATGCAGTCGTAGCGGAGATGCAGGAATTGATTCGGATATGGGTATTTATTTGAATGGCGGTAAAGTGATTGCTGCCGGAAATATGCTGGATCGAATTGCCGGTGGAGAGCAGAGCTATACCGTATTTACCTTTGCACAAAATCAAAACGGTGGCACAACCTATGCTATGAAGGGGACAGATGGTAAGGTGGTAGCGGAATGGGCTCCTGCAAATGATTTTCAGTATTTATTGGTAGCAGAGGATAAGCTTGTGGCCAGAACCTATACTTTTTGGAAGGAAGACGCTCAGCTTGTAGCAAGTGCCGGTGGTCAAGGATTCGGCGGCATGAGCTTCGGCGGAGGAATGTTTCCGGGCGGAATGGAACTGCCGGAGGGAATGGAACGTCCGGAAGGCATGGAGTTGCCAGAGGGAATGCAACGCCCGGAAGGTATGGAGCGTCCGGAGGGAATGGAGCGTCCGGAGGGAATGGAACGTCCGGAGGGAATGGAACGTCCGGAGGGAATGGAGCGACCGGAAGGCATGGAGTTACCGGAGGGAATGGAGTTACCGGAGGGAATGGAGCGACCGGAAGGCATGGAGTTACCGGAGGGAATGGAGCGACCGGAGGATATGCAACACCCGGAGGGAGCCGGAAAGCAGGAGGGCTTTGGCGGACGAGGCAATAAAGGGCAGAATGGTCGTGGTGAGACTATGTGGGGCAATCAAAACAGTGGAGAATTGAGGGAAGAATTTGTTTTGGCAGAAGGAGCAAATTACTTCTCCAAGGTTCAGGAAAAGTCCACAAATTAATGAGTAAGAGTGTAATATGCTTTATCCATCCTGAATAAGATAAAGTGTATTGACACTCTTATTTTTTTATGATACTTTATATAAAGTAAATGAATAATGACAGTCGATGTTTGTAGGAAAAGCTTTTGCTGCCGAAGGAGTAACACTCTCAGGCTTCCACCTAAGTGGATGAGGACTATAAACGGATGTGACTCTGGAGAATCCCGGTGTAACAGACGGGTGCCGAAGGTGCAAAGTGTGGGAACACACCAATCTCTCAGGCGAAAGGACAGAGAAATAGTAATATGCTATGTGTCTTTTGGGGTGGGATTGTGTTTATGCAATCTTATTTTTTTGCGATATTTTCAGAAAGGATGTAATAAGTATGTGGGAAACAATTAATGAAGTATTAGTAAAAATCGATGATTTCGTGTGGGGTGTGCCATTGATGGTACTGATTATGGCAGGCGGTTTGTTGTTGACTGCCCGATTGGGACTCTTACAGGTTCGCAAATTACCATTGGCATTGAAATGGATGGTAAAGAATGAAGAAGGCGGAGAAGGAGAAGTTACTTCCTTTGGTGCTTTGTGTACTGCTTTGTCTGCAACTATCGGTACCGGTAATATTGTTGGTGTTGCCACGGCAATAGCAGCAGGTGGTCCCGGTGCATTGTTTTGGATGGTGGTAGCAGCATTTTTGGGTATGGCTACTAAGTATGCAGAAGGTCTGTTAGCTGTAAAGTATCGAGTGATTGATGAAAAAAATCATGCTTTGGGTGGTCCCTTTTACTACATAGAAAGAGGTATGGGTAAGAACTGGAAGTGGCTGGCAAAGGTATTTGCTTTCTTTGGTGTATGTGTAGGTTTGTTGGGTATTGGTACTTTCTCGCAGGTGAATGGTATTTCCTCTGCAGTAGTAAATTTCTTTGATCCGGAAAAGACATGGGCAGTGACAATCCCCGGAATTGGTACCTATTCATGGGCAGTCGTGATTGCATCCTTGATTTTAAGTATTTGTGTGGCATTGGTATTAATCGGTGGTGTAAAGCGTATTGCGAAGGTTTCAGAAATTATTGTACCCTTTATGGCGATTATTTATATTATAATGAGCGTGGTATTGATTCTCTGTAATATTACAGAAATACCGGCTGCAATAGCGACCATCGTAAAGGCGGCTTTTCGTCCGCAGGCAGTAACCGGTGGTGTAGTAGGTTCCATGATTGTAGCAATGCAGAAGGGTGTTGCCAGAGGTATTTTCTCCAATGAGGCAGGTCTGGGTTCTGCACCGATTGCAGCAGCTGCAGCAAAGACCAAGGAGCCGGTGCGTCAGGGTCTGGTTTCTATGACAGGTACCTTTATTGATACAATTATTATTTGTACGATGACCGGTCTTTCTATCGTATTGACAGGGGCATGGCAGGTAGAAGGTTTGGAGGGTGTACAGATTACTACCTATGCATTTAACAATGGTTTGCCGATACCTCCGGTAGTATCTTCCTTCCTGTTGATGCTTTGTTTGGTATTCTTTGCATTTACTACGATTTTAGGTTGGGATTATTATTCAGAAAGATGTTTGGAGTATTTGACCGGCGGTAAGATGAAGGCAGTTAAGGTATATCGTTGGTTGTATATTTTGGCAGTATTTATCGGACCTTACATGACTGTATCCGCAGTTTGGACCATCGCAGATATTTTCAATGGTTTGATGGCAGTTCCAAACATGATTGCATTGTTTGCTCTGAGTGGTGTAGTGGCAAAGGAAACCAAGGATTTCTTTGCGGCAAAGAAGGATAAGGCAGCTTAATCAGGAATGCTACATAATGTACACGAAAAGATAAGGAAACCGCAGTGCGGGTTTACGAATGTGGACATAGTATGATATGAAGAAATGGGAAAGAAACTCGGATAATTGTCCGGGTTTCTTTTTTAGTGCAGATATGATATGATATATGTTGTGAAAGGTGAAATCGAAGGAGGGGGAATTATGCAGGAGAGTGAATACCTGCGAAAGGATGAATTAGAAGGGGCAATGTCAGTCGATAAGTTATATGTAGGAAGTGATAGAATGTGGAAGGAACCTTACTCCATGATAGACCGTTATTTGCAGGAAGTGCAGAAGGAAAGTATTCTCATTGTAATCGAGGGCATGTGTGCCGGTGGGAAAACCACCCTGGGAAAACTGTTACAGGAGAGGTATGGAGGGAATTTATTTCACATGGATGATTTTTTCTTACAACCTCACCAAAGGACACAAGCACGATTGGAGGAGCCGGGAGGGAATGTAGATTACGAACGGTTTCGAGAAGAGATTGTAGAGCATTTGACGGACGAGCAGGGACTTTGCTATGGTGTGTATGATTGTAGGAAGCAACAGATTACAGAAACACGTCAGGTGTCATGGCAGAGGATTACTATTGTGGAGGGATGCTATAGTGCCCACCCCTATTTTGAACAGGTGCCGGACCTGCAATTCTTTTTAGAGGTGGATGAAGAGGAACAGGTAAGGCGTATTCGGGAGCGAAATGGGGAACGAATGCTGGAACGTTTTCAAAAGGAATGGATTCCTATGGAGAATAAGTATTTTGAAGCATTTCAAATAAGAGAGAAGAGTATTTGTATCAGAACAGATTTATAATAGAGAAGGAGAAGAACAATGATTGGATTGATTGTAGCTTACAGCAAAAACAGAGTGATTGGTAAGGATGGACAGATTCCGTGGAGAATCAAAGGAGAGCAGAAGCGTTTTCGGGAGTTGACCACAGGTAATGTAGTAATCATGGGCAGAAAGTCTTATGAGGAAATCGGTAAGCCTTTGCCCAATCGTTATACCATAGTAGTATCCAATACACAGAAGTTTGAAGCAGAGAACTGTACCACAGTAGGTTCTTTAAAGGAAGCCATCGAAATTGCAGACAAGAGCAAGAATATTTATATTTCCGGTGGTGCCGGTTTGTACAAGGAAGCCATTGATATGGTGGATAAAATGTTTATTACGGAAATTGACGCAGTGGTAGAGGGAGATACCTATTTCCCGGAATTTGATGAGAGTGCTTTCGAAAAAGAAATTGAGTGCCATGTAGATGGTGACATGCCTTATGATTATGTGACTTATACCAGAAAGCAAAAGGGAAAGATCATAACCATGCAGGATGTAACGCCTCAGGTTCTGGACAATGGTGTGGTAAGAACCATCAAGGGCTATATCAATGATTTGATGGTGGTAGAGTTGAAGTGGCAGAAGGGCATGGAAGGAGCAGTGCATACCCATCCTCACCGCCAGTGCGGCTATATTATCAAGGGAAGCTTTGAGGCCAATCTGGATGGAGAGAAGAAGGTACTGGGAGCCGGAGAGTGTTTTTATGTGGAGGCTGGTGTACCGCATGGGTTGATTGCTTTGGAGGATGATTGTTTGATGCTGGATATCTTTACACCTATGAGAGAGGATTTTATTTCATAATAGGATACGGTGTCTCAAAGACGGAATATATCAGGTGGTACCAATTAGCAAATCAAGACCTTTATAACAGAAAACGAGCAGGCTGGGAAATGTAGAGAGCTTTCCCAGCCTGTTATAGTATTATTATGATAAAGGAGCTAAGTTAATGCAAAAACAGCTTGATTAGTTTCAAATAGAGAGCTTTATAAGTTTGATAGCGCATAGGCAAATCAATCCAGTTGTATTTCTTCAGGATGCTCTTTTCATGAGAGAAGGTTTCGAAGCTTTTACGTCCGTGGTAGGAGCCCATACCGCTGTGACCTACACCGCCAAAGCCCATCTCAGGACTGCTTAAGTGGACGATGGTATCATTGACGCAACCACCACCGAAGGAAACATATTTCAAAAAGCGGTCTTCGATGCTTTTATCCTGCGTGAACAGATAAAGCGCCAGCGGTTTTTCACGTTTTTGAATGAAGGCTTCCGCCTCTTCTATGGTTTGATAGGTTAATACCGGGAGGAGGGGGCCGAAGATTTCTTCTTGCATAACAGCGTCTTCAGGTGTCACATTATTCAGGACAGTAGGAGCAATCTGTAGGGTTTGGGGATTGCACTGACCTCCGATGAGCACCTTTTCCGGAGCAATTAAGCCGGAAATTCGTTCAAAATGTTTTTCGTTAATAATCTTGCCGTAATTAGGGTTTTCCAAAGGCTTTTCGCCAAACATCTTCGTGATTTGCAGTTGCACATGCTCCAAAAAGGTGTCCTTGATTTTTTCATCCACCAGACAATAGTCCGGTGCTACGCAAGTCTGTCCGCAGTTTAAAAATTTGCCGAAAACCAGTCGAGCAGCGGCTACCTTCACATTGCAGGTATCGGTTATGATGCAGGGGCTTTTGCCGCCCAATTCCAAGGTAACCGGCGTCAGGTTCTTGGCAGCCTTTTGCATAACCTCTCTTCCTACAGTAGCACCACCGGTAAAGAGGATATAATCAAAGTTTTGGTCTAACAGAGCCTGATTTTCCTGACGACCTCCTTCTACCACTGCCACATATTCCGGTGGGAATATTTCTTCAATGATCTGCTTAATCACTGTTGAAGTAGCAGGGGAGTAGGCAGATGGCTTCAATACACAGCAGTTTCCGGCAGCCAATGCACCGGCCAAAGGCTCCATACAGAGCATAAAGGGATAATTCCAGGGGGACATAATCAAAACGCTGCCATAGGGTTGGTAAACACTGAAGCTTTTGGCATGAAAATTCACCAGACTGGTAGGATGCCAGGTATTACGTGCCCATTTGCGGATATGTTTTATCTGATAAGTGATTTCGCTTAAGGTCAGACCGATTTCGCACATATAGCCCTCGGTTTCCGATTTACCCAGGTCGGTCTTTAGTGCCAAAGAGATATCTGCTTCATGACGCTTAATTGCCTGCCTTAAAGCCTTCAGGCTGGCAATGCGAAAATCGATATCGTAGGTTTCGTGTGAAGCAAAATAAGCTCTTTGAGCCTTCATAATAGTTTCGATTTGCATGTTGTCATTTCCTTATTGATGTATTATTGGTTTATGTTCTGTGCGTTGCCGCGGATAATATCATATACGGCTTCCAATTCCTTGCTGTCGTATAAGCGAGGAACAGGATAGAGCGGATTACTTTCCTGAGCAGCCTTTTTCGCCATAGTCGGTATATCTTCCGTTCGAATTCCTTCTATGTACATAGGAATACCCATGGAAGCATTTATTTCCTTAATCCAGACGATGAACTGTAGTGCGGCAGATTTATTATCTAAGGATGCATCTGCGATACCACATTTTTTCGCCAGAGTACCTAAGCGTTTGTAGCAGCTGCTATCATAGTGTTCCAGCATATGAGGCAGGATGACAGCATTGGCCAGCCCGTGAGGGGTACCATACTGACCGCCCAAGGAATGTGCAATTCCGTGAACATAACCTACATAAGACTGTGTAAAAGCGATCCCTGCACAGTAAGCAGCATGAAGCATATGTTCACGTGCTTCTTTATCAGAGCCGTCGTCATAGGCACGCTTTAAGTACTGATGGATCAGCGTTACAGCTTCTTCGGCCATTTTACGTGTGTGTGCTGTAGTGCTGCCACCGATATAGGCTTCTACAGCGTGGGTCAACGCATCCATGCCGGTAGTCGCGGTTAAGGATTTGGGGAGACCCAAAGTCACACGATAATCCAATACTGCATAGTGGGGTATTAAGTTGAAATCATTAATGGGGTATTTATGATGGGTTTTTGCATCTGTAATTACCGCTGCCAGTGTGGTTTCGCTTCCGGTACCGGCAGTGGTAGGAATGGCAACCAGTAAAGGGAGCTTCTTCCAAATTTTTAGTAAGCCTTTCATCTTGCTGACAGGTTGCTTAGGTTTTGCTATGCGGGCAGCCGTTACCTTAGCACAGTCCAAGGAGGAACCGCCACCGAAGCCGATAACTGCCTGACAATGGTTTTGCAGATAGGAAGCTCTGGCTTGTTCCACATTGTCAATGGTTGGGTTCGCTACCGTATCCTGATAAATAGTGTAAGCAATCTTTTTAGACTCAAGAGCAGTTTTTAAGTTTTCTAACAGACCTGCATTCACAATACCCTTATCTGTTACGATTAATACACTCTTGACATTCTTTTTGGTAAATAGCTCTGCCACATTCGGCATATCCGGCAGGATATGGGGCTCCCTGTAAGGGAGAAAAGGAAGTGCCACACGGAAACAAAACTGAAAAGCCCTGCAATATACTTTATAAAATGGATTCATTTAATCGCCTCATTTCTCTACATAAATGACACCGAAGGCACCGGGACCTACGTGTGCACCAATGGTGGAACCAATCTGTTCTCTTTTGGCAAAGGAATAACCACCCTGAAGCAGTTTCTCCTCCAGTTTTTCACAGTTTTCGGTACCATATGCATATACGGTATAGAGCGGGAAGGCAGGGTCGATATCCTTGGATTCAAGGGTTTTCAGGATAAAGTTTAGTGCCTTGTTACGGCCGATGCATTTTCCCAAAACACCTACCTCACCTTCTTCTGTAACATAAATAATAGGCTTTAAGTTCGCCAATTCGCCGATGGTAGCAGATGCACGGCTCAAACGGCCGCCACGATATAAGTATTCCAGAGTATCCAGAGCAGCAGCTACCTTTACCTTACCCTTTAAGGAGTTAAGGCGTTCGGCAATGTCTGCAGCCGGCAGTCCTTCCTTGATTAAGTCGTAGGCATGATTGACTAAAATTTTAATCATAATGGTGGCTGTGAGAGAATCTACGATATAAATTCTGTCATAATCCACCATGTCCTTGGCAAGGTGTGCACTCTGGCAGGTACCGCTTAAGGAGGAGGAGAGAAGTACACAAATCACATCATCTCCCTGTTTCTTGGCTGCCTCAAATACCTCCAGAAAATCCTGGGGAGAAGGCTGCGAGGTTTTAGGGAACTCCTTAGAGGAGGTCAACATCTCGTAAAAGCGGTCAGGGGTTAATTCCAGACCATCCTTGTAGCTGTTTTCTCCCAACATTACAGTAAGTGGTACATAATGAATGTTTTTTTCTTTGATTTCCTCCATGGTATAGTCAGAGGAAGAGTCTACCAATAAATGTATCATTTTCAAAATCCTTTCTGTTTTGTGTAGAATTGTTCCTAGGATAGTTATGACTGCAGTATGTATGTCCCTATTTTCCCAAGTCTAATTTTTCTGCAATCATGGAAATATCGTTAAATAGAGTAATAGCTGCTTGGGTCTTATCCATACCCAGATGATGAATCACTGCATCCAGTATCTGTAGTATCTGTGCATGCTGACGTTCGTAGGTATGACATTGCTCCATATTCATGGTTATAAAAATCTGCCGTTTGTCAACAGAAGAACGTTCTCTGGTAATCATATTCTTCACTTCCAGCTGATTCAAGGTACGGTTCATCTGGGACTTTAACATATTCGTCATTTGGCAAAGCTTCGTAGCAGTAAGCGGTTGCTCCGGATGGTCATGACACTGCTGGTATAAAATATTACAAATAAGGGATTCATTGTAAGTTAATTCTGAAACCAAACGCGGATTATTAATGGCTGTGGATAAACGTAGCCATGAATTCAGCAGAGATTCATTAATATTGTTCATGTGTGCTCCTTTCTTACAAAGCGATAAAAGGTTCACTTTGTAAACAGTTCACAAAGTATACTATCATGGAGCCATAAAAAAGTCAATAAAAAAGGACGACATATTTGCCGTCCTTCGAAGATTTTAAATATCAAATTGTGAGGTTACAAAATAATACCTGTAAAGGATTATTTGCAAGCCTCTAAAGCCTGTGCCAAATCTGCAAGGATATCGTTAACATTTTCAATACCTACAGACAAACGAATCAGGTCAGGTCCTACACCTGCTGCCTTTAACTCCTCATCATTCATCTGGCGATGGGTAGCAGAAGCAGGGTGAAGTACACAGGTATGTGCATCTGCTACATGGGTAGCAATCATGGCAACCTGTAACTTGCTCATGAATTTCTCAGCAGCAACACGTCCGCCCTTTACACCAAAGGAAACAACGCCACAGGTACCGTTGGGCATATATTTCTGAGCCAACTCATAGTATTTATTGCTCTTTAAGCCGGGGTAATTTACCCATTCTACACATTCGTGAGCTTCTAAGTATTCTGCAACCTTCTGTGCATTTTCACAGTGACGAGGCATACGAACATGTAAGGACTCTAAGCCTAAGTTCAGTAAATAAGCATTCATAGGAGCCTGAATAGAACCGAAGTCTCTCATAAGCTGCGCAGTAGCCTTGGTGATGAAGGCACCCTCTAAACCGAATTTCTCAGCGTATGTAACACCGTGATAAGAATCATCCGGAGTAGTAAGTCCGGGGAACTTATCTGCGTGAGCCATCCAGTCAAATCTGCCGGAATCCACGATACATCCGCCAACGGTAGCATCATGACCATCCATGTACTTGGTGGTAGAGTGAGTAACGATATCAGCACCCCACTCAAAAGGACGGCAGTTAATAGGGGTAGCAAAGGTATTATCAATAATAAGCGGTACACCATGCTTGTGAGCAGCATCTGCAAAACGCTCAATATCCAGCACGTTCAAAGCCGGGTTAGCAATGGTTTCTCCGAAAACAGCTTTGGTATTGGGCTGGAAGGCTGCTTCTAATTCTTCATTGGTGCAGTCCGGGTCTACAAAGGTAAATTCAATGCCCATTCTCTTCATGGTTACGGAGAACAAGTTGAAGGTACCGCCATAGATGGTAGAGGATGCTACCACATGGTCACCGCAGCTGCAAATATTGAAAATAGAGTAGAAGTTTGCTGCCTGTCCGGAAGAGGTCAGCATGGCTGCCGTACCACCTTCTAATGCACAAATTTTTGCTGCAACATAGTCGTTGGTAGGATTCTGAAGGCGGGTATAGAAATAACCGCTTGCCTCTAAGTCAAACAGCTTGCCCATATCTTCACTGGAATCATATTTAAAAGTAGTACTCTGTACAATCGGAATCATGCGGGACTCACCATTTCCCGGAGTATAGCCTGCATGGATACATTTTGTTTCTCTTTCCATAGTCGTTTCTCCTTTGAGTATTGTCAAAATATACTCCTATTCTAACACATTTTTCGGAGAGTGCAAGATAGTTCCATAGAAAAATTTCTTGACATATATAGATGGTCGATATAATATATAGATAACCGATATATAGATTATCTACACAAGGAGGGAATGGATATGGATAAGGCACTTATGTCCGGTAGTATGACCATGCTGATTCTGAAGCTATTATCAGAAAAGGATATGTATGGGTATGAAATGATTGATACCCTGCGAGAGAGGTCTCAAAATGTTTTTGAGTTAAAGGCGGGAACCTTGTATCCCCTGTTACATGGTTTAGAGGAGAAGGGGCTGCTGACTGTGTATGAGCAGGAATTCTCCGGAAAGGTGAGAAAGTATTACAGCATCACAAAGCAGGGAAATAAGCTTTTAGAGCAGAAGAGAGCAGAATGGAATACTTATTCTCAGGCAGTTTCGAATGTGTTGGCAATGGAGGGATAAGGACATGGAAGAATATTTGAAGGTTTTGTTGGAACAAATTCGTTGCAAAAAGGTACATCCCTATATCCGGGAAGAGATACAGGGACACATGGAACTGCAAATGGAAGAAAACAGAAAAAAGGGGATGTCTCAAAAAGAGGCAGAAGCTGCTGCCATACGGGACATGGGAGACCCGGTAGAAGTGGGAATATCGCTGGATAAGGTACACCGCCCGCAAATGGATCTGAAAGCAATCGGTATAGTAGCGGTAATGAGCGTGATAGGTATTTTCCTTCATGAGATACTGGTTCGACAGTTGGGAGAACAAGCTATTGGAAGTGACTTGTTTGCAGGCTATACGATTTTGGGCTTTGGTCTGATGCTGCTGGTGTATCGTATGGATTATACAGTGATTGCCCGTTACGCAAAAGCTTTAGCAATCGTCTTTTTGTTACTATGTATGGTATTCCATGTAGGAGATGTCAGAATCAATGGTTGGAGAGCGTACAATGCCATGTTCTCTGTTATGACGCTGTATGTGCCCTTGTATGCAGCAGTGTTATATAAATATCGTGGTCAGGGATATAGAGCGGTAGGAAAGGCACTTTTGTGGATGCTGCTGCCGGTACTTCTTGCTTATCAATTACCTTGTTTATCCCTTGCTGTTATTTTGGCAAGCACTATGATGATAGTGTTAACCACAGCTATCCTGTTAGGATGGTATCAGGTGCCAAAGAAAAGCGTGGTAGCAACTTTGTGGGGCAGTATGCTGGGGGCACCTTTGATATTTCTGGGAGTGGCTTTGAAATATGAGCTGTTAGAAGCATATCAGGCAGCCAGAATACTGACCTTTTTCGACAGTGACAGCCCGGATAATTACATGACAAATGTACTGCGTGAGAATCTGACGGAAATACATCTGTTGGGTGAAAACGGAAGGAATTTGGCGGAGAACTTGAGAAATTTTAATAATGACTATATCTTCTCTTATGTTTTGAGTACCTACGGAGCCTTGGCAGGTATAATCATTTGCCTCGTATTGGCACTTTTGTTGGTGCGAGTATTTATGGTCTCCTTTGGACAGAAGAATCAATTGGGAAGATGCATGGGTTGCGGCTGTGGTGCAGTGCTGCTTGTCAACTTTTTCATAAACATCGGAGAGAACCTGGGAGTACTTCCCTTGAGCCAAACCTACTTACCCTTCCTATCTCCGGGTGGCAGTAACATTCTGGTATGTTATATATTGTTGGGGATTGTGTTAAGTATACATCGCTATCGAAACATTTACCCGAAACATGTAAATGCGAAGCTGATTACTGTGAAATTTATGATTGAGTTATAGATTTGTATTGATTTTGTCCCAATTTGCTTATTTGTACCCCAACTATTTATGTTCAATATGGGTGATGGAGACATAATTTCCTATAAGCAGGCCTTGAAAAACGCCGGCGCTTGGAATTTTCGAGCTGAGGCGAAGAAAATTCCTTAGCGTCCGTTGCGTTCTTTCACGGAGCGAGAGCGTCCTGCGGTAGGATGTTATGCCCCCCTCGCCTTTTGGATGTGCAGGGGGTACAAATAGGTGAATTGGGACATTGTGATTCAAAAGTTTTATTCAAAAGTTTTATTCAAGTTTTTATTCGCCGTGGACAGCATCAGCTTAATTCGGTTCAGCTGATTTACCTCGCTGGCACCGGGATCATAGTCGATAGCCACGATATTGGATTCCGGATAAGCCTTACGCAGTGCTTTGATAACACCCTTGCCTACTACGTGATTCGGCAGGCAGGCAAAAGGCTGTGTACAGACAATGTTTGGTACATTGTCATGAATTAGCTCTACCATTTCTCCGGTTAAGAACCAACCTTCACCGGTCTGGTTACCGATAGATACAATAGGTTCTGCCATTTTGACAATTTCCTTGATAGGAGTAGGAACACTAAAGTGCTTACTCTTTGCATAAGCCTTGCGGGCAGGTCCCTGCAGGATATGTTCCATAGCCCAAATTCCCATGTTACATTTGCGGGCTGCACTCTTGGAGGTGCCAAGGTTTTCTGCCTTGTATACCTGATTCTGGAAGCAGTAAAGCATGAAGCCGATTAATTCCGGTACTACCGGTTCAGCACCTTCTGCCTCTAATAGCTCTACCAGATGGTTGTTGCCGGCAGGAGAGTACTTCACCAAAATCTCACCAACCACACCAACGCGAGGCTTCTTAATATCTCTAAGCGGTATTGCGTCAAATTCCCGGATCATCTGCTTACACAGGGAAGGGAACTTCGCCAAGTTGATATGCTTGGCAGAAACATAGTCCTGTGTTATTTTTACCCATTTCTTATGTACGGCATTGACACTACCGGGCTCCAATTCATAAGGACGCATGCGGTAGGTACAACGCATGAAAATATCGCCGAACTGAGCACCCAGACAGGCACGAAGCAAGAGGTCTGCATTCAAATGGAAGCCGGGATTAGTTTCGATACCGCCCAAGTTCAGGGAGATAACCGGTATCTGAGGCATGCCGGCCTTTTCCAGAGCACGACGGATAAAGCCGATATAGTTGGTTGCACGGCAACCGCCACCGGTCTGGGTCATAATAATAGCAGTCTTATTCAAGTCATACTTGCCGGAAAGCAGTGCTTCCATAATCTGTCCTACTACCAATAGGGAAGGATAGCAGGCATCATTGTTCACATATTTCAAGCCAACATCCACAGAATGCTTGTTGTCATTGTTCAATACCTCGAAATGATAGCCGCACGCGTTGAAGGCAGGCTCTAGGATTTCAAAGTGAATAGGTGACATCTGCGGACACAGGATGGTGTAATCCTTACGCATTTCTTCCGTAAACTGTACCTTGGTAATGGCACTGGAGCGGATTTCACGCTGCTTTGCATTCTTCTCCTTTACCTTCAGGGCAGAAAGGAGAGAACGGATACGGATGCGGGCTGCACCTAAGTTGTTGACTTCGTCAATCTTTAAGCAGGTATAAATCTTATCAGAGCCGGTCAGAATATCAGCCACCTGGTCGGTGGTAACGGCATCCAGACCGCAACCGAAGGAGTTTAACTGTATCAGGTCTAAATTCTCTACCAGCTTCACGTAGCTGGCAGCTGCATAAAGTCTGGAGTGGTACATCCACTGGTCAGAGACGATCAGAGGACGATCCGGATTGCCTAAGTGAGAGATGGAATCCTCTGTTAACACTGCAATATCAAAGGAAGTAATCATCTCCGGTATACCATGATGGATTTCCGGGTCAATATGATAAGGACGTCCGGCTAACACAATACCACGCTTGCCAGTTTCCTTTAAGTATTTCAATACTTCTTCACCCTTGTTCTGCATATCCTTGCGGGCACGGGCAAGCTCTTCCCAACCCTTATGTACAGCAGCTTTGATTTCCTCCGCAGGAATTTCTGAGAATTCCTTCATTAATGCAAAGGAAATGGTCTCTTCATCTCGAAAGGACATAAAGGGGTTACGCAGGCGTACGGAACCATTGGTAATTGCCTCCACATTGTTCTTAATATTTTCAGAATAAGAAGTAACAATAGGGCAGTTGTAGTGGTTATTGGCTTCGTCAAACTCGTTACGTTCGTAGAAAAGAGCCGGATAGAAGATGGTCTTCACACCGTTTTGAATGAGCCATTCCACATGACCGTGTGCCAGCTTAGCCGGATAACATTCTGACTCACTGGGAATGGATTCAATACCCAGCTCATAAATCTTACGGGTAGAGTTGGGGGATACCACAACACGATACCCAAGCTCTGTCAGGAAGGTGTGCCAGAAGGGATAGTTTTCGTACATATTCAACACTCTGGGAACACCGATAACACCACGGGGAGCCTTGTCCTCCGGTAAGGGTTCATAGTCAAAAATACGTTTTAATTTATATTCAAATAAGTTTGGTACATTGTTTACGTTCTTTTGTCCGCCGATACCGCGTTCGCAACGGTTACCGGAGATATACTGTCTGCCATCGGAGAATTTGTTAATGGTCAGACGGCAGGTATTGGTACAGCCACGACATTTTGCCATGCTGGTTTCGAAACGCAGGTCACAAATCTGCTGATAAGAGAGCATGGTAGTTTCCTGATTTGCGAAACGCTCTCTGGCAATCAAAGCCGCACCGAAGGCACCCATGATACCGGCAATGTCCGGACGGATGGCTTCGCAGTTTGCAATCTTTTCAAAGCTGCGTAGAACTGCATCATTGTAGAAGGTACCACCCTGTACCACGATTTCCTTGCCCAGCTCAGAGGCATCGGAAACCTTGATAACCTTAAATAAAGCATTTTTAATAACAGAATAAGCCAAGCCTGCAGAAATATCGGCTACAGAGGCACCTTCTTTCTGCGCCTGCTTTACCTTAGAGTTCATAAATACAGTACAACGGGTACCCAAATCGATAGGATGCTTTGCAAAAAGTGCTTCCTTGGCAAAATCCTGTACACTGTAATTTAAGGATTTCGCAAAGGTTTCGATAAAGGAACCACAACCGGAAGAACAGGCCTCGTTTAAAAGAACGCTGTCAACGGTCTGCTTCTTGATTTTAATACATTTCATATCCTGACCGCCGATATCCAGGATACAATCTACCTTAGGGTTGAAGAAGGCTGCAGCATAATAGTGTGCAACGGTTTCTACTTCCCCTTCATCTAACAGGAAAGCGGCCTTCATCAGTGCCTCACCATATCCGGTGGAGCAGGAGCGAACAATCTTTACGCCTTCCGGTAACAGACTGTAAATTTCCTTCAAAGAACGAATGGCAGTCAGCAAAGGGCTGCCGTCATTGTTGCTGTAGAAGGAATAGAGCAGGGAACCATCCTTGCCTACCAAAGCGATTTTGGTAGTGGTGGAGCCGGCATCAATTCCCAAGAAAGCATTGCCCTGATAGGTAGCTAAGTCACCGGTATTTACATGATGCTTGGAATGACGGTTTTGGAAAGCGGTGTAATCTTCTTCGGAAGCAAAGAGCGGTTCCATACGCTCTACCTCGAACTCCATCTTAATGTCGGAGGAAAGCTTGCCTACCATTTCTTCCATAGTATATTGTACATCCTCTTTTGCATTCAGGGCAGAGCCGATGGCTGCAAAGAGGTGGGAATTGTCTGTATCAATAATATGCTCCTCGTCTAATTTCAAGGTGCGGATAAAAGCTACCTTTAACTGATCCAGAAAGTGTAAAGGACCGCCTAAAAAGGCAACATGTCCACGAATGGGCTTACCACATGCCAGACCACTGATGGTCTGATTTACCACAGCCTGAAAAATAGAAGCAGACAGGTCTTCCTTGGTAGCACCATCGTTAATGAGGGGCTGGATATCGGTTTTGGCAAATACACCGCAACGTGCAGCGATAGTGTATAAGGAATTGTAATTTTTCGCATACTCATTCAGACCGGCAGCATCTGTTTGAATCAAAGAAGCCATCTGGTCAATAAAGGAACCGGTACCGCCGGCGCAGATACCATTCATACGCTGCTCCACATTGCCGCCCTCGAAATAAATGATTTTGGCATCCTCGCCCCCAAGTTCAATGGCAACGTCGGTTTTTGGAGCAAATTCCTGTAAAGAGGTAGAAACCGCAATTACCTCCTGGGTAAAGGGTACCTCTAAGTGATTTGCTAAAGTCAAACCGCCGGAACCGGTAATCATGGGGCAAAGAGTAATATTGCCAAGCTGAGCATAAGCCTTTTGCAACAAGGCTGCCAGAGTTTCCCGAATGTTGGCAAAATGTCTTTCGTAATCGGAAAACAAAATATTGTGTGAGCCATCCAAAATAGCTATTTTTACTGTGGTAGAGCCAATATCAATACCTAAGGTATAGAGCTGACTTTTATCAATAGAATGGATTTGTTCTGTATTCATTTATGTACCCTCTTTCTGAAACAAGGACTTTTCGTCATCAATTTTAGACACATAGAGTGATTATACGACAAAAATCTCCAAAATGCAACGCAGATTAAAAGTTCTTAGCTATGAAAATTTTGTAAAGTCTCTTTCAAATTTATGAAATTTATGAAATCGCACCAAGATTTGTTTACTTCTTGGATTTTGAATGGTAAAATGTACGAGTGTGAATATATACAGTTGTCGGTTGGGCGACGGCTGTTTGGAGTACGGAATTAGAAAGGCTTGGTTATTTGTATGAGTAAGTTTGAAAAAAAATTCGGAAAGTATGCCATACGAAATATTTCGTTGGTATTGATTATGTGTTATGCGGTGGGATATGTAATACAGTTGATTAGTCCCTCTTTTCTGTATATGTTGACTTTGGACCCTTATCAAATATTGCATGGACAGGTTTGGAGAATTTTTACCTGGATAGTGGTACCGCCTGATTCATTGGATATTTTTACGATTTTGATGCTGTATGTGTATTATTCCATAGGAAATACTTTGGAGTATGTCTGGGGAACCTATCAATATAATGTATATTTATTCATGGGTATGTTGTTTACCATCGTAGCCAGTTTCCTATCCATGGGACTGTGTTACGCTCTGTTCCCGGATGTGTTCGCAGTGGCAGGACAGGCAGAACAGATTTTTATGGCGGGAAGTACCATATTCAGCACGTATTATATCAATATGTCGATTCTGTTAGCCTATGCGTTGACCTTCCCTACGGCACAGATGCTTTTCATGTTCCTCATACCCATCCGTATGAAGTGGCTGGGCATCGCCTATACGGTACTGTTGGTGATACAGTTTATCAGTGGCACCGGTTCACCGCTTTTGAATGTTTTTTATCGCGGAGCCATCGGAGCATCCCTGCTGACAGTGCTGGTATTCTTCTTAAAGAGCAGGAACCATATGCATATGACACCTAAGCAGATAAAGCGTCGTCAGGAGTTCAAGCATGAGGTGAAGGTGAATTCCAAGCCTGCCGGACACAAGTGTACCATTTGTGGCAGAACGGATGAGGTGGAAGGTCTGGAATTCCGTTATTGCTCTAAGTGTGCAGGCAATCACGAATACTGCCACGAGCATTTGTTTACCCATGAGCATGTGAAGTAGGTGAATATTTACTTTCATGGAGCGGAAACGTCCTGCGGTAGGCTGTTGTGTCTGCGATTGCTCTTCTGATGTATAGTGAGTACAAATAAACGAATTGGGACAAAGCAAAAGTGCGTAGCATGACAGATGTAAGGCGGCTGGATTTTGGGTCATGCAAGTCTGGGAGGGAAAAAGGATGAAAACATCCCTACAACGCTTTATCTTGTGGAGAGAGATTGAATGCAACAGAAGCGTTGAATTTTACGGAGGAATAAATTTTGAACAAAAATAGAAATAACCCTGCTATAGTTTGGTATTTAGTAATAATTTTTGTATATACATTTGGTCTGGGTGCATTAGAAAAGATATTTCAGACAGGGCAATTTTATAGTTTTTTACAGACGAGTTTTACCGCATTGCCAGTTGTGACTGCATTAATTGTACGAAAAATCACGGGTGTGGAAAGTAAATCTAAATTGTCATTAAAGGTTTGGCAAAATTATAAAATGTGGATTTTTTGTTTGTTTGCTCCAGCTATATTGATTGTGCTGGGAGCAGTTTTGTATTTTTCTATTTTTAGCAATGAATACAGTAAAGTGTTTGAATTGGGGCAAATACTGGGGAATGATATCTCTATAGAAATATCTAATCCTATTTTGTTTATTATAATATGTATTTTTATATCTGCCGTATGTTTCCCTATCCATTTATTAGAACTTGGAGAAGAGGTAGGCTGGAGAGGCTATTTATTATGGTTTCAAGTTGAAAAATATGGTGCCAGGAAAGCAGTATTGGTGAATGGATTTGAATGGGGACTTGCACATATGCCTTTAATCTACTTGGGATTTAATTATAGCAATGAAAATCCTGGGGCTCCTTGGTCTAATATGGCTTTAATGATGTTAGTTTGCATGGCGATGGGAATTATATTTTCATATGTAACCTTGAAGACTGGAAACTGTATGTATGCAGCAATAATGCATGGTGTGGTAAATATAATCGGAGAAATTCCAGTATTTTGTTCAATATCATTGAAAAGCGGGTTGCTTGGTCCTAACCCCACTGGTTTGTTATCTATGACGTTTTTAATTATAATGGCTATATTTATATATTTTAAATTGGAAAAAAGTAAACCTATAGACACATAGTGACACGGAAAAAGAATTATGTTTGATGAAGTATTTAGGGAAGTCATATTTGAATATGAAGAATATGCTTTTCTACCCATAGAGCATAAATGATGCCATAAGGTAAGAGAAATTTCAACAAGAAAAAATAGATTGCTGCCCATGAGGGACGGAAAGGAAGCCATGGGTAGATATAAAAAGTCTTCTTTTCTACCCATTACAGGGTGAAACGGCACTATGGGTAGAAGAGGAGTAAAAAGAAGGATAAAATATTCTTCCCATAATAAGGTAAATCGGTCATATGGGAAGAAAAACAGATTGTGGCAGGGAAGAATTATCTACCCATAGTCGGGCAAAGCAGCCTTATGGGAAGAAAACCAGATAGTAGCAGGGAAGAATTATCTACCCACAGCCGGGCAAAGCAGCCTTATGGGAAGAAAACCAAGTAGTAGCAGTGAAGAATTATCTACCCATAGCCGGGCAAATTAGCCATATGGGAAGAAAAGTACCGGAGAGAATGGAAAATTTGCCGGAGGGCGCAGCAAAATCCACCGGAAAGTACCCCGACATACCAACACATCACAGGAACAAGCTACAGAAAGGACGTATGGAATATATGAACAAGGAACTTTTATTTGCACAGACTTTGGAGAAGGTGAGAGCCATAGCCAAGGAGCAGGGCAATTGTATCAGTGAAGAACAGGTGAAGCAGGAGTTTGAAGCACTGGAATTAAATAACGAACAGCTTCAGTTGGTATTTGATTATTTGGTAAAGCATAAGGTGGGGATCAACCAGCCGGTGAATATGGATGATTATCTGACCGAAGAGGAGCGTGATTACCTGCAAGACTACTTGGATGAGCTGGCGGCACTTCCACAGGTCAGTCCGGGAGAAAAGGAAGCCATTACCCTGTCTGCTATGGCGGGGGATTTGGATGCACAGAACCGCCTGACAGAGATTTACTTGCCGGATGTGGTGGAAATCGCTAAGATTTATACCGGACAGGGTGTTTTGCTGGAGGATTTAATCGGTGAAGGCAATGTGGCAGTAGCAGTTGGCTGCGGCATGCTGGGATGTCTGGAGAATGCGGAGGAAGCACAGGGCATGCTGGTGAAGATGATTATGGATGCCATGGAAGAATATATCGCCGAGAATGTTTCCAGTGAGAAGGCTGACCAGAAGGTAGTGGACAAGGTGAACAAGGTCATGGAGGCAGCCAAGGAGCTGGCAGAGGATTTTCGTAGGAAGGTGACGATAGCGGAGCTGGCGGCAGAAACCAAGATGAGTGAGGCTACGATACGAGAAGCTATGAAATTCACCGGAAATAATATAGAATACATAGAGGAAGAAGAGTAAGCAGATACTATGAAACAGGTTTATGAAGATTATAAATATGTGATGCTGGATACAGCTTTTTTGTATCTGGGGGCGAAATACAGCTACCAGGAAATCGTAGAAAACGAAGAAATTCCTTTTAAGCTTCGAACCATCGTGGAACGTTATATCATACCGGAAATGGGTGGGGAGACTACCTTGGAGAGCGATTTGTACTATATGCAGGAGAAGGATTTTACCTATCGAACCCTGATGCAGCTGAAGGCGAAGGTGAAGGTCAGTCGTCTGGTGACCAAGAAGGGTTTTCTGGGACTGGGCAAACCGAAACGGGTGTATGAAACCGTGATGATTCCTTTGGCTGAATTTGCCAAGCTGAGCAAGGAGCAGAAGGAAAAGGATGGTATTTTCATACAGGAGCTGGTGATTAACAAATTATCTTTGATGGCTTTTGCAGTATAAGTAATGCTGAATTGGATAAAAAAGAAGTATGGATACAAAATTTTAAAAATAGAGTAAAGAGGTTAATAAAATGAAGACCATTGAGAATTTGGCTGCCTATGAGGTGGTAGAGAAGAGAAATTTAGAGGATTTGAATTCCGTCGGATATCTTTTAAAGCATAAAAAGACCGGTGCCAGAGTGGCACTGATTTCCAATGAGGACGACAATAAGGTATTCTATATCGGTTTTAGAACACCGCCTAAGGATGCCACAGGTGTGCCGCATATATTGGAGCATTCCGTGCTTTGTGGTTCCAAGGAGTTTCCCATAAAGGATCCTTTTGTAGAGCTGGTAAAGGGTTCTTTGAATACCTTTTTAAATGCCATGACCTATCCGGACAAGACAGTTTATCCGGTAGCAAGCTGTAATGACAAGGATTTTCAGAATTTGATGCATGTGTATTTGGATGCCGTGTTCTATCCGAATATTTACAAAACTGATAAGATTTTCAAGCAGGAGGGCTGGCATTATGATTTGCAGAGCCCGGAGGATGAACTGACCATCAATGGTGTGGTATATAACGAAATGAAGGGGGCTTATTCTTCGCCGGATGATTTATTCTCCAGAGCCACCATGCAGGCATTGTTCCCAGATACCACCTATGGCGCAGATTCCGGAGGAGAACCGGAGGCTATTCCACAGCTTACTTATGAGAAGTTTTTGGAATTCCATCAGACCTATTATCACCCCTCCAATTCCTATATTTACCTGTACGGAAATATGGATATGGTGGAAAAGCTGGAGTTTTTGGATGAGAAGTATCTGTCTCATTTTGAGTATTTAGAGGTGGACAGTGAAATTGAATGGCAGGAGGCCTTTTCCGAGACCAGAAGGATTGTGGAAGAAATCCCCATCAGCGAAGAGGAGAAGGAAGAGGAATGTGCTTACTTAAGCTTAAATGCTTCTATCGGAGATAGTTTGGATAAGGAGCTTTATGTAGCTTTTCAGATATTAGATTATGCATTGTGTTCCGTTCCGGGTGCCCCCTTGAAGCAGGCTTTGATAGAGAAGAATATCGGTAAGGATGTTTACAGTATTTATGACGGAGGTATGCGTCAGCCTTATTTCAGTATCATAGCAAAGGATGCTTCTATGGACCAGGAGGAGTTGTTCTTAAGTACGGTTTATGAAGTGCTGAATAAGCTGGTGAAGGAAGGATTTGACCGCAAGGCTTTATTGGCGGGTATCAATTATTACGAGTTTAAATATAGAGAGGCAGATTTCGGAGCCTATCCCAAGGGATTGATGTATGGTCTGCAGGCCTTTGACAGTTGGTTGTATGAGGAGACCAAGCCATTTTTGCATTTGGAGGCAAATGCAACCTTTGCTTTCCTTCGTAAGCAGGTAGAAGAGGGATATTTCGAGGCATTGATACAGAAGTATCTGATTGATAATACCCACAAGGCGGTGATTATCATGAAACCCAAGAAGGGTATGACCGAGGAAAAGGATGCGAAGCTGAAGGCACAGTTAGCACAGAAGAAGGCTTCTATGAGTGCCGAAGAGATTGCACAGGTTGTGGCAGAGACTAAGGCCTTGGAGGAATATCAGGAGGCGGAGGATTCCAAGGAAGATTTGGCAAAGATACCGCTGTTGAACAGGGAGGATATTGGCAGACAAGCACGTAAGATTGTGAACGAGGAGCGGAAGCTTGGCGATATTCCGGTGCTTTTCCATGAGGTATTTACCAATGGTATCGGTTATCTGCGTATGGTCTTTGCCGTGAAAGATATTCCGGCAGAATTGATGCCTTATTTGGGAATATTCAAGGGCTGTCTGGGATTGTTAAATACCGAGAATTATTCCTATGGTGATTTGTATAATGAAACCAATATTGTCACCGGTGGGATGTCTGCGGTAAACAATTGTTATAGCCATCTGAATGATTTGAATCAGTACCAATTAACATTGGAAATAAAAACCAAGGTCTTGTATGATAATATGGCAAAAGCCATTGAACTGATGCAGGAAATATTGATGACCTCAGACTTTACGGATACCAAGCGCTTGCATGAGATTATTGCAGAAGGCAGAAGCCGTACCCAGAGCCAGATGCTTTCCGCAGGACACAGTGTGGCAGTAGGGCGTGCTCTTTCCTATGGTAGTGTCAGCGGAGAGGTCAGCGAGGTGATTTCCGGTATTCCGTTCTTTCGACTGGTAACCCAGTTAGATGAGCAGTTTGAGGAGAATAAGGAACAGCTGGTAGAAAAGTTGCAGAAATTGGCAGCATTGATTTTCCGCAAGGAGAATCTGATGGTAGATTTTACGGGAACGGCGGAAGGATATGAGAAGCTGGAAGTACCTGTGAAGGACTTCGCAGAGGCTCTGTATACCGTAGAAGTGGAGCATGGCAGCTTCGTGCCTCAGGTGAGCCGTAAAAACGAAGGCTTTACTACTTCGGGACAGGTCCAGTATGTATGTCGTGGCGGTAACTTCCGTAAGAAGGGACTTCCCTATACCGGTGCATTGCGTATTCTGAAGGTGATGTTAGGCTATGAATATTTGTGGGTGAATGTTCGTGTGAAGGGCGGTGCCTATGGTTGTATGTGCGGCTTCGGCAAGTCCGGAGAAAGCTACTTTGTATCCTACCGTGACCCGAATCTGGGCAAGACTATAGAAGTTTACGAAAAGGCAGCTGAGAACATTGCTCAATTCGATGCAGATGAGAGAACCATGACACAGTATATTATCGGAGCTGTCAGTGACTTGGATGTGCCTATGAATCCGGCAGCAGTAGGTCTATTCTCCCTGAGTGCTTATATGACAGGGCTTACGCAGGAAGTACTGCAGAAGGAGCGAGACGAGCTTCTGTCTGCAACTGTAACGGATATACAGGCACTTTCCAAATACATCGAAGCTTTTATGTCAGATGAATTTTTATGTGTCGTAGGAAATGCAGAGAAGCTGAAGGAGGAAGCTGACTTGTTTATGAAGGTGGAAAGTTTGTTTTAGAGCGTATTCCGGTAATAAGTCAAGAAGTTGCAAAAAGTAATAAAATCGGGTAAAAAGAAAAATAACAGGAAGAGAGAAAAATACATGAATGAAAATCCATCCTTTAAGGCAGGCTTTGCTACCTTAATCGGTCGTCCCAATGTGGGAAAGTCTACCTTGATGAATAAATTGATTGGACAGAAAATAGCCATTACCAGCAATAAGCCTCAGACCACACGCAATCGTATTCAGACTGTTTATACCTCGGAGGAGGGACAGATTGTGTTTTTGGATACCCCGGGTATTCACAAGGCGAAGAATAAGCTGGGCAATTATATGGTAGGAGTGGCAGAGCGAACCCTGTCAGAGGTAGATGTAGTGCTCTGGCTGGTAGAGCCGACCACCTACATCGGTGCCGGGGAACAGCACATTATCGAACAGCTGAAGAAGGTCAAGACACCGATTATTCTGGTGATTAATAAAATTGATACGGTGAAGAAGGAAGAAATTCTTACCTTTATTGATGCGTATCGGAAGGAATTGGACTTTGCGGAAATCGTTCCGGTATCTGCATTGAAGGGGGATAATACTGAGACTTTGATACAGTGTATTATGAAGTATTTGCCCTATGGTCCGGCATTCTACGATGAGGATACTATTACGGACCAGCCCATGCGTCAGATCGTGGCAGAATTGATTCGTGAAAAGGCACTGCGTTGTTTGGATGAGGAAATTCCTCATGGTGTGGCTGTCAGTATTGAAAGCATGAAGTATCGCAAGAATATCTGTGACATCGAGGCAACCATTGTATGTGAAAGAGATTCCCACAAGGGAATCATTATCGGCAAGGGCGGCAGTATGCTGAAAAAAATCGGCTCCACTGCCCGACCGGATATTGAAGATTTGTTGGAAATGCAGGTGAATCTGCAGCTTTGGGTAAAGGTGAAGAAGGATTGGAGAGACAGTGATTTTCTGTTAAAGAACTTCGGATACAATCCCAAGGATGTAAATTCATAAATCTACCAGCATAGAAAAACGGATTTCGGCGAACCCTATTTTGGAAAGAACAAACGAAAAGGGGGAGCCGGATGAAGGAACAAAATAGGATAAGCGAACAGGAAACATGGAAGCGTTTTTTGACATCAGGCAGGGTAGAGGATTATCTGAGCTATGTGTCAGAGGCAAGAAGTGAAGCAGGTTTAGTGAGTAAGAAAGCGGCAGGTAACAGTTCCCATGCAGGAGTTTATAGAGGTAACGGGGATTATATTGAAACAGACACCTATCGGTGAATATGACAGGCGAATTTGTCTATTGACGAAGGAAAGAGGAAAAATATCGGCATTTGTGCGTGGTTCCAGGAAACCGGGGAGCCGATTAAGCAGTGCTACCAACCCTTTTTCCTTCGGAATATTTAAGTTGTATGAGGGCAAAAACTCTTATAATGTGGCAGAAGTGGATATTCAGAATTATTTTGAAGGCTTGAGAACAGATTACATAGGTGCCTATTATGGTATGTATTTTGCGGAAATTGCGGATTATTATACCAGAGAAAACAGCGATGACAGGGAAATGATGAAGCTGTTGTATCAATCTCTGAGAGCTTTGGGGGTGCCTTCTCTGCCAAAGGAGCTGGTACGTTTTATTTTTGAAATCAAAAGTATCGTGGTCAACGGGGAGTTTCCCGGCATACCGGAAGGAATGGATTTGGAAGCATCCACAGAATATGCGTTGAACTTCATCGTGGAAAGTTCCATCGAGAAGCTGTTTACCTTTACTGTTTCGGAGCAGGTTTTGAAGCAGCTGGAGGCATTGGCAGACCATTATCGGATGAAAATAATGGATAGAGAATTTAAAAGTCTGGAAATATTAAAAACTCTGGGTTGAAAAAATCCGGAGTTTTCGATATAATAGACTGAACTTTATTGTAATAGGTTGTGAATTAGAAGGGAACAGAATGAGACATTATAGAAAAATAGCAACACTGATAGCCGTGTATCTGGTGCTTTGTGTTCTGTTTGTGACAGGTTGTGAGCAGGAAAAGGTATATGTTCCGGTTACCGTCAATACCTTGGAGGTGACAGAGGACGGAAGTCTGATTGGCTATATAGTAGAGGCATTTGACAAGGATTATTATGATATTCAGGAATTGGACAGCATGGTGCGTTCCGAAATGGATATCTATAATGAAAAGAAGGCAAACTTGGCTGCCGGAGTCGGGCGTGTCCCTATTCAGGTGGAGAAAGTAATGATGGCAGAGGATGGAAGTGCCAATGCCGTGGTTGCACTGAATTTTGCCAATGCGGCTGTATATAGGGATTATATGGGCAAGGATATTTTCTATGGCACCGTATCCCAGGCCGTTTCTTCCGGTTATACCCTAACCGGCATGTTGAACAGTGTGAAAGACGGAGCAGTGTTTGGCACAGAACAAATTGTAAAAGATGGTGAGAAGTCCGTGTTAATCGTGGAGGACACCGTCAGTATCAGAGTGAACGATAAGGTTCAGTACTTAAGTCCCAATGCAAAGCTGACAGAGGAAGGCTTTGTAGACGGAACCAGTGAGGAACCTAAATATATCATAACAAAGTAGGAGAGATAACTATGGAAAAGACAATGGAGAAAATTCAAGCGTTAGCAAAGGCGAGAGGATTTGTATATCCCGGTTCCGAAATTTACGGCGGCCTTGCAAATACATGGGATTACGGTAATCTTGGTGTAGAATTAAAGAATAATGTAAAGAAAGCTTGGTGGCAGAAGTTCGTACAGGAGAATCCTTACAATGTAGGTGTGGATTGTGCGATTTTAATGAACCCTCAGACATGGGTTGCCAGCGGACATTTGGGCGGCTTCTCCGATCCTTTGATGGATTGTAAGGAATGTCACGAGCGTTTCCGTGCAGATAAGCTGATTGAAGATTTCTGTGCAGAGAACAATATTACTTTAAACGAAAGCGTGGATGCTTGGAGTCAGGAGCAGATGAAGAACTTTGTGGAAGAACACAATATTCCTTGTCCTACCTGTGGCAAGCACAACTTTACCGATATTCGTCAGTTCAACCTGATGTTTAAGACCTTCCAGGGTGTTACTGAGGATGCAACCAGTACTATTTACTTGAGACCGGAAACCGCACAGGGTATCTTCGTAAACTTCAAGAATGTACAGAGAACCTCTCGTAAGAAAATTCCCTTCGGTATCGGACAGATTGGTAAGTCCTTCCGTAACGAAATTTCTCCCGGAAACTTTACTTTCCGTACCAGAGAGTTCGAGCAGATGGAGCTGGAATTCTTCTGCGAACCCGGAACCGATATGGAATGGTTCCAGTATTGGAGAGGCTTCTGCCGTGACTGGTTATTGTCACTGGGTATGAAAGAGGAGGAAATCCGTCTTCGTGACCACAGTCCTGAGGAGCTTTGCTTCTATAGTAAGGGTACCACCGATATCGAGTTCCTGTTCCCCTTCGGTTGGGGCGAACTTTGGGGTATCGCTGACAGAACCGATTATGACTTGACACAGCATCAGAATGTATCCGGTGAGGATATGTTGTACTTTGATGATGAGAAGAAGGAGAAGTATGTTCCTTATGTTGTAGAACCTTCTCTGGGTGCTGACCGTGTGGTATTGGCATTCCTGTGTGCAGCATATGATGAAGAAGAATTAGAGGGTGGCGATATGCGTACCGTGCTTCGTTTCCATCCTGCTTTGGCACCGGTTAAGATTGGTGTGTTACCTCTTTCCAAGAAGCTCAACGAGGGTGCAGAAAAGGTATATGCAGACCTTTGTAAGAAGTACAATTGTGAGTTTGATGACAGAGGAAATATCGGTAAGAGATATCGTCGTCAGGACGAAATCGGTACTCCGTTCTGTGTTACCTATGACTTCGAATCCGAGACTGATGGCTGCGTAACTGTTCGTTTCCGTGATTCTATGGAGCAGGAAAGAGTAGCAATCGCTGATTTGGATGCTTACTTTGCAGACAAATTTACCTTTTAAGATGAGATAGTTTAGACAGGGAGCAGATTTTCTTTCTGCTCCCTTTGTATATAGGAGAGAATGAGAATGAGTATAACAGAGATTTTTCAGGTGTTGGGGATAGAAGAAACCAAGGAGGAAGGTGCCATTAAGGCTGCTTATCGTGAGAAGCTGGCTGTAACCAATCCGGAGGATAACCCGGAAGGCTTTAAGCGTTTGCGTGCAGCTTATGAGGAAGCTTGTGCCTATGCAAGAAGTGAGGATGCACCTCAGGAGGAAGAGGTGGATAATACTCCTTCCGGCCAGTGGGTACAGAAGGTGGCACAGATTTATGGCAAAATACATACCAGAAAGCAGGTAGCCTTATGGGAAGAGCTTTTTGAAGAGGATATTTTTCTGTCCTTGGAGGAAGAAGAAAATTGCCGCATGAAGCTGTTATACTTTTTGATGGATCATTTCAAGCTGCCTACGGATGTTTGGAAGCTGTTAAATGAGAAGCTGTATATTACAGAGAATGCCACCAGTCTGCGGGAAAATCTGCCCGGCGATTTTGTGAGTTATATCGTGACACGCTGTAATCAGGGAGAAGAGATAGACTTCGACAAGTTCGAGGGACCGGAGGATGGAGATTATGACCTGTTCATGCAGTACAGCAATAATTGCTGGGATGCGATTAATGAGAAGCAGTATGAGCAGGCAGAAGAATTTTTGAAAAATGCGGATGATTTGGAGATTTTTCATCCGATTATGGAGCTGAATCGTGCATGGCTTTGGGAAAAGCAGGGCAAAAAGGAAGAAGCCATTGCATGGTTAGAGAAGCTGTTAGAGCGTTACGAGAAGGATTTGATGTTTTTGTATCATCTGGCAGAAATGCTTTGGACCAATGATAAAAAGGAACAGGCAGCCGGCAGATACGAAGAAATTTTGGAAATCAATAAGAAGCATTATATGGCCAATATGCGTCTGACAGAGTGGTATTACGAGCAGGGGCGTTTTCAGGATGCCAAGGACTGTGCGGAAGAGCTGTTGGGTATCGGTGTGGATGACGAGTTCCGTGAGTTGTTGACCAAAATCAATCAAGAGCTGGAAAAGGACATGGAGAAGAAGTTCCGGGAGGAACAGACCTTGGAGCTGGGTCTGGAGTTGGGCTGGTGTTATTTGCAGGATGGCAAGTACAGCCAGGGTGTTTCTCATGTGTTGGAGCTGTCAGAAAAGGTAACAGAGGAAAAGAAATCCGAGTACAGGGGCTTGTTGTCCAAGCTGTATGCGGAGAGTGCAGATTATAAGAATGCTATCCGAATGGCAGAAATCTGGGAAGAGGCATTGCTGGAAAAAATGTCTCAGCCACAGGAGGAAGAAGAACAGACAAAGGATGAGGACAGAGTAAGACAGTCCTATGCAATCCGAAGCTTCTGCTATCGTCGTATGGGGTATAAGGACAAGGAGCAGTTCAAAAAGGCTATCGAGTGTATGGAAGCTTATGAGCAAAGAGCGAAGAAGGATAAGACACCGGATTTGAACATGCTCATGGAGAAGGCTTTTGTATACATGGAAATGGACGAGCTGGACAAATGTCTGGAGCTGACCCGTATTCTCACAGAGGATTATCAGATTTATGCGGCCTATGCTACTGCACAGGAAGCTTATCGCAAGATGTGGGATGCAGAAGGTGTGTTACAGAACGGTTACAACTGTATCCACTATTTCCCGGATTATTTGCGTCCTTACGAGCGTATTGCCAGAGTGTACTCAGACTTAAAGTATCATGAGGATTTGGAAAAGCTGTTGGAGGATGCCAAGGCACAGAATTTCGAAAGTGACTTTTTGGAGGCCTGCCGTTATCGTATGACACATGAGATACCGGACAATGATGTGTTGGATAAGAAGCTGGAAGAATTCCGTAAGGAATATGTGAATAGGGTAGAGAATGGTCTGTTTGAATATTATGAAAAGGGTCTGCCGATTTTGACAGAGTATCTGTATTGGTGTCCCGGCTCTTATATGTTTGTGGAGCGTGGTTTGTTCCACAAGGCAGCAGGACAGTATGACAAAGCCATTGCGGATTTCCAGAGAGCTTTGGAGGATGAACCGGGGAATCCTTATGCCTTGAACGGATTGGCGTATTGTTATAAAATGAAGGGAGACTATGAGCAGGCACTGATTTGTACCAGAAAGGCCATCTTTTATTTTGACGAAGAGTATGCCCGTTCTTATTCCGACTTGGGAGATTTGTATTCTCTGTTAGGCAATCATAAGATGGCACTGGAAGCTTACATGAATGTTTTACGCGTAGGCGGAGAGAATATCAAGGCAAATGAATATTATATGCGAAAGTATGCTATTGTCATGGCTCGTAACGGAAGATTGGCAGAGGCGGAAAAGGCCATGAACGAGGCTTATGGCAATCATTTGGAACGCTATGCAGAGCTGGTGGAAATCTATCACAGCACAGGAGAAGAAGAGAAAGCAGAAAAGACATTGCAGCTGTGGAAGAAGGAGCTGGATAGCAATACCAAGGTGGTAAAGAAAGAAGATTGGGCAAAATTCTACGATTGTCTGGCTTGGCATGAGTTGGTATTCGGTGATGCAAAAAAGGCAGTAGGGTACTTTGAACTGGAGATAAAGAACCGCACCAATAAGCATGATATTTATGGTGTTTGTGATTTGCTGTTTGCCTGTATGCTCTGCGGGGATGATATAAAAGGTCGCGGTTTTTCCAAGAAGCTTCGCATGTGGTTGCAGGAAAAAGGCAGTGAGATAGACAAGCTGTACTTTGATATGGATAAGATAAAGCTGGAGAGAGTTTACTGGTCACGGTATTATACCGACACACAGGAGGAACTGGAAGCACTTTTAGAAAGTGAAAAGACCTGCGGTATCTGCTATTTCTGTACTTATCATATGTGTAAGGAACTGGAGGCTGCCAGAGTGTTGCACTTGTTCCGTATGGGCAAGGCAGAGGAAGCATGGAAGCGGATAGAGGTATGGCAGGAAAAGCAGCCTACAGATGAATATCTGCGTGCGATTAAGAGACATTGCAAGGATGGTGTAAAAGTAGTTCCTTATTCGGTAAACGGTGCAGTAGACCGAGAGGAAGCTGCCAAAGAGGAAGCTGCAAAAGTGGCAAAAGCTTCTGTGAAGGTGACCAAGCCTCAGGCAGGAACCACCTATAATGAGCTACAGAAAACACAGGAGAAAAAAACGGTAGAAACCAAGACTGCAAAGAAGGAGTCGGCAGAGAAAAAGGAAGAACAGGGACTGCTGGCAAAGCTGAAAGGCATTTTGAACAGTCTGTTTAAGAGTTAAAAGGAACCAGAGGAATAAAAGGAATGATAGTAGGAATTGATTTGGGAACAACAAATAGTCTGATTGCTTATTTCACAGAGGAGGGCCCCAAGATAATCCCCAATCGATTAGGGAAAAATCTGACCCCTTCCGTGGTAAGTGTGGACGAGGAAGGGAATGTGTATGTGGGAGAAACGGCCAAGGAACGAATGAGCCTTTATCCGGACAGCGTAGCACAGACCTTTAAAAGAAGCATGGGTACAGAGCGTGAATATACCCTCAGTGGGAAGAAGTTTAAGCCGGAGGATTTGTCCAGTATGGTGATTCGTGCCCTGAAGGAGGATGCGGAAGCTTATTTGGGAGAAGAAGTGACAGAGGCAGTAATCTCCGTACCGGCATACTTTGATGACAAGAGAAGAAAGGCAACCAAGCGTGCCGGAGAGCTGGCGGGGCTGAAGGTGGAACGTATGATTTCCGAGCCTACGGCAGCAGCAGTGGCGTATGGTCTGTATGACAAGACCAAGGATACCCGTTTTCTGGTATTTGACTTGGGTGGCGGTACCTTTGACGTATCCGTACTGGAGCTGTATCACAATATCTTAGAAGTAAGAGCCGTGGCCGGAGATAATTATCTGGGCGGCGAGGATTTCACCGCAGTAATGGAGAAGCTGTTTTTGCAGAAAACCAAGCTGCAACTGCACAATCTTTCCGAGAAGGAGCAGGTGCGTTTGCGCAGACAGGCAGAGAAAGCAAAGCGTGCCATCAATGATACGGATAAGGTGACCATGTCCCTTTTGTACAAGGAAGAAACCAAGGAAGCGGAAATTACTTACAAGGAATACGAGGAAGCTTGTAATGAGCTGTTGATGAAGATACGAGAACCTGTGAAGAAGAGTTTGGCAGATGCGGGTTTGAAGCTCAGCGATATTGATGAGGTGTTGCTCATCGGCGGAGCCACTCGATTGAATATAGTCCGAGACTTTTTGATACGATTGTTCCGTAAATTCCCGGATACCAAGCTGAACCCGGACGAAACAGTAGCTTTGGGAGCTGCAGTACAGGCTGCTATGAAGGAGCGACGGGAAGAGGTGAAGGAGGTCATTCTGACAGATGTATGCTCTTTTACCTTGGGAACCGAAGTGGTGGTGGAATATGATGAAGGCAAGTTTGAAGATGGTCGTTTCTGTCCGATTATTGAGCGAAATACAGTAATTCCTGCCAGTCATACAGAGCGTTTGTATACTATTCGGGATAATCAGGACAAAATCAGAGTGCGTGTATTGCAGGGAGAGAGCCGTTTTGCCCGTAATAATTTGTATCTGGGTGAGCTGGAGGTAGATATTCCCAAGGCACCCAAAGGGAAGGAAGCTGTAGATGTTACTTATACTTATGATATTAACTCCTTGTTGGAGGTGGAGGTAAAGGTAGTTTCCACCGGTATCAGCAAGAAGATGATTATCAAGGGGCAGGACAATCAGATGACGGAAGAAGAGATTGCCAAGCGTATGGAGGAACTGGCATATCTGAAGATACAGCCCAGAGACTATGAGGAAAACCGACTGGCACTTTTACGAGCGGAGAGAGTGTATGAGGAATCTTTGGGAGCCAGACGTAAGAACCTGGATTTCTATCTGAATCGCTTCGAGGCGGCACTGGAGAAGGGTGACCATGAGGAAATCCGCAGAACCAGAGAAGAACTGAATGACTTTCTGGAGGAAGAAGAGGATTGGTAAAATCTCCGGTAGAAATATTTGACAAGAGTTCAAATAGCCTCTATAATTATTAATTTAGAAGTACGTTTATAGAAGATAACTTATTTGGAGGATAAACCCATGAAAGCATATGGTGTAAACGAATTGCGTAGAATGTACCTGGAATTCTTTGAGAGCAAGGATCATTTGAAGATGAACAGCTTCTCTTTGGTTCCTCGTAACGATAATAGTTTGTTGATTATTAACTCCGGTATGGCTCCTTTGAAGCCTTATTTCACCGGACAGGAAATTCCCCCTCGTCGCAGAGTGACTACCTGTCAGAAGTGTGTCAGAACCGGTGATATTGAAAATGTTGGTAAGACTGCAAGACATCTTACCTTCTTTGAAATGCTCGGAAACTTCTCCTTCGGCGATTATTTCAAGCATGAAGCTATCGCATGGAGCTGGGAGTTTTTAACAGAGGTAGTAGGTATGGATCCGGAGAGACTGTATCCTTCTATTTACTGTGAAGATGATGAAGCATATGATATCTGGGTAAATGAAATCGGTGTACCCGGTGAGAAGATTACCCGTTTCTACCGTGATGAAAACGGTAAGTGTGATAATTTCTGGGAGCATGGTGCAGGTCCCTGCGGTCCCTGTTCCGAAATTTATTATGACAGAGGTATTAAGTACGGTTGTGGCAAGCCGGATTGTAAGGTGGGCTGTGACTGTGACCGTTTCATGGAAGTATGGAACAATGTATTTACCCAGTTTGACGGTGACGGACATGGTAACTATACTGAGCTGGAGCAGAAGAATATCGATACCGGTATGGGCTTGGAGCGTCTGGCAGTAGTAGTACAGGATGTGAATTCTGTATTCGATATTGATACCATGAAGGCAATCCGTGACCGTATTTGTGAAATTGCAAAGGTAGAATATCAGTCTGATGAAGCAAAGGATGTTTCTATTCGTTTGATTACGGACCATATTCGTTCTTCTACCTTTATGATTAGTGACGGTATTACTCCTTCCAATGAAGGTCGCGGATATGTACTGAGAAGATTGATACGTCGTGCTGCAAGACATGGACGTAAGTTAGGTATCAGTACCAAGTTCTTGGCAAACCTGTCCGAAACAGTAATTGCAGAATGTAAGGACGGATATCCCGAGTTGGAAGAAAAGCAGGCATTTATTTTGACTGTACTTACTCAGGAAGAGGATAAGTTTGATAAGACCATCGATAAGGGTCTGGCTATTCTTGGCGAGATGGAAGAGGCTATGGCTGCAAAGGGTATTACAGAGCTGGCCGGCGAAGATGCCTTTAAGCTGTATGATACCTATGGATTCCCTACTGACCTGACAGCTGAGATTTTGGAAGAAAAGGGTTATACCATTGATAATGCAGGCTTTGCTGTTTGTATGCAGGAGCAGAAGGATAAGGCTCGTAAGGCAAGAAAGGCTACCAATTATATGGGTGCCGATGCTACCGTATACGAAGCTATTGATCCCAGTGTAACGACTGCATTTGTAGGTTATGACAGATTGAATCATGAATCAAAGGTGACCGTACTGACTACAGAGACAGAGCTGGTAATGGCTTTGACAGAAGGAGATAATGGTACGATTATCGTAGAGGAAACACCTTTCTATGCGACCATGGGTGGTCAGTGTGCGGATACCGGTGTGATTGAGACTGCAGAGGGTACCTTTGAGGTAAAGGATACCGTGAAGTTACTTGGTGGCAAGGTAGGACATATCGGAACCGTTACCAAGGGCGTGGTAAAGGTAGGCGATACCGTAGCATTGAAGGTAGATGCTTCACAAAGAAGCGATACCTGTAAGAACCATAGTGCAACTCATTTGCTTCAGAAGGCTCTTCGTGAGGTGCTGGGAGCCCATGTAGAACAGAAGGGTTCCTATGTGGATGGCGAGAGACTGCGTTTTGACTTCTCTCATTTCTCTGCTATGACTGCAGAAGAATTGAAGCAGGTAGAGGCTATTGTAAACGAAAAAATTGAAGAGAACATTGCAGTTGTTACCAAGGAAATGACTATTGATGAAGCGAGAAAGACCGGTGCAATGGCACTCTTTGGAGAAAAGTATGGCGAGACCGTACGTGTGGTACAGATGGGAGATTTCTCTATCGAACTTTGTGGTGGTACCCATGTGGCAAATACCGGTGTCATCAATGCGTTTAAGATTGTTTCCGAAAGCGGTATTGCAGGCGGAACCAGAAGAATTGAGGCATTAACAGGCAAGGGCGTATTTGCATATTATAAAGAGATGGAAGCAAAGGTGGAGGCAGCAGCGAAGGCATTGAAGACCACACCTGCAAGCTTGGTAGAGCGTTGTGAGCACGTTATGGCAGAGATGAAGGCACTTGCTTCTGAAAACGAATCCTTGAAGAGCAAGGCGGCAAAGGATGCTCTTGGTGATGTTATGGATCAGGTAGTAGAAGTAAAGGGCGTGAAGCTCTTAGCTACCAATGTAGATGGTGTAGATATGAACGGGTTGCGTGATTTGGGCGATCAGTTGAAGGAGAAGCTGGGCGAAGGTGTAGTAGTACTCCTTTCTAACCAGGATGGCAAGGTGAACATCATCACTATGGCAACTGACGGAGCGATGAAAGCCGGCGCACATGCAGGTAACCTGATTAAGGGAATCGCTGCATTAGTTGGCGGCGGCGGTGGCGGTCGTCCCAATATGGCTCAGGCAGGCGGTAAGAATCCTGCCGGAATCCCGGATGCTATTGCAGAAGCAAAGAAAGTTCTGGAAGGTCAGCTATAATTTTTTTGAAAAAGTTGTTGACACTATAAAAAAATATGATATAATATCAAATGTGCATGCAAGGGAAACTTATGCATAGTATATAGAATAACCCAATCAGTCGAGTTACTAGGAAGGGACTGAAGGGAGGTCGGGTGTAAACATGTCAAATGTAATCGTAAAAGAAAACGAAACTTTAGATAGCGCTTTACGTCGCTTTAAGAGAAGCTGCGCAAAGGCTGGTATTCAGCAGGAGATTCGTAAGAGAGAGCATTACGAGAAGCCAAGTGTAAAGCGTAAGAAGAAATCTGAAGCTGCTAGAAAACGTAAATATAACTAGTATGACGAAGTCCTTGGCCGAAAGACCAGGGACTTTTTACTTTTTGTTCACCGTGCGAGCAGGATATCAGAACTTGGGTTATATGCCCCGTAAGGGCGAATAGCCACTGCTTCTGAGCCCGTTTGGGGTACATAATCTAAGTTCGTGACGTGTGTGTTCAGAGGGGAGAGAAAAGTATGTGGACCAGAGAACTGTTGGGAACGGACGTCTATCATTTGATTGGTGCGTTTATTATTTACAGTATGCTGGGCTGGCTGGTGGAAAGTATTTACATGTCTTTCTGCAATAAAAAACTGACCAACAGAGGTTTTGCCAAAAGCCCGTTCTGTCCGATTTATGGTGTGGGTGCTGTATGCTGTTACCTGATATTGAGCCCCTTGGCTCATAATCTGGTAGGTGTTTACTTTATCGGAGCGGCACTTGCTACTATTTTTGAATTCATTGTTGGTTTGGGCATGATTAAGGTATTCGGCGAGTTGTGGTGGGACTACAACGAAAAGCCTTTTAACTACCGAGGTATTATTTGTCTGGAGAGTACCATTGCGTGGGGATTTTATGCAGTTGGTATCGTGGCATTTCTGCATGAAAAGGTATATCTGATGATTGACAGGATAGATTATCAGATGGGTATTCGTGCGATTTATATTATCTTGTCTATTGTATGTATTGATTACATATTCCAGTTGGCGAAAGCCCTGAACATTGATTTAAAAGAGAAAAAGGACAAATTGGTTGACAAAGTACAGAGCTTCAAAGCCAGATGGTATTAAAGAAATGCAAACCGTAATCCCGGTGAAATCGGGGTTGCGGTTTTTTGATTGAGGGATGCAAGGCTTCCCGGCGAATTGACAAGGGATAGGAAAATGCATATTTTCACCGGGAATACATATGATTAACAAAGATAAATAAAATGGTGATAGTGTATGAAGGTGAAAAAGAGAATTGTGACTTGGGTATGTGTGCTAATGGTATTATTGGTGCAGGATTTGCCGGTTCTGGCACAGGTAAATATCAGTGCTCCGGCTGCTGTTTTGATTGAGGCATCCACGGGAGAGGTGATTTTCGAGCAGAATGCAGATGAAAGGATGAGCCCTGCCAGTATCACAAAGATTATGACGCTGTTGATTGCTTTTGAACAGATTGCGGAAGGAAAGTTAAGTCTGACGGATGAGGTGCTGACCAGTGAACATGCCAGCAGTATGGGTGGTTCTCAGGTGTTTCTGGCAGAGGGAGAAGTACAAACTCTGGAGACTATGATAAAGTGTATTGTGATTTCTTCCGGAAACGATGCTTCTGTAGCGGTGGCAGAGCATATTGCAGGCTCGGAGGATGCTTTTGTGGATATGATGAATCAGAAAGCAGCAGAATTAGGAATGGAGAATACCCATTTCGAGGATTGTTGCGGATTGAGTGATTCGGATAATCATTATACTTCCGCCAGAGATGTAGCGATTATGAGCCGGGAGTTAATTGTGAACCATCCGGAGATTTTTAATTATTCTACCATATGGATGGAAAACATTACCCATGAAACCAAGCAGGGAAGCAGCTTGTTTACCTTGTCCAGTACCAATAAGCTGTTGAAGCAGTATCCCTATACCACGGGATTGAAGACCGGATCCACCAGCAAGGCGAAGTTCTGCGTATCAGCAACTGCAAAAAAAGATGGTTTGGAGATGATTGCGGTAATACTGGGTGCAGAGGATGGAAAGACACGCTTCAATGAAGCCAAGGCTTTGTTAAGCTATGGTTTTAGTGTCAGTGAGGTGTACATAGATGAAAACAGGGAGGCTTTGACACCTTTGGCGGTAGAAGGTGGTTTGCAGGATAGTGTGGAGTTAAAATATTCCGGCGAATTTCGCTATTTGGACACTACAGGAAAGGATTTGAAGGGAATAGAAAAACGCATTCAATTACCGGAACGGGTGGAGGCACCGGTGAGTGGAGAGACAAAGGCTGGAGAAGCTGTTTACTCCTTGGATGGTAAGGTGCTGGGAAAGGTAGATATTTTGTATGCACAGGATGTGGCGAAGGCACGGTATAAGGACTATTTATATCGGATTTTCATGGAATTTTTGATGTAAAAGCTAGTGCTTGCCATAAATTTATGATATAATACCTTAGTTAGTGAAAACCATTTTGACAAAATAGGAAGATTATGTTAGATATTTTATTGGTAATAGTAGTAATGACAGCAATCATTTTGCTTTGGATTATGCTGTATGACAGTTCGCGTTTTGTAATTGTCAGGCATTCCATCCGGGCAAAGCAGATTAAGAAGCCTTTTCGTGCAGTCGTGCTGGCGGATTTGCATAACAAGCAGTTTGGGAAGCAAAATGAACTGTTATTGAAGGCGATTGAAGAACAAAAGCCGGATGCTATATGGATAGCAGGGGATATTTTGACTGCACGGCCCGGCAGAAGCATGCAGCCGGCTATTGATTTTGTGACGGCTTTGGCGAAGAAGTATCCTGTTTTTTATGGGAATGGAAACCATGAACACCGATTGAATCTCTACCCGGAGAAGTATGGTGACATGGCTCAGGAATATGCACAGGCTTTGAAGCAGGTGGGCGTGGTTCCCATGGTGAATTGTCATCAGGTGTTGAAGGAATACGGTATAGATATTTATGGGGCAGAAATTGATAAGTATTTTTACAAGCGCTTTGTAGTTCCGAAGATGCCGGAGGACTATCTGACAGGAGTTTTGGGAACACCTCAGAAGGAGAATTATATCGTGCTTTTGGCACATAATCCGGACTATTTTCCGAATTATGCCGGTTGGGGAGCGGATCTGGTGCTTTCCGGGCATGTGCATGGCGGAATTGTACGAATTCCCGGTTGGAAGGGAGTGTTGTCTCCCAATGTGCGTTTTTTCCCGAAGTATGACGGAGGAAAATTTACAGAAGGGAAAAGTACCATGATTTTGAGCAGAGGTTTGGGAATGCATACCATTCCGGTGCGTCTGTTTAATCCGGGGGAAGTGATTGTAATAGAGTTTTCGAATGGTTCCGATGAGTAGCAGGTATCGAATACGTAGGTATGGCGGAACTGTGACAAAGTATGCAGAGGAAAAGGTTGAATAGCAATGGCGATATCGGTTAAGCTGGAGGCGTTTGAGGGTCCTTTGGACCTGTTGCTTCATTTGATTGATAAGAATAAAGTGGATATTTATGACATTCCGATTGTGGAGATTACTGAGCAGTATCTGGACTACATCAAGCAGATGGAAGTGGAAGATATGAATGTCATGAGTGAGTTTTTGGTAATGGCTGCCACACTGTTGGATATTAAGTGTAGGATGCTTCTTCCGAAAGAAGTGAATGAGGACGGAGAAGAGGAAGACCCGAGAGCAGAGTTGGTGCAGAAGCTGTTGGAACATAAGATGTACAAATTTATGTCCATGGAGCTGCGTGACAGACTGGTGGATGCGGAGAAGAACTATTATCGCAAGAAAGATTTGCCCAAGGAAGTGGCTGATTATAAGGCACCGCTTAACTATGAGGAATTAATCGGTGATATGACTCTGCAAAAGCTGAATGAAGTGTTTAAAATGGTCATTAAGAAGCAGGAAAATAAAATCGACCCTATCCGAAGTACCTATGGCAATATAGAGAAGGATGAGGTAGACATGGATGAACGGTTTCTGTATGTGGAGGCCTATGCCAGAGAGCATAAGAAATTCAGTTTCCGCAAGCTGTTGGAGAAACAAAGCAGCAAGATGAATGTGATTGTGACCTTTTTGGTGATTTTGGAGCTGATGAAAAGTGGTAAGATATTGATTACCCAGGAAAATATTTTTGACGATATTATGATAGAATCCGTGGCTTGAGATACGGATACGGTATGAGGACGGTTGTTATGGAAAGAGAAAAAGCAAAGGCTGTTATGGAGGCGGTGCTGTTTGCCATGGGTGAGTCTGTGGAAATCAGCAGATTGGCGGCAGTAATAGAGGAAGATGTACGCACAACGAAGAAAATCTTAGAGGAAATGGCACAAGACTATGAAAAAGAAGAAAGAGGAATCAGCCTGGCATATTTCGAGGATGCAGTACAATTATGTACCAAGTCTGATATGTACGAATATCTGGTGAAGATTGCAAAGACGCCGCGAAAAATCGTACTGACGGATACGGTCATCGAGACATTGTCCATCATTGCCTACAAGCAGCCGGTTACCCGTGTGGAAATCGAACGTGTCAGAGGCGTAAGCTGTGACCATGCCATTAATAAGCTGCTGGAGTATGATTTAATCACAGAGCTGGGACGTTTGGATGCACCGGGAAGACCCCTCTTATTCGGAACCACGGAGCAATTCCTGCGTTGTTTCGGCGTAAAGAGTCTGGAGGAATTGCCGGAGATGAGTACCGTGCAGCTGGAAGAATTCAAACAACAGGCGGAGGCAGAGGTGCAGTTACAATTGGATATTTAAAAACCATGGGAGAGGAGCCGCTGGGTGCCTCTCCTTTTTTGTGGGAAGAAGGAAGGCACTCTTCGAATATGTGGCATGTTTTTCGAGGTGGTGAATATATATAGAAGTAAGTGAGTGAAGAGAAGCTTGTTTAAGGAGGCGGTGGCATGCAGAAGTGGAAATATTGGTTGCTTCGCTGGTTGGTTTGGATACTGGTAGTGGCAAATGTTCCGGAGGTGGTCTGTGCACAGGAACCTGTACAAACAGAGCTTTATGCCAAGTCTGCTGTGTTGATGGATGCTGCTTCCGGCAGGGTGCTGTATGAAAAGAATGGGCAGGAGGTGCTGGCGATGGCCAGTACTACGAAGATATTGACCTGTATATTGGCTTTGGAGCTGGCAGACCTGCAGGAATGGGTGGAGGTTTCTGCTTATGCGACCACTATGCCGAAGGTGAAGCTGTACATCAAAAAAGGGGAACGGTATCGTTTGGAGGATATGTTGTATTCTTTGATGCTGGAGTCTCATAATGACGTGGCAGTAGCCATTGCAGAGCATATCGGTCAGCAATTTTTAAGCAAGGAAACGCAGGAAAAGGGAGTGGCGAACTTTACAACGCAGGAAAGTCAGGAGGCGGTGGCCGCTTTTGCTGCTTTGATGAATGAGAAGGCAGCAGAACTGGGATGTAAAGACAGTTGGTTCATCACCCCCAACGGACTGGATGCTACGGAAACTTTTACGAAAAAGGATGGTACTACCTTTACCAAAAATCATTCCACTACTGCTAAGGATTTGGCGACTATTATGTCCTATTGTGTACTGCATTCGCCGAAAAAGGAAGAATTTCTCAAGATTACACAGACTATTTCTCACAGCTTGGCTTCGGAGGAGGGAAGAAATGCTTTTTGTACCAATCATAATGCTTTTTTGACTATGATGGAGGGAGCTATCAGCGGGAAGACCGGTTTTACCAATCAGGCAGGGTATTGTTATGTAGGTGCGTTGGAGCGGGATGGCAGAACCTATGTAGTAGCACTGTTGGCCTGCGGATGGCCCAATAATAAAAGCTATAAGTGGAGTGATACCAAGAAGCTGATGCAGCATGGAATAGAGAGTTTTACCTATCATTCCTTGAAAGAGGTGCAGGAGACTGTTTCTATACCGGAGAAGTTGTTGGTGAAGAATGGTCAGACACAGCAGATGGGGCAGCAGGCTTATGTGAAGCTGGAGCGTGTGGTTGTGGAGCCTGAGAAGCAACTGTTTGGAGAACCGGAAGGAGTATTATTGTCGGAAGATGAGGAAATAGAGGTAGAGTGTGAGGTGGTTCCCTATCTGCAAGCCCCTGTAGAAAAGGGAGATGTGGTAGGAATGATTACCTATTCTGTACAGGGAGAATGTTATCAAAAAGAGGAAATTGTGATTGGTGCAAGCGTCGAAAAGATTGATTTGGAATGGTGTTTGCAAAAGATAATAGAGGAGTATTTGGGACTTTGGTAAATTTCTAACAAAAATTTGCAAAAAAAAGCAATTCGTACTTTGCGAGTTGCTTTTTTTGTGCTATACTAGTTTGGACAATGTGAAATTGGGGGTAAAAATACTCCCTATGAAATTTGTTAGTACATATTTATTATAAACGGAGGGCTGAAAAACATGAGTACTACTTCAAAAGCGAGTCAAAGAATCGAAGCTTTACTCGATGCAAACAGTTTCGTTGAAATCGGTGCACTTGTAACTGCAAGAGCAACTGATTTTAATCTGAAACAGAACGAAACTCCTTCTGACGGTGTTATCACCGGCTACGGAGTAATTGATGGTAATCCCGTGTATGTATACAGCCAGGACGCTTCTGTATTGAACGGTTCTGTAGGTGAAATGCATGCAAAGAAAATTACCAAACTCTATGATCTGGCAATGAAGACAGGAGCACCTGTTATTGGATTGATTGATTCTGCCGGACTTAGATTACAGGAGGCTACTGATGCATTAAATGCATTCGGTGAAATCTACATGAAGCAGACACTTGCTTCCGGTGTGATTCCTCAGATTACTGCAATCTTTGGAACCTGTGGCGGCGGTTTGGGCTTGTTCCCTACCTTAACTGACTTTACCTTCATGGAAGGAAAGAATGCGAAGTTATTCGTAAACGCTCCTAATGCATTGGATGGCAATACTGTTGCTAAGTGCGATTCTTCTGCAGCAAAATTCCAGGCTGAGGAAGCCGGTATTGTAGATGTTGTGGCAGATGAAGCTACCATTCTTACTCAGATTAGAGAATTGATTGGGTTCTTGCCTGCAAACAATGAAGATACTTGCTGCTTCGATGAATGCACAGATGATTTGAACAGAGTGAATGCTGAGCTTGCAAATTGTGTTGGCGATACTGCTATTGCATTGTCTATTATCGCTGATGATAACAATTTCTTCGAAGTAAAGGCTGATTATGCAAAGAGCATGGTTACCGGATTTATCAAATTGAACGGTACTACCGTTGGTTGTGTGGCTAACCGTACTGAGGTTTGCGACGAAGAGGGTAAGGTTGTAGAGAAGTTTGATGCAGTTCTTACCAAGAAGGGTTGTGAGAAGGCAGCAGATTTCGTAAACTTCTGTGATGCTTTTGAAATTCCTGTATTGACTCTTACAAATGTAAAGGGTTATGAAGCTACTATGTGTTCTGAAAAGGGCATTGCAAAGGCTGCTGCTAAGCTTACCTATGCATTTGCAAATGCAACTGTTGCAAAGGTAAATGTAATCATTGGTAAGGCTTATGGTACTGCTTATGTTGCAATGAACTCTAAGGCAATCGGTGCTGACATCACTATGGCATGGCCTACTGCTGAAATCGGAACCATGGATGCAAAGCTGGCTGCAAAGATTATGTACGAAGGTCAGGGTGCAGATGTAATCGACGCCAAGGCGGCTGAATATGCAGCACTTCAGACAAGCGTAGCTAGTGCAGCTAAGAGAGGATATGTTGATCAGGTTGTAGATGCAGCTGATACCAGAAAGTATGTTATCGGTGCATTCGAGATGTTATTCACAAAGAGAGAAGACCGTCCTGACAAAAAGCATGGAACAGTTTAAGAAAGGGTGATTAGAGTATGAAGAAAATTATTGCTTTAGCTTGTGCAATTACCTGTATCTTTGGATTAACAGCATGTGGTGAGGAAGTAAGCTATACAAAGTACGAGCAGGATAAGTTGGATTTTGCGAAGACTGTTTCGGCAGAAGTAATCGTACCGTATATGCAGAACTTCATGGATGATAATGAAGCAACCCGTTTTGATGAGTATACTCCGGAAGAGGTAGCTTATATATTCAATCAGGAAACCTATATGGAAGCAGACGGCAATGTGGTAAATGGTGCCGTGACATCCTTCAATAATGCAGCAGATGCAATCGGTACTATTACTGCAATCGGTACTCCTACTGCAGAAATTGATGATGATACCATTATTGTTAATGTACCGGTTACCGGTTCCCTGAAGGAAGGCTATGCGGAAATTATCTATTCAAATGATAGATTTTTCGTATTGCAGGCTGCAGCTCTGAATGAAAAGGCAACTTTGGGAGATGCACTGGTAAAGGCCGCATTAAATACCGTAATCGGTATGGGTACTGTATTTGCAGTATTGCTTTTGATTAGCTTTATTATTTCCTTGTTTGGTTATATTCCTAAGATCCAGGCGTGGTTTGAGAACCGCAAGAAGAAGGAAGAAGTAAAAGAAGTGAGCATCGACAATACCATCGCACAGATTGTGGAGAAGGAAGAAGTTGATGTAACTGATGATTTCGAATTAGTTGCTGTTATTGCTGCAGCCATTGCTGCCAGCGAAGGCGCAGCATCTACGGACGGCTTTGTAGTAAGAAGTGTCCGCAAGGTAAACAGAAGAAAATAATATTATTATTTTATGGAGGAATTTAAAATGAAGAATTATACCATTACCGTTAACGGCAACGTATATGATGTAGTAGTAGAAGAAGGTGCATCTACAGGTGCTCCTGTAGCAAAGGCTCCTGCAGCTCCTAAGGCAGCACCCAAGGCGGCTCCTGCAGCAGCTCCCGCTCCTGCAGCTGGTGGCGCAGGTTCTGTAAAGGTAGAAGCCGGTGCAGCTGGTAAGATTTTCAAGATTGAAGCAAGTGTAGGTCAGGCAGTAAAGAAGGGTGACGCAGTAGTTATTTTGGAAGCTATGAAGATGGAAATCCCTGTTGTTGCTCCTCAGGACGGAACCATTGCAAGTATTGATGTAGCAGTTGGTGATCCTGTAGAAGCAGGTGCTGTACTTGCGACCATGAACTAATACGAAAAAGTCGTATTGATTGATAACAACAGGAGGTCAACAAATGGAGTACATACTTAATACGCTTGACAACCTCATTCACCAGACAGCGTTCTTTAACCTGACCTGGGGAAATTTCGTTATGATTGCGGTTGCTTGCTTTTTTCTTTATTTAGCTATTCGACATGGGTTTGAGCCTCTGCTTTTAACTCCGATAGCGTTCGGTATGCTGCTTGTAAACATCTATCCTGACATTATGATTCATGCAGAAGATGCAGCAAACGGTGTAGGCGGCTTACTGTATTATTTCTATTTATTAGATGAATGGGCAATCTTACCTTCCCTGATTTTCATGGGTGTAGGTGCCATGACCGACTTCGGTCCTTTGATTGCTAACCCGAAGAGCTTCCTGCTGGGTGCAGCAGCTCAGTTCGGTATTTATATGGCTTATTTTGGAGCTATCTTCCTGGGCTTTAATGACCAGGCAGCAGCAGCGATTTCCATCATTGGTGGTGCGGATGGTCCTACTTCCATTTTCTTGGCAAGTAAATTAGGACAGACTGCTATCATGGGACCTATTGCAGTTGCAGCATATTCTTATATGTCATTGGTACCCGTTATTCAGCCTCCGATTATGAAGCTGTTAACAACAGAAGAAGAGAGAAAGATTAAGATGGGTCAGCTTCGTCCTGTATCCAAGTTAGAGAAGATTCTCTTCCCTGTTATTGTTACTATTGTTGTATGTTTGATTCTTCCTACCACAGCTCCTCTTGTAGGTATGCTCATGTTGGGTAACCTGTTTAAGGAATCTGGCGTAGTAAGACAGTTAACCGATACTGCATCCAATGCACTTATGTATATCGTAGTTATCCTTTTGGGTACTTCTGTAGGTGCTACTACCAGTGCAGAAGCATTCTTAAACTGGGATACTATCAAAATCGTAGTTCTTGGTTTGGTTGCATTTGCATTCGGTACAGCAGCAGGTGTTGTATTTGGTAAGATTATGTGTAAGGCTACCAAGGGTAAGGTTAATCCGCTTATCGGTTCTGCAGGTGTATCCGCAGTACCTATGGCAGCTCGTGTATCTCAGAAGGTTGGTGCAGAGTATGACCCTACAAACTTCCTTTTGATGCATGCTATGGGACCTAACGTAGCAGGTGTTATCGGTACTGCAGTAGCAGCCGGTACATTCATGGCTATCTTTGGAGTATTCTAAATAAAAATAATTTTGGAGGAAATCGTAAATGTCAGAACAAGTTAAAAAACCGATTAAAATTACGGAAACTATATTACGTGATGCTCATCAGTCTCTGATTGCTACCAGAATGCCTACCGATTTCATGCTTCCTATTTTAGAGAAGATGGATAAGGTTGGATATCATTCAGTAGAGTGCTGGGGTGGTGCTACCTTTGATGCTTCCCTTCGTTTCTTAAAGGAAGATCCATGGGACAGATTGAGAAAAATCCGTGATGGTTTCAAGAACACTCAGTTACAGATGTTATTCCGTGGTCAGAACATTTTAGGTTACAGACCTTATGCAGATGACGTGGTAGAGTACTTCGTACAGAAGTCTATCTCTAACGGTATTGATATCATTCGTATTTTCGACTGCTTAAATGACCTTCGCAACTTGCAGGCAGCTGTAGATGCTACCAACAAGTTCAAGAAGCAGGAAGGCAGAGGACATGCACAGATTGCTCTTTCTTATACACTTGGCGATGCTTATACTCTTGAGTATTGGGCAGATATGGCTAAGAAGATTGAGGAAATGGGTGCAGACTCTATCTGTATCAAGGATATGGCTGGTTTGTTAGTTCCTTACAAGGCAACTGAGTTAATCACTGCTATGAAGAGCCAGACCAAGCTTCCTATCCAGTTACATACACACTACACCTCAGGTGTGGCTAGCATGACTTACTTAAAGGCTGTTGAGGCAGGTGTTGATGTTATCGATACTGCTATGAGTCCTTTCGCTCTTGGTACTTCTCAGCCTGCAACTGAAGTTATGGTTGAAACCTTCAAGGGTACCGAGTATGACACCGGATTCGACCAGAACTTACTTGCTGAAATCGCTGACTACTTCAGACCTTACAGAGATGAGTGTCTTGCAAGCGGACTGCTCAATCCTAAGGTTATGGGTGTTGATATTAAGACATTATTGTATCAGGTACCCGGCGGAATGCTTTCCAACATGGTTAGCCAGTTGAAGGAGCAGAACGCAGAAGACAGATACTATGATGTATTGAGAGAAATTCCTCAGGTTCGTAAGGATCTTGGTGAGCCTCCATTGGTTACACCTTCTTCTCAGATCGTTGGTACTCAGGCTGTATTTAACGTTCTTATGGGCGAAAGATACAAGATGGCTACCAAGGAAACCAAGGCAGTTCTTCGTGGTGAATACGGTCAGACCGTTAAGCCTATGAGCCAGGAAGTAATCGACAAGGTTATTCCTGGTGAAGAGAGAATTACCTGCCGTTACGCTGATTTAATTCCTAACGAGTTAGAGAAGCTGGAAAGCGAAATGAAGGAATGGAAACAGCAGGACGAAGACGTATTGTCCTATGCATTGTTCCCTCAGGTTGCTACTGACTTCTTCAAATATCGTCAGGCACAGCAGGAAAAAGTAGACATGACCGTTGCTGATGGCAAGAACGGAGCTTACCCAGTGTAAAACATGAAAAGTCCTTCTAAGGTGGTAAAAAACACCACCTAAGAAGAACTAAGTTTCATGCACAACCCGGGCACATGAGTAAATAAAGACAGTTGGCGAGAGCATTTATGTTCTCTGCCAACTGTTTTTGTTTACTCGTGTATACGGCGCCAGCCGCAGGCTTGCGAAGCAACGCTTCGTTGTCAGTGCCCGGCTCAAAGCGTAGTGAAACGCACCCTACGGTTGCTGAAACGCATCCTACAATTGGTGGATTTTTGCACTATGCACATGTATAATATTCATGTATTTTTGGAGAAGTTCCTTCTTTAAAATACATCTACCCATAAAACTCAAATAACTACTTCATGGGTAGAAAAATACAAGTCTTTTGATAACAAATTCTTCCCATAGCAAGTATCCAGAAAGATATGGGAAGAGAATAGTACTAATGTATAAATCATAAGGAGGTTCCCAATGAAACTCTCAGAAAAAATCACTGCGTTAAGAAAGTCTTACAACATGACCCAAGAAGAGTTGGCATCTATCTGTAATGTAAGCCGTCAATCCATATCCAAGTGGGAAGCAGATATTGCTTTGCCCGAATTAGAAAAAATATTGCTTTTAGGAGAAATCTTCCACATCTCAACAGACGTACTCCTAAAAGACGAACTTACCTTAAGCGAAATTAAGGAAGTGCATATCTGTGGCAATAATGCAGTTCAGGAAAAGAAAGCAGAAATCTATGAAGGAACACTAATTAAGGAAAGCATAGAGGATGACAGTGTTATAGATTTATTAAACATCCACAAAATCGAACTTTGGAATACCGGAGGAACCCCAAAATACTGGACTGTTCTCTTTTTTTCTTGTGACAAAAAAGACTTCCCGGAGCAAGTCGCAAAGGTGATGATTGCAGACCCGAATCGTGGGGGGAATTGGTTTGTGGACCTCAAAGCCGGTAATGAGAAGTATATTGTGTTTAGAGATAAGGTACTAAAGTATCGGATTGGAAATCAGGTAGAAAAGAATATAGTTTGTGAAGAATGCAGGAAGATGGGGATTACGGATGGAGAGATGAATTGGGCTGAATAGGAGCGGAATATCATATAGAGGAATATTAAAATGGTGAGATTCTGGATATGATCAAAGACGAGATAGATTATTACGAAGGGGGAACATTTTCCTAGAGAAAATTTCATCAAATGTGTAAAAACGGAATTGTAATTTGATAAAAAATATGTTAGTCTAAATTCAAAGCAAATTTTCTAATAGCAAATTTACAGTATTTGTGAATCTAAGTTTCAAAACTTTCTATTTATATTCAGAAAATTCGTGCTTTTATTTCACAACACAATTAAAGCAGGAGTTTCTGAAAGGCTCCTGCACAATAAGGAGGAGCTAGAATGGCAAGTATTAAACGAGATTACAAGAGTAGTATGTTTTGTATGCTGCTGGAGGACAAGAAGGAGTTGCTGAGCTTATACAATGCAACCAATGGAACACAGTATACCAATGTAGAGGATATGACGATTAACACCCTAAGGAATGCGATTTATATGGGGATGAAGAATGACATTTCCTTTATTTTCAGTATGGCATTGAATTTGTATGAGCATCAATCCACAGTGAATCCCAATATGCCCTTGAGAGATTTGTTGTATGTATCCCAGGTACTGCAAGGAATGATAAAGGACGAAAATTTGTATGGCACGACTTTGATTAAGATACCAACACCGAAGTTTGTGGTATTTTATAATGGAACCAAAGAACAACCGGAACGACAGACCTTGCGGTTGTCAGATTCTTTTTACAAACAGGCAGAAGAAGTGAATTTAGAGCTTGTTGTTGAGGTTTTGAATATTAACCCGGGGAATAATGAAGAATTATTGAGCAAATGCAGAACCTTACGGGAATATGTATTATATGTAGAAAAAGTCAGAGCATATGCAACAGAGATGCCTATTGAACAAGCAGTTGAGTGTGCTGTGGATGAGTGTATAAAAGAAGGCATTCTGGAAGAGTTTTTACGACAGAATAAGGCGGAGGCGATAGCAGTGAGTATATTTGAGTATGATCAGGAAGCCCATATGAGATGTGTTCGTCAAGAAGGATATGTGGAAGGAAAAGCTGAGGGAAAAGCAGAATCCTTGCTTGAAATTTTAGAGGAGCTTGGTACGATTACAGACGACCTACGGGAGCGTATACAAAGGGAAACATCGCTGGAGCAATTGAAGCAATGGATTAAGACGGCTGCAAAGGTTGAGAATTTAGAGGAATTTATAAACAAGATGTAATATAGGAAAGGTGTCTTCCAAAGGGTGGATACCTTTTTGCTTTTCTTGACAATACTTAATAGAACCTTTAAAATAAAAGAGTATGTGCAAGAATAACGATATTGATACAAAGGTAGGAACCTCATGGGGAAGCAACTGGACGTTTTTGATAAATTGGAACAAAATTATGATAGTATGAGTAAAAGTCATAAAAAGATTGCCTCTTTTATAAAGGAAAACTACGATCAGGCAGTTTTTATGACAGCGGCGAAGCTGGGAGAGGCATTGGGAATTAGTGAATCTACGGTAGTGCGTTTTGCCACTGCTGTAGGATATGACGGATACCCGGAATTTCAGCAGGATTTGGTAGAATGTGTGAAGAAAAAGCTGAACACTCTACAAAAGATGGATGCCAAATATGGTGACAATACACAGTCAGAATTGCTGGCATCTGTATTAACTGCGGACATTGAAAAAATCCAGGATACCATTAATACTCTGGATCCGCAGGCGTTTGATACGGCAGTAGAAACCATACTAAGTGCCAGAAATATTTATATTATGGGACTACGTAGCAACGAACCCTTGGCGGCCTTTTTGCATTTTTATTTGAATATGATACGTGGCAATGTGGTTCTTTTGGGAACCAGCAGCATCAGTGAAACTTTCGAGCAAATGATTCGTATTAATGAAGAGGATTGCTTCATCGGTATCAGCTTTCCCAGATATTCCATGCGTACCTTGAAAGCTATGGAGTTTGCCAATGACAGAAATGCCAAGGTGATTGCTATTACAGATTCACAGCATTCTCCTATGAATTTGTATTCCTCCTGCAACCTGTTTGCCAGAAGTGACATGGTTTCTATAGTAGATTCACTGGTGGCACCATTAAGTCTGATAAATGCATTGGTGGTGGCTCTTTGCCTGAAACGTCCGGAGGATGTGAAGAAAAATTTGGAAACCTTGGAAGAAACATGGAACAACTATCAGGTATATTTGAATGATGAGATAAACTTTATCGATGACGAACCGATGTTGAATTATTCACTGAGAAAAGATGGGAAGTAGAAAATGAATAAAGTAATAATAATTGGTGGCGGTGCTACCGGAATGATGGCGGCTATTGCGGCGGCAGATGCCGGTGCACAGGTCACTCTTTATGAAAAGAATGAAAAGCTTGGAAAGAAGCTTTTTATCACCGGAAAGGGTCGCTGCAATGTGACAAATGCCGGTGATATGGAAAATCTGTTTGCCAATGTGATGACCAATGAAAAGTTTTTGTACAGTGCTTTTTATACTTATGATAATCAGGCTGTGATGGATTTTCTGGAGAAAGCAGGCTGTCCGCTAAAGGTGGAGCGGGGAGACAGAGTGTTCCCGGTGAGCGACCATTCTTCGGATGTGATAGCAGCTTTTCAGAGAGAGCTTCGCAAGCGTGATATAGAGATAGAACTGAATTGTGGTGTGAAAGAGCTTTTGCTAGAAGAACAGGAAGAGGATAAGCGAGTAGTAGGTGTCCTCTTACAGAATGGAAAGAAGGTTAAGGCTGACAAGGTCATCGTGGCTACCGGAGGGATTTCTTATGCTTCAACCGGTTCTACCGGGGATGGGTACCGTTTCGCAGAAAACAGCGGACACAAAGTAACAGAATGCAAACCTTCGTTAGTTCCTTTTAATATAAAAGAAAGCTGGTGCGAGGATGCCATGGGCGTGTCTTTGAAGAATGTGTCCCTGCGATTGGTTTGCGGAAAGAAGGAACTTTATAACGGTTTCGGGGAGATGTTGATTACCCATTTCGGTATCAGTGGCCCGTTAGTACTCAGTGCCAGTAGCTATTATGTGAGCAATGCAAAGGGAGAAACCAAGTGCTATATCGACTTGAAGCCTGCACTAACTATGGAACAGTTGGACAAGCGGGTGCTCAGAGACTTTGAAGAAAGCAAGAACAAACAATTTAAAAATGCATTAAACCATTTGTTCCCGGTGAAGCTGATACCGGTTATGATAGAACTTTCCGGCATCCATCCGGATAAGAAAGTGAATGAAATCACCAAGGAAGAGCGAAAAGCCTTCGTAGAACTGATAAAAGCAGTGCCTCTCACTATTGCAGGCGTGCGGGATTTCAAGGAAGCTATTATTACCAAAGGTGGTGTTAGTGTGAAGGAGGTAAACCCCTCTACCATGGAATCCAAAAAGGTGACGGGGCTGTATTTTGCAGGTGAGGTGCTTGATTTGGATGCCTTGACAGGAGGTTATAATTTACAGATAGCCTGGTCTACCGGGTATCTGGCAGGGGTAAATGCAGGCGAGTAAGTAAAATTCGGCCGAGGATTTACACAAATAAAACATGGTATGCATGTAGTGCGTAAGTGAAAGAATGGGAGGCAAATAGAATGGGTTTTAATATAGCAGTAGACGGACCGGCTGGTGCAGGTAAGAGCACCATTGCAAAATTAGTGGCAAAGAAAATGAATTTGATTTATGTGGATACCGGAGCTATGTATCGTGCCATGGCATTGTATATGCTGAAACAGGAGATAGATATTACAGATGAGGAAGTAGTGGCTGCAACCTGTACAGGTGCAGATATTACCATTAAGTATGAAGATGGTGTTCAGGTGGTATATTTAAACGGAGAGAATGTAAATGCATTTCTTCGTACGGAGGAAGTTGGAAATGCTGCCTCCAAAACCAGTGGAGTAGCAGCAGTTCGTGCCAGATTGCTTGAATTGCAACAGACATTGGCAAAAAACAGCGATTGTATTATGGATGGCAGAGATATCGGTACTTGTGTATTGCCAAACGCGGATGTGAAGATTTATTTGACAGCCAGCAGTGAAGTACGTGCCAAGAGAAGATATGACGAATTGGTTGCTAAGGGCGAAGAATGTGATATGGCACAAATAAAGGCAGATATTGAGGAACGTGACTACCGTGACATGCATCGTGAGGTGGCACCGTTGAAGCAGGCAGAGGATGCGGTGTTGGTGGACAGCTCCTATATGACCATTGAGGAAGTGGTAGACACCATTATTCAGATTTCAGAAAAGGTGAGAAAGACTTCTGGCACATGGGAATAAAGGGATAACAGGAATAGGCAGGAGCTATAAAATCTTAAATTTAGCTAAAGAATCGGACAGAAATATTGCACAGAACGCAAAAATGTACGATAATATTGGGGATGAGAGCGGATTGGCTTGTTTGGTCGAGTAATCGGTTCTTATAGTAGACAAGAGGTATGGCATGGAAGTAAGATTGGCGAAAAGTGCAGGCTTTTGTTTTGGTGTAAAACGAGCTGTAGACAAGGTGTATGAACAAATCGAAACCGGGAAAACTATATACACTTATGGTCCTATTATTCACAACGAAGAAGTGGTGAAGGATTTAGAACAAAAAGGTGTCATGGTCATTCCTGACAGAGAAGCGTTGCAGCAGGTGGTGGCAAAGTGGCAAAGTGGTATTTTTGAAGGAAAAGGCGGCGCGGTGATTATCCGTTCCCATGGTGTTCCCAAGGAAATCCACGATAGGATAGAACAGAGTGGTTTGGAGTGTATTGATGCGACCTGTCCTTTTGTGAAACGTATCCACCGAATTGTGCAGAAGGAAAGTCAGCAGGGAAAGCATATTGTGATAGTGGGTAACCCCGGACATCCGGAGGTGGAAGGCATCATGGGCTGGTGCGAAGGTCCCTTGACGGTGCTGGAAACAGAGGAAGAGGCACAGATTTTTAATGATACCAGGGATATGGAAATCTGTATCGTATCACAAACGACATTTAATTACAATAAATTTCAACATATAGTTGCAATTTTTCAAAAAAAAGGGTACAATGATATTGTTGTGAATACTATCTGCAATGCAACGGAGGAAAGACAGACCGAAGCGAGAGAAATTGCTTCTCAGGCAGATATTATGATAGTAATAGGAGGTAAGCACAGTTCCAATACAAGAAAGCTGTATGAAATCTGCAGCAGTGAGTGTGCGAATACCTATTTTATACAGACACTGGATGACTTGCATTTAGAACTACCTAAAGCTGTTGGCCTAGTGGGTATTACTGCAGGGGCGTCTACCCCGAATAAATTAATTGAGGAGGTTCAAAATTATGTCAGAATTAACTTTTGAACAAATGCTTGAAGAATCATTAAAGACTATACACACAGGAGAGGTAGTTGAAGGTACTGTTATTGCTGTTAAGCCTGAAGAAATCGTACTTAACATCGGTTACAAGTCAGACGGTATTCTTACCAGAAACGAGTACACTAACGAAGCAAATGTTGACCTTACTACTGTTGTGAAAGTCGGCGATACCATGGAAGTAAAGGTATTGAAGGTAAATGATGGTGAGGGACAGGTTGCTCTTACTTATAAGCGTTTGGCAGCAGACAGAGGCAACAAGAGAATTGAAGAAGCTTTCAACAATCAGGAAGTTTTGAAGGCTACTGTAACACAGGTATTGGACGGCGGTTTGAGCGTTGTTGTGGATGAAGTGAGAATTTTCATTCCTGCAAGCCTTGTTTCCGATACTTATGAGAAGGATTTGAGCAAGTACGCTGGTATGGAAATTGAATTTGTCATCAGCGAGTACAATCCTAAAAGAAGAAGATACATCGGCGACCGTAAGCAGCTCATCGTTGCACAGAAGGCAGAGCTTCAGAAGGAGCTTTTCGCAAAGATTAAGGAAGGCGATGTAGTAGAAGGTACTGTTAAGAATGTAACCGACTTTGGTGCATTTATTGACTTGGGCGGTGTTGATGGATTACTTCATATCTCAGAGATGAGCTGGGGAAGAGTTGAGCATCCTAAGAAAGTATTCAAGGTAGGCGACAAGATTAACGTTCTTATTAAAGAGATTTCAGGAAGCAAGGTTGCTCTTTCTCTTAAGTTTGATGATGCAAATCCTTGGAAGGATGCAGCTACAAAGTATGCAGTTGGAACAGAGGTAACCGGTAAGGTTGCACGTATGACTGACTTTGGTGCGTTTGTAGAGTTAGAAGCAGGTGTTGATGCTTTACTTCATGTATCACAGATTTCTAAGGATCATGTTGAGAAGCCTTCCGATGTATTAAAGGTTGGCGATGAGGTTACAGCTAAGGTTGTAGACTTCAACGAAGCTGATAAGAAGATTTCTCTTAGCGTAAAGGCTATGTT
>JAZQEK010000043.1:0-7820 GCA_045538995.1 Acetatifactor sp. | reverse complement strand
TCATTGACAATCTCAAACGAACTCAATCTTCTCGCTCCTTATCCTTAGGTTGCCATATTTCATAGCTATAGAGGTATTTTAACATTCTTTTAACAAAGTTTCAATAACCTCTTGAACAGTTGTTATACTCTGTATTTTATAAGTATTGGCTCCACAGAATACCAATCCGTTTTCTGCATCCCCTCTGGCAGAAGTAATCAAAGCTTTAGTAATACAATAGGGTATTTCTGCGGGCTTGCAGTTCTTGATACAACCATAGCACTTGGTAATAGGCTCCCTTATACCGGCTTCTACCCTTTCCACGAAACTATTGCGGATAGCTCTGCCAGGCATTCCCACCGGGCTGGTGACTAACTGTACGTCTTCCTTGCGAGCTTCCACATACTTCTGCTTAAACCCTTCTGCTGCGTCACATTCTACCGTCGCTACAAAGGGGCTGGCTACCTGTACACCATCTGCTCCCAGCTCCAGCATACGTTTCACCTTTTGAGCTGTATCGATGCCCCCTGCTACCACAACCGGTATCTTCTTGGCATACTTGTCGGCATACTCCTTTACCACCTGAAGCACCTTTTGTATGGTACCTTCATACTCTTCTTCGGTAATGCTGACTGCCTCCTCTTTGGAAAAGCCTAAATGTCCTCCCGCCAAAGGACCTTCTATGACTACCATATCTGCTGTCGTCTGGTATTTTTTGTCCCACATCTTTAACAGTACCTGTGCCGCACGTTCGCCGGATACGATAGGTGCTATTTTCGTGGCAAAGCCCTTCACATACGCGGGCAGTTCTGTTGCCAATCCAGCACCGGAAATAATAATATCTGCACCCGCTTTTGCCGCCTGTATCACATACTCCTTATAATGCTGCAAAGCTACCATAATATTAAAGCCGATTACCCCCTCCGGTGCAATGGCACGAGCCTTTTGGTATTCCTTATCAATGGCACGTAAATTTGCTTCAAAAGGATGTTCCTCAAAATCCGGCTCCTGAAATCCTATCTGTGCAGCAGAAATAATCCCCAAGCCTCCGGCCTTTGCCACAGCTCCGGCCAGACCTCCCAGGCTGACACCAACGCCCATACCTCCCTGCACAATAGGGTACTTTACTTTTTTCTCACCAATCTCCAAAGGTAAATATGTCATGCTTCTTCCTTCTTCCATTTTCCTTTTGCCGCCCTCTCTTATTCTGTCCGAATGCACAGCAAGGGCTCGAATCTGTCAAATCTAAAATTTACGGAACCGCTCATAACGTGCTCCCAGCAACTCTTCTATAGACTGCTCTTGCTGCTTGCTCAAGAAACTGCCTATCCTCTGTTCCAACGCCTTCACCACATCCTTCATATTCCCCACATGGTATTCCTCCGGTTCCTCTATCACACCATCAATAATCTGCAACTCCAGCAAATCCGAAGCCGTTATCTTCATCACACCTGCTGCTTCCTTGGCACGACTACTATCCTTCCACAATATGGAAGCAAAGCCCTCCGGTGACAAAATCGAATAGATCGCATTTTCCAGCATCCACACCTGATCTGCCACTGCCATAGCCAGAGCACCACCGCTGCCGCCTTCTCCAATCACTACCGACAAAATGGGGGTTTTCAGAGCTGACATTTCCAACAGATTACGTGCGATAGCTTCTCCCTGTCCACGTTCCTCTGCTTCAATACCACAGAACGCTCCCGGAGTATCCACCATACAAATCACCGGTCTCTTAAATTTCTCTGCCTGCTTCATCAAACGAAGTGCCTTGCGGTACCCCTCCGGCGAAGGCATACCGAAGTTTCGTTGTACATTTTCCTTGGTATCTCTGCCCTTGCACTGGGCTATCACAGTCACGGGAATCCCCTGAAAATGTGCCAAACCGCCCACGATAGCCGGGTCGTCACGAAAGGCTCTGTCTCCATGCATCTCCAGAAAGTCCGGGAAAAGAGCTTCTATGTAATCCATTCCCACCGGTCTGTCCTTTTTACGGGAAAGCAATACCTTTTCCCAAGCACTGTACTCAGGCTTTGGTGCAATCACCTGTTGGCTGGTTTCCTTCATGGATGCGACTACCCTGTTGCCATCTTTGTGCATAGCCAAAAGCTTCTCTAAGGTATCCTTCATATTCTCTCTGGTTACGATTCCGTCAATAAAACCATGCTCTAACAAAAATTCTGCTCTCTGAAATCCCTCCGGCAGCTTCTGTCCGATAGTCTGCTCGATGACACGTGGTCCGGCAAAACCAATTAAGGCCCCCGGTTCCGCCAGAATAATATCTCCCAGCATAGCATAGCTGGCAGTCACACCACCGGTTGTAGGATCCGTCAGAACACTGATATACAGATTTCCCGCATCACTGTGTCGTTTAATGGCTGCAGCAGTTTTTGCCATCTGCATCAGAGAAATCATACCCTCCTGCATTCTGGCACCGCCGGAACAGGCGAAGATAACTATCGGCAAGCCTTCCTGTGTAGCACGTTCTACCGCCCGGGTAATTTTCTCCCCAACTACATGCCCCATGCTGGCCATCATGAAACGACCGTCACACACTGCCAGTGCCACCTTATGTTCTCCTATAGAAGCGACACCGGTCATCACAGCCTCATCCAAATCGGTCTTTTCCTTCAGCACAGTCACCTTCTCTTCATAGCCCTTAAAGCCCAAAGGATTGACCGTTTCCAGCCCCTCATCCCATGCTTCAAAGGTACCCGGCTCTACCAAGGCTTCTATTCTTTGCATAGCCGGCAAACGAAAGTACCCATTGCACTTAGGGCATATATAATGATTATCTAACACCTCTTTGGTATAAATGGCCGCCTTACACTTGTTACACTTCTTCAAAAGCCCGTCCGGCACCTCCGGTTTATTCTCTTTACTATTGTTCAAGGGAATATAACCATTTTTTTTAAACATACTGCCTAAATTCATCCTTCACACTCCAATGCTACAGCTTCTCCATCATCTCATACAAATAGTCTACATTGGTTTCAATGCCTTCAATAATGGTTTCCCCTAAGGCACTCTTCATCTTGCGTATCGCCTCTGTACGATTCTTGGCATGCACAATCAGCTTTGCCAACATATTATCATAATACGGTGGCACCTCATAACCGCTATAAATCGCCGTATCTACACGAATTCCCTTGCCCCCCGGCAGATAGAGCTCTGTAATCCTTCCGGGACATGGTCGAAAATTCTTAGCCGGATTCTCTGCGTTGATTCTGCATTCAATAGCATGCCCGGTCAGCTGAATATCTTCCTGCCTGTAAGTTAGTGCCTTACCGGAAGCAATTCGTATCTGTTCCTTTATCAAATCAATTCCGGTGACCCACTCCGTGACCGGATGCTCCACCTGAATTCTGGTATTCATTTCCATAAAATAAAAGTCACTGTCGTTCTCCAATAAAAACTCAATAGTTCCGGCATTCACATAATTTGCCGCCTTGGCTGCCTTGACCGCTTCTGCTCCCATCTGTGCACGCAATTCATCAGAAATTGCCACACAAGGAGCCTCTTCGATGAATTTCTGATGATTTCTCTGAATAGAGCAGTCACGCTCTCCCAGATGGATTACATTACCTTCTTTGTCCGCCAATATCTGAAATTCTACATGTCGAGGATGCTGAATGAAATGCTCCATATATACACTATCCTCTCCAAAAGCAGCCTTGGCTTCCTTTCTGGCAGAAAGATATGCATTTTCCAGCTCTTCCTCCGAAAAAGCGGTACGCATGCCCTTACCACCGCCGCCTAAAGCCGCCTTCACAATCACCGGATAGCCTATTTCTAAAGCAATTCGCTTGGCTTCTTCTATGGTTTCAATGGATTGGTTCCAACCGGGTATCACACGAACTCCTGCCTTTAACATGGTATTGCGTGCTTCTGTTTTATTCCCCATGCGACGTATCACCTCAGAAGATGGCCCGATAAAGGTAATATTGCACTGTTCACACAACTCCGCGAACTTATCATTCTCTGACAGAAATCCAAAGCCCGGATGAATTGCCTCTGCACCGGATACAATAGTAGCACTGATGATGCTTTCCATATTCAAATAGCTATCCTTGGAAGGAGCAGGACCGATGCAAATAGCCTCATCTGCCAGTTGTGCATGCAAGGCTTCCTTATCGGCCTCCGAATATACTGCAACCGTCTGAATACCCAATTCTCTGCAGGCACGGATAATACGAACCGCAATTTCTCCTCTGTTTGCAATCAATATTTTACGAATCATAATTCTACCCTTCCGGTTATCCAACGATAAAGGTAAGCTCTGCACTTACGACTACCTTGCCATCTACACTGGCAATTGCCTCACCGACACCTACCGGACCCTTTTGCTTGATAATACGGGTTTCCAGCTTCAGCTTATCTCCGGGAACTACCTTTCCCTTAAACTTACATTTATTGATTCCGCCGAAATAAGCTACTTTCCCCTTATTTTCTTCTACGCTCAAAATAGCCACTGCTCCGGTCTGTGCCAAAGCTTCAATAGTAAGTACACCCGGCATTACCGGCTCCTGCGGAAAATGTCCCTTGAAAAACTCCTCCCGAAAACTCACACATTTGTACGCCACTGCATATTCCCCGGGTACATAATCCTCTACATAATCCAACAACAAAAAGGGATGTCTGTGGGGTATAATCTGCTCTATTTCCTTAATTCCTAATCTCATACTTCCTCCTGTCCGAAACGCTCACACACTTCTAGCCAATGGCAAACAAGGGCTGACCGTATTCCACGCTATCCCCATTTTCTACAAAGACTTCTAAAATCTTACCATCATATTCTGCTTCAATATCGTTCATCAGCTTCATGGCTTCCACAATAGCCAGAGTCTGTCCCTTCTTTACCACATCACCGATGGAGACAAACGGGTCTGCGTCCTCTGCAGGTGCTGCATAAAAGGTTCCTACCAGGGGAGACTTTATGATATTTCCTGCCACTTCTCTGTCCGGTGATACCGAAGGCTTTGAGCCTTGTTCTTCGCCGGTAACCACTGCACTTTCCAACATACTTGGTATGATTTTTACGGCTTCCTCTCCTGCTGTTGTATTCACTGATGTGGGTACTACCACACCGGCTCCCGGCAGAGAATTGCCCCCGGTGGTAATCACCAGCTTTACGCCACCTTCCTCATATTGAAAACCTGAGATATTTAATTCTGAGACAGTCTTTATCAGCTCTAATAAATGATTATATTCCATGACTTATACCTTTCCGCTTACAATGTTATACTCTACACTTAACACTGTTCTCTATTCCCCGCATCCTGATTTCGGTTCTGAACACTGCTGTCTATTCATGGTACTTTGCTACCAATAAAGAAGCATTGTGTCCGCCGAAGCCCAAAGAATTGCTGATAACATACTCAATATCCGTTTCTACCGCTTCACCAAATACATAATTCAAGTCACATTCCTCATCCGCTTCCTTGGAATTTACGGTGGGATGAATGTAACCGTCCAGAATAGACTTCACACATACGATAAATTCTACACCACCTGCAGCACCCAAAAGGTGACCAATCATAGACTTGGTGGAGTTAATATACAGCTTATCCGCCGCCTCCCCAAAAGCCCTTCTGATAGCTCTGGTTTCAAATAAATCATTGTGATGTGTACTGGTGCCATGTGCATTGATATAAGTAACCTGTTCAGGCTCTACACCTGCATCCTTCATTGCAAAGGTCATTGCGGTAGCTGCACCACTGCCGTCCTCTGCCGGAGAGGTAATATGATAAGCATCACAAGTGGCACCATAACCCTTGATTTCTGCCAAAATGTTGGCACCTCTTGCCTTTGCATGCTCCAATTCTTCCAAAACAACTACACCTGCACCTTCCCCCATAACAAAACCGCTGCGATCCTTGTCAAAAGGAATGGAAGCTCGATTTATATCCTCACTGGTAGTCAAAGCAGTTAAACTGCTAAAGCCTGCTACACCCAAGGGAGTAATGGAGCTTTCTGCACCACCAGCCAACATCACATCTGCATCCCCATACTGAATGGCACGGAAGGCATCGCCGATAGAGTGGGAACCGGTTGCACAAGCAGTTACTACATTAGTACACTTGCCCTTCAAGCCTAAAGCGATTGCTACATTCCCGGCTGCCATATTCGAAATCATCATGGGCACCATCAACGGTCCCACTCTACCCGGACCTTTTTCCAACATTTTGCTGTGCTCTGCTTCCATAACAGGCAATCCGCCGATACCGGAACCGATGATCACACCTACACGGAAGGGATCTTCCTGTTCCATATCAATTCCAGCCTGCTCAAAAGCCTCCATGGAAGCAGCCACAGCATACTGGGAAAATGCATCCATGCGCTTAGAAGCCTTAAAATCCATACGCTCCTTTGCCACAAAGTCCTTTACTTCAGCAGCAATCTTTACTTTATAATCGGTGGTATCGAACTTAGTAATCTGACCGATACCTACCTTATTCTGCTTTACCGCAGCCCAAAACTCATCTACTGTATTACCGATAGGGGTTACAGCACCCATACCGGTGATTACCACACGTCTTTTCATGTTTGTTCTCCTCCCCATTAAATTGCCATGCCACCGTCAACGCACAATACCTGACCGGTGATGTAGGATGCCTTGTCTGAAGCCAGGAAAACTACTGCCTGAGCAATATCTTCCGGCTGTCCCATTCTCCCCAAGGGAATTTGACCTACAGCACCATCCTTGGCTGCCTGTGGCATGTTTTCGGTCATATCCGTTTCGATAAAGCCCGGAGCCACTGCATTTACAGTAATGCCACGAGAAGCAAATTCTCTGGCCATAGACTTGGTAAGACCGATAACACCCGCCTTAGAGGCGGAGTAATTTGCCTGGCCTGCATTGCCCAAAACACCGGATACAGAAGAGATGTTAATAATTCTTCCTGCACGCTGCTTTAACATCTGTCTGGAAGCCGACTTGATGGTATGGAAGGTTCCTTTTAGGTTCACATCTAACACCGCATCAAAATCCTCTTCAGACATACGCATAATCAAGCCGTCCTTGGTGATACCTGCATTGTTTACCAAAATATCCAATCTGCCGTGCTTTACAATAATTTCCTGCACAGCAGCTGTGGTTTCCTCTTCTCCTGCCACATTGAAGCACATTGCCTCACATGCACCACCTGCCTCTGTAATCATCTGACAGGTCTCCAAAGCCTTTCCTTCAGAGCCATTGTAGTTTACTACTACATAAGCACCTTCCTTTGCCAAAGCCACTGCAATAGCACGTCCGATGCCCTTAGAAGCTCCTGTAACCAAAGCTATTTTTCCTTGTAACATTTGTCCCTCCATGCCTTTTCCGTTCAATGGCAGTTCCTATCTCCCCCAGAAAAATGTACTGCCATAAATATTTCTACTGTTTCAACAACTCTATATCTTCCACTTGATTAATGTTAATTACCTTAACATCCTTGTTTATTTTCTTAATAAATCCTGCCAAAGTCTTGCCCGGGCCGATTTCCACGAAGGTATCCACCCCCTCAGCAATCATGTTTTCCACACTCTGCTGCCATCTGACAGAAGCGGATACTTGCTTCACTAATAGTTCCTTACTCTGCGCACTGTCTGATACAAACTGCGCAGTTACATTTGTCACATAAGGAACCTTCAAAGGTGCCAGTTCCAGCTCCTTCATAAACTCGCCCAACTTCTCCCCTGCTCCTGCTAAATAAGGAGAGTGGAAGGGACCGCTTACATTCAAAGGTAAGCATCTCTTTGCGCCTGCTTCCTTTAACTTCTCGCAAGCCACTTCAACTGCTTCCTTCCTACCGGTGATAACAATCTGTCCGGGGCAGTTGTAATTTGCAATATGTGCACCC
>JAZQEK010000042.1:0-4055 GCA_045538995.1 Acetatifactor sp. | reverse complement strand
GTGGCGGTCAGGTTGCCCATGGCATCATACACAAACTGCTGGCTGTTTCCCTCGGGAGTGATGATTTTCACCTGTCTTCCTGCCAGGTCGTAGCAGAAGATGGCTCCCTCCAGCTGGCGGACCAGTCTGCCCATGGTATCGTAGGTATTCTGCTCCAACAGGGTTCCGTCCGGTGCTGTAGTACTTAACTGTCTTCCTGCCAGGTCATATGCATAGCGGTAGCCCTGTGCAGCTTCTCCTCTTTCTGCATACTCTCTGGGAAGTACTTCCTGAATGAGGTTTCCGTTTCGATTGTACGCCTTGGTAAGAATTCCTCCATCCGGATTGGTCTGTGAGGTTTCCCTGTCCATCAGGTCATGGGTGAAGGTTATGGTATTTCCTTCTGCGTCTGTCTGTGTAATCAGGTTACCTGCATGGTCATAGGTGTAGGTCAGGCGGTTGCAGATTTCCCCCTTTTCCTCTTCATGATATTCCTCAATTAATCGGTTATCATTATCATAGGTATAACGGATGGTTCCACCCTCCGGCAGTACCATTTTGGTGATGTTACCGTTTCCGTCGTAATGATACTCTGTCACCGCATAGCCGGTTCCGGCAGGCGATACGGCATCTGTCTCCAGCTTTTCGAAACGTTTCCGTACTCGTCCTGTTTCATCCAGTACATAGCGGATTTCCTGACAGGTTCCTTCGCTGAGTTTTACCAGTTCCCTGATACATCTTCCGGCATTGTCATGGAAATATTCCATACAGGCTCCGGTGCTGTCGGATACCTTTACCAACAGGTTGGAGCTGTTGTAGGTATAGGAAATCACGTTTGTTCTGCCTGCGGCACTGTCCTCGGTCTGATAGTCCAGGTAGCGTTTTTCCACCATGCGGTTACCCATGTCATCATACTCGTAGGTAGTCAGGCGGTAGCGGATGTTTCCATCCTCTGCCTCTTCCATGGGCTTTCGCAGGGATACCAGCCAGCCTGCATGGTTATAGGTGTAGATGCTTGCCGGGGCATCCTTTTGCTCCCTGTAACGCAGTATCCTTCCTGCATGGTCATAGGCATAGACTGCCTCTTCCTCTCCCATGGGGTTGGTGATGGAGGTCAGTCGGTCCATGCAGTCGTAGGTGTAGGTATATCCGGCTCCGTCATCCTTTGCACTGTCGTAGCATTCCGGTGTGACCTTCTTTAGAAGGTTTCCGTTTCCGTCATAGAAGTATCGCTCACAGCCTCCGTCCGGATAGTGGGTGCGGATTCTGCGGTTAAGTTCATCATAATCGTAACGGATGCCTTCTTCCCCTCCCTTGGCAGCTGCATTGGGGTGGATACTCAGGGCGAGACATTCCTCATTGTCATACCGGTACAGGTAGAGGTTTCCTTCCGGGGTTTCCTGACTGATTTTGTGATCCAGGGCATCATACTGGTAGCGGATACCCGGTAATCCTGCGGCTTCCTGTACGGGAGGGCAGACCTCCAATTAATAATTTTCTAATTCATATTCTATATCGTCCCTTAGCCTATCCCAGTCAATATCTATACCTTTCCCGTTATACCACATAACTGTAAGCCTAATATTATCTTCTTTTAGTCCATCAATCCAATCATCAAGAAACTCATCCAAGTCGATACTTTCCGCATAACAATCTTGCCATGCTTCAACTCTACAAATATCGGCAAACTCCTTTTTAGGCCAAATTGGAAAAAACATTTCATCTCCCATTCCTGAAGTTACCCAACCGTCAGCATTTCTTAAGGACCAAATTTCCTCAAAATCTGCAACCTTCTTTATAAAATATTTATATTGTCTTCTATTATCAGCCTTTAGCACATTTTTAATTTCTTCATTTATCACTATTTTGTCCTCCTTCCATATGAATCAAACTTATGCTGTCTTGTGTGATTTTCCTTCGTATTTAAATCACTATACTCATATCCATATCCTTTTCTTGCCTCATATCCTCTACGATGTGCCATCTCATATCCCGCTGGAACTCTAATATTCTTTCGTTTACCACGCTTTATCTCATTTATATCACGTTTAATCTCTCCTCTCAATGCAGACGAAATCTTATCATCATTAGCAATTTCTCGTAATCGCTTCTGTTTTCCAGTTCTACCTTTTTTCTTCTTCCATTTAGCAGAGAACTCATATCCCTTCGCAGTCAGCTTATCAACCTGCCCCTTCATATAAGCGTCTGCAAATGGTTCTCCTTTGTCCCTCTTTATCTCATCATATCGAGTTTTTATATATGCTTCTTCTTTTTGATAGCCTTTTTCCTTATATTTCTTATACTTTTTAAGACATGCATTGCCACTCGGATCCACATATCCTACCGGATTATTATGGCAGTAAGTATAAAGATTTAAGCCATCACCATAGTAAGTGTCTTCCTGTATAAACCTACCAATTGCAGGATTGTAAAATCTTGCTCTTAGATAATAAATTCCGGCTACAGGATCATACTGCTCTCCTGTAAAACAGAAGCGGTTAACAACAGTTTCTTCTCTTACCGTGAAGTTACCAAAGGCATCATACGCATATCGGTTGAGAACATTGCCATCCTCGTCTGTGACGTGAGTGGTACTCCCCAGCTCGTCTGATGCATAGTGGTAGTAGGTCTTTGCTTTCTCACTGTCGGAACTGATAAGCTCATAACCACGAATATAACGTATCATATTCTGGTCACCATCAGTCTCGCTTACTACCTTATCTCCATCATACAAAAACTGTACGACCCTTCCATTCTCCTCCAGTTCGAAGCGTAATCTTTCTCCGTCATAACGGTTCTTTTGAACTTCTCCTGACTTTGTAATCACTTGGCTTACTCTGTTTCCACTGTCATAACAGTAACGGTTTTCGCCATCTGACAGTGTATTTCCCTGCTTGTCATAGCTGTATCGGTATGTTTTTTCGGGTAGCATTCCTATTGCACATTGTGGGTGTTCCCCATTCTGCATCAGGGCATAAACAGAGCGTGTTATCAGTCTTCCTGCCTTATCATAGTGGTATTCCTCTCTCTTACTGCCTGTGGTCAGGGACAGACGGTTTCCAGCCTTATCATAGCTGTACGCTTCCACTCCTGTAGGATATTCCGCCTTCACCAGCTGGTTCATGCTGTCATAGGTGAAACGGTTCACTCCTGCCAGTGTGTGCTTTTCTATGCAGTTTGCATTTCCGTCATATTGGTAATGGTTATCCAGCAGGGCTTCCATTCCCTGTACAACCGTCTTCTGGCTTATGATGTTCTTATCACGGTCATATTCGTATTCTGTTACGAGGCTGTTTCCTACCTCTAACCGCTTAATAGTTCCATCCGGGTTGTAGGTATATCTTGCCTGTACTTTTCCATTGTCGGTTATCTCTTCCAAAAGGTCAAAGCTGTTGTAATGGTAACTCGTACACTTTCCGGTAACATCCGTCACAGAAGTTCTGTTCCCATTCAGGTCATATGCATACTTCAGCAAAGTCCTTCCGCTGGCACTCTTTTCTGTCAGTCTTCCCATCACATCGTAGTGGTAATCATAACGCATGCCGCCTCCAATGGCGTTCTTTAGTTTGCCATCCGGGTAATAGCCGAAGCTTTCGTTGATGTCTCCACTCTGGCTTCTGCGGGAGGTCATGCTGCCATACATGTTGTAGGTGTAGTGCAGGATGTTACCGTTTCTGTCTGTACTTTCCGCCAGATTTCCTTCCCTGTCATAGCGGAAATGGTCTGTGTTTCCGGCTGCATCGGTTCTGCTTGCCTGCAAGCCACGGCAGTTGTAGCAGTAGGTTACCGTATGCTCTTCCCCGTCAGTGGCAGTTAGCAGGTTGCCTGCATGGTCATAGGTGTAACGTTCCCTGCTTCCGTCTGCCTTTTTGATATGGGTGGTTCTGCCCCACTCATCCACGGTGAAAATGGTGGTATTGCCCATTCCATCGGTGGTGGCGGTCAGGTTGCCCATGGCATCATACACAAACTGCTGGCTGTTTCCCTCGGGAGTGATGATTTTCACCTGTCTTCCTGCCAGGTCGTAGCAGAAGATGGCTCCCTCCAGCTGGCGGACCAGTCTGCCCATGGTATCG
>JAZQEK010000041.1:0-24249 GCA_045538995.1 Acetatifactor sp. | reverse complement strand
GAGTATCCCTTCTCCGTAATGGTAAAGCTGGCCATCTGCAGGGAAGGCTTAGCAAAAATCTCCTTCAAACGTCCATACTGCGCCTCGTTCTCACTATCCAAAACCAAAGACTCCATAATACTGCCTACAATCGTCTTTTCCACGGTATTGTCAGCCTTTAAGGTTGCTAAGATGCCCAGATTGTCATGAGGCCAGTACATCTTCTCGATAATTTCATAATCATAACCTTCTGCAGCAATCAGACCGGTATCAATCACACCCTGATTCAACAGATTCTGTACCACATTTGCCTGAAAAGCACGGAAAATATTGCCGGCTCCGAAATGTATCCAGGTAGGATTGTTCTTTGTGTTTTCTGCCACCTTATCAAAATCAAACTCCGGCAGGCTATAGCCTGCATTCAGGAAATCCTGACGATGCTCTTTCAAACTTTTCAAAGTTAATTCCATGATTCTCTTCCTTTCCCATGTGCCTACGCTATCTCCTAACGCAGTCGACACGTTTGCATCCACTGATATTCTATGCTCTTTCCGCATTCTTCTGAATAGCTTCCCACAAACCATTCAAGTAAGTAGCACCCAACGCTCTGTCATACAAGCCATATCCGGGCATTGCCACTTCATCCCAAATCATACGTCCATGGTCGGGACGGATAGGACCGGTAAATCCGATGTCATAAAGAGCCTTCATGATTTCATACATATCGAAAGTACCGTCACTGGAAAGGTGTGCTGCTTCTTCGAAGTTCGTAGGTGTGATAAACTTCAGGTTACGCACATGTGCAAAGTGAACTCTGCCCTTCAAAGAACGAATCATATCCGGCAAATCATTCTCTAAGTTCGTACCATAGGAACCGGAACAGAAGGTCACACCATTGTGTGGGTTGTCCACCATCTTCATCATACGAAGGATGTTTTCCTTGTTGATGATAATACGAGGAAGACCGAATACACTCCATGCAGGATCATCCGGGTGAATCGCCATGTTGATATCGTACTTGTCACAAACAGGCATAATTCTCTCCAAGAAATACTTTAAATTCTCAAACAGCTTCTCATCCGTTACATCCTTATACATTTCGAAAAGCTCTTTTACTCTTGCCATACGCTCAGGCTCCCAGCCGGGCATCACGGTACCATTCATATCACCTGCAATGGACTCAAACATCTTTTCCGGGTCGATGGCATCTACAGCTTCCTGCGTATAAGCCAAAACAGTAGAACCATCCGGACGTACACGAGCCAGCTCTGTTCTGGTCCAGTCAAATACAGGCATGAAGTTATAGCATACCATATGAATATCAGCCTGTCCCAGTCTCTCCAAGGTAGTAATATAGTTCTCGATATACTGCTCCCTATCAGGAGTACCCACCTTGATGGCATCATGAATATTTACACTTTCGATACCGATTAATTTCAATCCGGCATCCTCTACTTCCTTCTTCAGTGCCAGAATATCCTCCATCTCCCAAACCTCTCCGGGAGCCGTTCCGTAAAGGGTAGAAATCACACCTTCCACACCGGGAATCTGTCTGATTTGTTTCAGGGTTACGGTATCGTACTTGCTGCCGTACCATCTCAATGTCATCTGCATAACTGTTTCCTCCTGTTTTCTACTGGTTTCTTGTTGTTTCTTCATTCTACATCTTGAGCAGTTCCCTATAGTCCCATACATCTTTGCTGTTTTTTCTGCTCTTTGATAATAGTTTACCACATTTAATTTGCTTGAAAACCACAAATATTGCTTGAAAACATGCAAAAATTGCGGTATATATAAATTATAGGTTCGTATACTACATTATTGGCTCTTTTGTTGAGATATAAACCCTGTTTGTGAGGTAAATTGTATGAAAAATACAAAAATGAAAATGCTGGAGGCTACCGACGAACGCCAGTATATGATTCATGAAAATTACGAGGTATATGAAAAGCATGGTGCTCCTATCGGGGCTTCTGCTTTTCATTATCACAACTTCTATGAAATTATATATGTTTTAGAAGGAGAATATTCTTCCTTAATCGAAAATCAGGTCTATCATTTGAAAAAAGGAGACTTTTTACTGATTAATCAAAATGTGATGCACAAATACGAATATGTAGAGCACAAGCACGATTCCTCCAAAAGGATTATCCTGTGGATTACCCGGGACATGCTGGAGAATCTGGGTGCAGCTCAGATGGATTTAACCGCATGCTTCAGCAACGCCTCTTCTCGAGCATACCATTTTCCGATTTATTATGAAGAAATTCTCAGAGGATATTTGATGCGGCTGGCATTATCTGATATGATTGAAGAAATACCCGGTGCCCGCTCCATTATGGACCGCGGACATCTAACTCTGTTCTTTGGATACCTGAATACCCTTTGTAACAGACCGGAATATATTTATGACAAAGAAGAACTGGTCAGTCATCCTTTGGTAGAACAGGTTACCCGATATTGTGATACCCACATCAGTGAAAAAATCACCACAGAGGATTTGGCAGAATACGTCCACATGAGCAAATATCATTTCTTACGCAAATTCAAAGAAATAACCGGCGTAACCGTCCATTCCTTTATTACTAACAAGCGTCTTATTCGTGCTTGTGATGAAATCCGAAAGGGTACCGGCATTCAAGAGGTTTCTCAAAATTGTGGTTTCTCAGATTATTCTTCCTTTCTGCGAAACTTCAAAAATGCCTTCGGCGTATCTCCCGGCAAATACAAAGAATACTATCCGGAATAACGGAATATAACTACTACTTTTGAAAGGAAATAAATATGTTAAAAACAGGACAAAAAAGCATTTTACTAATCATCAGTTTTCTTTCCACATTGGCTCTCAATATTTCTATGGACCACTCAATCACCTCCTACAGCACCAACGGTGTACAGGAAAGCGGTCGTAATATTGTCTCCATTGTGCTTTTTATATTATTGTACCATTTTTTCAAGATGGTTTTGAAAAATTGCAGTAACAAACCTGCTTCTTTACGAGAACATCTGTGTTGCATGCTCCCTGCCATGCTATTTTCTACCTTTATGGTGCTCGGGTATTCCTTTGCCATGCAAAATAACTGGGGATTAGTTCTGTCCGGCAGCGACCCTTTTCAGATTCTCACCGCTGCCGTATTCTGGTTAGGATATTTTATTTTTTTCTATTTTGTGTGCCAATATTTGTATATGCGTATAGACAGCTTCTGCTTCTTAGAAACCGCAGATACCCAAACCTGCCGTCCTCTTAGCCGATATTATGCTTGTTTCAGGAAAAGACCTTTTTCCACCGCCTTTTTAACGCTACTGGTATTTTATATTCCTTATATGATACTTTCCTTCCCCGCCATAATGATGTCGGATACGTATACCCAGATACTTCAGGGATACCAGCTTCCGGAGGGAGTACCACCTTACATGGATTTAGCTGATTCCGACGTAAAGTGGAATAACCATCACCCCATTGCGCACACTTTACTGATACATCTGTTTGTTCGCTTGGGCGAGGTTGTTTTTTCCTCCCATAACATAGGAATCTTCCTCTTCGCTCTCTTCCAGGCAGTATGCCTTTGGAGTGCTATTGCTTATTTGCTTAAAACATTAATAACGAAACAAATTTCCGTGAAACCGGTGACTGCACTTCTATTCTATTTCGTGCTTTCACCTTGGGTACAGAACTATACCTTTTTAATTACTAAAGATGTTTTTTATGCTATCTTTTTATTACTATTCTTGGTTGCACTTTTCCGTTTCGCCACGGAAGCCTTTACTGCCCATCTCGGTCTTTTACTGACCTGTAGTTCCCTGGGTCTGATTGTGTTTCGAAATGACGGAAAATATTTGGTACTGATTTCTCTGTTTTTTAGCTTTTTCCTTTTGAAAAAGGTGCGCAAGCAAACAGGATTTCTTGCCATAGGAATGCTGGTTTTCAGTATGCTGTTGACCAATGTTCTATACCCTATTCTGCAAATCACCCCCGGCAGCAAGCGTGAAATGCTGTCCATTCCTCTGCAACAAACAGCCCGCTATGTATGCACCATGGAATCCAGTGTCACGCCGGAAGAAAAGGCTGCCATATCCGCAGTATTGGATTATGAACATATACTCACCCACTATGACCCGGAAGTGTCCGATGGTGTAAAGGAAAGCTTTCGTGAAGATGCCACCACAGAAGAGTTAATCACCTACTTTAAGGTATGGTTCCAAATTCTTCTGAAGCATCCCGGCATTTATATTCAGGCAACTATGAACAATGTATATTCCTACTTTTATCCGGAATATTATGCCTGGCCTACCGGTTCTCCACACTATGACTCCTATGAATGGAGTGCCATGGTAATGGAATTAACCAATACCGCCAACCCTGAGCTGCAATCCGATTTTCACTATCCTGCTGCCTTGACAGAGCTGCGTACCGGATATGAGCTATTCCGTGAAACAATTGTCTCTCTACCGGTTCTGTCAGCTTTAGTGACACCGGCCTTTTACGTATGGATTTTGGTTTTATGGTTCTTCTACTGCATATACAAGAGAAATATACGCAGCTTGCTTTGCACCGTACCTCTACTTATAGTAGTGTTAATTTGTATCGCCAGCCCGGTAAACGGTTGGTACACCAGATATATTTTCCCGGTGGCTTTTTCTCTGCCGGGAGCACTTCTCTGTGGTTTATGGATGACCCAATCACCGGGAAATAACCAATAGTTTCCGCTCGCCAAATGGCTAAAGAATCGACCGTCCGAGCCAGCTCGGCAGTCGATTCTTCTGAATGTTCTACTGGCTTCATGAAGGGCAGAGCCTCGAAAACGCTTCGCATTTCCTCGGTCACTTCGCTCGCCAAATGGCTAAAGAATCGACCGTCCGAGCCAGCTCGGCAGTCGATTCTTCAGCCATTTTTCTCTGCCCTTCATGAAGGCTCTGCGATGCGACTGACCCCTACGTAAATATCCGACACCTCATACCAGGTTGCGTAGTCAGTTACTCCTGTCTGGGGCAGATTAAACACTCCCTGGAATACCCGGATAGCCTCAGCTGTTGCCGGACCGTAAATCCCATCCGCTGTTATAGTCGGAATAGCCGGATAATTTCGTGCGATTCTGTTTAACTGATTTTGCAACTGGCGTACCTTATCCCCGGAGGAACCGATAGTCAGGTCATACCCCGGATAGGAAGACGGTACTCCGGAAATCGCCTGTGCCGTGTTGATGTAAATATCATTGCCATAATAATAACGCAGAATTTCAATCGCCGAGTACCCTTCGTCTCCCAAATATCTGGATCCCCACTGGCTCAATCCATTACAAGTCACACGTTCTCCATCACAATACGCTGCCAGTATGGGCTGCCTAACCCCCGGTCGGGACAAATAATTAGCAAATACATTGTCCACCAAAACATCTATATTTTCATAAATATTTCTTCCATAAATCCATTTCTGGTCATAGGCTGTGGAAGAGGTAATGGTAAAATCATATCCCTGATTCCTGTACCATTCTGTATAAACTCTATTCAAAGTAAAAGACATAATCGCCAAAATATTCGCATATAGTGCAGACTCCGGCCAAGTAGCATAAATTTCACAGGAGGCTACATTCTTAATATAATCCTTGTACCGTACCCAATAATTCGGTGCAGTGGAATCTGTCGGCACTCCGTCATGTACGATGACATACTCCGGTATCACCACCCGGCTCAAAACAATTTCGCCGGTTTCTGCCATGGGCTTGATTTCCTCCTCCGGAATTTTAGGAGGATATTCTCCAAAGAGGGTATGCACGGGTATCACCACGATACGTTCTTCCTCCTGTGTTAATTCCACCGGTTGCATTCTTATCTGTTGCAAGGCCAGTCTGTCCGGCAGCACTTCTGTTCCGCTTATCAGTACCGGTTCATACCCCGGTGCTTCTACCGTAATATTATAATCTGTGTAGGGCTGCACCGAAGAAGGTACTTGTGAATAGTCAAAATTCGGAGCGGTTAATTGAATCACTCCTGTTTCTCCGGAGCGGTCCGTTGTTCCCGAAAAAATCGGTACCGATGGTTCCTCCGTGTATGCTATGGTTACTGTTGCTCCCACTATGGGTATATATGCCACGCTGGAAATTACACTGATGCGTAGCTGTCCATATTGCTGTTGATTGTTGATGTCCATATTTTTTCCCTTTATAGGCCTTTATGGATAATATATGCGTTAAAATGAATTTTGACACAAAGAAAGGTGCATGCCACTCCCGGCACACACCTCTCACTGTTCTTTCATATATCTCTATTTTGCTAACATCATCATGATTTCATTGCTTCTGGCAACAAACTTCGTCATAGCCTCCGGAGACAATGGCTCATGCTGCAGCTTTGCCAAGTCGTAGAGCTGCTCAAAAATCATAGCAGTATTTTCACCATCCTGATTTGTCACTACATACTCTACCAAAGGATGATTAGCATTGAGCACTAAAGTCTCACCATCGCCACCAAATGCACTCATGTCCATACCTGGCATTGCATACATCTTCATCATATCCTGCATACGTCTGCTCTCTTCGGAAAGGGTAATTACAGAAGCAACCTTCTTATTCTTCAGCTTCTGCAACTTCACATTCAGCTTGTCGTTTTTCAGAGCCTTCTTCATCTTTTCACAAAGTGCTGTTGCCTGCTCCTCCAGTTCCTTCTCCGCCTTCTTGGAGGTCTTAGACTTGAAGGTATCCGTCAGGTCTGCATCAATACGCTGGAACTTGATACCCTCATTCTTACTCTCCAGCTGGGAAATAAAGGGCTGGTCGATATTGTGGGTTAAGATAACTGCATCCATCTTTGCAGCCTTGAACATATTGATATACTGTCCCTGCTGCTTTTCATCGGTAACATAGTAGATAACCTTTTCCTTCTTTTCTTCCTCAGCATCCTCTGCCTCTATCATTTCATCGGTTACTACCTCAGCTTCTACCTTTTCACCGTTTTCGTCCACAGCGTTCTCTTCGCTGTCCATAGGTTTGATTTCCAAGCACTCAGGCAAGGTCAAATATTTGCCATCCAAATTCTTAAACAGAATGTAATCGTTCATCTTCTCACAGAACTTATCATCCTTTAAGCAACCAAACTTAATGAAAGGACTGATATCATCCCAGTACTTGTCGTACTCTTCCTTCTCAGTCTTGCACATACCGGAAAGCTTGTCTGCTACCTTCTTGGTTATATATTCTGAAATCTTCTTTACGAAGCCATCGTTCTGCAAAGCACTTCTGGAAACATTCAACGGCAGGTCAGGACAGTCAATCACACCCTTTAACAAAAGCAGGAACTCTGGAATAACCTCTTTGATATTATCTGCGATAAACACCTGATTGTTGTACAGCTTGATAATACCTTCAATAGATTCATATTCCATATTAATCTGTGGGAAGTATAAAATACCCTTGAGATTAAAAGGATAGTCCATATTCAAATGAATCCAGAACAAAGGCTCCTTGTAATCCTTGAATACCTTACGATAGAACTCCTGATATTCCTCCTTGGTACATTCATTGGGATGCTTGCTCCAAAGAGGTCTGGTCTCGTTCATGAGCTCCGGACGCTTCTTGATTTTCAGCTTTTCCTCGTCCTCTTCCTTCTCCGGCTTGATTACCTCTACCACTTCATCGGTATCCAGCTTCTCATCCACACTGATAGTCTGGGTATCTGTAGAATTTGCCTTGGACAAATAAATCTCTGTAGGCATGAATGAGCAGTACTTCTTAATCACTTCTCTGGCTTCATACTCATTACAGAATTTCAGGCTGTCTTCGTTCAGGAACAAGGTAATGGTAGTACCTACCTCTGCCTTGTCACCGTCCTCCATGGAGAATTCTGTACCGCCATCACATTCCCAATGCACCGGTGTAGCACCTTCTTTATAAGAAAGGGTATCGATGTGTACCTCATTGGCTACCATGAATGCAGAATAAAAGCCCAAACCGAAATGACCGATAATCTGGTCAGAATTGCTCTTATCCTTATATTTTTCGATAAAGTCTGTTGCACCGGAAAAAGCAATCTGGTTGATATACTCATCCACTTCCTCTGCCGTCATACCCAAACCATTATCGATAAAGGTCAAGGTCTTGTTCTCCGGATTTACAATCACTTCAATCTTTGCCTTATAGCCTTCCGGCAAGGTGTACTCACCCATCATATCCAATTTCTTCAGCTTGGTTACTGCATCACAACCATTGGAGATTAACTCTCTGTAAAAGATATCATGGTCGGAATACAACCACTTCTTGATGATGGGAAAAATGTTTTCACTGTTAATTGACAAACTACCGCTTCTAGCTGCCATAAAATCACTTCCTTTTCTTTACTTAACTTATTCTTTGGGAATCTGCTCTCCCAATTCCTCATAAAAACAAGTTTAATTCGGTCTTCCCGAAAAGTCAAGACAAAATTAGCACTCAAACAAGTTGAGTGCTAACAATCTTCCAAAAGTGCCCTTATTTACTGGGTTTTCCAGACCTTCTTCTATTTCTAAAATTTTTGTAAACAGTCTATTGGGCAGGAAAATATTCTTCATATACCTCAAAAAAGCTCTCTGTTTTGATCTCTGAGCCTTCCGGCAGTTCTATCTTTTCCCACAAATCATCATTCAGCTTTCTGGCCAATTTCTTCACAAAAGCATCGTACTCCTGACCAAATGCCTGATTTTTTCTCTCCTCAATCAGCACCAGCTTGTTGGCATCCGTTTGTTCTCTGTCAAAGGTACTGGTACATTTTAGTAAATAATACCCCTGATTGGTTTCAATCACAGGACTGACTTCATCAGTCTGAAGACGAAATGCAACTGCTTCGATAGCCTGGTCCATTTCCCCCTTTTGGAAGGTAATCTGTCCATCTTCAGCTTCATTGTACTTGCCTACCATCTCGGTAAAGTCCCGTTCCCCTGCCAGCACCATCTCCCGGATTTCCTCCATTTTGGCCAAGCTCTCTGCCTGGGTCTTCTCCGTATAAACAATCACATTCCCTCTGCCATCCGAAGTTTGCTTCCTCATCATAATCTGCTCTACCGTCACTGCTCGGGCTTCATCGTCACTGATTTCCGGATTGACCTGAGCAATAATCTGCTGATACACCTTATCTGCCAGCGTATACTCTGTATACAACTGCAATACCATCTCCTTCGTCACATTCAGCTGTGTGATTTCCGCCTCCGATAAGGAAGAAAAATAAGCATTGGCTGCCTGCTCCAGCTTTCTGCTTTCTGCCTCTGTCAGCTCTACTCCCTTTTCCTGCGCCAAAAGGTAAACGGATTTCATTTGTGCAATCTTTGCCAGAACAATCTCCTTCATATTCTCTTCAAAGGAGGTTCCTTCATAAGTCACATCCCAAATTTGCGAACCAAACACGCCCTCGTAGCGATTTTTCGTATTGGTCAGATAGAGCATATACTCCGGCAAGGTACAGGAAACCTCATCAATTCGAAACAGCTCGTCCTTCCCCAGACCGGCAGTAAACACTACTTTTCCACGGTCTTCCTCTTCGGAACAGCCACATAGGCTTCCCGTCAGGAGCATCACTAATAAACCAACAAACAATCTATAACCAAACTTCTTATTCATACTTCCTCCCAAAAAACAAAAGGTGTTACATACATTTACATGCATTATAACACCTTTTATCCTCTTTGGTCTACTATAGAAACAATCAGAAAAATTAAGTTTTTCTTATTTAATTACATGAATCCATCCTTCAGGAGCTTCGATACGACCCATCTGAATACCGGTCAAGGTTTCATAAAGCTTCTTGGTGATAGGTCCCATCTCTGTCATACCAGCAGGCAGGCAGATTTCCTTGCCATGGTCAACAATCTTTCCAACAGGAGAAATAACAGCTGCAGTACCGCAAAGACCACACTCAGCAAAGTCAGCCAGCTCGTCCACATATACTTCTCTCTCTTCTGCTTCCAGTCCTAAGTACTCCTTTGCCACATACATCAAAGAACGACGGGTAATGGATGGTAAAATACTGTCAGACTTCGGTGTAACTACCTTGTTATCCTTGGTAATGAACAGGAAGTTCGCACCGCCGGTTTCCTCTACCTTGGTTCTGGTGGATGCATCTAAGTACATATTCTCGTCAAAGCCCTGCTTGTGAGCATCTACAATTGCATGCAAGCTCATAGCATAGTTCAATCCCGCCTTGATATGACCGGTACCATGTGGTGCTGCACGATCAAAATCACTGATACGGATGGTCAGAGGCTTCACACCGCCCTTGAAATAAGGACCAACGGGTGTGGTTAAAATTCTGAACTGATACTCCTCTGCAGGCTTTACACCGATAACCGGGTTGGAACCAAACATATAAGGACGAATGTAAAGGGTAGCACCACTGCCATAAGGAGGTACAAAAGCCTCGTTGGCAGAAACTACCTGATTCACTGCATCGATAAATCTGTCCTTCGGAAATACAGGCATTTCCAATCTCTCTGCAGATGCCATCATACGCTCTGCGTTTAAGTCAGGACGGAAGGTAACAATATGTCCATCTTCTGTGGTATATGCCTTCAAGCCTTCAAATATAGTCTGTGCATACTGTAAAACACCTGCACACTCATTCAATACAATATTTGCATCTGTAGTAATGGTACCTTCATCCCAAGCACCGCCTTTATAGTTGGATACATATCTGTAATCTGTCTGAACATATCCAAAACCTAAATTACCCCAATCAATATTTTTCTTTTCCATAGGTATTCCTTCTTTCTGTTTATTATTGAAAAACTATTCGAGTTTTATTATTCTACTTTTTAGGTCAAAAGTCAATACACTGTGCTAATTTAATCTGCAAAAGTGACCCTCTCATACTTCAAAAATTCATAAGCAATATCGAAATAGGTCAGCTCATCACTATCTGCCGTCAGCTTCCACTGCGAATCCTTGTCCAGATTAGGGAAATATTTATTCGCATCATAGGCATGATCCATCTTCACCACATGAGCCACATTGCAGTAGGGAAGTAATTGTTTATATACACTTTCCCCACCTACTACATAAACATCCTCTGAGGGAAACTGCTTTAACTCCTCCAACAATTCTTCTACAGAATGTACTACTGTCGCATTTTTAATCTGCAGTTCCTCATTCTTTGACAATACGATATTGGTTCTGCCGGCCAACGGAAGTCCCTGCGGAAATGTTGCCAGTGTTTTCCTGCCCATCACCAACACCTTGCCCTTGGTTTCCTCTAAGAATAGCTTCTGACATCTGGGTATCTGTATCAGTAAATTATTATTGTTGCCGATAGCCCAGTTTTCATCGGCAGTAACGTATAGGTTCATAAAATTTCCTCCGGAAGCTTTAGATGGCGATTGGTATATTCAGTATCTGCTCGCCGGTTTCGTAGTTGTCCACACGGACATCATTTCTGGTGAATTGGTAGAAATCATGGATGTCCGGATTGAGCCAGAATGTAGGAGCAGGCTTAGGTTCTCTGGAAATCAGTTCCTTGATAATCGGAATATGTCTGTCGTAAATATGAGCATCTGCGATGACATGCACCAGCTCGCCCACCTTCATGTCACATACCTGAGCCAACATATGCACCAGCACTGCATACTGCACCACATTCCAGTTATTGGCTGCCAACACATCCTGGGAGCGCTGATTCAGCACTGCATTCAAGGTCAGCTTCTCATCTCCCGGCTTCTGGGTGACATTAAAGGTCATACTATAGGCACAGGGATACAAATTCATTTCATGCAAATCCTGATGCACATAAATATTCGTCATAATTCTGCGGCTGAAAGGATTGTTCTTCAGGTCATAAATCACCCTATCCACTTGGTCCATCATACCTTCCTTGTACTGATGCTTTACGCCCAGCTGATAACCGTACGCCTTACCGATGGAGCCATCCGGGTCTGCCCACTCATCCCAGATATGACTGTGCAGGTCATTGATATTGTTGGACTTCTGCTGCCAAATCCATAGGATTTCATCGGTAGCACTCTTTAACGCAGTCCTGCGCAAAGTCATAATGGGAAACTCCTTGGACAAATCATACCGATTCACCACACCGAACTTCTTGATAGTATAAGCGGGTGTACCATCCTCCCAGTGGGGACGCACCTTCTCCCCTTCCGTACTGGTACCATTCTCCAAAATATCTTTACACATATGAATAAATATATTATCTGCTAAACTCATGCTGCTTTCTCCTTCTCTACTTCTCCAGTTTATCGCACAACGCAATAATCTGGTCTGCCATCTTGGCCAAATCCTTGTTGGCGAAGCCATCGGACTTTTTGATAATCGCCATCAGGCGCTGACCTGCCGATAATAATCTCGCATAAGCTCCGGTTGCCGGCTGTACCTTCTTCTGTACAGGGATAGGACTGGCTTCAAATTCAAACTGCCCACTGAGCAGATTATACACGGTTCCGCTATAAGGTGCATAGGCTCTCTGTCCATGTTCCACCTTCAAACATTCCACGAAATTGATACAAACACTGTCCTCGCCGTGAACCACAAATACCTTCTTCGGCTTCTCCTTGAAAGCATTTATCCACTCCAGCAAGCCTTCCTTATCCGCATGACCACTTAATCCGCGCATGCTCATAATCTGTGCACGCACCTCAATAGCCTCTCCGAACAGTTTCACCTCATGAGCACCTTCCAGAATCGCACGCCCCAAGGTACCTACAGACTGGTAACCTACGAACAATACCGTACATTCCGGTCTCCAGAGATTGTGCTTCAAATGATGTCGGATACGTCCTGCTTCACACATACCGGAAGCGGACAGGATTACCTTGGGTGTTTCATCAAAGTTAATGGCTTTGGATTCATCACTGGTAATGGAAAGACGCAGTCCCGCGAAGGAAATCGGGTTGATACCTTCCCGCACATATTCCATGGCCTCTTCGTCAAAGCATTCGTATCTGTTTTCGGTAAAGACTCCCGTCGCCTCTACCGCCATGGGACTGTCCACATAAACCGGGAAATTCTCATGTCCCTTTATCAGCTTATTCACCTTAATCTGACGCAGGAAATACAACATTTCCTGGGTTCGACCTACCGCAAAGGAAGGGATTACCACATTACCGCCTCTATCAAAGGTTTCCTGCAAAATCTTTGCTAACTCTGCCACATAGTTCAGACGCTCCTTGTCATGCAAACGGTCTCCATAGGTAGACTCCATGATTACATAATCTGCTTCCTCCGTGAAAGCCGGGTCCTTCAACAATGGTTGGTTTTTATTTCCGATATCGCCGGAGAATACCAGCTTCTTCGTAGTGCCGGACTCTGTCGCCCACACCTCGATACTGGAGGAACCCAGCAAATGACCGATATCCGTAAAACGTGCCTTTACCCCTTCACAAATCTCTATAACACTGTCATAAGGACAGGGAACAATCCTTTTAATACAGCCGTCTGCATCCTCCATGGTAAACAAAGGCTCCACCAGCTGGGCACCGGATTTACGTCGCAGCTTCCGGTTTTTCCACTCTGCTTCCATCATCTGAATATGTGCACAGTCACGTAGCATAATTTCACACAAATCTGCTGTAGCTTCTGTTGCAAAAATCTGTCCACGGAAGCCTCTGGCATACAAAAGAGGCAACATACCGGAATGGTCCACATGTGCATGCGTCAAAAGCACATAATCAATCATAGACTCCGCTACCGGTAATTCCGCATTTTCAAAGGTATTCACCCCCTGCTCCATACCATAATCCACCAAGATATACTTGCCCCCCACTTCCAGGCAATGACAACTTCCGGTCACCTCATGTGCCGCACCAATAAATGTCAGCTTCATACCCATACCTCCTTGCTATTTCAATGCATTTGCCGTTTCATACAACTGATAATACATACCCTTCCGCTCCAATAGCCGGTCATGATTACCTTCTTCCACGATTCCCTCCTCCGTCAATACCAGTATGCGGTCGGAATGACGAATGGTAGATAATCGATGTGCTATGGTTAATGTAGTTCTGCCTTTAGAAAGTTCCGCCAGCGACTTCGCCACTGCGAATTCGCTTTCATTGTCCAACGCAGAAGTAGCCTCATCCAATATAATAATCGGCGGATTTTTCAGAAATACTCGTGCTATACTGATACGCTGTTTCTGACCACCGGAGAGCTTCACCCCACGTTCTCCTACATAAGTGTCATAGCCGTCTTTTAGTTCCATGATAAACTCATGGGCTCCGGCTTTCTTCGCCGCCTCTATGACCTCTTCTCTGGTAGCACCGGGTCTTCCATATAAAATATTCTCCATTACCGTTCCTGAGAACAAATATACATCCTGTTGAACAACACCGATACTGCCTCTCAAACTCTTCAAAGTATATTTCTTAATATCCTTACCATCTAAGGTAATCGTTCCTGCTGTTACATCATAAAAGCGCGGTATCAGATTGCACAAGGTGGTCTTACCACCGCCGGAAGGACCTACGATTGCCAGCTTCTCACCGGCATGTATCTCCAGATTAAGCCCTCTGAATACCTGATTATGATCATCCGGATACTCAAAGCTCACCTCATGAAAAGCAATTTCTCCTTTTGGGTTTTTCAGCTCCACTGCATCCGGTTCATCAAATATTTCAATATCTGCATCCAGTATCTGCAGAAAACGCTCAATACCGGTCATACCTCTCTGAAACTGTTCTGCAAATTCAATAATTCGCCGAATGGTTGCTATGAGAGTAGTCACATACAACATATATGCCACCAAATCTCCCGGCTCAATATGCCCCTTTATCATGAATATTCCGCCGGCAACCAATACAATCAAATACATCAAACCATCGAAAATTCTGACTGAGGAATGAAACGCTGCCATGTAAAAATAGGTTTGACGCTTAATCCCCAGAAAGGTTTGATTATCTTTTTCAAACTTCTCATTCTCGATTGCCTCATTGGTAAAAGCTTTTACCACCTTATGCCCTAACAGGCTATCTTCAATACGAGCATTCAGCTCACCGATTTGATTACGCTGCTTTCGAAAAGTAGCACGTACGAAAAAATTCAGCGGCATACACACTGCCAGCATCAAAGGAATACACAAAAAGATAATCAAAGTTAAGCGGATATCAATCCCTGCTAAAATCACAAAGGAAATCACTGCCTTAATAAACGCAATAAAGAATTCCTCCGGACAATGATGAGCAAATTCTGTCACATCAAACAAATCATTGGTAATACGCCCCATGATTTGTCCCACCTTGGTATTGCTGTAATAAGTGTTGGACAGCTTCTGCAAATGATTGTAAGCATCCCTTCGCATATCGGTTTCCATCTCCGCACCCATCACATGTCCCATGTCTGCCATATAAAAATTCGCCAGACTGTCTACAATACGAAGCACCAGATACAATACCCCCAGACGCACAATCATATTCACCGACAAATTCGCCAGATTATTAATCCCCTCATTGGTAATATAACGCATAATCAATGGCAGCACTAACTCACATACGGTAGTCATTGCCGCACATATCAAATCAAAAAATAAAGTTTTCTTATATTTTGCATAATAAGGCAGAAACCGTCGAAACAACTCCCCCGTTTTATAATTCCGTACTTCCACTCTTTTCTCTCCCCATTCCTTACTATGTCTTATTGTATCATACAACCGAAATCCTTGCAATCTGAACCCGAAAACCGTTTTTTTCTTTCTATTGCATTAATTGTTTTGAATTTTCATACACTTCATCAAAACTTTCTCAAAAGAAGTACAATTCACCCGTTGACAAATTCCCGTTTATCCTGTATAGTAATATTTGTTCGTAAGACATGCGCGAGTGGCTCAGCGGTGGAGCACCTCCTTGCCAAGGAGGGGGTCGCGGGTTCGATCCCCGTCTCGCGCTTCCGCTTTTTGTTGACCGTCAGATATTACTGGCGGTCTTCTTTTTGTTGTCGTTGGTTTCAATCCTATCTTTTAATGTGTACCCGATTGCGGTACGCATATAGTCCAAGTATCGCTTATACGTTTTCTCATACGATAGTATATAGCAATTTTCCGTTGTACCTATTTCGCTATGCCCCATGAGGTCACTTATGGCACGGGTAGGTACACCGTTATGGTGTAGTATTGTCGCAAAGGTCTTTCTTATATCGTGAGAACTGAAAGGACGCAGTTCGCACAATACAATGAGTTTGCGTAGGGTTCTATCAATAGAGCGTGATAGAACAGATTGCTTGCCATCATAGGCTAGATACGGATTGTCATAGCCCATCTTCGCATGATGGTCTTTTATGAGTTGCAGTATGTACAGAGCTTCCGGTAATAGCGGTATCTCACGTACACTATAGATTGTCTTTGTACTTTCCATTACACGGTATACCATAGTTCCGGTCTTTGCACCCTCATCATCACGCTGGTAGTATTTGCCTTCCGTCTTGTAAATACGCACCACGTTTCTTTCAAGGTCAAAGTCCTTAAATTCAAGTGCAGACAGTTCGCCGATACGCAAGCCTAAATAGAAGTTCAGGCATATACAGAGACAAGCAGACTGCTTTTGAGGGTACACTTTCAAGTCAATCACATCATGCAGTAGCTTTTCCACATCAATCATGCTTACAGCATATTGCTGTTTAAAGCCAGTTTCCAGTTTATCCAGCGGTAGGTTTCGCTTGACTTTCTCCCAGTCATGGAGCGATACACCGCCTTTTTCTATATCTCTCATATAGGTGAGCACTCCTTTTATTATTTGCATTATACGACCCAATTCCTTATAAGTCATAGAGCTTCCGAGGCAACAACGCATAAGGAAAGTGATAATATCGGCATCTGTTATTTTTGAAATGTGCATTTCATTGATAGGCTCATTCTTGTAATAGCGGTTATAGGTAACCTCTATCCGGTCAGTGGTCTGAGCTTTGGTAAACTCCATCTTCATTTTGAACCACTCATAATAAGCCTTATAAAAGGGTATCTCGTCATATTCTTCCTGATTGATAATGCCTTTCTCGTAGCCGATACTAAGCCATTCCTTTTGTGTCATCAAAAATTCACTCCTTACGCAGAGCGTGATTTTCTCGCCCTCTTTAGTTTCCGACTAGGACGTGAAATCTGGTCATTGTCGGGGTTTAGTACACCACGCATGGCAAGTATTTCTTCCTCAGTCATCATAGCACCGTTTTTGGTGTCTTTATCCAATCTTTCCACTGTTGCTAAAGTATCATAGGTGTCGAAGTCCTTGTCTGTTATGAAGAAGCCTTTCCGGACTAAAGGTTGCACCATTGTAGGATTAGTCGCATATTCCATCTCGTCAGCGTCAAAAAAGTGCTGTACCATAAAACGCCATCTTTTATCACACCAGATACAACGCTGAGTGACGGAGCGTAAAAGAGCGTCAACCAGCTTGAATTTCTGGCTTGTATAGTACAGCGACATATTGAAGTGACGGGAAGTGATAAGCGTGTTCAGGAAGTTTGCGTCAATGTTGCTTTTGAAGTTACGGGAGTTCAGTTCCGAACTGGCTTCGTCCAGAAGGACGATTACGCAAGTTCGAGTTCCTTGCTTTTCGTCAATCTTCTTATTACGCCATGCACAGCACACCACTTGTGACAAGCTGGTTAATTCTTCATAGGGAACACCTTTTAGGTGTACGTTGGATATGACGTGTATTTTCTGTAATACCCACTTCTTTTGTTGGCGGTCATAAATACGCTTGTTATTGTATTTGTGAAAAAGTATGCGAATGTAGTGGACAACCGAAAGGGTTTTACCACCACCAAAGTGAGCGAAATAGCAGTTAAGCATACCACCGTCATAACGGTTATACTTCCGGTCATGGAAATAATGATACAAATCCGTTGTAAGGTATTTAATTGTTTTAAAGGGGTGGAGCAATATTAATCGGCATTCTACCGAAAGAATACATGCGAATACTACCACCAAGAATATTACGAGTGACATTTAGACTGTCTCCTTTCCGCTTTATGAATTTTGTGTAAGTTGCGACAAATAATCGCTAAAAGCACTACCTCTACAAGTACGAAAATATGAGTGAGAATAAGTGTTGTGTCGCTTGCGACATATTCTAAATAACCGAGCATTATTTCACCATCCTTTTTGAATGAAAGGTGATGTAGAACAGCACCTTAATGATACTTGCAAGAATAGCAGTACCGCACAGAGCCAAGAACATGAATAAAAACAGTTCCGGAAAGGTGGTTGCTTCAAAGTTAAAGCCGCACAAGTCGGCCAAGTCGTGCATTACGGATTGCATGTGATTATACCTCCTATGATTGAGAATACGATAATACCGAGAAGAATGAATGTATCTATAAGTGATAAGCCCTCAGATACGGTGTATTCTTCCAGCGGTTTATCCCATATGGTGTAAGCTTCGGCAGTCTGCCTTGCTTCCTCATACTCATTGAGCTTTGTTAGTAGCTCGTTGTTTTCTTCCAGAAGCGTAGCTATTGTTTCTGAAAGTGAACTTTCAATATCCGTTAATAACCGGATATTTTCTTCATTGCTTATTTCTTCCATAGTCTCCATGGTTTCCAATGCTTCCGTTTCACCTACGATTTCCGTAGCTTCCATGGTCTCCATGGTATCTAATTCTACTGTTTCGGGGGTGAGAGCGTCACCGCCCGATACAGTGAGTAAGTTGTTAGTCTCCATTGATTAATTCTCCTATGAACATACATAATATTGACGCTACTATCACAAATAGATATATCTGCCATAGTGAAATAGTGTGACCATAAATCACAAATTCACGTTTCATGCCCTCTACGATATAAGTGAACAATTTTCCGATTGCTTCCATGTTTTCACCTATCCTTTCAAAGCTTTAACGATTGCAACACCGATTAACAGCGTGATACCAGCGGATATTGCGTCTATAAGTTCCGGTGGTATAAAAGCGAACATATCACCCAGCAGTTGTGTAAATCCACCAAATTGACCGCTGAGACCGGAAAGTAGTTCCAAAGCCGAGTTTAGGAATGTCGCTATCAGGGAAATTACGTTACCCAGTAGGTTAATTACAAAGTCCAGCAATCCGGTAATGCCATTGATAAGGCTATTAATACTGTCACCACTAATACCGCCACCGTTTCCGGTGTCGTCGCCGTCTCCATCATCACTACCAGTAGTGGTATAGTAATTGTTTACTATAGTGCTGGTGTTGTTGTTAACGATATTGTTGACAGTGCTTTCATTGACTTCGGTGCTGTTATCAATTTCATTCTGTATAATGTCGTAGCTATAAGTATTGCTGTTATCCTTGATATAGTCACCCGTGAATTTCAACGAATTATCATTTTCTAAATTATAAGTAGTTTCCGAGTTTATATAATAAGGCTGTACACCGACAGAAAATAATTTCATATCTTCGATGGTGTTAAAAACACGTACTGGGTGTCCATCATTTGTAACAAGTCCAGCTTGATAATCAAATGAATATTGAGCAGATATACCAATATTACAATTTAAAACAGATACACCCGTATTAGATATATTAGACGTATTAAGGTATTCCTCAAAAGTGCTATCATCAGTAAAGCTATTCATAAAAGTCGATATAGGTTGACTAGTACCCCTTACGCTTAAGGTATTCCAATCTGGTGAGTAAAGTCTATAACTATAAACATAACCCGATTGAGAAGATAGATTGTCTACAATATAAAAATCAGTCAATATTCTTTGAATACTTGTAGAAGTAGCAACAAACTCATTATCTGAGCCAGTCGTAAATAATTGACCAGCACTAGAACCTGCAAAAGAAACTATATGCGTATATTGTGATTGTGCAATAAAAGCTTTAAACCACTCATAGGAAGCTTTATCGGAAAACCACAAAGGATTAATTGTATCAGGCGATAAAGTATTGATATAAATATATCCGGCTTCATCTTTTGCGATTAGCTCAAATTCATCACGAATATACTCAACCGCTTCGTCACTGATTAGATATTCTTCACCTTGAACCGCCACGGCATCACCGCAAAGCATCTGCACAACGTCGCTTTCCATAACATCCGTACTAGTGAGACCAGTTCCGGTAATCCAATTCACGAAATAGGCACAATTAAGAAGCCAGTTGGGGATTAAAAACTCACCAGATATATAAGCATCAGAAGTAAGATATTGTGACCAACTATCTGAGTTTTTATCAAGGTTGTTTGCTTGACAATAGCTTGTATAGGAGCTTGCAGTTCCGTTGAGCATATTCAGGATAGAAGCTTGCAGCTTCTGGAGCAGGCTACTATTGGCAGATATACCAGTTTTTGTTAGAGCCATATCGAGGACTTTCGTTAAGGCTATGTCAGTTGAGGTAGCGGCGTATACCGGAATGGTAAATGTGTTTACTACACTAGTTGATAGTAAAGCGGCACATAGACACACCGCTACGGTTTTGATTAATTTGTTTTGAATGTGCACTTTCATGTGCTGTTCTCCTTTCTGCAATAAAAAAGGGAAAAGACAAAACCGAGTGCCCTTTCCCTCTTCCAGTTACTAGCCACGTGCGGTATTTTTCAACATAGCGAAAACGCCGAGACCTACACCAACCATACCTACTGCAAAGTAGAAAAGCAGTACGGGGTTGTTTACGATTGCCTGAAAGCAATCACCAGCTAAATCGATTACTTTAGGAACGTATTCGATTACAGCGTCCAGTACGTTACTGGTTGTTTCTGTTTCAGTTAAGATAGCACCCATGATTTTTTCTCCTTCCCTTAATTATTATAGGTTAGCGACTACCAGCCGATTAAGATAGTCGGTTATCCTTTCTTAGTTCTTTGTGATGGTAGAGAAGCTACCCCAGCGGTCATATCCGACCTTGATTTCGTCACCTACGGTGAGACTTTCTGCCAATGCGTAGCAGGAACGCTCGTTACTAACGAAGATAGGCTTGTCTACAGCGATACCCTCTACAGACTTTCTTTCCTCACCTAAGTGGAGGCGTAAGCCCTCATGGTGCACCTGAACATTTTTCTTCTTGTCAAAGAAGTCAATTACTACATTTTTCTCAATTCCCAGCACTTTACTCATTTTCTTTTCTCCTTTCGTTTCTGGTTCATGTTTACTGGTTGCTTTTTCCGCTTCGTTGTGGTACAATCTTAGCGGAGTTTATAGAAAGTGTGCATGAGCCGTTTTCACTTTTTGATGTGGCTTAAACTATAATTGTTTTTGAAGACATTATTATAATAGCACATCATGCACAAGATGTAAATATACATCATGCACAAGATTTTGGACTTACTTTTATATATCTTGCACAAGAGGTAGCTATGAGCGATTTTAACGAGAATAAATACAAAAACGACTATGCGAAAGCGAATTATGATAGGTTAAATATTCAAGTAAAAAAGGGGATGAAAGCCGTTATCGAGGAACACCGTAAAAAGAAAGGTTTCAAGTCATTGAATGATTACATAAACGAGCTTATTCGCAAGGACATGAATGAAAGTGCACCCTCAATTTCTGTCGGCAATATCGAGCAGAAAGGTACTGGCAATTCCATCAATATCGGGTAGTCTCATACTGGCTTCGGATCTACTTCGTCCGGCTATACTTCCGGTTATGTTTTTTTATTTTTTTTGGGTGGCTAAAAGCACCGCTCTGCGTCACTAACACTCGAATAGATGCTAAGAAATAATAAGCCCCTCGGCGTTCCTGCTCCCACGAGACCACCGAGGGGCTAATTATTTCTAAGCATCTATCCGACCACGTTCCTTGACGAGCCACATGTTGTATGAGCTTTACTGGTTTTATTTAACGTTTTTGTTTTATATAAGCTAAGATTATCAAACGATTATAAAAAAGCAGTTCTTGATATTTTATACACTGTTCAGATAATCAAGACAGGTTTCCGGAGCTGGCTCGCCGTGCGAATAGGCAATACCCCGAACGGGCTTCGCCCGTTCGGGGTATTGCCTATTCGCACAGCTCGCCAACTCCGGAAATCCGTCTTGAAAGCCCTACCCCCCACCTTCGGCTTTTTAGGCTCGTACCTTCGCCTAAAATAAAGCAGCCTCAGCCCCCCTTCGCCAACCCGTCCGAGGGGGGATTTGTTTCGCATTCGCTCAGGGTCTTTTCCTACTCAAATTTAATGAAATAATTTTCAGATACGCTAACAGAACGTTTTCAAAGGCATTTTCGCTCCGCAGACCACTAGCGAACTCACTTCGCTTAAACACTGAGTAACCCGTTACGCCCTCCGGGGGCGGCGTTCTCGGACGCCGAGCCGACAAGCGTACGGACGCTTGACCCCAGTTTGCTCCGCAGGCACTTGCAGTGAGCGAGGGGAAAGGCGGTAGCCTTTCCCCCTTTGGGGGAGTGTCGGGGTTGTGAACGCTGTCAAGGGGCTTTTGCGGCATAAGTTTTAAGTCCGAAAAGATGGACTTAAAAATTATTCCACAGTCCCCTTGACAACGGGCAAGCGTACGGGCGAACGGGCAGACATCCGGCACGCAAAGAAAAAGGAAGCCTAGGCTTCCTTCTCCATCAACTCGGTACAATATCCGCAAATTATCAGGGTGTCACGGGTAGCCCTTACGCTCTGGGAGCATGTCGGGCAAATGTACTTCCTTGTACTGCTGGGCTTCTTTATTTTTGTATGTGCACTTTCATTGTCGGGGTCTGAGCCAGTCGGTAATGGTGTGCCGATTGGGGAAAAACTAAAGCTTTCGTTACGTGTCAGAAGTATTTCTTGCCAGCCTTGATTGCAGATATATAATACAAGCTCGTCACTGGGCTGGGTGATGCTCCAACCGATACGTTTATCATATGTGATGATAAGCCCGACGCTTTCCGCTTTATCACGGAATTTTTTGTTATGGTACGTATTCCCTCGAGAGCAGTCTTGAATACCGTGCATTAAGTGATAGATATGCACCATTTCGTGTAGCATAGTGGCAACAGTGTTCTCAATGGGGCGGTACAATGTACCAGCCCCAATATTCAACTCATACCGGACGTTTTCACCAGCTTTCCACACCTTGCCACATGTTACGTGACCATATGCCCCCTTAGTACTCATTACAGTAATAACCGGCTCTTCTAGTTCACCGCCGAAGAAGTCTTTATTCAGTTGGCGGTATATCTTTTCCAAGTAGCCACATACACGACTATACTTAATCATTTCTTTCATACTATCACCTATGCCCTTTCAATCCACCAGTCTTTAAAATAGGGGAATACCTCGTTAAACTCATTACACAAAGAAGTGCAGAGCCAGTCAAATATAGGTAACCCAAAATACACAAGACAAAATATCAAAAATAAGCAAACTGACAATCCTGCCAAACCAGCTAAAAACTCAAGGAAATCACTCATACAATAGTCACCCCCTCAATCAAACCACTGAGAAAGAAATAGCACTCCCTCGTTGTCATTCCGTACACGTTGCCGACCGTCCGGAAACCGCCACTCTCATTCACTACCTCACGGACACAATAACCGCCGTTCTCACGACACAACCGATACACGCCAATAGTCAAATACTGGGGGTTGATATAGCCCCTTGATATATTAAAACGTCTAAGCATATTCTCCAAATCACTTTTGTGTATAATCATCTTTATTGTTGCGGAGGGGTAGCCCCCTCCGCTTCTCCTTGTAGCACCAAATAAAATGATACCGCTACTATGGCGAACAGCACGGGAAACAACCTCGTCATAACCGCCCTTATTAGTAAGCACCGTAACGTATCTATAGTTTCCATCAGTTAAATGCTTCCTGGCATTTCGAGAATTACTCTCAAACTCAACATCATCAGCAAGCACCAAATACTTCATTTTTGCCATAGCTTTAAACCTCCCCATTATGAAACTTTATACCACTAGGCACTTTCACCGTAAAAGCATAATGAAAGTTCATTAGTAAACCATAGACGAGGTCATCAGCACAAGTCATACTCATGGAAAGGGCTTCTTCTCCATCAGTCCATAAAGCTACTTTTGTCCGGTAGTCAACGCTTGTTACAAATTTACAGCCATCAGCCGTTAAAACACCTACATAATAATCATATTTCTTCTTTGCCATTTCTTAAAAACCTCCGCTTTTTAGTTAGTATTGAATGTGCACCTTCAACCTATATATATATTACCACATCATGCACAAGATGTATATATGCATCATGCACAAGATTTCCGGAATTTACCATACATCATGCACAAGATTTCTATACTGTTTTGTTTGTGCACTTTCAAAAGTGCACAATTACGTCATGCACAAGATGTATATTTTTGTGCATTTTGCCTATTTTACGGCGAGAAAAAATCAGCCCCCCGGGGGGGGGTTTTTTGGCGGGGCTACCACCCCTTTGTTTGTTTT